>NZ_JACJGA010000010.1:0-68798 GCF_014164725.1 Tessaracoccus sp. MC1627 | reverse complement strand
GGCTCTGTTGCAAAAATCGTGAAGCTTGAGCATGCTTGGCGGAGATTGGACGGACGGAACGATGACGGATTTCAAGTGGCGCCATTTCCAGGGTGATGTGATCCTGTGGGCGGTGCGCTGGTATTGTCGCTATCCGATCAGCTATCGCGACCTTGAGGAAATGCTGGCGGAACGCGGCATTTCGGTCGACCATACGACGATCTATCGCTGGGTCCAGTGCTACGCCCCGGAGATGGAGAAGCGGCTGCGCTGGTTCTGGCGGCGTGGCTTTGATCCGAGCTGGCGCCTGGATGAAACCTACGTCAAGGTGCGGGGCAAGTGGACCTACCTGTACCGGGCAGTCGACAAGCGGGGCGACACGATCGATTTCTACCTGTCGCCGACCCGCAGCGCCAAGGCAGCGAAGCGGTTCCTGGGCAAGGCCCTGCGAGGCCTGAAGCACTGGGAAAAGCCTGCCACGCTCAATACCGACAAAGCGCCGAGCTATGGTGCAGCGATCACCGAATTGAAGCGCGAAGGAAAGCTGGACCGGGAGACGGCCCACCGGCAGGTGAAGTATCTCAATAACGTGATCGAGGCCGATCACGGAAAGCTCAAGATACTGATCAAGCCGGTGCGCGGTTTCAAATCGATCCCCACGGCCTATGCCACGATCAAGGGATTCGAAGTCATGCGAGCCCTGCGCAAAGGACAGGCTCGCCCCTGGTGCCTGCAGCCCGGCATCAGGGGCGAGGTGCGCCTTGTGGAGAGAGCTTTTGGCATTGGGCCCTCGGCGCTGACGGAGGCCATGGGCATGCTCAACCACCATTTCGCAGCAGCCGCCTGATCGGCGCAGAGCGACAGCCTACCTCTGACTGCCGCCAATCTTTGCAACAGAGCCCACGCGACAGCTGCTCGCGCAGGCTGGGTGCCAAGCTCTCGGGTAACATCAAGGCCCGATCCTTGGAGCCCTTGCCCTCCCGCACGATGATCGTGCCGTGATCGAAATCCAGATCCTTGACCCGCAGTTGCAAACCCTCACTGATCCGCATGCCCGTTCCATACAGAAGCTGGGCGAACAAACGATGCTCGCCTTCCAGAAAACCGAGGATGCGAACCACTTCATCCGGGGTCAGCACCACCGGCAAGCGCCGCGACGGCCGAGGTCTTCCGATCTCCTGAAGCCAGGGCAGATCCGTGCACAGCACCTTGCCGTAGAAGAACAGCAAGGCCGCCAATGCCTGACGATGCGTGGAGACCGAAACCTTGCGCTCGTTCGCCAGCCAGGACAGAAATGCCTCGACTTCGCTGCTGCCCAAGGTTGCCGGGTGACGCACACCGTGGAAACGGATGAAGGCACGAACCCAGTGGACATAAGCCTGTTCGGTTCGTAAGCTGTAATGCAAGTAGCGTATGCGCTCACGCAACTGGTCCAGAACCTTGACCGAACGCAGCGGTGGTAACGGCGCAGTGGCGGTTTTCATGGCTTGTTATGACTGTTTTTTTGTACAGTCTATGCCTCGGGCATCCAAGCAGCAAGCGCGTTACGCCGTGGGTCGATGTTTGATGTTATGGAGCAGCAACGATGTTACGCAGCAGGGTGACGGTGTTCGGCATTCTGAATCTCACCGAGGACTCCTTCTTCGATGAGAGCCGGCGGCTAGACCCCGCCGGCGCTGTCACCGCGGCGATCGAAATGCTGCGAGTCGGATCAGACGTCGTGGATGTCGGACCGGCCGCCAGCCATCCGGACGCGAGGCCTGTATCGCCGGCCGATGAGATCAGACGTATTGCGCCGCTCTTAGACGCCCTGTCCGATCAGATGCACCGTGTTTCAATCGACAGCTTCCAACCGGAAACCCAGCGCTATGCGCTCAAGCGCGGCGTGGGCTACCTGAACGATATCCAAGGATTTCCTGACCCTGCGCTCTATCCCGATATTGCTGAGGCGGACTGCAGGCTGGTGGTTATGCACTCAGCGCAGCGGGATGGCATCGCCACCCGCACCGGTCACCTTCGACCCGAAGACGCGCTCGACGAGATTGTGCGGTTCTTCGAGGCGCGGGTTTCCGCCTTGCGACGGAGCGGGGTCGCTGCCGACCGGCTCATCCTCGATCCGGGGATGGGATTTTTCTTGAGCCCCGCACCGGAAACATCGCTGCACGTGCTGTCGAACCTTCAAAAGCTGAAGTCGGCGTTGGGGCTTCCGCTATTGGTCTCGGTGTCGCGGAAATCCTTCTTGGGCGCCACCGTTGGCCTTCCTGTAAAGGATCTGGGTCCAGCGAGCCTTGCGGCGGAACTTCACGCGATCGGCAATGGCGCTGACTACGTCCGCACCCACGCGCCTGGAGATCTGCGAAGCGCAATCACCTTCTCGGAAACCCTCGCGAAATTTCGCAGTCGCAACGCCAGAGACCGAGGGTTAGATCATGCCTAGCATTCACCTTCCGGCCGCCCGCTAGCGGACCCTGGTCAGGTTCCGCGAAGGTGGGCGCAGACATGCTGGGCTCGTCAGGATCAAACTGCACTATGAGGCGGCGGTTCATACCGCGCCAGGGGAGCGAATGGACAGCGAGGAGCCTCCGAACGTTCGGGTCGCCTGCTCGGGTGATATCGACGAGGTTGTGCGGCTGATGCACGACGCTGCGGCGTGGATGTCCGCCAAGGGAACGCCCGCCTGGGACGTCGCGCGGATCGACCGGACATTCGCGGAGACCTTCGTCCTGAGATCCGAGCTCCTAGTCGCGAGTTGCAGCGACGGCATCGTCGGCTGTTGCACCTTGTCGGCCGAGGATCCCGAGTTCTGGCCCGACGCCCTCAAGGGGGAGGCCGCATATCTGCACAAGCTCGCGGTGCGACGGACACATGCGGGCCGGGGTGTCAGCTCCGCGCTGATCGAGGCTTGCCGCCATGCCGCGCGAACGCAGGGGTGCGCCAAGCTGCGGCTCGACTGCCACCCGAACCTGCGTGGCCTATACGAGCGGCTCGGATTCACCCACGTCGACACTTTCAATCCCGGCTGGGATCCAACCTTCATCGCAGAACGCCTAGAACTCGAAATCTAACGTCCGTTCGGGCATCGAGGTCCATGTCGGGGTGGGACGGGCCCGTGGCTTCAAGATCACTTGCAGTCCGACCGCGATGTCTTGGTTGCGCGAGAGGTTGTCGATATCCTCCACTTCCATCATCAACCCTGGATAATGCCGCCGCCGTCATCGCCGCCGACGCCCGTGCCGGGCTTTTCGGGCCTGTCAGGCTTGCTCGGCCTTCAGCCTGCCTGGGCGAGATCTCCGGCGGACGGATTAACGGCGGAGCTTCGCCGCCTTTCGTGCGTGTGAAGGCCGAAGATAGTTCTCTCAAAAACATCCGTTTATGAGAGATACCAAATGTCATTTTCAGAAGACGACTGCACCAGTTGATTGGGCGTAATGGCTGTTGTGCAGCCAGCTCCTGACAGTTCAATATCAGAAGTGATCTGCACCAATCTCGACTATGCTCAATACTCGTGTGGGCTCTGTTGCAAAAATCGTGAAGCTTGAGCATGCTTGGCGGAGATTGGACGGACGGAACGATGACGGATTTCAAGTGGCGCCATTTCCAGGGTGATGTGATCCTGTGGGCGGTGCGCTGGTATTGTCGCTATCCGATCAGCTATCGCGACCTTGAGGAAATGCTGGCGGAACGCGGCATTTCGGTCGACCATACGACGATCTATCGCTGGGTCCAGTGCTACGCCCCGGAGATGGAGAAGCGGCTGCGCTGGTTCTGGCGGCGTGGCTTTGATCCGAGCTGGCGCCTGGATGAAACCTACGTCAAGGTGCGGGGCAAGTGGACCTACCTGTACCGGGCAGTCGACAAGCGGGGCGACACGATCGATTTCTACCTGTCGCCGACCCGCAGCGCCAAGGCAGCGAAGCGGTTCCTGGGCAAGGCCCTGCGAGGCCTGAAGCACTGGGAAAAGCCTGCCACGCTCAATACCGACAAAGCGCCGAGCTATGGTGCAGCGATCACCGAATTGAAGCGCGAAGGAAAGCTGGACCGGGAGACGGCCCACCGGCAGGTGAAGTATCTCAATAACGTGATCGAGGCCGATCACGGAAAGCTCAAGATACTGATCAAGCCGGTGCGCGGTTTCAAATCGATCCCCACGGCCTATGCCACGATCAAGGGATTCGAAGTCATGCGAGCCCTGCGCAAAGGACAGGCTCGCCCCTGGTGCCTGCAGCCCGGCATCAGGGGCGAGGTGCGCCTTGTGGAGAGAGCTTTTGGCATTGGGCCCTCGGCGCTGACGGAGGCCATGGGCATGCTCAACCACCATTTCGCAGCAGCCGCCTGATCGGCGCAGAGCGACAGCCTACCTCTGACTGCCGCCAATCTTTGCAACAGAGCCGGCTCCAGAGCCCGGTCACCGACGCCGAGCTCGAGCAGGCCTACCGCGCCAACGTCCTGTTCGACGCCCACCGCGACGACCCGGAGTTCGGCTACCGGTTTCTGCTCGATGAAGCGAAGGAGGCCGGGGAGGTGATGGCCGAGCGGACGGCGTGGCGGATCTGCTCGCAGCTGGGCTGGTGGTCGGTGTTCGGGAAGCCCAAGCGCGGCAAGGCCAAGAAGCCCGGCCCGCCGGTCCACGACGACCTCTGCGCGGTGGTCGACAAGCACGGCGTGATCCGGCACGAGTTCAGGGCCGACGCTCCGAACGAGCTGTGGCTCTCGGACATCTCAGAACACAAGACGGCCGAAGGGAAGATCTACGTCTGCGCGATCAAGGACGTCTACTCCAACCGGATCGTGGGCTACTCGATCGACTCCAGGATGAAGTCCCGGCTCGCGGTGACGGCGCTCAACAACGCTGCCGCCAGGCGCGGCGATGTGGCCGGCCGCGTGGTTCACACGGACCGAGGATCGCAATTCCGAAGCAGGAAAGCGGCGGGTGGCGTGTGCATGGCAAAGGCAGCGAGAAAGCCAAAGCTGTCGCCCGCACGAAGGCCCGTGGCACGAGGACCGGGTACATCTACCTACATTCCGCCATCGACGGACACACCCGACTCACTTACATAGAAGCGTTACCGGATGAGAGGTCCGTCATTGCCGTCGCGCTCTTCGGGCGGACCAGAGCCTGGCTCGCCGCGCACGGCATCACCCGGATTGAGCGCGTCGTGACTGACAACGGTTCCTGCTACCGATCTGCAGCCTTCCGCGAAGCGGTCGGGACCAGCCGACACCAGCGCATCACGCCATACACGCCTCGACACAACGGCAAAGTCGAGCGCTACAACCGGATCCTCGCCGAAGAGTTCCTCTACGCGCGCATCTGGCGCTCAGAAGCCGAACGCGCTGCCGCGCTGGAAACATCGAACCGGCCCTATAACTATCACCGTCCCCACAGCGCTCACGAAGGGCAACCGCCTGCCTCTGCAGCACCGGCACGCTTCAACAACGTCATGGCCTCATACAAGAGTGTTGTGAGCCGTGAGGTTGTTGACGGCAGCTCGTGCGCCGGTGCCGAAGGGTGAATGGGCGTCGCCATGACGCGAGGCTGGCGCCAGCGAACTATCGGCTCGGCCAGGCGAGGGTCTTGGAACGGATCCGACGGACGGTCGCGTCGAGCCATGAGCGTTCGTGGCCGAGCTGGTCTCGGTAGTAATGGGTCTCGATCATGTGTAGCTCAGGGACGCTTCCAGCCTCGTCAAGCGCACTTTCAAGGCAGTCTTGCTCCTGACGGATGCGGTCGACGCGACTTTGCAGGGCGGCGGCCGCGTCCTTCGGGGAGAGGATTCCGAGATAAGCCAGCGCCGTCATGAATGCAGTGCGGTCGCCAAGTGCGCCGTCCCTGAGCTCGTACTCGACTCGCTCGGCCAGAGCGTGTCGGCCTGTGGCGGTCAGCTGGAACGTCTGTCGATCTGCGTCTGTCGGCTTCGAGCGCAGCCAACCGGCCTCTACGAGTGTGTTGAGCAGTGTGTAGACGGTCGAGTTGCGCGCGCCGATGTACGCGTAGCGGGAGCGGAGCTCACTGAAAAGGGCGTAGCCGTGCCGGGGCTGCTCGGCCGCCAGTCCAAGAATGGGCAGCACGAGCGGGTTGGCGAGCGCGTTCGTTGGCATCGCTCCACGCTAGCAAACATAGCCGTATACGGCTAGAGTGAACATTGACCGTATACGGCTAGTAAGGAGATTGTCATGCTGTTTGGAATCTGGCCCGGTGTGGCCGCGGCGGATCTGGTGGACCTGACTCCGCTGAAGACTCCACAAGAAGACGTCGAACGTACACGCGTCGCACTGAACCGCCTGCAGGGTAAGGCGGCGCAGTTCTATATCCGCTGCTACCGGCACTACCGGGGCTCGGGAGCGCCAGAACCCGGTGTGGCTGCTACTCCGGCTAATCCGGGGAACTACACCGGGACGGGCCGGCTGATCGATCTCACGGCGTGCTATCGCGCTGCCGACCCTGACCCTGTCGGATACGCAGAATTCGTGCGCCAGGCAGTTCGAGACGTTGCCAAATGGGGTGGCGGGAAAGTCCAGGTCGGCGAAGAACTCAACGTGCCGTACCCACAGGACGGCGGCTTCCCAGGCTGCTTCGAGGCAGTCTCCTCGGGAGTCGCAGCCGGGCTCGAAGAACGCGAACAGTTGGGCGCGAACGTTCAAATCGGCGTCAACGGGGCCGGCGTCGCCGACCCGGCGTTCTGGACCAAAATGGTCGACGCACTGGGCGCGGACTCGACCGCGCGGCTCGACTTCATCGGCCTCGACATGTTCCCCGACGTCTTCAGCCCCATCCCGGAGGACAAAGTCGGCGCTGGAGCACAGTTCCTCATCCACACGCTGCGCGAGGTCAGTCGCGACGCCGGAATCTCCGAAGAAACGCCGATCCATGTGACCGAGACCGGCTGGCCCACCGGCCTCACCCGCGACGAGACAAAGCAGGTGCGCATCCTGAAGGCCGTCGCCGAGGCTGTGGCCGCGACCGGTGAGGTAAGCGTGTACGAGTTTTTCTCGCTCCGTGACGGGATCAGCGACGGTAACTGGCAGAACGGATTCGGGCTCCTCCGCGACGACTACACACCCAAACCGGCGTACGACACGGTTCGGCGCCTCATCAACGTTTCGTGACCGAACTCTCCACGTCCGTAAGAGGAGACAGGTTGCCCTCGGCTACGACAACCCACCGGACGCCTCTCTCACTCCCGAAGGTCGCAAGCGGCTCATCGAACGTTGTCACACTCGCCCGATGCGCATGTGGCCGCAGAGATGGATATCTCGCGGGCGACCGTCTCGAAGTGGGCGAACCGGCACCGTAAGTTCGGCGAGACCGGGTTGATTGATTGCTCGTCTGCCCCGGTTCGGCAGCCGACCGCGACTCCCGGCGAGACTGCGGCGCGGATCGAGCAGCTGCGCCGGGAGGAGAAGTGGTCGGCATCCCGCATTGCCTATGAGCTCGGTGCGGACCGAAGCCCGGTCAGTCGACGCACGATCACCCGGCACCTGGCTCAACTCAGGCTGAATCGCCGGCGGTTCATTGACCCGAACGGCGAGACGAATCGGGAGATCAGGACGATCACCGCGAAGCACCCCGGGCACATGGTCCATTTGGACGTGAAGAAGGTCGGTCGCATCACCGACGGCGGTGGTTGGCGGGTGCACGGGAAGAACAGTTCCGAAGCCAGGGCGGCTTCCCGCGCGAAGACCCGCGGAGCGCGAGCCGGGTACGCGTACCTGCGTTCAGCGATCGACGGGCACACGCGTCTCGCGTACACCGAATTCACTGGAGAACGAACAAGCTGCCACCGCCGTCGCGTTCTTGAACCGCGCCCGCGAATGGTTTGCCAAGCACGGCATCATGAAGATCGAACGGATCATCACCGACAACGGCGCTTGCTATCGCTCGTCCGCCTTCGCAACAGCCCTGCGCGGCACCACAGGCGAACGCGGCTGTATACGCCCAAGTACAACGACAAAGTCGGGCGCCGCAACCGGGCCAAGGCGGAAGAGTTCCTTTACGCCAGAATCTGGACCTCAGAACTCCAGCGCGAGAGAGCGCTGGAGAGTTGGAACGTGCACTACAACTACCACCGGCCGCATGGAGCGCACGACGGCAGACCGGCCGCGTTCGGGACACCATCACGCACAACGACGTCCTGGCCTCTTACAGCTAAGGATCTTGTCGGTGCCGTGGACAGTGGTGAGCAACATTCGATGTCGCTCATTCGTCAAGATCTTAACGTGGCGGAGTTAGCACCGCAGTCCCACCTTCGTTACGACTGCTGTGACGCCGCCCAGTCAGCGACGCGGCGAGCACTCTCGTCCTCAGAGATGTCCTCGATGCGGGTCATGATCGACCATCGGATGCCGAAAGGGTCGCGGATGCTCGCGAATCGGTCGCCGGATACGAAGTCGGAGACCGGTTCTCGGATGACCGCTCCGGCTGCCTCTGCCGCGGCGACGACAGCATCCACATCCTGGACGTACAGTCCAAGTGAATAGCAGTCGTCTTCGCCCTCCGGTGGAGCCACGAGATGGTAGTCAGGCATCGGCTCACCAATTTGCAGAAGGCCGTGCCCGAAGTCGAGCACGGAGTGGACGATGACGCCGCCCATCTCGGTGACGTCGACCACGCGCGCGCCGAACGTGTCTCGGTAGAACTCGATCGCTTCACGGGCTTGAGGGAGTGCAATGAAGGGCGTGATGCTACTCGCGCCCCTAGGTGTGCCGTGGTCGGTGTGTTCGCCATTCGCTGCTGTTGCCATAGGTTAGATAGTACGGACGCGGCTGGGCTCGCACTTGAAGATTTGCGCCACCTTCACTCGGTAGAGTTGTTGGGGTGATGGTACATCCGGCAATCTCGCGCGGAGTGCTGCACCCGGGCAGCCTCCCCACATTTCATCGTGAGACGGTCACGGGTGACGTTGCGGCGTACGTGCGGTGGTTCTGGATTCCTGAATGGAACCTCGAACCCGGACGCACCTCACGCCAGCACGTGATCGGGTACCCGGCGTGCAACCTCGTCGTCAGCGACGCCGTGACCGAAATCTCCGGTCCCACCACCCGCGTGTCCTACCGCGACCTGACGGGGAGCGGGTGGGCGATGGGTGCGTTGCTTCGCCCCGCCGCGGTGCCCTTGCTGGCAGCCGATGTGGCATCGCTCCGTGATGGCTCGCGGATGATCGACGCTGTGGAACTCACGGTCGCGGTCCGCTCCGCGATGCGCGGCGAGGGTTCCGGGAGTGACCGCCGAGGCGCAGCAGTAGCCGCCTTCTCCGAATGGCTGCTGAACCGACTGGGAGATCCGAGCGGTGAGGCGCTACTCGCCAATCGGATGCTCGAGGCGGCAGAATCCGATCCGGCGCTGTGCAGCGTCACTGATCTCGCTGCGCATCTGCACGTCTCGACGCGGACCGTGCAACGACTCGCCGCCAAGTACGTTGGTGTTTCAGCGGCGTTCTTGATTCGTCGCCGTAGGCTCCAAGAAGCTGCCGAGAAGCTCCGCCACAACCCGGCTCGCGACCTGACTGAGCTGGCTCACGAAGTCGGCTATGCCGATCACGCTCATCTGACCAGAGACTTCCGATCCGTTCTCGGCTTCACGCCGAGCAGCTACCGGGCCTCTCTCGCCCGGGTCGCACCCGCAGCGCACAGTCTGACTTGAGGCGAGCTAGGCCTGCGCCAGAGTTACCGGCTCCAGTGACTCTGCGGCGGAGTCACTGGAGCGAAGGGTGGCCCCTGGTGGCGCAGCCCGATCACCGACCGCGCGCTATCTGCGACGTTTACCATGACTCCACCGGCGCCATCACACCGGCAATCGTTTAAGCAGGGGCGTTTTAACTGAACCGTTCTCCTCGATCAGCTCCACACGGTTGCCGCAGGAACCACACAACCGGCACGTCGCTGAGGAGGCGACGACCGTAAAAGAAAACGACAATCAATGGAACCGCAGATGCGCCAGACCAAGCCAACGACGATGAAGAAGAAAGTGGGCGATGCGGCGCGTGAACTACGGGGAGCATCAGAAACCCGTCCAACGTCGACGCGCCGTCGACATCGACGCTGCCGCACCTGCCGCCGCAGCTCTGCTGGATGGGGGCGACTGCGCGCACTCACCCTGCATGCTGTAGGGACTTGGCTGCCTGTCACGCCGGCGAGCTCGTACTCGCGAGTCGGCTCGATCGATGACCTCTTCGATCTCGCCCTTGGTGTGGCTCTCGCCGATGACCTCGATGTTGCTCAAGCGGTCGCAGGGGACAAGCTCGCGAAGGTGATGCTGACCTACCACCGGCATCTGGTCAAGCATCGGTGGGCGTGTCAGGCAATAGCGATGCTTCCTTCTCGCGGCCCTAGTTACGTGCGTTTGTCCGAGGGGATGTGTGAGTTACTCGTCGACAGTGGCGCAGAAGACCCGCTGGGTGCGGCCTATGCACTGTCGAACCTCGTCATTGCCAGCGCGAGCACGGCTCCGATCACTGAGAGAGCGTCGCATGCTCCGGTCGCGTACCGGGATCGCTCCGCGGTACGCGAGACTCCACGCCGGTTACCATGACGCAGACGCCGAAAAGATCGTCTTCGTGGGACTCTCAGCGCTCCTCACGCACTTTGGTCGCCCACTCTGATGGAGCTCTTTCCCAGAGCACACCACCCCGTGGGAGAGCAAGAGCAGTCCGGTCTTGAACGGCTTCTTTCTACGGTTTCAGCATACGCGGAGCATGGTCTACCAGGTCAGCGGGTCGAGTCGAAGGTAGAAGTCCAGGCGGTCGGGGTCAAGGGCGATGCCGTACCGGGAGGCGAAGTCGTGATCCGCCCATTGGGCCGTGTCTTCGTTGGGCCAGGTCTCGCGAGCGTTCGCCAGCAGGAGCGCGATGTCGGCGTAGGGATCTGCCTGTCCGAGTCGGCCGAGGTCGATGAGCCCGGCCACGAGCGAGGTATCAGGGTCAATAAGGATGTTGGGGAGGCAGAAGTCTCCGTGGCAGACTACCCTGTCGGCGTCCTCTTGTTCCTGGCGGGAAGGGAGGTCGCGTTCCAAGCTTTCGAGGATCACCGCGGGCGGGGTCTCGATGAGGTGCTGGGGCAGGAACTCGGGGTGGACCCGGTTCTCGACGACGGTCGCGCGGGCCAGCGTGATCATCTCGTCCAGCGTTCTGCCGTACGGGCACGTGCTGGCGGGGATGCTATGCAGCCGGACCAGGGTGTCGGTGATCGACGGCCATGCCTGAGCGAGATGGGCCGGGTCGAGCCGGTCAGCCGGGACGCCCGCGACGGCGCTGGTGATGAGGCAGGCGCCGTGCTCGGTGATGCGCCAGTCGAGCACGCTGGGGCCGGGAATCCCGGTGGTCGACAGCCACTCGATCCGATCGCGCTCGCCTTCTAACGTGTGCGCATCAGCAACGGAGACGACCTTGGCGAACCGTTCCCCGGACACGTGACGCAGCACAATCGCGCCTGACTCGCCGTCGGTGACGCGCGCCCACACCGAGCAATCGGAAAGCAATCCGGTCAGTGGCATCGAGGGAGACGACATGCCTCTATCATCTCGTGTCGACCGTCCTTCACGTGCCCTACGCGACCTCACGACCAATACTGACCAAACACAGCATGTCCGCAATGACGGCAAAGCAGCGCGCGATGTTCGCTCACCTACTGCGCATGACGGTCTCGATGCGGATGATGAGCGCCGGCGACGGCTACAAGTACCTTGTGTACTCGTTCGCGGCCGCAGACGCCGACCGCGCCGGCTCTCGACGCCGCTGATCCACTACTACGCGAAGGAAGGTGCCCCGTGCGCGAGCAGAAGTAGCCGCGTCTGGATCGGCTTGTTTTTGCAGCGAACCCTCAGAAGAACTCGTCCATGAGCCGGTAGAACCGTGTCCGTGCCGGGTCGAGGTCCTCGATCCCATACTGGTCGAGGAACAAGGGCACCCATGATTGGCCGAGTTGCTCGGCTATGTCCCGCGTTGCTAGCGCGAGGTCCTGGTGACGGTCGGCAACTCCCAACCGCCCGCAGTCGATGAAGCCAGAGAAGCGGTCCTCGTCCACAATCAAGTTGGACAGGCATGCATCCCCATGCGTAACAACGAGATCTTCATGAACGGGACGAAGCCTCTGAAGCATCACGAGCAGTTCGCTTGGGTCGCGGTCACGGTGTTCATCGTCGAAATCATCAGTGTCGACTAGGTGTGATGTCCAGGGACGTTGTTCTGCCCCCGCGCGCAATGACACCGTGCTGATTCAAGAAGCATCTGTCCAGACCGCTCACCATTGAAGGCATGTAGAGTTTGGGGCATGTCGAGTCCCGAATCAGACAGGTCAGGGGTTGTCGGTCACACCGCCAGCCCCTTGAACCACTAGTTACGACGCCCACGATCTGTGTGGGCGTATTTCTGGCGTACCCGGGGCACTGGCCGTGGTGACAAGAAGAACCATTTCTTGATCTCACACCTCGGAGTACTCGATGCCTTTTGCTCTCTACATGCTTGCCCTGGCGGTCTTCGTCATGGGCACTTCAGAATTCATGCTCGCGGGATTGCTCCCCGCGATCGCGACCGAACTTGACGTCTCGGTCGGCACTGCAGGCCTGCTGACCTCCGCATTCGCGGTCGGTATGGTCGTCGGCGCGCCAGTGATGGCGGCATTCGCTCGCAGTTGGCCACCGCGGCTCACATTGATCGTTTGCCTTCTCGTGTTCGCGGGAAGCCACGTCATCGGAGCGATGACACCAGTGTTCTCTCTCCTGCTCATCACCCGGGTGCTCAGCGCTCTCGCAAACGCAGGATTCCTCGCCGTAGCACTGAGCACGGCCACTACCCTCGTGCCAGCGAACCAGAAGGGGCGTGCACTGTCGATCCTGCTCTCCGGCACGACGATCGCAACCGTCGTGGGCGTCCCCGCCGGGGCACTGCTCGGCACAGCGCTGGGCTGGCGAACGACGTTCTGGGCGATCGCCATCCTCTGTATTCCCGCGGCCGTTGGAGTCATTCGGGGCGTCACGAACAATGTTGGTCGGAGCGCGACTAGCGCGACCTCACCAAGGCTCCGTGCCGAGCTCAGCCAGTTGGCGATGCCGCGGCTCATCCTGGCCATGGCACTCGGAGCGCTGATCAACGGAGGGACCTTTGCGGCATTCACCTTCCTGGCACCCGTCGTGACCGAGACCGCGGGCTTGGCCGAAGCGTGGGTGTCCGTCGCGCTGGTGATGTTCGGCATCGGATCGTTCCTTGGCGTCACGATCGCAGGACGACTATCAGATCAACGACCTGGCCTCGTGCTCGCAGTCGGCGGACCGCTGTTGCTGACGGGCTGGATCGTGTTGGCAGTGGTCGCATCTCATCCCGTTGCGCTTATCGTCCTCGTCCTCGTTCAGGGCTTCCTGTCGTTCGGCGTCGGCAGTACTCTGATCACGCGTGTGCTGTATGCAGCATCGGGTGCGCCAACGATGGGCGGTTCGTACGCAACCGCAGCATTGAATATCGGAGCTGCCGCGGGGCCTGTGCTTGGTGCGTTCGGGCTCGCGACCGGGCTGGGGCTGCTCGCGCCGGTTTGGGTCGCCTCGGTGCTGACAGCGATCGCTCTCGCCATCATGCTTCTCACCGGACGCGCGCTCACGAAGACCGCGGCGGAGGCCAATTGATGACCCATCCGAACGCTCTTCTCACTCCTCGTGCCCGTCTCCGGTTAGCCCGACTGATTGTCGAAGACGGCTATCCGGCCACGATCGCCGCAAAGATGTTCATGGTTTCCCCGATCACTGCCCGGAAATGGGCCGGCCGCTACCGGGAAGAGGGCGAGTTTGGGATGCAGGATCGCTCCAGCAAGCCGCACCGGATCCCAGACAGGACGCCCGAGCATGTCAAGAAGAAGATCATCAACCTGCGCTGGCGGCTTCGACTGGGGCCAGCCCAGATCGCTGCACGACTTGGTCTCTCGACGTCGACTGTTCACGCGGTCCTCGTCCGTTGCCGCGTGAACCGCCTCTCGCATATCGATCGTGTCACTGGCGAGCCATTGCGGCGATATGAGCATCCTCATCCGGGATCGTTGATTCATGTCGATGTTACGAAGTTCGGCAACATCCCCGACGGCGGTGGACATCGTTACGTAGGTCGGAAGCAAGGCGCACGGAACAAGCTCGCGACTCCGGGATTACCACGAGGAAAAGACCACAAGCCGCGCACCGGAACGGCGTTCGTTCACACAGTCATCGACGACCACTCCCGCGTCGCATACGCAGAAATCTGGTCGGATGAGCAGGCGAGAACAGCGGTGGGAGTTCTCGAACGCGCCGTGGACTGGTTCGCCGAACGAGGCGTGACCGTCGAGCGAGTCCTATCCGACAACGGGTCGGCCTACAGATCCCACGCATGGAGGGACTTCTGCGCTCGGCTCGGCATCCGACACAAGCGGACACGCCCCTACCGGCCGCAGACGAACGGGAAGATCGAGCGATTCCACCGCACGCTCGGGGACGGATGGGCCTATGCCAGGTTTTACGGTTCAGAGGCCGAACGACGCCTGGCGCTGCCCGGCTGGCTCCACTTCTACAACCACCACCGACACCACTCTGCGATTGGCGGCGCACCCTTCGACCGACTCAACAACGTCCCTGGACATCACAACTAGGCCCGCCTCCCAACGGGCACGGGCCTGCTCGATGCGGTGAGAGACACGGTGGTCGAAAGGGCAGCTGTCCGTCATCAGAGTGTGCAGCCGGCGCAACGCCTTAGCCGCGATCCGGGCCTTTGCCGCAGGTTCAATCGGAGCGGAGGACAGATCTTTGCCTGGAACGTCGTCGAGCAACAACCAATGCCGCCCTGTAGCAGTGATTTCGTCGAGCACGCGGGCACATGGCACTCCCGTTGTCGTCAGCCATCTCAGGCGCGCCGCCTCACCCGGGAGTTCGCCCAAACATCTGACTGGTTCCGTCTTAACAAAGAGGACGTCTCCGTCTGGAGACGTCAACCGAAAAACGGCTGCGTCCGATCCACCGGTTGTCTGCAACTCCCATGAGTAGCCGGTCAGTTCCTGTTTCCACGTGATTGGGAACGCAGGGCGGACTGGGGACATCCGGCTCCTAACAAGACTGCGGGTTCTGGCCAAGTATAAGTCGTTCTGAATCGATCCGACGTGCTCGACCACGAGCGGCAGAAGAATTATCAGCCTAATAAGGTCAGAAACCTTCAACGGCACATCCAACGATAGAATCAAGGCCATGGGGAACGAAACGACGAACGCCAAGACCTTCCACCTCGAAGTCGACCTAGAAGCCGTTACAGGTGATCCGGCGGAGGAGCTTGGGCGCATACTGCGCTACTGGGCCGGCAACCTCAAGCACTACTCATTCGACCAGCCGCATCGTGAGGCTGTGATGGACTCCCAGTACCACGAGGTCGGGCACTGGTCTCTCTCCTGACCGCACACCCAGCCACAGAGGCTTAGTGCCGCGTCGGCGAACGAGATCAGCCTGACGCCACGGCACCCGAACAAAGCCGGCCGCCATCAGGGGCGACTTCGAGGTAATCGCTCAGCCTCCCTGATGCCCTGAGCATCGCGAGACCTTGGGTCGTGAGCTTGGCTTGCCAGTCTCCGACCATCTTCGCGAGTTCGTCCGTGCCGCCGGCCGAACGTATCTGTCCGATCACCGCGGCGATCTGGTCGAGGAGGTAGCCTCCGCGCCGTAGCAGGTGCGCAAGATGGGCATCGCGGATGTCGTCATCCTCGTAGACCCGATATCCGGTGGCAGGGTCACGCCGGGGCGCGAGGATGCCGACCCTCTCCCACGCGCGCACGGTTGCTGGACTCAGGACGAGTGCATGGGCCAGCTCTCCGATAGAACGGAAACCAGCCGAGGTCGAAGCGCCCAAGGAAAGTTGGGTCGCAGCATCGTGTACGGCGCCCGGGTCGCCCGCAGGTAGGCCTCGACCTGGTGGTGGGGGGTGTTGCGGTTGAACTGGACCCCTTGCAGGGACAGGAACACCACCTGCCGCATCCCGAGATCCTGCGCAGCATCGATGACGGGGATCAGGAACCGTGCCACGTCGGCGATCTGCGGGGGCCGCATCAGGAACAGCCGGTCGGCGCCGCGCATGACGCGGCGTAGTTGCTCGGGTGGGGAGGCGAAGTCGAAGAGTCGCGCGTCCACGCCGTCGGGGAGACGGGCCGCGGCGTGGCCGGAGCGGACCCCGGCGATCACCCGCTCGCCTCTGGCTGCCAGCTGCGCGGCGACGGCGGCTCCGACGGTGCCGGTGGCGCCGGTGACGAACACCGTGCTCATCGGGTGGCCTCGCTGGTTGTGCGGGCCAGCAGCCCGGTCAGGGTCGCGAGCTCGGCATCGCTGAGGGCGTCGAACCGAGGAGACAAGTCGTCGATGATCGCCTGCTCGAACCCTTCGACGTGTGTCCGGGCGGTGGGTTCCAGGATCAGGAGCCGGCGGCGGCCGTCGGTGGTGTCGCGGTCCTGCCGGACCAGGCCCAGGTCGCTCAGTCCGGTGACGAGCTGGGTGACGGCCCCTGCGGTGACCCCGAGCCGGGCGGCGATGGCTCCGGGGGTGGCCGGGGAGGGGCTGTGGGCGATGTGGAACAGCACCTCCAGCTGGGCCCGGCTCAGGTTCAGTTCCCCGAAGGGGATCATCCGATGCGAGTCCATGACCCTGGTCCACATCACGATCGCCTCGATCGCGGCACCGATCAGCGTGTCCCGGCCGCTCATCAGTGGCTCACGAACGGCATCCGCCGGATGAACCGCTGATCGTCGAGTTGGGTGACGATGAAGTCGGCCAGGTCGTCACGCGCGATTTTTGTGCTGGCATCCACGCCGACCCATCCGACCCGGTACCGGCCCAGGCCGGGGTCGTCGGTCAGGCGCGGTCCCCGCACCACCGTCCAGTCCAACCCGGATCCCTGCAGCACCCTCAGGTGGCCCTCGGCATCGGCCAGCACATGCCCCGCCAGCAACCGCAACAGCCCACGGATGATCCGATCGGGAAGTTTGGGCCGGTCCTGCTCAGCGCGGAGCCCGCCACCGGACAAGGTGATCAGCCGCGCCACGCCGTGGCGGTGCATCGCCTCGACGATCAGCCTGGTCCCGTCGGTCTGCAACGTGGGCAGGGAACCCTTCACCTGCCCGACCACACTGATCACGGCCTGCGACCCGGCGACCATCTCCCCCACCGCGGCCGGGTCAAGAACGTCACCGACCACCACCACAACCCTTGCCCCGTCGACCGGGGGCAGTTTAGCGGGGTCCCGCACCAACACCCGCACCTGGTGACCGGCCGCCACCAGCCTGGTCAACACCCTGCGACCCGTGCCACCGGTGGCGCCGAACAACGCAACAACACTCACACCATGCACTTTAGACGCTAAAGCAAAGTGCGCCGAGGGTCGCTGCGGCACCAACGTCGAGCAAGGTTCGTTTCGTTTTAGTCATAATTCCGTTACGTTGCGTTACGTAGCGTGATGGTATGGTGACGTTATGACGATTGAGACTGTGCAGCGGATGTGTCGGTTCCCGGGGTGCGAGCGGCCGGCGGTGTCGTCTTCGGAGGGTGTGGGGCGTCCGTCGGAGTACTGCGATGATCCGCAGCACACTCGGGCGGCTGCGTGGCGGGCTCGGCAGAAGCAGGCCGAGCCTCGCCCGGCGGAGGCGTTCCCGGTGGACGCGGCGCGGCAGCGGGCGAGCATGATCACTGGTCAGGTCACCGGGATGATCGAGCACCTCGGCCAGCAGCTCACTGTTCTGGTCGAAGAGCTGCGTACCGTCGGTGACCCGGAAGCGGTAGAGGCGCAACTCGAGGCGGTGTCGAGTGAGGCGGCCGAGCAGGTCGCCACAGCCAACGCGCGCGCGACCCGGGCCGAGCAGGGTCAGCGCCGAGCGGAGGCCGAGAAGGCTGAGGCAGACGCCGCGGCCACGGAGGCCACGGCGGCCGTCGAGGAGCTGACAGCGGCCCTGGCCCAGGCCCGCCAAGACCTGCATGACTCGACTCTGGCCCGGGAATCGATCGTCGCGGAGCTCGCCGCCGTGCAGCAGGTCATGGCCGAGGCGCTGGCGCACGCCGATGAGGTGCAGACGCAGCTGCGCGACGACTTGGCCGTCGCCAGGTCCGAGATGGCCGACATGGTCACGCAGCGCGATGAGGCCCTGGCCCGCGGTGAGGAGACGCAGCATGCTCTTGCCGCGGCGCAGTCCCGCGCTGAGAAGGCCGTTGCCGAGACCGAAGCCTTGCGCGTGAAGGTCGGGGAGCTCCAGGGGGCTGCCGCGGTCCTGACGGCCGAGCGTGACGCGGCCCGCGTGGAGACGCAACGCGAACGTGTCCATGCTGACCAGCGGGTGGCGGACCTGCAGGCGGCCTTCGACGCCCAGCTCCACCAACGCCAGGCCGAGATCACCCAGGCGCGCGAGGAGCTGCACGTCTACCAGGAGCGGGCCATCCGCGCCGAGGCGCTGGGCCCGGCGCCCAAACGCCGCTCCTGACCCCTCCTGGGTTGAGTGACCCGGGATCTCCCCCGAAGGCCGAGGGACCGCTCGTCTATCGGGGTGGCGTGTGCCGTGGCGCCGTCGACCGGGTGTGACCCATCGGATGATGCTGGGTCGTGTGCAGGGTGGTGCTGCTGGTCGGCGCGGCTGTGGTTCGTTGTCGGAGGTTGGTTTCGAGGGCGCGGTGGATGGCCTCGGGAGGAAGGCCTTTGAGGCGTGTGGAGAGGTGATCGAGGTCGGCCCCGAGGTGAGCCAGCCGGGTCAGGTGGCTGCGGGTGGTGTCGCGGTCGGGGTCGGTGAGGAGGGCGGGGTTGGTGGCGTGTGCCCAGGTGTCGAACCGTTCCTGATCACGGTCGACGGCGTCGACGGCGTCGTCGGGGCTGGTGAGGGGGGTTTGGTGGGTGAGTTGTTCGTTGATGGCGGTGTAGCGCTGTCGGGCGGTGTCGAGGTCGTCCTGGTGGGGGAAGGGTTGCCCGTGGAGGGCGGTGGCGTGCGCGTGACGGGTGTGGTGTTCGGCCAGTGATTCTTCGTGGCCGGCGATCAGGGCGGGCAGGGCTCGGCTGATCAGATTCTCCAGTTTGGTGAGGGTGCCTTTCTGCGGGTTGCCGAGGTCCGTATACGGGATCGACACGGCGGGGGTGTCGCCAGCGGCGGTGAGGGTGAAGGCGACGTTGCCGTTACCGAGAGCGGTCATCTGGATCAGGTGACCGCCGAGCTCGGCGACCGGGCCGAGGTCGAGGTGCTGGTCGGGTCGGAAGCTCAGCTGGGTGAACATGGCGTGCAGCTCGTCGGCGGCGTCGCCGCGTTTGGTGTAGCGCTGACCGTTGAGGGTGATCTGGAACGCGTCACCGGCGGTCGGGATCGTGAGTGCGGCGGCGGCGTGGAGTTCGGGGAGCCGGCCGGTGAGGTGCTCGATGGTGTGGTGGCTGCTGCTGATGGTGTGCCGGAGCGCGATCTGGGTGTGCGTGTGGGCTTCGGCGAGGCGGGTGAGGCGGGCCAGGTCGTGTTGGGCTTCGGCGTGTTGGAGAAGGAGGGGGTTACCGGAGGCGATGGCTTTGAATTCGGCGAAGCTGAGGGTGGCTTCGGAGACGTCTTCGATGTCGCGGGCGCCGCCCAGGGTGCCGCGCATGATTTGGTCGATGAACCGGCCTTTGCGTTCGAGGGTTTGCCACATGTAGGTGTCGAAGGAGCCTTCGGTGATGACCTGGCTGATCTGGACGGTGGTGTTCTGGTTGCCTTGGCGGATGGCGCGGCCTTCGCGTTGGGTGACGTCGGCGGGTCGCCAGGGGGCGTCGAGGTGCATGACGTGGAGGGCGCGGTCTTGGACGTTGGTGCCGGTGCCCATTTTCGCGGTGGAGCCGATCAGCACGGCGATCTTCCCGGCACGGGCGTCGGCGAACAGGCGGGCTTTGGCCTGGTCGGTGGTCGCGTCGTGGATGAACCGCACCGATCCGGGTGGGAGTCCGTTGGCGTGGAGCTGGTCGCGGAGCTCGTGGTAGATGTTCCACTGGTCGCTGGGGGTCGACAGGTCACAAAACACGATCTGCAGGCCGCCCAGGATCGGGGATGGCTGGCCGGTGGCCGGATCCAGATACACCTGGGTTTTGGTGGTGTGCCAGATGCGGGTGATTTCGGCGGCGGCGATGTCGACTTTGCCGGGTTCGTGGAGGAGGGGGTGCTGGTCGGGGTCGGTGACCAGGCGCATGTCGAGGGCGGCGAGGCGGCCGTCGTTGCCGATTTTGAGCATGTTGTCGTCGCGGGGGTCGACCTGTCGGCCGGCGATCAGGTCGACGCGGTCGGCCAGCTCGTCGATGTAGCCGGCCAACGCCGCGGATTTCGCGACGGTGAGCAGTTGCGGGAGGGGGGTGCCGTCGTGGCGGGGGGCGATGATGGGGACGGGCAGGTTGAGGTCGGCGGCGGTTTTCACGTCGCCGAAGGAGTGGAACATGGTGAGCAGTTCGGGAACGTTGGTGAAGCGGGCGAATCTGGCGCGGAGTTGGAACTTGTCGCCGGTGATGTTGGTTTCGAAGCCGGTGACCACTTCCCCGAAGGTCGCGGCCCAGGAGTCGAAGTCGTTGATCCCGGCCTGGGTGAGGAGGTGGGGGGCGAGGTAGTGCTGCATGACGTACATCTCGGTGACGGAGTTCGCGATCGGGGTGGCGGTGGCGCCGGTCATCACGCGATGCCCGTAGCGGTCCCGCAGGAACCACAGTTTCGCGTCGAGGTCCTGGGACCGTTGTGAGCCGTCGATGGAGGCGCCGGGGATGTTCGAGGCGACGCGCAGGTTCTTGTAGTCGTGGAGTTCGTCGATGACCAGGTAGTCGATGCCGGTTTCTTCGAAGCTGATCCCGGGGTCGCGGGGCTGGTCGAGTTTGGCTTTGAGTTTCTCCTCGGCGCGCAGGATCTGCTTCTCGATGGCCTTGACGCGGGATTCGGCGCGGCCCCCGGCCTCAGCCGCCCGGACCAGCGCGGCACGCATGTCGCGGGTCTGGTCGGTGAGGTAGTCCAGTTCCCGGCGCGGGTCCAGGGAGAGGGCTTGGAAGGCGGTGCGGGTGAGGATGACCGCGTCCCAGTCGTTGGCGGCGACGCGGGCGACGAACGCGCGGCGTTTGTCGGCGGTGACGTCATCGGCGCCGGCGGCCAGGACTGTGGCGTGGGGGTAGAGCTGCATCCAGTCGCGGGTGAACTGCGCCAGCAGGTTGTTGGGCACCACGATCGCGGGTTTACGGATCATCTGGAGGCGTTTCAGTTCGGTGGCGCCGATGATCATCTCCGCGGTCTTCCCGGCCCCGACGACGTGGAACAGGCCCACGGATGGCTCGTTGAGCATCCGCGCGACCGCCGCCCGCTGATGCGGCCGCGGGGTGAACGAGCTCACCAAACCGGGAAACGTCAACTGCTGGCCTTCGGCGCTGTAATCGCGCAGCACGATCGAGTTGAACCGGCGGTTGTACTCGGCCTGCAGCCGCGCACCACGCTCGGGGTCCTCCCACACCCACCCGGCGAACCGCTGCGCCAGTAGCCGGGCTTTCTCCTGCGCGGCCTCGGTTTCGGTGGCGTTCAACGTGTCGATCTTGCGTCCGTCACGATCGGTGTGGGAGTCCTTGACCAGGATCTGCGTCTGGGTCAGGAGACGTTGGATCAGTTCGGGGGCGGTGAGCCGGCGGGTCCCCCAATCGTGGGTCGCCGACATCGACCACTTGTTGCCCTCGACCACCCACTCGGAGCCATGAATATGAGTCACCTTCGCCTGCCGATCCTGCAGGATTTCGCGCATGAACAAGGTGTGATCCTCGGCCGGGATCCACACCGCCCCCAGCGCGGCGGTGATGTCTCCTGGGCCCAGGTCGGGGGGCAGCACGGCCCGTAGCGCGGTCACGTTGTGCTGCCAGCGGGGATCGACGGCGGCCGCCTGCCGGGCGAGGTCGAGTTTGTCGCGGACGTTGCCGGAGAGGTACTCGGCCCGCAGCACCACACCGCTGCTGTCGCCTTCGGGGGTGGGGGTGTCGAACACCAGATCATCAATCCGTTGTCGTGCCTGGGTCTGGTCGCAGCCCAGCAGGGCGGCGATGGTGGGCAGGTCGACGCGGCCGAGGGTGTCCAGGCTGACACTGACCGCATCCGAAGGTGTCTCGGCCGAGGTGACGGGTTCCCTAGGCACGATCTGCCGGGCGGTCAGCAACCCCGCGGGCAGAGCCAGGCCGGTGTCGTCGTCGAATCGTTCCAGCGCGGCGACCAGCGGACCGTAGGGGTCGAGGCGGGTCACCATCCGCACCGCCGCCGGTATCAACCGCGCCGGTCTGCGGGTCGGGTCTTTCGGCTGCGTCAACGTGAACCGGTTGATCGGCCCGAACGCTTCGACGTAGCGTTCCCATGAGCGCAGCAGCCTTCGCCGGTCCTCCTCCAGCCCGGGATCACCATCGGCGGCGGTGGTCTCGGCCGCGATCACGGTCCGGGCCTGGTCCCGCAGCTCGAGCAGGGCCCGCACCTCGACCCGCTGCCTGGCCGGGACCTCCACCGCCACATTCACGCCCTCGGAGACCACGGTGAACCGGCCATCGGGGTGCGCGGTCAGATGCCCATCCCGCTCAGCCACCACCCCCTCCCCCGCCACCGCAGGCGAGTCGCCGGTGGAGGGGGTGAACGTCCACCCCTTCTCCCGCGCCCGCCGGGTGATCCCGGCCAGGGCCGCGCGGAGGGCTTCGCTGGTGTCGATGTCGGGGGTGGGGGTGATGTGGAGGCCGGCGACGCCGTGCATCCCGACCCGGCATTCGGGCTGGCCGAGCACCAGCGACGGGTTGGCGGTCAGTCGACGGTTGATGTGGAGAATCTCCTCGGTGCCGTGGGGTCCGGGGAGGGTGACCGGGTCGGTGAAGATCCAGTCATCCTCTCCCGGAGTCTCCCCTTCGACGCGGCGGCGGAGGATCAGGAGGTCGGTGACGGCTTCGGTGCCGGCGGCCGCGGTGTGGGCGCCGGTGGGGAGCCGGATGACGCCGACCAGGTCGGCGAGGTGGTGCAGGTCGCGGCGATGCGCCGGGTCACGCGAGTCGAGGGTGTAGTGGCTGGTCAGCACCGCCACCAGCCCGCCGGGGCGGGTCAGCTGCACCGACTTGGACAGGAAATGGTTGTGCATCACGTAGTGGTGCGGGTTGTGCAGCGGGTCATGGAGCCGGACATCAGCGAACGGCACGTTCCCGACCACGGCGTCGAAGTACCCGCCCGGCAGGCGGGTCTCAGCAAACGACTCGGCACGGATCCGCGCCGCTGGATACAGCAGGGCGGCGATGGCGGCGGTGGTCGGGTCGAGCTCGACGCCCATCATGGACACCGCCTCGGGGGCGGTCCCGATGAACACCCCCGCCCCGCAGCCCGGCTCCAACACCCGCCCCCCAGTGGTGGGGGCGCCGAGTTCGATCAGCGTGTCCCAGATCGCGCGGGCATACTCCACATGCGTGTAGTGCGCGTTGATCGTGGTGCGGCGCGCCGCATCGTAGGCGGCCGGGTCCAGCAACTCCCGCAACATCTGGCGCCGCTGCGCATGATCTAGGCGGGACTCGTCGAAGATCTGCGACAAGCCCTGCGCCCCCCACGACCCCCACCGGGCCAACACCTCCTGCTCCCCTGGCGTCGCAGGGCGGCCCTCGGCCTGCACCCGGCGCAGGACGCGGATCGCGGCCACGTTGGCATCGAACCGGGCCACCGCCCCCGACGGCGCCAAACCGTCCTGCCCCCCAACCCGAAACCCCACCACCGCGCCGGCCACCGGCCCGGCTGCGGACGTGGCAGCGGTCGAGGGAGGGGCTGGTGGGGTGGGGGTTACTGGTCCTCGATCAGGCCCGTCTTGTCGTGGATCGCGTGGTGAGTCTCCATCAGCAGCTGCAGGATCGAAGAGGTCTGCGGGTCGAAGCCCGCGTTCTCGTCGTCCTCCTCCTCTGTGGTCTCCGGTTCCGGGGTCAGCATCTCGGCCCGGACGATCTCCTCGGACTGCATCCGGATCGCGTTGAGCCGACCCACCTTCTCCCAATAGGTTTCGCCGGTCGGGTCGGGGCCCTGCATCTGCTCGGCCAGCCACACCACCCGCGTCTGGGCCTCCTGCCCCAACGTCGAGAAGAAGTGGTTGGGATCCTCCAACGCCGCGTACCTGGCCGGGGCCAACGTCTGCCACGACTGCTCGGCGAACCGGCCGTACTGATTCATCAACGGACTCCTCATCTGCGCTGAGCCACAACTCCTCAAGCGAGGGCTGGTCATAGCGGGATCGACTTCTAGACGCCATGCCTTCGAAGAACCCCAACTCAGGTCACACACCGCGTGAACCATCATCGCGACCCACCCCTCTCCACAGTCCTTGTAGCGTCATCATCTCGGGCCCCTCCGACATCTTCGAACCGGTGGGCCTCTGGCTGGCGAGGTTGCGCAGCACGTTGCGCAGCCCTGCTACCACCTTCTCCGGGTCGCGACCCGCCAGCCTCCGAGCCAGGGCGGTGAGGTCGGTGCCGGCGGCCTGCAACCTGGTCAGGTCCGCCTGCACGCTCCCCCACCCTTCACCCAGCAGGGTCGGGTTCACCGCTTGAGCCCAGGGACGCCAGTCGACCTCCACCGCAGCCCCCGGCTCGTGGCGTGCCAGGGTCGCGGCCGCCACTGCGGCCGGTACCTTCGCCAGCCGCCGGGCCAAGAGGGTGGTGTCGGCTCCGGCGTGGTGGAGTTCGTCGAGCCGGGCGGCGAGCTGCGGCCACTCCCCCACCCCAGCCAGGCCGGTCAGGTCGGCCCAGCGTTGCCAGCGGTCGGCTGGGGTCTGGTCGAGGCGGCGGCGTGTCTGCCGTGTCTGTTCGCGTGCGTGGTCGGCGGCCGCGACCGGGGTGGTGGTCCAGGCATGGATCCGCGTCACCAGGTGTCGAGTCTGCTCCTCCGTCACCTGGGCCTGGTGATGCTTCCAGGTGGCTGGTGGGCGGGCGGCGAGGATCTCGGCGACCTGCAGGCCAGCCTCGGCGGGGTGGAGGAACGTGACCCGGTCACGGATCATCAGCTCCCCCTGCGCCGTGGTGGCCTCGGCCAGCGCGTGGTGGAGGGCGTCGGGGCCGTGCTGTTGGAGTAGCTGTGCTGGGTCTCCGCCGGCTGGGAGGAGCAGGCGGCGTGGGTCGAGGCGGTGCTGGGCGAGGAGCCAGAAGGTGTTCTCGGCTGCGACGTGGCCGGCGTTGTCGGCGTCGGTGGCGATCAGCGGGGTGGGTCCGTCGCGCAGCAGCAGCGTCTGCTCCGGGGTCAGCGCGGTCCCCAAGGGTGCGACGCCGACGAAGGCCCCGTGGCCGGCGAGGGTGACCGCGATCGCGTCCATCGGGCCCTCCACGATCACCGGCGTGGCGGTCCCATGGAGGAGGTGGTGGCCGTAGAGGACGTCGCGCTTCGCGAACAGCGCGCCGGCGGGGCTGTTCAAGTATTTCGGGCCGTGGTCGTCGCCGGCGTCGGGGTGCCGGCGGCCCACGAACCCGACGATGACGCCTTCATGGGTGATGGGGAGGATGGCGCGATCGCGGAATCGGTCGACCACCGTGCCCTGCCGGGTGGTGGCGACCACCCCCGCCGCGAGCAACTCGGCGGTGTCGAATCCTTGCTTCCGCAGCGCACTGACCAGCGAGGTCCAGCCCGCGGGGGCATGCCCGACCCGGAATCGCGGGTCGCCGGCGAGATCCTCCCCGAACCGCTGCGAGAAGTAGCTGTGGCTCCACGAGCCGGGCAGCTGGGCCTCGAAGAACCCGGCCGCCGCCTCGGTGACCTGGGCGAGGCGCTGCGGGGTGTGGGGGGTCTCGGCCCAGCGGTCGGCGGCCGCGAACCCCTGCCGCAGCTCGACCTCGGTGAAGTCCGGATCGGTACGCTCCCGCAAACCGGCGGCGGCTGCGAGGTCGGCGGTGCGGGTGGACCAGTCGATGTCCTCGATCCCCTCAGGCGGCAGCTCATCGGGATGCGGCGGCTCCACCTGCTCGTCCGGGGGCGGGGCGGTGATCTGGTGTGTGCGCCACAGCATCGACTGACACGCGTCATCGAATCCGGACACATCCACCGTCGGGGTGAGCAAATTGTCGAGGTGGTGTCCGTGGTCGGTGGCGTGGGTGAGTGCGGCGGCCAGGTGGGGCCACCAGGGGCTGGCCTCCAGCTCGGCCGCCGCCTCATAGCCGAGCCGATCCACCAGTGATCCCTCCCAGATGGGGAGGGTGGGGCCGTCGACGGCGGCGAGGTGGCGGGCCAGTCGCCACCACAGTGCGGCCGCTGGCTGTTCCGCGGGCAGCGGGCCGTCGGCGACGGCTGCGGCGAGGTGCTCGGTGACGGGCACCCCGGCCTGATGGAGGGCGGCGAGGCGGTACGCCAGGACGGGGGCGTATGGGTCGCGGGGCAGATCGGCGCGGATGTCGCGCAGCAGATCGGTCCACATCCTCACCGGATGCGCAGGCCGCAACCGGTCCAGGAGACGCTGCTGCCAGCGGTGCGCCGCGGCACCGAGCTGCGCGGGTCCGGTGGGGCGCCGGTCCGCGCGGTCGACCTGCCACGCCGCCCGCCACACCTCCACCTCCCCCACACTCGACGCCGTCAATGTCTGTCCGGGCAGCGCCCACACCGGCCGCGACACCCCCGCCGCAGCGTCACGCACCTCGACAGCGAAGTCCTCCACCAAGCCCTGGCGCGCCGCCAGGTACGGTCCCCACTGCGGATGCGCGGCGAGGGTGGCGGGGATGGCGGGGAGCCACGGCAACGGCCCCACACCTGCGGGGTCGGGGAGTCGCCAGGTCAGCACCGCCGCCGGATCCGCAGCCGTGCCCAGCTCACGGGCATCGACCGCCGCCCGCAACACCTCCAGCGGCGTAGCGGCGCTGTCGGCGGCCGCGTGCAGGAGATGGGACCGCAGCGTGGGCCACGCGGGGCAGGACGTCAGATGCTCCACCACCTGGTCGGCCTGCTCATCCAACTCGACGACCAAGTCGGCATAGAGCTGTTCGATGGCCACCGTGACGACGTCGGTGTAGCGGGCGGCCGCGAACCCCAGGCGCGTGTACGGATCGGTGGCGTGGCGGGCTTCGGTGGTCACCGATCGGGAAGATCCGTCCCTGGCCAGAATCTGCTCGAGGACGTCGCCGGCGGTGACCGGCCGCAGCGTCGCGGGATGGATCGGGGCATTCTCCTCGCCGCCGTCGACGACCTGCACATACGCCTCGTTGGAGCGGCGGCCGCGGCTCATCGCCACATACAACTGCTGCCTGCTCTCCGTCCCGGTCAGCACCGTGTGGGTGGTGTCGACCGTGACCCCCTGAGCGCAGTGCACCGTCACCGCGTACCCCAACTCCACATGCTCGGCCACATAGCCCGGCGGCAGCAGAACCCGCAGCCCGGTGCTGCGGTGGACGGCTCGGAGTGCGCCGGCCGGGTCGACGCCGGTGACGGTCCACCGGTCACCATTCTTCACCCAATCCGTCGCACTCACACTGAGCCGCCGGTCGTTCATCCGGGTGACGATGACATCCCCGACCGAGGCCACGTTCCCATCCGATAACCCCACCACCGCTGGCGTGTCGTCGGGGGTGCCGGTGAGGCGGTGGTCGCGGGCCCACCGGTTGAGTTGGGCGACCTGGTCTCGGGTGCCGGCCAGCATCACGCTGTCGAGCCCTGCCGCTCGATCGTGGAGCCAGCCTGTGAGGGCGTCACGCAGCACGGTTTCCTCTGAGCCGGCATGGATCCGTCCCTGGTCGAGGTAGAAGCCCAGCGCCTCGAGCCGGCCCTCCCGCAGCGCCAGCGACGCGGCTGCTTCGGCGGGGTCCACGAAGCGCATCACCTCGGTCAGCTGTACCGCGCCGTGGGTCTCGGTGATGTCGCGCAGCACGCCGCCGGCGCCGACCGCGGCGAGCTGTTGATCATCACCGATCAGCCGCACCGACGCTCCCCGCCGCATCGCGAACTCGACCACTACTGCCAGGGTGGGGGTATCGGCCATGCCGGCCTCGTCGACGATCAGCAACGTCTCCGCACCGATCAACTCCTCCACGGCCGTCTGGTTGTGGTGGAGGTCGTGGGCGATCTTCGCCAGCGTCGCCGAGGCTCCGACTTGCTCCCCCAGTACCCCGGCCGCGACTGCGGAGGGGGCCAGGCCTAGCACGGTGCCGCCGCTTTCCCGCCACGCGCCGGCCAACACGGCTAGGGCTGTGGTCTTGCCTGACCCGGCCGCCGCCAACCCCACCTGCACGCGCCGACCGCTGGTGGCCATGCGTCGCACCAGCTGGATCTGCCCCGCATTCAACGTCACTCCGCCGGCGGTGGAGGCCAGCAGCGCCACCGTGACGTCGACCTCCTCGACCAGCCGCCCATCCGTCCTGCCGGCGGCCGCGGTGATCGTCTCCTCCGCTTCGATGACGGCGGTGGAGGTGAACCGGCGGCCCCCGACGGTGCTGTACACCGACTGCCCATCACTGCGGCGCAGCAGCTGCGGATCACTGACCGGATCACTCCAGCCGGCCACCGGCAGACACCTGGCGGTCGCCGCCGCGAGCAGCGCGGCGGTCAACTCCTCCGCCTGACGCGGGTTCGTGGCGCGTTCCCTGGCACGCCGCGAGGCCTCGGCCTGCAGATGCCACACCGTCCACGACGCCCGCGACACACCCATCCGGGCCACCATCTCGCCGGCCACAGAGTCGAGCCATTCCGTCGTGGCCGCGGGCCCCGACCTGCCGGCGGCGGCGGTCACGTCGGTGAGCATCCGGGCCACCCCGTCGACGCCGAGCACGGCAGCTGCTTGGGCCGCCCAGGTGGTGCGCTGCTCGGCCAGGGAGCGGGGTTCATGCTTGGCCTGCCTGGTCTCCAGCGTGGCCTGCTGCGCCAACGCGATCGCCTCGGCCGGCGTCGGCGGCCGGCCATGCGCGCGCTGGAAATCGACCGCCAACTCCGCCTGACGGGCCTCGATCGCCGCCCGCCGGCTCGACCACGCCTCCCGCAACCGGACCGGCACACCCACGATCTCCCGCACCACCCGCTTACCCGGATCCCGCGCCGCCTCAGCCTCGAAACGCAGCCCGAGCTGCTCCACCAGGTGGGCCTCCAGCTGCGTGTTGTACACCTCCGAGATGCTCACCATCCCCGCATGCAACGGTCGGCCGTCGACCGCCAACCACGCCCCATCCAAGGTCTGGACCTTGTTCGCGATCGCCACGTGGGTGTGAAGGTTCGGATCCCCCGCCCGCGAATCACGATGCGTGAACGCCGCCGCGACCAGGCCGGTGACTTCGACCTGCCGCACCCCACCATGCCCCCGCCTCGAGAACAGGACCCGCTCCTCCAGATACCGCAGCGCGTCCGCGACCGCCGCGTTGTGAGCCTCCTCAATCTGCGCCGCCACCTGCTGCGGCGCCACCGCCCACAACGCCGAGACGGACTTCACCGGCGTGAACGTCACGTCATAGCCTGCGCACGCAATCGTCGGGTTCCTCGTCAACGTCGCCACCTCCGACGACAACTCCAACCCGCTCGGCGCCCTCCCCATCCTCGCCTCGAAACCAGCAGTGGCGAGCTCGTTGCGGATACCGGCCCGCACATCCACCGGCACCGTCCCATCACTGCCCAACCCGTTAGCCGCAGCCCACTGACTGCACCGGATCGCGACCTCCTGCTGGAACACCGTCGCCGCCGTGCGCACCTGGAACGGCGACCCCAGGCGGGCCGCTCGGCGGATCTGCGCGGGCGTCGCGTCGGCCGGGAGAGCAGCCAGCCGGGCTTCCATATCCGGATGGAACCCGGCCCCGAACAAGGCACGCATCTGCACCTCCGACACCGCACTACCCGGCTGCATCTCCAACGCTTCCAGGCCGGTGCCGACCCACCGACCCGGCACCTCGCCCTTCTCCGTGTAGTAGCTCGTCAGCGACGCGTGGCCCTTCTCCGTTGAATCCTGCGCAGCAACCTGCCGGGTCAGGTAGTCATAACCCGACCCGGCAGTCAGCTTGTGCAAAGACGCCGTCACACCCCCTACCAACCCGAACCCGACCCGGCTACAGCGTGAACCGACTCCGCTGAATCTCTGGCGGCAGCCCGGGAATCACGCGAGGGGCGGCCGCCGAGGAGCAGACTCGTCGCATGAATCCCGAGCTTGGCGCCGACTACGAGCTGCTCGCAGCCGTAGCGAACGTCGTCCAGGTCCTGGCATGGATCGCCATCCTCGTCGGAGCGTTCCTACGCGAAAGCGGCACCCGCGAATACCTCAGCAAGGGCGCCGAAGGCCTGGGATGGATCGCCCTGATCGGCTCCGGAATCGTGGGCTCGCAGATAGCCGCCCAGCAGGCGCTGAACTGCACCCTGTGGGGGCGAGACTGCATCGAGACAGACGCTCAAGCCTGGGCCTACCTCTGGGAACACCTACTCAAAGGCATCGTCTACGACGCGGTCGTCGGCGTCGTCGCCGAGCTCGTTGGATGGTCCGCCGCCCGGCTACGCAAGAGCCGGCAAACCTCCGGACCTGACGCGCAGACCCGCGGACGCGAACCTACCCCCAGCCGATCAGCGACCCGCGCCAGCCATGTTCGATGTTGCATCAGATGCAACAACCCGGGCCTTCCCCCCGATGGTGCAAGAGGTGTGTGGGACTTCAGGAGGGGGGTACCTGGCGGCGGTCGGACAGAGAAGCGGACTTCCGTCTTTGACACAGGAAGTGTCAGTGCGCCGCGAGACCATGACGAACGTGGGGATGCTGCAACCGGGAACCTCGGAGTACGAAGCGTTCCTGTCGCGCGATCAACGGATCGTGTACGCGCGATACAAGGACAGGCGCGCGGACATCTTCCTGCTCGAACAGGGCCAGGCAGAGGCGCAACGTGAGTTCACACGCGCGAACCTCGAGTGCATGATGCCGGACTGCAGCGACCGACGACTCACCACCGTGTCGCGCAGCCATAGTGGGCGCCGGGATGGTTTCCGGCATTTCGCCAAGGGACATGGCAACCACTCGCCCGAGTCACTCAACCATCAGCAGGCCAAACTCGCGGTCGCCTCCTGGATCACCAGGCGTCATTCCGGGCTCCTGGTCCAGTTGGAGGAGCTGGTGGGAGCCCGCGATCGAGTGGCTGACGTCCTGGTCACCTCGGTCACCTCAGGCAAGCGGATGGCCATCGAGATCCAGTACTCGGAGATGTCGATCGCTCAGTGGCGGGAGCGTCACGAGTCGTACGCCAACATGGATGTGGCTGATCTGTGGCTCCTGGGACACACGACTCTCAGTACCGATGCGCACGGCAAGGTCGAACTGACCTCGCTGCACCGGGCGATGCTGAAAGCGGGGTCGCGGCTCCTGTGGATCAATCCGATCACCGAGGAGATCGGCGTTGTTTGGGCGGACTTGGCTCGGCGGGCCTGTCCCCGTAGAACGTGTTTCCACGGTGAGAGAGATCAGTACTGGGCCCTTCCTTCCGGAGCGGACGACGATGGCTGGGTTCAGCTGGTCCGTCTCGATGACTGCCTCCTCCGATGGGGCGACATCGAGACACCATCGCCGCTCGGCAGCGCAGAGTCGGTGAAGCAGTGGGAGTTGCTCTGCGACCGCGCACACGAGAGAGAACTACGCCTTGGAGAGACCCGTCTCAGTAGACAGGCTGCTGCATACAGGCGACCGATCACCCCTGCCACGAAGGAGCCTGCGGTCCCCGCTCGCGACGCGGTCCTCTGTGGAAGGTGCGGAGGCGTTCTCAAAGACCGGGAGGTCCAAGTCTGGGGGGTGCATGCAGATCCGAAGTGCCACTTGCGCTGGTAAGTGTCGGCGGAGCTCGCTGCTGCAGCTCCTGAGCGACTGGCAATATCGCAGCCTATGCATGACCCTCTCCGAACAGGGATATCGATCCTCGGAACCTGGCGGCATCATCCCAGAGTCCTCCCACTGCTCCGTAAGGTCGTCTACGGCTCCGCCAACAGGATCGGGGATCGCGGAGGCAGCCCGATCCCTTCAGCTACACCAAGCTGACGTGCGCGACTTGGTGCGTGACCTCGTTCCGGTGGTGGCGGGATCGTGAGGTGTTGGCCCGGCTGCGGCGCGTCTCGGAAGGGGTTATTGCCTGGACAATACGATGATGACTAGGTAGCAAGGGCGCACCGGCCCGTTCCACGTCCGCCGTTGAGTTGCGTCCACCTAGGGGGAGCCTGCAGTGCCAAACATCTTCGACAACATCACCGAGGCGACCCGGCTGGGGCCGGCGCTCCGCGATTCGCTGACGGACTTCGACACTGTCGATGTGGCCACCGGGTACTTCGACCTCCGGGGCTGGTCCAGCCTCGCCAGCCTCATCGACGCGAAGCCAGCGCCTGTCGACGGAGCGCGCGCCACCGCGCGGATCCTTGTCGGGATGATCGCTCCCTCCGAACCCGAGCAGGTGCTCGACTCGTTGCAGGAACAGGTTCAGCCGCCGGCCTACGGCTCGGACATCCACGACCGCGAGAGGGCGCTCGCGCGCCGCGACCGCCTCGTCAAGCACCTGCGCACCCAACTGATGCGCGGCCTGGCGACCAGCAGCGGGCAGCACACCCTGCAGACGCTCAAGCGTCAGCTGCACGACGGGCTGGTCGACATGAAGGTCTTCACTGAGAAGCCGCTGCACGGCAAGACGTACATCTTCCACGCACCCGCGAAGAAGCATGGCTCCTGCTGGGCTTACGTCGGTTCCTCCAACCTCACCGGTGCGGGGCTCCACAACAACCTCGAGCTCAACATCGACGTCCAGGACTCCGACGCCACCTCCAAGCTCGCAACCTGGTTCAACCAGCGCTGGGATGACCCGTTCTCCTTGACCATCACCGAAGAGATCATCGATCTGATCACCGACTCGTGGGCCGACGAACAACAGCCAACACCGTTCGAGGTGTACCTGAAGGTGTGCCACTCGCTGGCGCAGGACGCACGAGATGGGATGGGCTACGTGCTGCCCGTGTCGATGAGCAACCTGTTGCTGGACTACCAGGAGAGCGCTGTGCGCACCCTGTCACGGCGCATCGTGCGCCGCGGCGGGACGATGCTGGGCGACGTCGTCGGTCTCGGCAAAACCCTCACTGCGGTGGCGACTGCTTTGATGCTCCAGGCGGCCGAGGATTACTCCACGCTCGTGCTGTGCCCCAAGAACCTCGAACATATGTGGACCGAGCACCTCGAGGCCTACGACATCAACGGCCGCGTCGTGCCGTACTCCATGGTCGACAAGGTCCTGCCCGAGCTCAAACGCTTCAACCTGGTCATCTGCGACGAGTCGCACAACCTGCGCAACAACGGCACCGTCGCCTATGACGCGATCTACCGCTACATCCGCGCGAACGGGTCGAAGGTGCTGCTCCTGACAGCCACCCCCTACAACCTGGCCTTCACCGATGTCGCCAACCAGATCGGCCTCTACATCGACGATGACGACGACCTGGGGATCGTCCCCAGTGAGGCGATACGTGTCGATCCCCATCTCGCGAGCAAGGTCGACGGGAAGATCAACACGCTGACAGCATTCCGACGCTCCGAGGAACCGGAAGACTGGAAGCGGCTGATGAGCGACCACCTCGTGCGCCGTACCCGCTCCTTCATCAAACGAACCGCGAAGAAAGAGATCGTCACCGGACCCGACGGTGCCACCGAGGAACGCGAGTACCTCCAGTTCGCCAACGGTGAGAAGTTCCACTTCCCCACCCGCGTCGCCACCCCACTGAGCCACGCCTTCACCAGTGATGACCCGGCCGCGCTCATGGAAGACGAGACCACCCTCGATGCCATCCGCGACCTGATCCTGCCGCGGTACAGACTCGCCGACTACGACAACCCCCGCGCCGGGCACACCCCCACCGACACCAAGAACCTCGACGACATCCGCTCCGGCCGCGGCAACGTCAGCGGCTTCGTGCGGATCAGCCTCTACAAGAGGCTGTCCTCTTCTGGGCACTCCTTCGTCCTCTCGTTGCAGCGCCAGCGCGCCCGCAACGAACTGTTCGTCCACGCGATCGACCACAAACTGCCGATCCCGCTCGGCTCCTTCACAGACAGACAGATCGCAGTCACCGATGAGGACATCGAAGGCGAGGGAGACCTCCATGGCAGCACCGCGACCCGCTACGCCACCCTGGTGAAGTCCCTTCCCGCGAAGACGAAGTGGGTCAACTCGACCGTGTTCAAGTCCACCCTGCGCAAAGATCTGGCCAAGGACAACGCCACAATCACCGACTTGCTGGATCGGTTCGGGAACTGGGACTCCAGCCGGGACTCCAAGATGAACGCTCTGGTCGACATGCTTACCAACGAGCACGCCGGCGAGAAGGTCCTGGTGTTCACCGAGTACAGCGACACCGCCGAGTACATCGAGGCTGCGCTGACGAAAGCCGGCATCGACAACGTGGGACTGGCCACCGGCGGCACTGACAATCCCGCAGAGGTTGCGCGACGGTTCTCTCCCTACTCGAACAGGCTGCCCGGGCAGAGTGACGTCGACCCAGCGACCATCGTCGACCCCATCGATGTCCTGATTGCCACGGACGTCCTTTCAGAAGGCCAGAACCTGCAGGATGCGCACATCGTGGTCAACTACGACCTGCCCTGGGCCATCATTCGGATCATCCAGCGCGCCGGCCGCGTCGACCGGATCGGCCAGAAGTCCCAGACCGTGAACCTGTACCTGATCACCCACGAGAAGATCGAGCAACAGATTCGCCTCCGGCAACGCATCAAAGACCGGCTCGGCGCCGCCGCCGAAGCCTTCGGCTCCGACGAGAAGTTCTTCGGAGGCGACCAGGAGATCAAGATCCTCGACGACTTCTACAAAGGTCGCATCACCGACGACGACAGCGACGATGAAGCCGAGGCCGACTCCGTCAGCGAAGCATGGCTCGTCTGGTCCAAGGCCCAAGAGCAGCACCCCAAGATCGCGACCAAGGTGCTCGCCATGCAGGACATGATTCACTCCACCCGATCCCAGCACCTCCACGAGAACCACGGCAGTGTCACCTGCTACGTAGCAACCGCATCCGGCGTCGACGCCTTCGCAACAACCTCGGGCACCGAACAACGGATCCTGACACCGCTGGAAGCCCTGCGCACCTTCCGAGCCACCCCCGACACCCCAACCGCCCCACTCCGCGCTGACCACTTCGACCTCGAGAAGAGCCTCGTCCAAGGACCACTCAAGACCGAATCCATAGCAGCCGGCAACCTCAAAGGCATCCGCAAGTGGGCCTGGCAACGTCTCGGGGGCACCCTCTTCGGCGCCAAGGCCGCCGAGGCACTCGACACCCTCCACGCACGTCCGCTCACCGAACACGCCACCATGAGGCTGACCCAAGCCAGGCGCAACAGATACAGCCTCGACGACCTCGTCGACCTGATCAACCAGCTTCACAACGAGGACCGCCTCGTCATCGGAACCGCCGACACCGACACCATCAAGATCGTCTGCTCGCTAGGAGTCCAGGACGCATGACCAGCCCACTCATCGAACGAGCCGAACAACGCGACTACCAGAAGCTGTTCCTCCAAGATCTCAACTGGTCACGGCCAGACCAGCCTCCGATCACCTACGACCACGAAGGCCGGCCCATCACCGCGACCAACATCTCCTCCTACAAGGGACTGCGCGTCTGGGTCGTCAACGAGAAACCCGACTCCAAGCTCGAAGCCGCACTCGACCAGCACCTCGCCAAGACCAGCACCGACCGCATCGTCATCTTCCACGACCACGCCGAACAGGTCTGGCGCTGGCCCGTCCGACGCGCGGTCGGCAACACCACAACCACCCGCCTCAGCCGCCACAAGCACCGCAACGGCGACCCCGACCCCAGGTTCGCCGCCAAACTCGACGCCATCCGCCTGCCACAGGACCTCGTCCTCGACAGCAACACCGTCCTGGCCAAAGTGCGCCAAGCCTTCGACATCGAGGCACAGAACGAGACCAAGCACGCGTCCAAGCTCATGGCCCGCCTGTACGCCGCGATGGAGAAGGCCTACCCGGCAACGAAGGACCTGAAGGTACGCGATCACGAGATCTCAGTCACCCTCGCCCGGCTTCTCTTCCTCATGTTCGGCGACGACACCGACATGTGGCCCGAAGGCCTGTTCCAGGACTTCATCCTTGACCACACCGCTGCCGACGGCTCCGACATCGGCGCCAAACTCACTGAACTGTTCGCCTACCTCGACACCCGCCCCCGGGACCGCGGCGACGTCAAACCAGAGTTCACCCGCTTCCGCTACGTCAACGGCGGCATCTTCAAAGAGCGCCTCACCCTTCCAGTCATCAACGCAGAGTTCCGAGCCGCTGTCCTCGATGCCTGCGACCGCGACTGGAAGACCATCAGCCCCGCCATCTTCGGCTCCATGTTCCAGTCAGTACGTGACGCGCAAACCCGGCGTGAACTCGGGGAGCACTACACCTCGGAGGAGAACATCCTTAGAACCCTGAACCCGCTCTTCCTCGACGAGCTCCGGGCCGAGTTCGAACACGTCAAGACCCTCGGCAAGTACGAAGCCGACCGGCTCCGCAAGCTCCGAGACAAGCTCGGCCGGATCCGCTACCTAGACCCCGCCTGCGGCTGCGGCAATTTCATCATCGTTGCCTACCGCGAACTCCGCGAGCTCGAGCTGGCCATCATGGAACGCCTTCAGGAGATCACGGGTGACCCAGCGATGCTGCTTGCCAACTACGGTCTCAAGGTCACCCTCGACCACTTCTACGGCATCGAGATCGACGAATGGCCCGCTCGTATCGCCGAAACGGCCATGTTCCTCATCGATCGGCAGTGTGACCTCAAACTCACCGAGCGCCTCGGATGGGCGCCTGACCGTCTCCCCATCGAGGAGCAGGCCACCATCGTCAGCAACGTCAGTGCCTTGAAGCTTGATTGGGCTCAGGTGTGTCCCCCAACTGAGGACACGGTTGTCGCGGGCAACCCCCCATTCCTCGGTCACGCGACTCGCTCCGAAGCGCAGGCCGAAGAATTGCGAGACGCCTGGGGCAAGGATGACATCAGTCGGCTCGACTACGTCACAGGGTGGCACGCCAGGTCGTTGGACTACTTCCGTCACACCGCAGGCAGGTTCGCTTTCGTCACTACCAACTCCATCACCCAAGGCGATCCCGTACCCCACCTCTTCGCCCCCATCTTCGACGCAGGGTGGAGAATCAAGTTCGCTCACCGCACCTTCCCCTGGACATCAGAGGCTGCCGGTAAGGCCGCCGTACACTGCGTCATCATCGGATTCGCCAAGAACCTCGACGGCGCAAAGCCCCGACTCTTCGACCACCCCGGCACCGGGACCGTCAGCGAACGCCAAGTCGCAACCATCAACGCCTACCTGATCGATGGCCCAAACGTCTTCGTCACCAAACGGTCCGCACCCTTGGTCCCCCACCTCCCTGAGGCGACCTTCGGCAACATGCCCCGCGACGACGGAAACCTCATCGTCACCCCCAACGACTACGACGCCGTTCACCAAGACCCGGTCGCACGACGCTACTTGCGGCCGTTCCTTGGGGCTGAGGAAGTCCTGCATGGTAAGCAACGCTGGTGCTTGTGGCTCACCGGACTCGATCCCTCGGAATTGAGCCGCAGTACGATCCTGCGTGAACGAATCGACGCGGTCCGGCACTTCAGACTCAAGAGCAGCGCCTCGAGCACCCGGCAGATGGCCCAGACACCTCATCTCTTCGGACAGCGGCCCGCTCTCTACAATGCGCCCTACCTCATCATCCCGGGAGTGTCTAGCGAGCTGCGTGACTACTACCCAGTAAGGAGAGTTGGCCCAGAAGTCATCGCGAGCAACCTCGCATTTACAGCGGGAGATCCAACGGGGTTGCTGTTCGCCATCATTTCCAGTGCCATGTTCATGGCTTGGCAGCGCACAGTCGGCGGGCGGCTAGAGTCTCGCTTACGATTCTCCAACACCATCGTGTGGAACAACCTGCCGCTGCCTGACCTCCAAGACGCCGCGCGACAATCGATCATCGCGGCGGGCCGCTCGGTTGAGGAAGCACGGGACCACTATCCTCAGCTGACTTTGGCCGACCTGTACCGACCCGAAGCCATGCCACGCGAGCTGAGAGAAGCCCACCGGATCCTTGACACTGCAGTCGATAACGCCTTCGGAGCTCGAGGTGCATCACCATCCTTGGAGGAAAGGCAGCGCGTACTGTTCCAACGCTTCGAAGACCTAGCCGGGTCGCTCACTGCTAGCCCCCGAGGCAAGACGGGCAGGCGGTGAAGGAGTCTGTGTCTGAACACACTCCGAGCCGGAACGTGACTCCACGCGCTCTCCAGCAACGCCAGTCACCCCGCTGGCACCGCCAGGAATAGGATTCCGAGGTCGTCGTGTCAGTGCCGTCCTCCACCATGGGACAGTCAAGACTCTTGGAGGATCCATGGCCACACCCCTCTCACCACTAGCGATGTTGGCAACCTCGATGCACGCGCAGCCTGGTGTCTACGCGCTACTGCTCGGTTCCGGAGTTTCCACAGGGGCTGGCATGCCTACTGGGTGGGGCGTGGTCAGGGACCTCGTCCGCAAGGTCGCCGCACAAGAGGATCCAGGGACTGTCGACGACGCACATGCAGATCCTGAGGAATGGTGGCGCACCCACCACGGGGAGGACCTCGGATACTCCTCGCTGCTGGACTCCCTGGCTCCCACCGCGGCCGCACGTCAAGGGCTCTTGGCCGGATACTTCGAGCCCACAGAGGAGGAACGCGGGGAGGGAGTGAAGATCCCGAGTAAGGCGCACCGAGCCATCGCCCAACTCGTGAAGCAGGGATACATCAAGGTCATCATCACCACGAACTTCGACAGGCTCATCGAGCAGGCCCTTGAGGCCGAAGGGGTCGCACCTCAGGTGATCTCACGCCCCGAAGCCGTCGCAGGGATGCAGCCGCTGCCGCACGCCAGCTCTACCCTGATCAAACTGCATGGCGACTACAAAGACCTGGGGTCACTCAATACTGCTGATGAACTCGCCTCCTACCCGGATCAGTGGACCAGTCTCCTGGAGCGCGTATTGGATGAGTATGGGTTGGTCATCTCGGGCTGGTCAGCTGACTGGGACACCGCGCTGGTTTCGGTCATGGAAGCCTCGCCGAATCGACGCTACCCGCTTTACTGGGACAGCCTCAGCAGCAAGGGAGACACGGCGAAGCGTTTGATCTCTTCACGCTCGGGAAAGGTCCTCACGACGCCAGGTGCGGATGAGCTCTTCGCCGAGGTGCTCTCCAATGTGGAGGCGCTGGTACGCCTTGCTGAGCCGCCACTCACCACTGCGATGGCAGTGGCCCGGTTGAAGCGGTACCTCGCCGACCCACTGCACCGCATCGACCTCCACGACCTGATCATGGCTGAGGTGGATCGGGTGGCCGAGGAAGTTGCCAGCCAGCCGGTGTCCCTGCCTTCTGGCGCTGACGCGCAGTGGCTCGAGCCGTTGTATGGGAAGCACCTGGATGCCGCGCGGCCGCTGCTGACACTCCTCGCGGTCGGGGTGTGGCACGACGATCACCTGCAACACCAAAGGCTCTGGATCGATGTGCTGCAGCGCCTCATCGATGCCGGCACCCGCAGGATCGGCGCGTGCACTTCAGGCCTAGACCTAGCCCGTCTCTACCCCGCACTCTTGGCATCGTCGGTGATGGGCCTCGTCGCGGTCCATCGCGACCGCGAAGACCTGGTACTTGCCCTGGCCGAGGGACCAAGGGGTCGGGAGCGGATGGGTGCCGGCGAACCTGTGGTGGCAGGCACCCTGCTACATCCACAGTTGGTCATCACCGAGAGCTGGGCGAAAGCGTTTCCTCGATGGAACGGCACACAGTGGATCGCACCGGCGAGCCATCTTCTCCGTGAGGATCTTCGTGAGACCTTGCGTGACTCGGTCCCATCGGATGATGACTACCAGGCTCTGTTCAGTTCCTACGAGTACCGTCTTGCACTCATCCATATCAAGCAAGGCACGTATCCCCTTCAGGGTGAGTGGATGGGTGACCGTGCCTTCGGGTGGAACCGCTCAGATGCTCCTCAGCTGGAGACCCGCTTCAAGGAGTTGGGCAACCGTCCTGATGACAGATGGCCCTGGTTGGCCTACTTCGGCAGCTCCGCCGAACTGGACAGGGCCTACGCTCAGCTCCGCGAAGTGATGACCCGCAACCGCTGGGCCTAACTAACTAGCTAGCCAGGCTCGGTCGAGCGGTCTGCGTGCCTGGGCCAACAACAGCAGCAGAGAATGACGGCGATCTCCTGGGATGATTCGGGTGTGGACTTGGGCAACGCGCATGTGGAGGCTGAGCTCGTCCTCCACGCTGCGTGGTTGGCCTGTCCAAACCCGGTCGTGGTTGAAGAATTGCGGTCCGCGGTGCCTGTTCCGGGCAATGTCGCGTTGCGAACGCGGTATGAGGCCATCTTGGCCTCCACGCGCAGCGGGTTGACCTCGGCAGCCTTCCAAGTGCCCCGCGAGCTCTGGTTGGCTCAGCTCAGCCGGGCGGTGGAGGGCGATGAGTTGCTCTCGGCGAACCGCCCTGACCTTGCCAGAGCGGCCTACAATTTGCTGGCCTCGCTGCACGTCGTGGGGCTCCATCCGCAGCCGCTCATCGATGCCGAGACCGGCCTTGGTGATGCAGCCCGTCAAGCCGATGACATCGGTGCAGCGATCGACCACTACCAGCGAGCCTCCCGTCTGGCTGGGCACATCGAACACAGGTATGCACAGGTGCGGGTGGCCATCCCCCTGGGCTACTTGTTGATGCGGGTCGGGTCAAGCGCCCGTGCAGCCAGACAGTTCATTATGGCGAGCGAGTACGCGAACTTGGGCGACTGGCGCCTCGACGAGGCGAACGCGCTGCTGGGGGTGGGCGAGGCGTATGCCCGTCTACGCCAGCCGGAGAAGGCTCACGAGCCCTTTCGTCGGGCTCTTCAGCTCTATGACGGGCTGCGTTCTGAGCCAGGACGTGCCAACACCTTCCTTCAGATAGCTGAGACATCCCGCCGGTTCGGCCATCCCGAGGACGCGCGCGAGGCCTACGTGCAGTCCTTGGTAGCCGCGGGTGCCGGTAGCGTCGCTGCGGTCAACGCCTTGGACGGACTGGCTGAGGTTGAGGTCGTTCTCGGAGAGCCAGCGGCTGCCTATGACCACTTCCTCGAGGCGCTCACCACTTCCGGCCCGGGTTACCCGAGAGGTGCGGCACATGCTCTCAACGGGTTGGGTGGACTCTTCTTCGATGAGCTGGAATGGGCGACCGCATCCGACTTCTATCGCGCGGCGGCGGAGGCATACGAGCAGCTCAATGACCTTGTCAGCGCCGCCTCAAGCCATGGAGGACTTGCCGCGTGCGCGGAACGCAGCGCAGATGTGGACACGCAACTCGCTGAGCGGCTTGTGGCAGTGGCTTGCATCGAGCGACATCGCGCCGCGCAGATCGTTCACGCTGATCAGGGCGAGTACTTTCAGCGTTTCGGGCAGTTCCATGAGCTAGCCCTCGCCGATGGTCTTCTTCATGGCCGTCTGGATGTCTTCATCCAGGTCTTTGAAGCCGTCACAGGCCGTCGGCTGTCGGGTCTGGCACACCGAACCACCCCAGTCGCGATCAAGTCGCGCTTCTCGGCCCAGATTGCTGCACGCGGTAGCAGGGTGTTCCCGCGGGTGACGGGCATCGATCCCTTTGTGGATTCCATGCTGCGGCTGGGGTCAGACGTGCTGGGGTCGACTCTTCAGGGTATGGCCGGCAACAACTTGGACCGTGAGCTGGCGCAGGCATTTGTCCCGTTTAATGAAGTGGACCCGGGACACCTGTGGGACATCATCCAACGTCGCAATGAGCCAGTGCTCATGCTGGTCCTGCTGCGACGTCTGGAGACCGTCGCCTGGCTTCTGATTGATCCAACTGACCCAGTCCCTAAGTTCGGCCTACACGACATCTCGAGCGACTGTCTGGCCATCGTCGAGCAACTGGACCGGGAAGGTCTGGCTCTGGATGCAACCCCGGACTCTCTGGAAGCCCTCCACGAGTTACTGCCGCCGCCGGTGCTCGACCATCTACCGGACGACGCCAGAGTGACGCTCGTACCTGCTGACGAACTTTGGGCAGTGCCGTGGTCAGCGGTGCGGCACCCCGACGGTCGGTTCATGGGTGAGGTGTTTGCAGTTCGCAGGGCGCCGTCGCTGGAGATGCTGTCCATCGACCCGCTGCCGGACGCTCCAGCATCTGTGACGTGGTGGCGGTCCCCACTGGTCACCCACCATCAACTCCCTTCCCTCCTCGGATCCCGCGGGAAGGTGATCGTCCGGCAGCTCGCCGATGCGACCCAGGCGCGTCAGGCTGTCCTCAGGAGTGGTGAGCACGACCTCGTCGTCATCGTGGCCCACGGCCACCCCGTGGAAGGGCTCATTCATTTCATTGAACTCGGTGCTGGCACTCGACTGGTACCCGTCGACCTACTTGACGCGCAACCACCGCCGCTCCTGGCGCTCATTTCGTGCTGGGGCGCCACAGGGCCAGGTCGCGTGCCCGGAGACCCCCTGTCTGTGGCCACGCTGGCGCTGGCTCGTGGCTGCGCCGCTGTGGCGGCGACAACGTCGGAGCTACGCGACGACGTGCCCAGCAGCTCGTTCGTCAACTTCTTCCTTGACGCCGCCCTGCGGCTACCGATGCCGGAGGCACTACAAGAAGCCACGCGCCGTTGGCTGCGCCGAGACGAGTACCGGTGCGGATATCTTTCAAGATGGGCGCCTCTCACGGTCTTGACCCGCTGAGCAGCTAGGAGACACTCATGACCAACGACGAATCTGACTCAGTCACCAACTCCCCGTACGTCGTTACGGGTGCCGAGGACTATCGGTGGACCGTCGACGCGTTCGACCTAATCCAAAAACGCCTCCTTGCCGTCACCATTGAACGGCGCGGTCATCAGCGGCGCGTGACGGCCTCCGGTATGTGCCCGAACTGCAAGCACGATGTCGACTTCGACCACACCGACAAGGTTCAAGCCCCCACCGCCGGCGGAGGTCTCGGTGGGCTCGTTGTGTCTCCTCCGATGCCACCGGAACCGGTTGTCGAGTGGGAGACAGCCGAAGTTCGCTGCAGTTGCAGACTCCCGCATGCGGGTCGGTCCGAGGAGGTCAAGACCGGATGCGGTATTGCTTTCAGCGTCGAATGCCGCCCGAAACGAAGGATCACATCGTGAGTGACAACCCGGATGTCGCCGAGCTTGCCCACCGACTCCCCACCAAGGGCCCCCATGCCGGCGCCGCAGAAGATCTTCGCCTATGGGGCGAGCTTGGGCGACGGTCCAATGCCTCTGTCGCTGACAGCGCTGGCAAGTGGCGCGCCGGCACCGCTGGCCTCTTCACCGCACTCACCGGACTCCTGTTCATCAGCGGCCAGGATGCGGGGAGCCTCGCCGAGCCTTGGCGTTTCTGGGTGATCGGTTGCGTGGTCGCGGCCGCAGTGGCCGTGATGATCTCTCTGTGGTGCGCCCTCGCGGCCGAGGCCCCTCCCATCGCCACCCTCGACTACCAGAAGATCATTGGCGAGCACGGCAGCGTGCCTGGATACCAGGCCTCGGTAGCTGAAACTGGCGCGCGCCTGCTGTCATACTCCCGCTGGGCAACGGTTGCGGGCCTCATCCTCTTCCTCTTGGGCAGCGCTCTCTGGCTGCTCGCACCCCAACCCGCCTCGTCGGCCCCGGTCACCGTCACATACGAGCACCAGGCCAAGACCAAGATCCTGTGTGGCGATCTGCTCACCACCCACGCCGGCGCAGTCTTGTTCTCTGTCGCAGGGGAAGAACGGCCCATCCCCGTACAACTAGCCGAAATCCGCGACATTTCCGCCGTCTCGGCCTGCCCCGGTTAGCCGCGGCTAGCCGAGATCTCCAGCGCGAGGCGGCGGTGCTCGAAATGGCGCTCTGACACGAGGCGGAGATTGCGGCCCAGCCCGACACACCGGGTCTAACGAACTAGTGGTCATCTTCGTTAGTTCGTCGGGGGTTTAGGTCCAGGCGGTGGGGTCGCCGAGGTAGAGACCGCAGGCGGTGTCGAGAGCGTCTTCGGCGGGGCCGGCCATGGCGCCGGTGGGCAGGAATGAGTCCTCGTAGTCGTCGTGGCTGGCCCGGTAGATCGCGAAACGCCACTGGTTGGCGTAGCCGACGTAGCGCAGCCGGCACAGCTTGAGGATCTCCCCGTCAGGGAAGACACCGTCGACGTAGGCGAACCCCGCCCGGAAACGGACTGTGACGCGGCCCAGGGCGGGCCAGTGTTCCCGGGCTCGGGCGGCCAGCCGGTACTCCAGCGAGTCCTTCGTCGATTCCGGGATCTTTACCATGACCCCATCGTGGACCCGCCGCGGGGTTCCTGCGGCGTGTCGCCACCGCCGAGTCGCCACTCAGGGGGACAAAGGAAGCCATGGTGACGTCTTCCCCGTTTGTCATCGTGCCCACCGCCGCCGACCTCACCGTCTTGACCCGTCGAGCCACCTCCGCCCGTGGCGAGCACCGCCAGGTCATCCGTGCCCGTATCGTCCTGGCTGCTGCCCAGGCTCACCCGAACGCCACGATCGCCGCCGACCTCCACGTGCATGTCGACACGGTCCGCAAGTGGCGCAAACGCTACGCCGAACACGGCCTGGCAGGGTTGAAGGACCTGCCCCGATCGGGGCGACCGCCACTGTTCACCCGGGTCCAGGTCGCCCAGATCAAGGCGCTGGCCTGCACCCCACCGGCCCACAGCCAGGCGCCGTTGGCGCGCTGGTCCAGCGCCGAACTGGCCGCCGAAGCCGCGACCCAGGGCATGGTCGAGGCGATCAGCCCGAGCACGGTCCGGCGCTGGCTGGCCAACGATGCGATCAAACCCTGGCAGCACCGGTCCTGGATCTTCCCCCGCGATCCCGACTTCGCCCCCAAAGCCGCCCGGGTCCTCGACCTCTACGACCGACACTGGGAAGGCGCAGCACTCGGAGCCGACGAGTACGTGATCAGCGCCGACGAAAAGTCACAGCTACAAGCCCTGCAACGCCGCCACCCAGGACTACCCACCGGCCCCGGCAGGACCCGCAGGGTCGAGTTCGAGTACCGCCGCGGCGGCACCCTGGCCTACTTCGCCGCCTACGACGTCCACCGCGCCCACGTGATCGGAACCATCGCCCCCAAGACCGGCATCGACCCGTTCATGACCCTGGTCAACCACGTGATGACAAGCGAACCCTACGCCTCGGCCCGCCGCGTGTTCTGGGTCGTCGACAACGGCTCCTCCCACCACGGCTGGCGATCCGTCGAGCGGATGGACCACGCCTGGCCCACCGCCACCCTGGTCCACCTCCCCGTGCATGCCTCCTGGCTCAACCAGGTCGAGATCTACTTCTCGATCCTGCAACGAAAAGCCATCAGCCCCGCCGACTTCGAAGACCTCGACGAACTCGCCACCCGAATCCTGGCCTTCCAACACAGGTACAACACCACCGCCCAGCCCTTCGACTGGACCTACACCCGCCACGACCTCAACAACTTCCTCAAACGACTCAACGACCACGACCCACACGCCGAACACCGCCACGCCGCATGACCCCCGACGAACTAACGAAGATGACCACTAGTCGCGGCAGACCTCACCCACGACGCGGTCGGTCGGCCAGGAACGGGATGCCGCTGTCCTGGGAGTTCGCCCTTCCCGCTGAGTTGGCCGCGGTGGAGGTCTTCCGCCTTGCTGAGGAGCAGGCAGAGCTAAACCCGATGCACCCACTGGTGGATCAGGTCAAGGACCACGGGGTCGGGCGTCTGGCGGACGTGGTTGTCGTTCCACAGGCCAGATCCGGCTACTCTCCAGCTGGGACTGTGGTTTCCGAGCCAGGTCGGTGAGGGAGTGTCCGCGTGCGGGTTGCTCAAGGCGCTGAGCAGCGCGATGGCGCCTCTCTCGATGCGGCCCCGGTCGCTGGTGCGTCCGGGAGGGTCATCGATAGGGAGCCACAGGAAGGGCATGGCTCTGATGTGGGCGCTGACGCGCTGTTCGTGTGCGGCCTCGAGAACCTTCACGGGGGGTGGAGCAGTTGACCCAATGCCCCAGGTGGATTGGGCTGGGTCGGTGGCGAGCCTCTCTTCGCGGCGGAGCATTGCTGCACCCACGTGGCGCCGGAAGACCGAGCCGCGATGGTCCCCGCCGCCGGGGAACTGGCCGCCGACCGTGCCGCGATGATCGGAGAGGCGTTGCCACAGCTCCCGGTCGGAGCCTGCCTTGAGCCCGTGTGTTCCGACACGAACCACGCGTGGTGTGCCGTCCCTGCGGACCTCTCCGTCTTCAAAGAAGAAGTAGACGCCTCGCGGTGGCCAGGGCATGCGGCCATGACATTGGCTCAGCAGTCGTGGCCCGCCGAGGCGAACGGACAGTTCATCGAGCAGCAGGTACAGCTGGTCAAGGTCGTCGGCGCTGGTCACGGGCGTACCTTCGCGTACGTGACCCGCCTGGCCGAGATATCGACCGCGGTCACCTGCCAGCCCCCGCTGAGCCAACTGCCGGCCTGCGTGTGTGACGCGTCGTTGGCCCACCACGGTCGATGCTTGCGGGCAGAGGCAGGAAGGGGCCCGCCGAGGATCTCCTCCACGTCGGAGAAACTCATGGTCAACGGGGACGTCGCCATCGCCAGCCGGTCGGCCAACGGCGCATACTTGCCGCGCGCTTCGCTCACCGACGCATCCGGCTGGGCTCTGTGCTTCGGTCCTGCAGGGTCGCGATGAGTTGACGAACCGCGGGGGCCAGGGATGGAGAGTGGCCTGGGGTTGGTTGCGTAGAAGGCGAGCTGTTGTCCGAGAGACAGTCCCGCAGCAGGAACGGTGACCGTGGCGCCGCCGGCGGTGAGGCCTGCAATCAACCCGTGATCGCGGTAAGGGGATCCGGCATGAATCTCGAAATAGAGTCCCTGCATATCCTGCCCCAGCGTGTCCCGGAGTTGGTGGAGCACCTGGTCGCTCCACGCTAGGCGTGCTCGGGATGACGCGGAGCTCAGCGCCTGGTCGTAGGGCTCAAGCACCTCATCCGGGGATACCAGGCCATGCAGTGCCGACAGGATGAACCAGCGGTCACAGGTCTGCTCGACCCACCGTCTCCTGCCCTCGAACAGGGCCGAGGTGTACAGCTCCTGCGCCGGGGCTGGCCTTGGGAGCTTGGACTTCACACAGCCCACGAGCCCCACCACCAAGCGCCGCCCGGACGGTGCGCGATCAACAGTGACCATTCTCGGATGCTACCCACCGAACCAGTTCGTGCTCCCGATAGCTCGAAGAAGAGGGATTGTCAGTCCGCTGTGATGGTGTTGGGTGCGGGTTCTTCCTATTCGATGGGGCCCGGAATGCGCCCCGCGACGAGGAAGGCGATGAGTGATGGCACAGAATCCACGTCTGGAGGCACGCCGGCTGGTGCAGGAGCAGCTGCTGCGGCGCCGTGAGGAGGCTGCAGCGCGCGAGGCCAGGATCCGGGAGCATGCGTTGGTGGCGACGGCGGCTGCGGTGGAGCGGCAGCAGGTCGTGGAGGACACGGAGCGCCGGATCGGTCAGGCCCTGCACGCCCTGACCCAGGATCTGTCGGTGCAGGAGGCCGCCGCGTTGTGTGGGCTGGAGCTCCGCGAGGCCAACCGGCTCCGACGCTTGCAGCATCACCACCACCACGATCCCGCGCCCTCCCCCGACCCCGCGTCCTTAGCGCCGGGCATCTGAGCGAGGGGGTGGGTCGTGTCCTTGACCGCGGAGGATCTGGCTTCGGAAGTGCTGGTTGGCCGGTTCAGGGCGAAGCTGCGGGTGCTGCCGGGAAGTGACTGTCTGTGGTGGGCGGGGGCGATCAGCCGCAATGCCGGCCACGGCCGGTTCTGGCTGGGTCCTCGCCGCGCGGTGGTCGCACACCGGTTCGCGTTCGCGTTGGCGGAGGGCTTCGACGCGTTGGTGGGTGTGGAGGTGCTGGCGCATGAGTGTGACAACCCTCTGTGTCAGCGGATCGGGCCAGGGCATGTGGTGGCGTCGACGAGGACGCGGAACCAGATCGACTGGATCGCGAGGGGTGCGGTGTCGGCGGGCAACTACATCGGCCCGTCGTCCTCGTTCGACCGGAGCCTGGTGATGCGCAACCTGCTGCTGCTCGACACAGGCGCCGCGGCGCGGCACCTGGCCTCACTCCCCCACCGCCACGGCGTCCAACTCCCGCTGTGGTAGACGAAAGTCTTGGGCGTGTCACGCCGCGATCCCGTTTACATGTAAGCGAATGACACTAGTGTGATTCCCATGAGTGCTCCTCGTCGCCCGCGGAAGTCCATGGTGGACCCGATCCAGATTGGTGTGCTTGTCGATTCCGCTGCCAACCATCGCCTGTCGGCGTTGGCGGCGGCTGCCGGCGCATCGAGGTCGCTGTTCGTTCAGCGTCTGATTGAGAACGTGCCCCTAGACGCCAACGGCGTGCCGACGTGGTGGCCGGCCGAGGAGTATCCCCACCAACCCGAGGAGACCCTGCCGATGACCGGGTGACCCCCTGAAATGACTACGAGCCCCGCGCCAACGGGGCTCGTACAAGTCAAGTTGTGAGGCTCGAGCTGCGAACTCTTGCCGGAGGACTTTTCCCTCGAAACCACTTTTGCCTTACCAGGACCGAGAGGAGGTCTTGCCGTTGAGTATAGACAGTGAAGTCGTTTCTGCCTACCCCCGTGGGGTCGGCGTGTCGCGTGTCGCGGCGTGGGACCTCGCGGTGGCGATCTCGCCCCGTGACTCGCTGCGGATCCAGCTCCCCGACGCCGGCGGCGGGTTCTCCTCGCAGTACATCGGGCGGGCGTCGATCGATGGGTCGGCTCCGGAGGCCCCGTGGGCGGTCCATCTCACAGACACCGACGGCTTGTTCCATCTGGTCGCGTTCGACCTGGATGGCAAGACCGAGGCCGCGGCCCGGCAGGCTGTCGTGGACAGGGACAGGATCACTGGCTGGCTGGATCAGGTGGGCATCGAGTACCTGGTGTGTGCCTCGGGCGGTATCGGCCAGGGTTGGCACATCTGGCTGGCCCTGTACGAGGGTGTACCGGCGTCGGTGGTGCATGCGGTCACCGATCGGGTGAAGGTGGCCTGCCCGAGCCTGGACCGTGCCCCGCTGGGGAACCTGGTCACCGGATGCGTCCGCCCCCCAGGCGCCCCCCACGCCTCCGGCGGCACCTCCCGGATCATGACCGGCGACCCGCAGGCCCTGACCCGCGCCTCCACCACCGCCGAGGACCTCCACCGGCTGGCGGACCTGGTCGCCGAAGACGTCGCCGCACTCCCCGCGTTGACTCGCCTCGACGACGACGTCGTGGCGGGACTCCCCCGCGACTCCCACGGCCACCCCTACCTGGCCGGCGCCCTCCGGCCCCTGCCGGCGGCGGTGTCGGCCGCGGTCGGGCAGTACCCCGTCGACGCCTCCTCCCACCTGTTCACGATCCTGCTGTCCATGGCACGTGCCCGCCGACGCTTCGACGACGTGATCGCCGTGCTGCACTCCCCCGGCCTGGAACACGTCCGCACCCTCCGCGACCCCCACACCGGCCACCGCACCCCCCGCCCCACCGCCGGCCCCCACTCCCCGATCGCGACCCTGACCAGGCAATGGCGCCGCGCTGTGTCGGTCGTGGCCACCACCGGCGACCGGCACGGCTCCGACCACACCTTCCTCACCCGCGCCGAGGCACTTGCCGTTGACGTGGAGCGCAGGCAGCAGCGCGCCGACGCCTCCCCCACCCGCTGGAGCGGCCCCCACGGCGCCACCGACCGCCGCGTCCTCGACGCCCTCCACCTGATCGCCCTCGACGCCGTCACCCCCGACGTCGACGCCTCCATCCGCCACCTCGCCCTCCGCACCGGCATCTCCCGAGAAAACACCCGCCTGGCGCTCCACCGCCTCCAAGCAGACGGCTGGATCCAACTCGTCACCCACGCCGCCGGCACCCACGCCGCCACCTGGACCATCGACCCCAAACGAGATATCCACAGCACCCTGGAGTCTCTTCGGTCACAAGCGGTCCCACCGCGCACCCCACCCCCGGCCACAGGCACCACCCGCGACCGCCTCCGCACCACCCTCACCGCCCGCCAAGAGGCGGCCCGACACGACCTGTTCACCCGACGGGGACTTGGCGTCGAAGTAGGAAACACCTACGCCCGCCGGGACGACACTCCCCCACCCCAAGCCGACGCTCTCCAGGACCTCGCAGACGCCGGCCTCCTCCACCCCCACGCGGACCTCGACGCCCTCGCCCAAGCCCGAGGCGTCCACGGAACCCTCGCCAGGCGTGAACTCACCTACAGCGTCGAACAAGCCATGTGGCGCTGGTGGATCGTGGAACTCCAACGCACCAGAGAACGACACCGCCATCAACCGGCACTCGGCGACAAGGGTCCCTGGAGCCAATGGGGCAAATACCCACGACGACCCGACGGCCGAGCCACCTTCCGACAAGCACGCCTCCAGCTGCTCCTCGCGGCCTGACCACGTGCACAGCCACCAGAACCCGCGACTCCTCCAACACTCGCGATCAGCGAACTCCTCCACAGTCTCGTCGGCAAGTGGTGCGGAGCACCACGCGGCAGCATCTGGTTGTCCGGTGGACGTGAGCCATCAGGACTAAAAGCGACATTAGAAGAATTGGAAGCAATAGGGATAGAACTAATGACACCGAGGCCCGCGCGCAGTGAGACGGCGCGTCGAGGGGGACGGCGCTCAAGAAGGTAAAAGGGGGTAAGAGAGCTAATGGCACTAAAGGAACCAATAGGTCTCGGCAGAAGAGTTGTAGACGTGGCGAGGCGACCTCAGGCCAGATCTATTAGAGGAATTGGAACTAACGCGGACTGCGCGTGTCCTGTCGAGTCTTGGGTCTTGGTTCCATTAGGGTGATGAGAACCAACAGGGCCATTGGAACTAATGGCACCAATGACGAGGGGATCTCATGGTTGCTGGGTTGGAACGTGTTGTGGCGGTGGTCAACGGAAAGGGGGGTGTCGGCAAGACGACGATCAGCGCCAACATCGGCGGGATGCTGGCCTCGAGCGGCTACCGAGTTCTCCTTGTCGATATGGATCCGCAGGGCAACCTGGCGGAGGAGCTTGGTTACACCCATGGAGAGATCAACGATGACGGGCTGGCCCTTGCCCAGGCGCTCGCCTTCTCCGGTGGCGCGACGCCCGTTGATGGGGTGCGCGAGAACCTCGATGTGTTGATCGGTGGACCCCATCTCGATATGGCGGCCGCCGGCCTGACGATGAAGGCCCAGAAGGATCCGACCGCTGCGAAGCTGGCGCTCGCCTCGGTCCTGACGCCACTGGCCGATGGCTACGACCTGATCCTCATCGACTGCCCGCCTGGCCAGGAGACGCTCCAACAGGCTGCGCTCGCCGCAGCGCGCTGGGCACTCATCCCGGTCAAGACAGACGCGTCTTCCCGCAAGGGCCTGCGCGATGTCGCGAGGCGGCTCGACGCCGTGGTTGGTCTGAACCCCGACCTCGACCTTCTCGGTGTCGTGCTGTTCGGTGTGAACCGCTCCGCCAAGCGCGTCTCCGAGACAGCCCGGGCGGCGATTGCGGAAGATCTGGGGGATGAGGCGCCGATCTTCACCACCTCGATCAGGCATGCCGAGGCTGCGGCGCAAGAGAGCCGCGAGCGGGGTCTGCTGGCCTTTGAGCTAGAGGAGGCGGTCCTGTCTGCACCCAAGTGGTGGGAAGTCCGGAGGGACCATGTCCAGCACGACGGCCCACGCTCCAGGAGCGCTGTCGGGTTGGCAGAAGACTTCCAAGCGCTTGGCGAAGAGGTCATCGCGCGGATCACCGCGAGCGAAGCGCGAGAGACCGTGGCCGCGGGGGAGGCAGTGTGATGAGTAGCGACGCACCGCGCCGGACGCTGGGCGGACTAGCACCGAAGGTCGCCCCTCCCCAGGGGAACTCCCGACTGATGCGTAAGAACCGGACCACAGGGGCATCCAACTCGGTGCCTGCCCCGGAGGTCGGCCAGCAACGCGCACACCAGCCAGCTTCGATAGAGACCCCGATCCAGCCTCCGGTGACGAGCTCCCCGAGCAGGCGGAAGGTCAAGCTCGGGTTCTACATCGACGCCGAGGATGCTGCTCGTCTCCGTGGTGCCGCTAAGTTCATCCCGAACGAGCTCCGCGCGGACGGGATCGATGGATTCTCGGCCCTGGCTGCGAAACTCATCATGGACGGCCTGGCCGAGCTCGAACGAGCGCACAACAACGGCGAACCGTGGCCAAGTCTGGCCCCAGGGGAGGAACTGCCTCGGGGACGACGAGTCCAGTAGCCGCAGGCGTCCATGGGCGTGCCCGCCGGGGGCGCCACTGCCAGCATCTTCCGAAGAACATGTCACGCGCTGCTCCTGTCCATCACGGGTTCATATGTCTAGGGCCCGCAACCCACGGCCCCTGTGGACAGCTGGGAAAGATCGCCTGCCGCTTGCGATCAAGAGTGCAGGTGCCTGACATGGAGGGTGAAGATGATTGATGGCTCATACGAGGTGCTCGTCCTGGTCGACGAAGCGTGCAACCTCATGGTTCATGACGAAGCCGTTTCGGGTCTGACTGGTCTCGACATCGTCGCCTGCCGGGCGATGGCGGTGGCGTTGGCGGTCGGCTCCGAGCCGGTGCCGGTCAACGTCGAGTCCACGGTGGGGGAGTGCATCGGCCGAGCCGCCCGCCTCTCGGCAGCGTGGGACCCTGCTCAACTCACTGCCGAGGCGCTGCAGCTGGTGCTACTGCTGTCGGACGTCAACTACGAGCTGAACAAGGCCTGACATGGCCAGGTTCCAGACCGCCACCCGGGTGGCGGCCGGTGCACTGAACGACGGCGCGCTGCCCTTGGCTGTGTGGGCCATGGTGGTGCGTCGATGCGACCTGATCCTTCGTGGGACCGATCCAGCAATGCGTCAAGCGTCCGCTCTTGCTCCGCTGCTGGCTACAGGGGCGGTGGGTGAGGGGGCGCGGATGGTGACGGCGATGGGCCTAAGCCAGAGCATCGACGAGCCGTTGGCCAAGACAGAACGGCAGGAGCTTCGCCTGGTGGCGATCTACGTGACGCGCGCAGCATCACGGGAGGCCGATCCAGCGAACCGGTTGCTGCTGGCAGGCATCGAGCGCAGTCTGCTCGGGTCCCTGCCTCCGACAGGGAGCTTCGAGGATGCGCTGCGGCGATGGTCACAAGCGGTGGCAGGATCTTCCGCAGCCATGTCACCGGAAGAGGCTCTGGCCGTAGCAAGGGTGCAGCGGTCGCTGCTGACCTCAGCCGTGGAGCTGATGAACGGTCTGGAGGTCGCCGACGGCGTCGGCCATGAACGGCTTCTCGCTGCCATGGTGGACAGCCGGAACGCCTGGAGTGACGCCCATGACGCGTGGCTGCGGATGCTGCCGCGCCAGACCGAGGTCGGACGGTTGGATGCCGTCGCTACCGAGCTCCAGAGGGCGGCCAGGGGACCGGGGGGCGTGGACGTGATCCACAGTCTCCTGATCACCGGCTTCGGAGGGAATCTGGCGGCCGCGTTGGCGGTGACGCCTGCTGATATGCGGGTGGAGTCTGGTCTGGTGGCTGCTGCGGTGACGTTGGAGCAGCGCAGTGATCTGGCCGCCGTAGTCCAGCCTCGTCGGGTCAGTGAACCAGAACCGCCTGTGAGGGCGCCGGTGGTGTCTCGAGTGGGGCCGGCGGTGCAGTTCACCGCGGACACGAGTCCGACGCAGCGGGTGGCAGAGCCGAGGAGTGCGTCGCCGGACCCGGAGAGGCCGAGGATCGAGGATCACGCGGCTCTGGTCGAGCTCGCGGGGCAACGTGACGCTGGGGTGATCGCTGCGGCGGCCAGGTCAGGTGTCGCGGAGGCCCAGGCCCTGGTAGCAGACGCGTCGCCGAGCGAGTTGGATGCGCTGTTGGAGCGGGGCCGGTTGGCGCGGGCGGCGATCGTCGCGTCGGGTGTAGCGGCTGCCAAGCATTGGAGCAGGAAGATCCCACCTGCTCTGGCCCATGCGCGTGATGAATATGTCGCGGAGGCGTCGCTGCGGATGGCGGTGATCGTGGACCGGTGGGACCCTCGTCGCGCGTCGTGGGGGTCGTTCGCGTACCGGGAGGCCGGCTACGAGTTCTGGGACCACAACCGCCGACGGTTACAGAGCCGAGAGGTGGTCAGTGAACGGATCGGGGACTTCGCCAGCGGGCAGGACCGCACGGTGGGCCCGGTCAGTGAGTCACCCGAGGAGCTGGTGCTGCTCAGGGAGGAGCGCGAGCTGGTGGCGCAGTTGGTTGAGGGGCTGCCGGGTCGGCTGAGTGAGGTGATGGCGGGTCGTCTGGGGCTGGCTGGACAGCGTAAGACGTTGGCTGCGGTGGGGGAGGAGACGGGATCGTCGGTGTCGACTGTCCATCGGGATGAACGCGAGGGGACCCGGCTTCTTGCGGCCCGCTACCTCGCCGGGCAGGAGGATCAGCCCTCGTCGACATCGACATCGACGTCGGTGGCGCGGGGTCCGGTGACGTTGCGGCTCCTGGCGCAGGTGCTGCAGTCGGGGCAGAGCGCGGGGTCGGTGGCGGTGAGGCCGGAGCATCGGGGTGGTCGGCCCGCCCCTGGTGTGCGGGGGGTGTCGCGGTGAGGCGGGCCCCTATCCTGTGGGCATGTCAGTGGCAGAGCGGCTCCGTGAGGCACGGCTGGCCGCGGGTCTCACCCAGGCCCAGCTGGCTCAGCGGGTGGGTGTCGCTGACGGCACCCGGGTCGCGGCGTGGGAGCACGGCCGCTCGACGCCTCATCCGGCGACCTGGGCGACGATCTGTTCACTGCTTGGGATCGAGCTGGAGGAGGCGGGGGTGGTGACCCTGCGGTCTCTTAGACTGCGGCGTGGTTTGACTCCTGACGACGTGGCTGCGGAGCTGGGGGTGGCTGCTGGCACGGTGCGGCGGTGGGAGTCGGGGGCTCACAGGCCGCGGGCCAAGCACGCGCAGCGGCTGGCCGAGCTCTACGGAGTCCACACCCTCCCTTGAAGTGACCATAAGTCACTAGTTATACAGATACGTTGAGGGTAGGTTCACGCTATGGGACCACTGTGCCCGGGTTGATAGAGAGTGTGACCATGACTATGGCTCCAACAGGAGACGAACCCACCGCTGCGAGGCCGCCGATCGTGGCGGCGCCGGCCGCCCGGACTCAGCGGCGGCCGCTGTTCGCGGTGTTAGCGGGGTTGCTGATCCTGCTCGGCGCCGCCGGGGGAGCGTTGGTGTTCTGGTCGACAGGCTCCACCGTCGAGGCGGTCGCCGCCCGTGTCCCCGTGGCCCGCGGGCAGGTGATGACCGCGGAGATGTTCACCACCGTTCAGATCGCCCCCAACCAGCAGCTGAGTTACCTGGACGCCGACGAGTTGCCTGCCCTGTTGGGGAAACGCGCCGCGCATGATGTGGCGGCCGGTTCCCTGGTGGGCCCGACCGCCGGGGTCGAGGTCATGGTGCCGTCGTCGGGTCGCACGGTGGTGGGGTTGTCGTTGCCGCCTGGTGCGGAGCCGGCTGTGCCATTGCAGGTCGGGGACCGGGTGCGGGTGATCCTGACCGAACCGGCCTACGCCTGCGCGGCGGGGGAGTCCGGCACCATCGACACCCCCGACGGCACCACCACCCCCCAGTGCACCGTCAACGTGGTGATTCCCGCGGTGGTGGTGGCTACCGCCCGCGACGAGGCTTCTGGCCAGGTCTCGGTGTCGGTGGATGTCGCGGAAGCCGATGCGCCGCGGACGGCGGCGGCGGCGGCGTTGGGTCGCGCGGCGCTGGTCCTCGACAGCCGGGACACCTGATGGCTGTCTACGCGCTGGCCTCCGCTGCGGGTTCGCCTGGGGTGACCACGACCGCGTTGGGTTTGGCGTTGGAGTGGCCGAACCAGGTGCTGTTGGTCGACGCCGACCCCGTGGGCGGGTCGGCGATCCTGGCTGGCTACTACCGCGGCACCGTGGGTCATCCCGGCACCCTGGTCGAGCTCTGGTCGGCTCACCGCCAGGGCGGACTCGAGGCCGCGGTCCGCGAGTTGCCGCTGCGGCTGTCGGAAACCGCGTCCCTGATCCCCGGGCCCGCCGGCGCCGCGCAGGCCGGCGGACTCAGCGATCTGTGGCCGGCGCTGGCGGCGCAGCTGCGGGTGCTGTCCCAGCTCGGCGTCGACGTCCTGATCGATCTGGGCCGCCTCGGCCACACCCATGTTGCGACCCCGCTGGCGCGTGCCGCCGACGAGCTGCTGCTGGTCATGCGCTCGGATCTGCCGGCGGTGGCGGCGGTGGCGGCCGCGGAGGTGCCCTTGGAGGCCCCGGTCCGTGGGCTGCTGATCGGCCCGAACCGGCCCTACACGGCCCACGCCGTCGCGTCGGTGATCAAACGCGAGGTCAGCGTGTCGTTGCCGTGGGCGCCGGAGGAGGCCGCCGTCCTCAGTCACGGTCAGCCGGAGCCGAAGCGTGGCCTGAAGCTTCGCAAGGCCCTGCGGCAGACCGGCGAGGAGCTCCACACCACATCCATCACCGCCCTGGGGGTTTCCGCATGAGCGACGCACTCGAAGCCGCTGCCGAGATCGATCCCGGCACCCTGGCCCTGTTCACCCAACCTGCCCCGCCGGCGGGCCGGACCCGCGGCAGCTTCCGCATGCTCACCACGGAGGAGCCACGCCGCCAAGCCCAGCAGGCGCCCGACGCGCAGCCCGAGCTGGTGCGGCCGGTGCTCGCCCCCCGGGTCCAGCGCCGCCTGGCGGGGGAAATCGACTGGGACCTGGTCGACACGCTCCGCGAACGGGTATCGGCGGAACTGTCGGAGCGCGACCCTGACCCCTCGACGCGTGAGGACGTCGGGAGGGAGATCATCGCGACGGTGCTGGAGGAGGAGTCCCGCGCCTCCACCGTCCGCGGCCAGCTGACCTGGACCCTGGACCACCAGGACCAGCTCGCGCAGGCCCTGTTCGACGCCGTGTTCCGCCTCGGCCGGCTGCAGCCCTATCTGGACGATGACGCGGTGGAGAATGTGATCATCTCCGGCTTCGACAACGTGCTGGTGGAAAACAGCGACGGCGAGCTGGTCCCCGCGCCCCCGGTCGCGTCGAGCGATGAGCAGCTGATCGAGTACCTGACGTTCATGGCCGCCCACCAGCCCAAACCCAGGGAATTCAGCGAGGCGGCGACGAAGCTGCACCTGGCCCTGCCGGGCCGGGCGAGGCTGTTCGCCTCTGCGTGGGTGACGTCGCGGCCGACGGTGATCATCCGCCGCAACCGCCTCGTTGACGCAGGGCTCCACGAGCTCGTCGCGTTGGGTTCGTTGTCGCAGGTGGCGGCGTCGTTCTTGTCGGCGGTGGTGCAGGCGCGGATGTCGCTGGTCGTGTCGGGGGATCAGGGCACGGGGAAGACCACGATGCTGCGGGCGTTGGCGCACGAGCTGCCGGCGCATGTGCAGATCGGCACCATCGAGACCGAGTACGAGCTGTACTTGAAGGACACCGGGGATCATCAGGTGGTCCACGAGTGGCAGGCCAACCCCGGCTCCGGGGAGATCGGACTCAACGGCCGCCGCGCCGGCGAGTACACCGTCCGCGAGGCCCTCGAGGACTCCCTGCGGGCGAATCTGTCGTACACGATCGTGGGGGAGGTCCGCGGCTCGGAGATCGTGACCATGTTCAAGTGCATGCAGTCCGGGTCGGGCTCCATGTCCACCACGCATGCGAGGACGGCGGAGGGTGCGATCCGGAAGCTGGTGACCTGTGCGACGCAGGAGGGCGCCAACATCACCCGCGAGTACGCGCTGAACGTGATCGCCGAGGACATCGACGTGATCGTCCAACTCCAGGTCGAATCCGTCCAACAGCCCGACGGGACGTGGCGGAAACGGCGCTGGGTGAGCGAGATCATCGCCGTCGAACCCGGCGAGGACGCCAAGGGCTACGCCACCACCACCATCTTCGCCGCCGACCCCGGCAGCCACCGCGCCACCGCCCAGATCCTGCCACCACGGTTCCGGATGCTGGAGCGGTTCGGGTTCGACCTGGCTGGCTTCAACGCCGAGCGGGGGACCCGCGCATGACTGTCCTGGCTGCCCTGTCGGGTGCGTTGATCGTCGCGGGCATCCTCGGCCTGATCTACGGTCTGACCCCCCACCCCGTCACCCCCGCGAAGGCGCCGCGGGTCCGGCGCCGCCGGCTGTCGAAGGTCCGGGTCGTCGCTCTCGCCGGGCTGGCCGCCGGGGCGCTGATCGCGGTGGTGACCGGGTGGCTCGTCGCCCTGGTCATCGCACCGGCCGCCTCGGTGATGATCTACAAGATGGTCACCGGTCGGGCGACGAACCGCATCGAGCGGCTCAACGCGCTGGCGGACTTCGCCCGCGCCCTCGGCGGCGTCCTGACCGTCGGCCGCGGCCTGGAGCAGGCGATCCTGCACGCCGCCCGCTCCGCGCCGGCCGCGCTGGCCCCCGAAGTCGGCAGATTGGCGGCACGGGTCCGCGCGAACGTCGCCACCGCCACCGCGCTGCGCCTGTTTGCTGACGAGTTGGATGATGCGACCGGGGACCTGTTCGCCGCCACCCTGATCCTCGCCGCGGAACGCCGCGGCCCCGGTGTCGCGTCCGCGATGCAGGGCCTGGCCGAATCGATCGACGAGGACGTCAAGGCCCGCCGCCAGGTCGAAACCGAGCAGCAGAAGGCCCGCACCGCCGCCCGCATGATCACCATCATCTCCGCACTGCTGCTCGGGGGCCTGTTCCTGGCCGGCAGCTACGTCGAGCCCTACCGCACCCCGCTGGGGCAGGTCCTGCTGACCGTGTTCATGTCCCTGTACCTGATGGCGTTGGTGTGGATGGGCCGCATCTCCGCCGCCAAACCCCTCCCACGCTTCATCGGCGTCACCCCCCAGTTCACGAATCCTGACGCTGCCGCGAAGCAGGGGGGTGGTGTGCGATGACCGCGCTGCAACTGGCCATGCTCTCGGGTGCCACGATCACCGCCGGCCTCGTCCTGCTGGTGGCCGGCCTCGTGCCGGCCCCGACCCATCTGAAGGACGCCATCGGCCGCCTGCAACCCCGCATCACCCTCGACACCCCCACCGGGCCGAGCGTGGATTCGGAGGTGCGGCTCGGCCGGTGGGCCGAACGCCACCTTCCCGCGGTCATCTGGGGCGCCGCACCGGAGAAGGACCTCGCTCTCCTGGGCCGCACGAAGGCCGCGTTCTACGGCTCCAAACTGATCTCCGGCATCCTCGGCCTCCTCGTCGTGCCCGTGATCAGCGCCGCCACGATGATGCTGGGTCTCCCGGTCCCTGTCGCGGTGCCCGTCCTCGGCTCGATCGGGTTCGCGGCGATCATGTGGTTCCTGCCCAACAGCGAGCTCCGCGACCAAGCCCGGAAGGCCCGCGAAGAGTTCAGCTACGCGTTGGTGGCGTTCGTGGAAATGGTGGCCCTGGAGCGGCTCTCCGGCGCCACCGTTCCCGAAGCCTTGCTCCGCGCCGCCGACACCGGCGACTCCTGGGTATTCCAACGCCTGGCCACCGTGCTGCGCCGCACCCAATACACCGGCCAGAACCCGTGGGACGCGCTGGCAGACATGGGCCACCACTACGACCTGCCCGATCTGGTCGACCTGGCCGACATCATGCGCCTGGCCGGCGCCGACGGCACCCGCATCTACACCTCACTACGCGCCCGCGGCGCCGCCATGCGCAACGCCACCCTCAACCAACAAATCAGCCGCGCCAACGCCGACGGGGAACGCATCGCCATCCCCGTCACCCTGCTCGTCCTCGTCCTGGCGATCACCCTGGTCGTCCCCGCAGTCCTCCGCATGATCTAACAACCGAAAGGAAACCCACCATGCTTGCCCTCTACAGCTACCTCACCGCCACCCTCCACACCCACACCACGCGTGTCAGGGATCAGCGCGGTCTGTCCCAGTCAACCGAGAACGCGATCCTGCTGGCCGGTGCCGTCGGGATCGCCGTCCTGATCATCTCCGCGATCACCGCATATGTGCAGGCCAACCTCCCCTCCTGACCAGGACCAACGGGGCCTCAGCTCCTCCGTCCTGGCCACCATCCTCTTCCCGCTCGTCATCAGCTCCCTGTGGCTGACCATGCAGTGGGCCATGCTCACCTGGGCACACGCCACAGCACAGGCAGCAGCACAAGACGGAGCCAGAGCAGCAGCAGCCCTCAACGCCACCGGACCCCACGGGCAGACCACAGCCACCCGAGCCGCCGACAACGGATCCATCGACAACCTCCACGTCACCGCCCACCGCGCCGCCCGACTCACCACAGTCACCATCACCGGCACAGCCCTACAAGTCATCCCCGGCTTCCCCGTCACCATCCAGGTCACGGCCACCTCACCCACCCAACGACTCACCCCATCCTGACGGAGACGAAGAGATGACGATCACACGACTCGCACCCGCAGCACTGGCCGCACTGCTCCTGCTCGGTGCCTGCACCCCCGAGCCGACGGAGACGCCGACACCGACGGCCAGCACACCGGCCGCGACACCCTCGATCACGCCGTCACCGACACCTTCACCGAGCGCATCACCGTCGCCCACCAGCACCCTCTCACCCGAACAAGAAGCCGCCCAGGCCGTCGTCGTGGAGTACTTCCGCGCCCTCAACGAGCTGCGGAGCAACCCCGGTGCCGAGTTCCAGCCGATCGCCGACGTCACCACCGGCACCTTCACCTCCGCCGTTTCGCAGCTGATCAACAACTACAGAACCGACGGCGTCGTCCAGGTCGGCGAGAACACCTACACCTACAAGAGCGTGGGCCCAGTGACAGAGGTTGAAGGAGTTCGTTCCATCGAAGTCCACGTCTGTGGCGACAGCAGCCAGAGCGATCTCGTCGATGCGGAAGGTAACTCGGTCCTCGAACCCGGCCAAAGAGGACTCATCTCCTACCGGTGGGACGTCATCGAGGTGGGCAACAGCTGGCGGATCGCCGGCGGTCAGAGCGAGGCAGTCGAATCATGCTGAAGCGCTTGGTGTTGCTCGGGCTGACCCTCGGAGTGATGCTCGGGATCTACGCTCCGCCGGCGAGGGCGGAAAGCACCGGCGGCGCCGTGCTCGACGACTACAAAACGATCGTGGTGACTGTTCAGGTCCCCGGCTCATCGGGGGGTGGGGGCCGCGGGCAGGGGAGTGCTGGCGGTGGGGGTTCGGCGCCGTCGGGTTGCTTCACCGGTGGTGGTGCGGAGTTGCCCTGCACCCAGTGGGGTCTGGTTTGGCGGCCCGACCTCGAGTGTTACGCCCGCGTCAAGCCATACCAGCCTCCGTTGACTGACCCAGTGTGGGAGGGCAACACGACCGGGACGATCATCGAGTGCCGGATCGGCACTGAGGGTGGGTGGAGTAACACCTGGGACCTGTGGGCGGCTGCGGCGCAGTTGGCTGCTCCGCCGGATCCCGCGGAGCTCGCCCGTCGTGCGGTGGAGCGGATGCAGCTCGCAGCGATCCGGATGGGCACCTTCCCCGAACAAGCCGAACGTGCACCCCGGGATCTCGGTTACGTCGGGTGGAATTCGTGGATGTGGGTGTCGAACCCGACCCCGGCGACGTGGGGGCCCATCACCCGATCGGTGTCGGAGGCCGGCTACACCGTCTCCGCCACCGGACAGGTCGACAAGGTCGTGTGGGACATGGGCGACGGCACCACCATCACCTGCGGCCAAGGCAAACCCTGGCGCTCCATCTGGGTCCACAACGAACCATCCCCCGACTGCGGCCACATGTACTCCAAGGATGGCGAGTACACGATCACCGCCACCTCCCACTGGGTGGTCAACTGGTCCGGCATCGGACAGAGCGGCACCATCACCACGCAGCTGTCCGACACCGCCACCCTGCGGATCGCCGAAGTCCAGGTCGTCAACGTCGTCACCCCCGAAAGCTGACGACGATGAGGCGTGATGGTGAGCGGGGGATGATGGTGGCCGTCGAGACCGCCATCATCCTGCCCGTCCTGCTCGGAATGGTGGGTCTGCTGGTCGTGCTGGCCACCGGAGCGTTGGCGCAGATGACGGTGGACTCGGCCGCCTCCCAGGCCGCCCGCGCCGCCTCCCTCGAACGCGACACCGGCACCGCCACCGCCTCCGCACGAGCTGTGGCCGCCTCCACCTTGACCGAGTCCGGCACCACCTGCCGCACCTCCAACGTCGCCGTGAACGCCGCAGGCCTCCGCGCACCCCTGGGGACCCCGGCCACTGTGTCGGTGACCGTGACCTGCACCGTCGACCTCCAGGTCGGCCTCCCCGGCTTCCCCTCCACCCGCACCCTCACCGCCACGAAATCCTCGCCGGTCGACACCTACCGGAGCAGACGATGAACCCCCGTCACGCGCTGACCCGCCCCGGTCGGGGTTCTCAGGGGCATGGACGTCGGCGTGGGGAGCGGGGGATGGTGTCGGTGTGGGTGTCGGTCGCGATGGTGGCGTTCATCGTGACCATCGGCATCGGGATCGATTTCGCCGGCCACGCCGGCGCCTCCCAGCACGCGCGCGCCGTCGCCGACGAAGCAGCCCGGGCCGGCGGACAGCACCTGACCCTCGACTCCGGCCGTGCCCGCCCCGATGTGCACACCGCCATCGCGGCCGCCAACACCTACGTCGCCGCCTCCCCCTACACCGGCACCACGGCGATCAGCGGCGGCGACACCATCACCGTGACCGTCACCGGGACCTACGACTGCCAGTTCCTCTCCATCATCGGCATCACCACCCTGCGCGTCACGGAGACCGGAACGGCGACCGTGAAATCCGTCATCGGAGGAACCGAACAATGACCCGCACCCTCCGCAGCATCGCCGCCATCCTCGCCATCGCCGGGATCGTCGCCGGCGCCCCCTGGCTGCTGATCCAACTCGGACAACTCCCCGGCTTCCTTCCCTCCCTCGACCGCCTCGCGGGGATGCTGCTGGCCCCCGACTCCGGCCGCTTCCTGCTGGTCCTGGTCTGGGCCGCCGCGTGGGTGCTGTGGGCCTGGCTCACCATCCTCATCCTCATTGAGACGGTGGCGTTGCTGCGCGGGGTGAAAGCGCCGCGGCTGCCGGCCGCGTCGATGCCGCAAGGCCTGGCCAGGGCACTGGTCGTCGCGGCCGCCGCCGCCTTCATTGCCACACCCCTCAACGCCGGCGCAACCCAACCAGAGATCCCCCCAGCCGCCGTCCCGGCGGCCGCTGCAATGCCGGGGGCGGTGGCGCTGCCCAGCCAGGACCCCCGCCCCGAACCACCCACCGCACCAGCTCCAGTAGTGGAGTCGGTGGTCGTCGACGAGGGCGACACCCTGTGGGATCTCGCCGAGGAGCACCTCGGCGACCCCACCCGGTGGCCCGAGCTCTACGACGCCAACAAAGGCACCCCCCAGCCCACCGGGCACGTCCTGCAGGACCCCGACCAGATCGACGTCGGCTGGACCCTCACCCTCCCCGGCCAACCAGCCCGAGCCTCGGAAGTCGAACCGGCACCCCAGACGCAGCCGGAGACTCCTCGACGTGAAGCCGTCACCGCCCTGCTCCCCGCCGAAGACATCGCCCCCGTCGAGACGCCACCACCCGCCGCCACCCCGTCGACAGCACCCTCGGTCACGCCCTCCGCCACGCCGTCTGCCGCGTCTGCCGCACCCCAGGCGGCCTCCTCCGCGACCGCGGTGCCGGTGACCCCGCTCCGCGCAGAAGCCACCGCCTCAGACATCGCCGACAACACCGTCGCTGTGCCGATGTATGCGTGGGAGGTCGCCGGGCTCCTCGGCGCCGGCACGTTCCTCGGCGTCGGGATCTCCACCCTGCTCGGCGCGCGGCGCAGGGAGCAGTTCCGCACCCGCCGCCCCGGCCGGATGATCGCCACCCCCGACCCGGTGGTGGCCCCGATCGAGCAGACCGCACAGCTCGCCACGAGCCTCTCCGGCCTCCTGGTGGCCCGCCTCGACCAGGTGCTGCGCCGCCTCGACCCCCACACCACCCTCACCGCCGCCGTCGTCGCCCGCGACGCTTCGATCGTCGTGCACACCCCCGACCAGCTCCCCGCCCCCTGGCAGCAGGACCGGGACGGGTGGCTGCTGCCCAACACCGCCCCCGTGGAGACCGTCGGGGACCTGGTCCAGGACCGGCCGTGCCCCTGGCCGCTGCTGGTCACCATCGGCGCCGACACCGCCGACCGGGTCGTGCTCCTCAACCTCGAACACGCCGGCCTCGTCACGGTGTCCGGGGATCCGGTGATGAGCGCCGACTTCACCCGCTACCTCGCCGCCGAACTCGCCATCAACCCCTGGTCCGACAGGGTCCGGATCGCCTGCGACGGCCCCGCCGCCCAAGTCATCGGCATGTCCCCCGAACGCCTCGACGCCGACCTCGACGAGATCCTCACCATCGCCACCACGAACGCCGCACGCGCCGCCCACAACGCGGTATCCGCCTCTGAGGCCCGCGCCGTGCAGGCCGGCGACGAAACCTGGCCCGCGGCCGCCGTCATCACCGGCAAGCCAGCAGAGGACCTCGAGCAGCTGGCCGCGCTCATCGCGAACCACCCCCACCACACCGGCACAGCCCTCCTCACCCTCACACCGAGTGGAGGGGCTCTGGCGCTAACACCAGCCGGACGAATCCGCGGCTTCGGGTTCGAGCTCACCGCCGTCGGCCTCACCGAGGACGAAGCCGCCGGCTGCGCCGACCTCCTCGCCGCCGCCACCTGCGACGACACCCACCCAGCGCCGGCCGATCAGCTCGTGGACGTCACCGGCAACCTACTCCCCGAGCACCGCATCGACCGAGACAACGACGACACCGACACGGTGGAGTCGCTGCTCCCCGAACCCGACCACGCCTACATCGAAGCTGGCGCCGTCACCGCCGATGACCTCATCGCCGTCGCCCCGCGGGTGCCGGAGCCGGTCGCCGAGGCGCTGCAGGACCGGGATCCGGACCTTGATGCGCAGGTGCGGGCCTGGTTCTCCCCCCGCTGCCCCTACCCCCGCCTGTCCCTCCTCGGCCCCGTCACAGCCCGCTGCCACGGCAAACCGCTGGCCAAGCAGAAGGCCTACTACACCGAAGCCCTGGCCTACCTCGCCCTCCACCCGCACGGCGTGACCGGCGACCAGGTCGCCGCAGCCCTCGGCATCACCATCGAACGAGCCCGCACCGTCATCTCCACCCTGCGCCTATGGCTCGGCACCAACCCCGCCACCGGAACCCCCCACCTCCCCGACGCGAAAAGCTCCCCCCAAGCCAGAGCCAGGGGAGTGGGCCTCTACCTCGTCGACGACCTCCTCGTCGACGCCGACCTGTTCCGCCGCCTCCGAGCCAGCGGCCTCGCCCGCGGCCGAGACGGCATCGCAGACCTCGAAACCGCGCTCCAGCTCGTAACCGGCCGACCGTTCGACCAGCTCCGCCCCGCCGGCTGGACCTGGCTCATCGACGGAGACCGCGTCGACCACCACATGATCTGCGCAGTCACCGACGTCGCCCACATCCTCGTCACCGGTCACCTCCAGGCTGGTGACCTCGACGCCGCGAAACACGCCGCCACCATCGCCCTCACAGCCGACCCCGACTCCGAAACCGCACGCCTCGACCTGGCCGGGATCATGATCCACGACGGTCACACCACCTCCGCCCGCCAGATCGTCGCTGACGCCCTCGGCGACGACGCCGACCTCGACCTCACACCCAGAGCCACCGACATCCTCAACGGCAAGAACTGGCTCAAGACCGGATAGCTGATGTCGACGATCGGGAGACGACGACGCTAAGAGTCCTCCCCGATAACTGGGCTTTGGGGTGGGTTAGTCGTCGGCGTCGAGTGTGGGGGTGCTGATTCGGCATGGTTCAGGTCAGCGATGTGTTTGAGTGCGGTGTCGGCGGCTGCGGCGAGCTGTGTCGCGGAGGGCATGAGGTCTTGCAGTGCTGCGGGCAGGGAGTCGTAGGTGTAGTCGGCCACGGCGAGGGGTTGGCTGGTGCCTGCCAGGGAGTAGCGCACGACGTTGTCGTTGCGGCCTGCGCACAGGAGGATCCCGACGGTGGGGGAGTGCCGGTCGTGGTCGCGGAGGTTGGCGTCGACCCAGCTGACGTAGAAGCCGAGCTGACCCAGATGTTCGGGGGAGAACTGGCCGACTTTGAGCTCGACAACTACGAACCGTGACTGGGCCCAGTTGAAGAACAGCAGGTCGATGTAGAAGTGGCGGAACGCGACCTGGAGCAGGCACTCATGGACCGGCTTCAGGACTTCCTCCTGGAACTCGGCCACGGGTTCGCCTTCATCAGCCGCCAGTACCACTTCGAGGTCGACCGAAACGGCGCCGGGTGCAGCAGGCCATCCACGGCCACCGCGGGATGAAGGGCGACCCGCTGTATGCCGCGCGGCGGACCCTGGCCGGACGCTGAGGAAGCGCGCAGCACCTCACCGTCACCCGGATCGCCGAGGGACTCGACGTCGCCTGGGACACCGCCAACGACGCCGTGCTTGCTGAAGGCCGACGTGTTCTCATCGACGACCCGGCCCGCTTCGACGGCGTGAGGGTCATCGGCGTCGATGAGCACGTTGTCAGGTCCGGGCGAGCGAAGCGGGCCCGAGCGGTAGCGACAGGCAACGACGTCAGACCTCCGGATGTCAGGCGTGGAACGTCATCTTCCGAAGACCTCGACCACGATCTAGCCACCGTCGCGCCGGAGTCGCTTCGATCAACGAGTACACCTCATCAGAAGCCCGTTGCCAAGGCCTTGCTCCGTTGTGAGCGACGACGTCGTGGGGATGGGGATCTCAGTCAGTGCAGGGCGCCGAGCTCGACGAGAAGAACGCCGGCGATGATGAGTGCGATGCCGCCCATCATGAGCGCGGTGAGCGGCTCCTTGAAGAGGGCTTTGGACGCGACGGCCGTTAGGGCAACTCCGGACGCTGCCCAGATGCCGTAAGCGACACCGAGGCCCAGGCCCTCATTAAGGGCGAGGGTGAGAAACGCGAAGGCCAGGAGGTAGCCGCCGGCGACGGCGGCGTAGTAGGCGCGGACGCCAGTAGCTGCCATGCGCAGCGAGAGGGTAGCGCTGACCTCGGCAATGATGGCTCCGAGGAGGAACAGGTAAGCCATCAGGTGGCTTCTTCGAGGTTCTTGACCGCGTGCTGGGAGCCGAGTTCGACGGTGAGGACGCCGGCAATGATGAGGACGATGCCGACGCCCATGAGTGCGGTGAGGGTTTCATCGAAGATCAGCGACGACATCACGGCGGTGGTGGCGACACCGAGGGCGCCCCAAATGCCGTAGGCGACGCCCAGCGCCATGCCCTGACGCAGAACGAGGGCGAGGAGAATGAACGAGGCGATGTAGCCAGCCGCGACGAGCACGTACAGTCCGGGTCGATCGAGTGCTCCCTTCAGCGACAGCGAACCGGTGACCTCGCTGAGGATGGCCCCCGCGAGCAGTAGCCACTTGGTCATGAGTTCTCCTGGATGAGGTGGTGTGCGAGTGCTCGAATGGCGTCGGTGTCCTCGTCGGATAGGGCGATGCCGTTGCCGGCGGTGTTGAGCCAGATGCCGTCGGCCAAGAGTCGGACGCCGTGGAGGCGGGCCCGCTGGTCGGCCGGAAGGGTCTCGGGGACGTCGACCCAGGCCCCCATGCGGCTGTTCCATCGCTCGGTGAGCGGCTCGCGCAGGCGGGGGTCGGTGAACATGACCAGGTCGCCGTAGTCGAACGGCCCGTCGCAAGCCCAGTCAACGTAGGCGGCGAGGCGTTCGCTGATCGTGGGTACGTTTGGGTTGGTGGTAGCCAGGCGGGCGGCCAGATCCCGCTCGTAGCCGTCGAGGAGGTGGTCGATGACGGCGGTCATCAGTGCTTCCTTGGTTGGGAAGTGGTACATCAGGCCAGCCTTAGTGATTCCTGCAGCGCGAGCTGCGGACACCAGGGAGACAGAGGCGCCAGTGCGGGCCCACGCAAGAGTGCTGGCGAGAACGCCGCCTCGCGCCGACGGTCGGTGGGCAGGTGCACTAGTACTCATATCGACAACTCTACCTACCGGTAGGGTAAGTAACAAACTCATGGTGAGCTGGGCCTCCCGAGCTGAGCGTCAGCATGCTAAGAGCGTGACCGCCCGGCACCTACGACGCCCCGGCCAAGGCGATCAACGGATGACTCGAACACCTCTGTGACTTCCGCGCGTGGGTTCCGAAACCTCATCAACTATCGCTAGGCCACTACTCAAAGCCGGCGACTTCCAGACCGCGACTACACCCTCGATTGGGATGAGCCACTTTGGGCATGGTTTCTCATCGAGAGTTCAGTACATGAGTCCGCGACGGAGGCTCCGGGCCAATCGTGAACGGTGGCGTGCGCAGCAAGTCATGCGTGACTATCGACGACGCACGGCCGCTGACCTTGCCGGAGTCTTGGCCTTGTTCGGCCACTGTGCAGTCCCTGGCAATGCTTGGACAGCGGCAGAGGTGGCCCACCGTTTTGCGCGGGATGGGGCTGAGGCTGCTAGCGCGGCGGAGCCGGCCATGCGTTTGTGCTCGGGTTGCCCGGTGATCGAGGAATGTCGGCAGTGGGCGTCAATCGACCGTTACACGGGTTTGGCCGCGGGTAGTTCGTGGGTGCGCGGATCCGAGTATGACGCGGCGACGACCATCAACAATTCGCGGCCGCGAGTCTCCGCTTGATCCACTGTCTGGCGGCCAGTGCGTCTGCTGCGTCGATCATCTCTCGGCTTTGGAGACTGGACCGAAGCGCGTTCCAGAGTTCGCGGATGCCCATGGCTCTGCACCATGTGGCACGCAGGACTGGCTGCAGGTAGGTGTCGCGGTCTGAACCGAGAGGGGTGCGCCCGGTCGGGGCCGTTTGGATCGCTGCCGCTACGTCAGAGTCCGAAGGCTCCGCCGCTGACGAGGATCACGATGC
>NZ_JACJGA010000009.1:0-107899 GCF_014164725.1 Tessaracoccus sp. MC1627 | reverse complement strand
CAGCAAGGTCCGATGCCCCTTCACACCCTCACACCAGAAACCCGGCACCACCAGCCAGAACCGCACGGGCACAGTCGAAAACCCGTCACGCAGCACACAGGCTCTCATCGGTCGGTGGATCGAGGCTTAGTCCCTTGCTCAGGGTCGGCTCCTCCAGCACTGCATGTTCACATGGAGGACTGACCCGAAGGCACTCTAGGGTTCTGTCATGGAAACACGGTCGACGTCGACGGTTGCAGAGCAAGCCAAGAAACTGGTCCCCTTGGGCGTTGTGGGCGCCTCTTGTGGCGTTGCGGCGATCGCTACCTGGGTGGTCAGGACGCTGCTTCAGGGTGGACCAGGCTGGGCTCTGACGGACGCCGTCCTGCACGCCGTCTTCTGGATCTTGCTCGCTGGTGCGGCGGTGTTCAGCGCCGGCATCCTCGGATTCTGGCCAGGACCAGTGGCCAGAACACATCGCCGTGGCCTTGTTCTGGGCGGGCTGTTGGGGTTCCTTGCCGTGATCGGGACCGCCGTCCCGAACTGGTTCGTCTTCACCACGGCCCCCACACTTTCGCAGCCGTTGCAGTTCCTGTCGTTGATCTGGGGCGGGACTCTCGATTTCGTTGCACTGGTGGGCTCCTTTCTGATCGCTGTGTCTGTCATCGGGCTACTGACCCGCGGCGGTTCAGCTCCAGGGGATCACTGACCTCCTGGGTCACGAGTTCAGGCAACGACCCCCCGCTCGACCCTCCCCGAAGCCTTCCTGGCGCCGCCGTCCATTGTCGCGCCGAGCGCGATAGGCGGTTGCCACATGCCAAGTGCGGAGTTGCTCGTGCAAACGCACTGATCTGCCGCCCTCAGTGCGCTGCGATTGGATTCGCACTGTAGGTAGGGGGCTTGGCGGCGCAGAATCTGGCCATGACCAGTCCTGACCCTGTGCTGTTTCCTGTGCTCATCGACGCGCCACTGATCCGCTCGTCAGGGCGGTGGCCGCGTACTTGGCTCGGTACCGTGGGCAGACCCGAGTCCATACTGAGTCGGACCTTCGCGCGTATCTGGTGTGGTGCTGCGAGCGGGTGCTGGAGCCGTTGGAGGCTAGTCGGGCGCAGATCGAGTTGTATGTGCGCTGGATGCAGGAAGTGCGACACTTCCAGCCCTCGACCGTGAGCCGTCGGGTCACGGTGATGGCAGGCTTCTATCGCACCTGCGTTATCGACCAAGTCCTCGCGGCCTCGCCTGCTGACTACGTCAGGCGCCCCAACGTGCCGCCGGAGTCCCCGACTCTGGGACTTTCGCACCTTCAGTTCGAGGCCATGCTCAGCGCCTCACGGCTGTCGGCTAACGTCAACGACTTCGCCTTGGTGGTGATGCTGGGACTGCTCGGACTCCGGATCTTCGAAGCATGCGGTGCCAACATCCAAGACCTCGGTGAGGAGCATGGTCACCGCGTGCTGAAGGTTCACGGCAAGGGTGGCAAGGTTCGTCGCGGGACGAGCGGAGGGGCCGATTCTGCTCAACCGTCGCGGCTCTCAGATCGCCGCCCGACACGCAGGCCCCAGAACCACCATGCGCTACGACCGCGCCCGCAAGAACCTCGACAGGCATCCCAACTACATCCTCGCCGCCTACATGGCCTCCGGCACCTGACATGCCACGAACCCGGTTCGTACTACATTGTCCGACGCAAGGTACACTGGGCGACGTGGGAGAGGAACTCAACTGGGACGACGAGTCCGCGGCGTACATCCGAAATCGCGGCGACCGTTACCCCGGCGGGGGTGGCGTCGAACCGAACTGGGCGCAGGAGGTGATGGATGACCCCGACCTCGCAGCGTTCGAACCGGACCCGAAGTCACGGATGGGTGCTTCTCGATTCATCGGCTACTCCACGGCTGCCGGCAGAGTGCTGGTGGTCATCGCGTTCCGAGACGCTGATGGAGATCTGCACGGGATCAATGCGTGGCCGGCAACCGGTGCCGATCTGAGGTTCTATCGAGAGGGAACTAGACATGGCAAAGACAATTGACCCTGCGCTGGCGGCTCGGCTGCGAGATGACTCTGAGAGAACCCGCGAGAACGACTACCCGGAGGGGGCGCGACCGTCCCGCCCGAACCGGACGAAGGTGTACTCGATCCGGCTCAGCGAAGACGAGCAGGCCCGGGTGCAGCAGGCCGCCGATGCCCAGCACCTTCCACCGTCGACCCTGGTGCGTTCCTGGATCCTCGACCGACTCAACCAGGACAAGACCGCCTGAAGCCATCCGGATCTGCCGCGCCGCGGACAATAGCCTCCGGCTGATCGCGGCCACATCATCTGTCACGGCCAGGGTGGGCGCGCCGAGAAGCGTGAGATCGAGAGCTGGCTCGGCATCAGGTGGCTCGCGCGTGTGGGCGAACTGGGACTATTGCGGAATGACACAGAATGCGACATCGGCGGCGCAGATCTGCATCTTCTGCGCCATTGCGGCCCGTCAGGACGAGGCCAGCGTGGTGTACGAGGACGAGAGCGTCGTGGCCTTCATGGACCGCTACCCCGTCACGCGTGGCCACCTTCTCGTCGTGCCCCGCCAGCACGTGGTGGGCCTCGAAGACCTCGACGGACTCACGAGTGCTCACATCTGGTCCGTGGGCCATGAGATCGCCCGAGCTCTGCGACGCTCAAGCCTGGGCTGTGAGGGGATCAATGTCCTCGTCTGTGACGGCGAAGCCGCGTTCCAATCGGTCTTCCACTTCCACCTTCACATCATTCCCCGGTACACGGGCGACGGCTGGACCATCAATCCCGAGACGCAGGAACGCGAGCGGCCACTCCTCGACAACGACGCGCAAGAAATCAAGCACGCCATGACGTCTACAAACCACTGGTGACTTGCGCTCATGCCGCGGTGACGGTGCACAACTTCACTCCTCGGCTGCCAAGGCCACGACGGTCCACGGAACTTGCTTTGGCGCCTCAGTGTAGGGCCGAGTGAGCATCCATCTCAGGACGGATCGCGCCGCGGCATAGTTCGGGATCAGGCTCTTGCTGTTCGTCCTGACGCCGAGTGCCGTGTGTACCTCGTCGGCGTATCCGTGGCAGTGCCAAGAGTGAAAGTGGAGGTACTCCTCTGCGCCGACGACTTCGTAACCCAGGATCTTCGCCTCGCGTGTCAGCGGCCTACCTTGGCGGAGAAGGTTGAACCACGGCGAGTGTTCAGCGTCCCACTGGGCCATCAGTTCCTCTGCATCGTGAGGATGCATGGCCACCGTGACGATCGTGGGCAGCTGGCCGGCTGTTCCGGCCGCCGCTTGCTTCGCATCGTCGGGGTCCTGGAACCAGGGACCCAGCCATGGTTCTGGCCTGGGAACGTCGTCCTCCTGCAGGCAGGAACTGATCGTCAACATGCGTGCAGGGAGCGTCTGGCCAAGAAGCTTGGGAGTCGGTATCTCACGGACTGGCACCCAGCCAGCCACGATGAGCTCATCACGTGTCACGGTACCGAGCATGGCTCAAGAAGCTGCCAAGCACACTCACTCCCACGCGCGTGGCGAGATGTTGGCACAGTCTCTGATGCACGGTGTCGCGGAAACGGTGGCGCCCGACGCTGGCGAGTGCGTCGCTATGGTTTTGGCCATCGGAGAAGGTGCCATGCCCAGACGGCCCACACCGGCGCCGCGGAAATGAGAGCGATACCGATGCCCACGATCCAGGGCCACATCATCAGTGACTGCGAATCAGGGAGGTCTCGGGCTGCCATGGCGCTCACCTGCCCATCTGGTCGCGTGAGAACAACGACGTCAAAGGGAGTCGTGTACGGGTCGCCGCACATTGCCCACGGGATGGGGGCCAGACCAAGTACGGGTCCAATGGTCGGGTAGATCAGCGTGACGAGCTCTGGAGCTTCGGGGATGGTGACGCGGACGGCCAACTCAGCGCCCCTCCCGTACCTCGCTCCGCATGCAACGGCTGAGGAGGTGTGTCCGGCCTGGGAAAGCTCAGCGGCGGTCAGGTACGCCTGCCGTTCGGCCAGGCCCCAGGGAATGACCACGACCACGCCGACGAGGAGGCAGCTGATCGGCCAACTGAGCAGGTCTCGCCCGTGGCCGAGGAGAAACAGCCTCAACCACGCCCCAAACCTCACATGTCGCGGCTGCCCCGGCTCGCCAAGCAAGGCGTGTCTCGGCGAACCTCGCCGCCGGCTCGCCATCACAGGCCTCGTGCCATTACCCACACTCAGGCAGTATTCCAGGGGAGCAGGGCCTAGCGTGGAGCCACCCGGCGAAGATGGTTGTCACTTGCGAAACCACGCGCAACTCCGGCCCACACGCGATGAACAACTACCGGATCTGCCGCGTCTGGAGCGGATGGCTCTTCCGCGGTGGCGCGTGCTCATTCCAGGCCGAAGTAGCCGGGGTCGGCGAGGAACCGCTGGTACAGCGCCACGGTCATCAGGTCTTTCCAGGCACGGGTGTGGAGTCCGTCGTCGTCTAGTTCGACGATCCGGGCGCCTGGGGTGGCGGTGAGGATCGGGGAGTGGGTGGCCATCAGCACCTGGATGCCGTCGTCGCGCAGTTCCGCCAGGAGGTTGGCCAGTTTGATCTGGGTCATGAACGAGAGCCCGGCCTCGGGCTCGTCGAGCACCAGGAACCCGCCCCTGCGGGACAGGTGTACCAGCTTGGTGTCGAGGAGCTCGGTGAACGCCTGGCCGTGCGAGCGCTCGTGGTAGCGACCGTCGGCTCCCGGGTTCTGCTCGAGGAAAGTGAGCAGTCCGTGCATGGTCTCGGCGCGCAGGAAGTATCCCCAGCGGGAACGGGACAGGCCGCGCACCAGTCGGATCCGTTCGTGCAGCGGCGACTCGGTGGGGCGCTCCGAGGGCCTTAGGTGTGTGCTGCCGCCCTCGGGGCTCAGGCCGTATGCCATGGCGATTGCTTCGATGATGGTTGACTTCCCGACCCCGTTCTCTCCGACCAGGATCGTCAGCTCGGACAGCTCCAGTCCGTCGCGCAGCAGTTGCCTGACTGCGCCCATGGTGAATGGCCAGCCGTGATCATCCTCCCCGGGGTCACCGACCACCTCGCGGACGGGCAATGAACTGAAAGCGGTCACAGTCTCAGGCTAGAGCGCGACCGTGACACCTCTGCGAAGTGGTGATACCGAACGCGCGGATCTGCCGCAGGCTTCGCGGTCGAACGTGCCGAGAAGCAGGCCTGCGCGACTCGGATCACGCACGAGCGTTCGCCGCACTGTCATGCGTGGCTGACGGGCCCGGCGCTAGAGACACACCGTGACGCCGGGGGTAGCAGGCAGAAGCCAGCCACTCAACACATCAGCGGGAGAATGTGGTCCTTGATAAGCGTTCTCGATGCAGGTGTGTCGGAAACCCTGGTCAAGGTTTGGCGGTACGACGACGGAAGCGTGACGGGTGCTGATCGAAAGTCGCGCACCCAATCCACACCGACCCGGTGTCCGTCGGTTGCAGGCTCTGTCACGACTCCGATGGCTTTGACGAGCATCGTGGTGAAGTCGTTGTTCATCTGCTTCGCGACGAGCACGTCGCCGGGCTCCATGAGGTCGAGGTTCGGGGCCTGCTTTCGGTAGCTCGGGTCCGATTCCATGTCGTGCCAGCCCAAGACCCACTCACCCGCTTCGATCCAGTCGTCGAGCATCTCCCGCGCTCCGTGGCCATGCCAACCCCCGTGGATCGTCCCCACCATGAAGTAGGTGGTCATGCGGCATCACCTCGACGTTCTCGCAGGTCTCTGTGGAGAGTAGATGTTACCGGCCGCAAACGGGGGTTGCGGGCAGGTTGGGAAACGTCCGGAACTGCCGCAGCCAGCGCGTTCGATCCTGCCGAGATGAGCTAGTTGTTCTCCTGCTTATGTCTTCGGCCCGGCCAAGCACCTCAGCAGCGTCCCTGTTGCGGGCGTTCACCTGCTCAGCTAGCGCTGTAGTAGTCGCACTGAGCGGTGAGAGGGCAGTCGCCGCACCTGGGGGTGCGCGCGACGCAGACCTTCATGCCGTGCTGGATCAGCCACTCGTGGGCATGCTGGCGGTAGCACACGGGGGTGGCCTCGGTGAGTGGGTCGACGGTCTGCTCCGCGGACAAGCTGGCGTCGACGAGGCCGAGGCGTTGCACGAGGCGCTTGACGTGGGTGTCGACGGCGATGGTGGGTGCGGCATGCAGGGTGTTCATCAGAATGTCGGTGCACTTGCGGCCGATGCCGGGAAGCGCCATCAGCTCCTCGCGGGTCGCGGGGACCTCACCGCCGTGTTCGTCGAGGATCTGTCGGGCCATCGCCTTCAAAGTCTTGGTCTTGCGGTTGTAGTGCGCGACCGAGCGGATCGTCTCGCGCAGGTCGTCGTCGTCCATCGCGGCCAGCCCGGCGAACGAGTCAACCTTCTTGTAAAGGGCGACGGCGGCCTTGATGCAGCGCGGCGAGCTGGTCATGGTCGACAGCGCGACCGACACGGTGCTGCGGAACGAGTTGTCGGACAGCCCGTTCGTCATCCACTCGTCGTCGGACTCGGCGTAGATGGGATAGGTCCCGGACAAGATCTCGTAGATCTTCTCGACGGTGCCGGGCTGTTTCACGAGGGCCTCCAAGCTGGAAGAGGTTGGGATGCCCGCTCGAGGCAAAACATGGGAGCCGTATCGAGGGATGTCGACACCGCTTTTTGGTGTGCCTCTGGACACTACCCGGCTGGGGCAGGGCTCCACCAGCCGGCTCGCGTGCGAGGCCGGGCGTGGAGAAGCACTGGATCCCAGGGTCCGCGGAGGCGGGACGCCAGTGCCGCCTCCCACGCTCAGGAGGCAGACCAGTGGGTGCCACTGTGGGCACGGTTCCGCGCCCTCGGCTTCGGCACCTGGCGGTGGCGTGTGGCCCTGTCCGCGGAGGCGTGCCCCGATGCTCGGATGTTCCGTGAAGGCGCGACGCGTTGTTTGGTGCGTCCCATGGCAGTCGGCGGCGACTATTCGGCAGGTCTGATGTCGTAGTCGGTACCAGACCTACCGCTTGGTCCCTTCGCCGGTGAGACCAGGGGCCGTCCCGCTTGCTGAGGTGCCGCGGAGCGGCCCGGAAGCCCCACGAACGTGACATCGTCAACCCGCGTTTCCGAGGCTCGTGTCTGCGCTCCTCGACCTCAGGCAACGGAAAGTGGCCTGGGTCAGGCGATCCTGCGCCTCACAGCCAGCGAGCCGTTCGAGCTAGCATGCCGGGCATGCCTGGAAAGTAGATCTTCGCTCGACAGCTCACACCTCGACGTGCATGGCAACGGTGTGACGGCCGCCCGCCGGGATCGACACCGCGTCTCCCTGCACGCAGCCGTACTCAACGCAGACGAACTCGGACCACTGGTCGCCGGAGACCTGCGAGCCGCCGGGGCCTGGGTTCCAGACGATCACGTTGGACGCTCCGTCGGCTGAGAGCCGCATGCTGCCCGCCGGGTCACTGAGCGTCACCGCCGGCGCGCCGACATACACGCGATCCACGTGCCGCCCCAGCGCGATCGGCGCATGTTCTGAGGTGGGCCTGGCGTCGGCCGCGAAGTCCCGGAACGGCACCCCCTCCAGCCCTTCAACCGAGGCGCGCCGGGCGTCGACGGCGAAGTACGGGTGCAGTGCCACATCCACCACCACGTCGCGCGTCGGGCTGGAGACCTCCAGGGCGGCTGTGAGCCTGTGGCGGTCCATGTGGACGTCCAGCCGGTAGCCGAGGTCCGGAGGATAGAGCTCCGCGCCCGGCAGGTGCTCGATCGCCGCGGGCTCCACCGTGAGGACAGCGCGGGCGCCGTCGTCGCTCTGCTCCAGCAGATCCAGCACCCAAGGCGCGCGGGCGACGAGCCCATGCGGGTAGGGCACGGGGAACTCGCCCCGGCCGGTGCCGAACCACGGCGCGCACACAGGGATGCCGCCGTGCCACATCCACCCGATCTGTGGCTGCGCCTCCTCTGCCATCCACAGCACCTCGCCTCGGCCCGACGGTGCCCACGACAGCACGCAGCCGCCCACCGTTGTGAGGCTCCCGCGTCCCCACGCCCCGTGCACCTGGTGGATGGTCATGCCGGCCACGCTACCCTCGCGGGACCCGCCCGTGAGCCCATACGATGTGGCTCATGCCGACGATCCGTCCCGCCCAGCCCCGAGACCTGCCGGCCATCACCGACATCTACAACGAGGCCGGCGTCGGGACCACCGCCTCCTACGCACTCGATCCCGTCAGCCTCGACGACCGCCGCGCCTGGTGGGAGCGCCTGACCGCCTCCGGATATCCGGTGTTGGTCCTGGAGGACGGCGACGAGGTGGTCGGGTATGCCAGCTATGCGCAGTTCCGCCCGCTGGCCGGCTACGCCCACACGGTCGAGCACAGCGTCTACATCCGTTCGGGCCGTCGCGCCGCGGGGGCCGGCCGGATGCTGATGCTGGCCCTGATCGACTACGCCCGTGGGCGGGGGGTGCACGTCATGGTGGGCGTGGTCGATGGCGCCAATGAGGAGTCCCTCACGTTCCACCGCAAGCTCGGGTTCACCGAGTCGGGGCGACTGCCGCAGGTGGGCCGCAAGTTCGACCGCTGGCTGGACGTGGTCTTCGTCACCTTGGTGCTCGGCGAGGCGCACCCCTGAGCCTCCCGTGGATGCGCAGGGGCCCCGTTAGCATGGACGCCATGGCCTACCACGCTGACGCGACCAACCTCGCCCACAAGGAGATCCTCACCTGGGAGGGCTTCGGCGCCGCCCAGCGTGAGCTCGCCGGCATGGTGGCCGACTCCGGGTTCCAGCCCTCGATCATCGTGGCCGTGGCGCGTGGGGGCATGCCGGTGGCCGGCGGCCTCACCTACGCACTCGGCGTGAAGCTCACCGACGTGATCAACGTGGAGTTCTATACCGACGTGGACCAGACACTCCCTGACCCCATCCTGCTGGCGCCCATGCTGGACACCGCCTCGATCGCGGGCAAGCGGATCCTTGTGGTCGACGACGTGGCGGACTCCGGCCGCACGCTCGGCCTGGTCATCAAGCTGCTGCGCGGCTTCGGGGCGGACGTGCGCAGCGCGGTGCTGTACGCGAAGTCCGGGACACTCCTCGAGCCGGACCACGTGTGGAAGCACACCGACGAGTGGATCGTGTTCCCCTGGTCCGCCGAGCCGCCGGTCATCGGCGAGGGCCCGCGCTGAGCATCTGCCCAACCTTTCCTGCGCGCCACGGCAACAGGTGGGAACCCTGGCAGCCCGCGCGACCGCGCAGGATAGTCTGGTCACGCACATTCGCGCGGCGCCTTGCTCGGTCGTCGCAGATCAGTTAGGAACCGAAAAACGTGACTCTTGAGTGGACCGAACAGGACACACGGGCCGTCGACACCGCCCGCATCCTCGCAGCCGACGCCGTAGAGAAGGTCGGCAACGGACACCCCGGCACCCCGATCTCGCTGGCACCGGTGGCCTACCTGCTCTACCAGAAGGTCATGAACACGGACCCCTCCGACGACCTGTGGCTCGGCCGCGACCGTTTCGTCCTGTCCGCCGGGCACGCGTCGCTGACGCAGTACACGCAGCTGTACCTGGGCGGCCTCGGCCTCGAGCTCGAGGACCTCAAGTCCCTGCGCACCTGGGGCTCCAAGACCCCCGGCCACCCGGAGTACCACCACACCAAGTTCGTCGAGTGCACCACCGGCCCCCTCGGCGCAGGCATCTCCAACGCCGTCGGGATGGCCATGGCCGCCCGCCGCGAGCGAGGTCTCTTCGACCCGGAGGCGCCCCAGGGTGAGTCCGTGTTCGACCGCCAGATCTACGTCATCGCCGGCGACGGCTGCCTCCAGGAGGGCCTCTCGTCCGAGGCTTCGTCCCTGGCCGGCACCCAGAACCTGGGCAACCTCACCCTCATCTACGACGACAACCGGATCACCATCGAGGGTGAGACCGACATCTCGTTCACCGAGGACGTCAACGCCCGCTACGAGGCGTACGGCTGGCACGTGCAGAGCGTGGACTGGACCAACGGCGGCACCGAGTACGTCGAGGACATGGACGCCCTGTATGCGGCCATCGAGGCGGCCAAGGCCGTCACCGACAAGCCGAGCTTCATCAAGCTGACCACCGTCATCGGATGGCCGCTGCCCAACAAGCAGGGCATGCACGCCGTGCACGGCTCGAAGATCGGCGGCGACGAGATCGCAGCCCTGAAGGACGCGCTGAAGTTCGAGCAGGAGCCGTTCGCGGTCGACCAGTCGATCGTGGACTACGCCCGCGCCAACGCAGCCGAGCGGGGCCGTGCGGCCCGCGCTGCCTGGGACGAGAAGTTCGCGGCCTGGTCCGCGGCCAACCCGGAGCGCGTGGCGCTGCTGGAGCGCGCCGCTGCCCGCAAGCTGCCGGAGGACCTGAGCCTTCCGGTGTTCGAGGAGGGCAAGAAGTCCACCCGCGCCGCCTCCGGCGAGGTGCTCTCGGCCCTGGCGCCCCAGCTGCCCGAGCTGTGGGGCGGCTCCGCCGACCTCGCGGGCTCGAACAACACGACGATGAAGGGCGAGCCCAGCTTCCTGCCCGAGGAGCGCGCCACGCACGACTGGCCCGGCCACAAGTACGGCCGGACGCTTCACTTCGGCATCCGCGAGCACGCCATGGGCGGCATCCTCAACGGCATCAACCTCTCGGGCCTCACCCGCGCCTACGGCGGCACCTTCCTGGTGTTCGCGGACTACATGCGGCCGGCCGTGCGTCTCGCCGCCATCATGCAGGTCCCGACGATCTTCGTCTGGAGCCACGATTCGGTCGGGGTCGGCGAAGACGGCCCCACCCACCAGCCCATCGAGCACCTCGCCTCGCTGCGCGCCATCCCCGGTCTCGACGTCGTTCGTCCCTCGGACGCCAACGAGACCGCCGTGGCGTGGGGCGAGGTGCTGCGCCGCGCCGACCGCCCTGCCGGCATCATCCTGTCCCGCCAGGACCTCCGCACCATCCCGCGCGGCGAGAAGTTCGCCTCCGCGGAGGGCGTCGCCAACGGCGCCTACGTGGTGAGCGAAGCCGACGGGGAGGCAGCCGTCATCCTGCTGGCCTCCGGCTCCGAGGTGGAACTGGCGCTGGCCTCGCAGGACGCGCTGCAGGCTGAAGGCATCGCCACCCGCGTGGTGTCCGTGCCCTGCCAGGAATGGTTCGACGAGCAGACGCCCGAGTACAAGGAGTCCGTCCTGCCCGCCGCCGTCACCGCGCGGGTCAGCATCGAGGCCGGCATCGCCATGGGGTGGTCGAAGTACCTGGGCGCCAAGGGCGCCTCGGTCAGCATCGAGCACTTCGGGGCCTCGGCCTCGGGCAGCAAGTGCTTCGAGGAGTTCGGCTTCACCGTCGCCAACGTGGTAGCCACCGCCAAGTCGGTCCTCTGACGAGGACACCTGCACCTCCCGCCGGCGGCGCTCCCTCACCCGAGGGGGCGCCGCCGGCGGCGTCTATGCTGGGCGGCATGGGCATCAAGGACGTTGTGGGCAAGGTCATCGGCGACAAGACGATCGTGCTGGAACTCGACATGGCCCGCGGCGTGTTGGTGACCAAGCCCACCAACCCGATGCAGGCCATCCAACTCATCAACAGCGCCACGCTCGGGGCGCTGCGCCAACACCTCGCGGACGCTGCTGAGGACCCCCGGGTCGTGGGCCTCATCGTCCACGCGGTCCCCTCCCAGACCCTCCTCGCCCACGTCGAGGAGATCGCGGGCCTCGTGGAGGCCTTCGGGGAGAAGAAGCCGACGGTGGCCTGGGCCGAGTCCTTCGGCGAGCTCAGCGGCGGCCTCGCCGCCTACCGGCTCGCCGTCGCCGCCGACGAGATCTGGGTGCAGCCCACCGGCATGCTCAGCATCCACGGCGTGGAGCTCACCATCACGCTCATGCGCGGGTTGTTGGAGAAAGTGGGCGTGGAGCCGCAGTTCGGGCAGCGCCACGAGTACAAGACCGCCGCGGACAGCTACGCGGCAGACCACGTCACCGAGGCCAACCGCGAGATGGTGCAGCGGCTCGGGCAGTCGCTGGTCGACGAGATCGTCACCGCGGTGGCCCGCCGTCGCGGGCTGAGCGCGGAACAGGTCTGGGAGGGCGTCAACGGAGCCCCAGTGACGCCGGAACGGGCCCTCGAGCTCGGCCTCATCGATCGGATCGGCTACCGGGACGAGGCCTACGCAGCGACGCTGGGCGCCTGGGGAGCGGAGCCGGAGCACCTCCTGTTCGCCCACCGCTACACCTCGAAGGCGGCGCTCAAGCGGAAGCTCCGGATGGGCCAGCCCAAGGTGGCGGTGGTCACCCTCCGCGGCGCCATCGTGACCGGCCGCGGCCAGCGCAGCCCCCTGGGCGGCGAGCAGGCCGGGGCGGACGTGATCGACGAGCACCTCCGTGCCGCCCTGCGCGACGATGACGTCAAGGCGGTGATCTTCGACGTCGAATCGCCCGGCGGTTCGGCGGTGGCGTCTGACTTCATCCGGCGGTCAGTCCTCCGGCTCCGTGAGGCGGGCAAGCCGGTGGTGGCCCAGATGGGCCACTTCGCCGCCTCCGGGGGATACTACGTGTCGATGCCCGCCGACGAGATCGTCGCGCACGCCTCAACACTGACCGGCTCCATCGGCGTCCTGGGCGGCAAGATGGTGACTCAAGGCCTTTACGACAAGCTCGGATTGATCCGGGAGGCGCTCCCGATCGGCGAAAGCGCCGGCTTCCTCTCATCCGCCTCCCGCTTCTCCGACGCGGACTGGGAGCGCCTCAACGCTTGGCTCGACCGCGTCTACCTGGACTTCACCACCTTCGCGGCGCAGGACCGGGGCATGGAGTATGCCCAGCTCGAATCGCTCGCCCGCGGGCGGGTCTGGACCGGGGCAGACGCCAAGGAGCGGGGCCTGGTGGACCACATCGGCGGTAGGGCGCTCGCGGTGGAGCGGGCCTGCGCGTTGGCGGGCCTCGATCGCGACGGGATCAAGCTCACGCACCTGGGGGAGTCCGGGGTGCTCGCGCTGATCAAGCCGGCCACCTCCAGCGAGGCCGCGGCCGGCGGTATGGGTCTTCCTGACGCGGAGGGCATCCTCGCCGGGCTGGCCGCGCAGGCCGGTCTGCACGGTCACGGGGCACTCAGCCTGCCCTGGGCCCTGCGCGTGCGGTAGCGGCATTTGGGGCTGCCGTCGGCGGTTTCGTACCATGGTGTACTGCGCGGCGTTTATGCCGCCACTGAGGGGTGGATGTGAAGAGAGCGACAAAGATTGCCATCGGTGTCGGGACCGGGGCCGTGGTGGTGTTGGGTGGCGTCTACGTCGCGTCCTACTTCGTCGCGGGAAACCAGGTGCCCGTCAGGGCGTCGGTGGAGGGCGTGGCCATCGGCGGCATGTCTCCGGAGCAGGCGGCCGAGACGCTCCGCAGCGAGCTCGGCCCGGCGGTCGAGGCGCCCATAGCGCTCACCGCCGGCGACGTGTCAGTCCCCCTGGAGCCGGCCTCGATCGGGCTCTCGGCAGATTTCGAGGCCACCGTCCGCGAGGCGGGCGGCGGGTTCAGCTGGAACCCGGCCGAGATCCTGGCCACCCTGGCCGGCGGTGAGGAGATCGCGCTGGTGCGTGTCGTCGATGAGGAGGCGCTGACCGACGGTGTCGCTGCGGTCGCCGACCGCTTCGCCGTCGACGGTGTGGACGCCACACTCGCCTTCTCGGACGGCGAAGTGGCGCGCACCGAGGCGGTCGAGGGGCAGCAACTCGACGTGGACGCCACGGCCGACGCCGTCGAGGGCGCCTTCCTGGCCAGCCAGGACACCGCCGAGGCGGCCACCGCCGCACAGCCCCCGGCCGTCACTGACGCCATGGTCGACGAGGCCGTCACCGCCTACGCCGAGCCCATCCTCAGTGGGCCCGTCACGGTGACCCACAAGACCGCTTCGATGGAGATCGCGCCCGCCGCAATCGCCGGCGTGACCACGTTCACCGTCACGGACGGAAAACTGGTGCCGGTGATCGACGGCGAGGCCCTCTCTGCTGTGGCGGAGGGCGCGGAGAAGGCGCTGGGCCTGAACACAGCCAAGGACGCCGGGTACCGGTTCACCACCGGCGCGCCAGTCGTGGTGCCCGCGGTGACGGGGGAGACCCTGGAGTTGGAGGCGTTCGTCGAGGCCGTCAAGACGGCGGCCACGGCAACCGGGGAGGCCCGCACCTTCGCGGCCACCGTCACCGTCGAGGAGCCCGAGTTCACCACCGCCGAGGCGGAGGCTTTGGCGCCGACGGAGGTGATCGGCGAATACTCCACCCGGTTCCCCTACGCGGAATACCGCAACACCAACCTCAGCCAGGCCGCAAACTCCGTCAACGGCACTGTGGTTCTCCCCGGCGAGATCTTCTCACTCAACGACACGCTCGGACCGCGCACCGCGGCCAACGGCTACGTCGATGGCTACGTCATCAACGGTGGGCGGCTGGTCAAGGAGGCCGGCGGCGGCATCTCGCAGGCCGCCACCACCTTGTACAACGCCGGCTTCTTCGCCGGGTACGAGGATGTGGAGCACAAGCCCCACAGCCTCTACTTCGACCGGTACCCGGCAGGCCGTGAGGCCACCATCTACTACGGCGTCCTGGACATGAGGTTCCGGAACGACACCAAGTACCCGGCAATCATCCAGGGCAGCGTGACGAAGGCGAGCTCGGGAAGCCGTGGCACCATCACCTTCAGAATCTGGTCCCAGCGCACCTACACCAAGGTGGAGTCCACCGAACTGGTGAAGTCCGGCTTCTACACCGGCGCCGAGCGAGTGGTCACCGAGACCCCGTGTGAGCCGCAGGCCCCGATTCAGGGCTTCACCGTCACCTGGCAGCGCCTGTTCTACCAGGGCTCAGAGGTGGTCAAGCGGGAGAACTACTCGTGGAAGTACAGCGCCGGGGACCGGATCACCTGCGGCTGAGGGATCGGTACGAGCCATCCGCCCCCCGGCGCGGCACGCTAAGCTGTCCACGTCCGCCCTTGAAGGAGTGAAACGTGACGTACATCATCGGTCTGCCCTGTGTCGATCTGAAGGACCGCGCCTGCGTTGAGGAGTGCCCGGTGGACTGTATCTACGAGGGCAATCGCATGCTCTACATCCACCCTGAAGAGTGCGTGGACTGCGGCGCCTGCGAGCCTGTATGCCCAGTCGAGGCCATCTACTACGAGGACGACGTGCCGGAGGATCAGGCGCAGTTCTACGACGTCAACGTGCAGTTCTTCGACGAGATCGGCTCGCCTGGCGGCGCCGCCAAGCTCGGCGTGATCCCCAAGGACCACCCCATCGTCGAGGCGCTCCCGCACCAGGGCGAGTGATGGCCCTCGGGGCCCGGCTTCCGGACTTCCCCTGGGACACGCTGAGTGACGCCAAACGGGCCGCATCTGCGCACCCCGACGGCCTCGTCGACCTGTCCGTCGGCACCCCCGTGGACCCCACGCCCCACCTGGCGCGGGAGGCCTTGGCGAGTGCGTCTGACGCGCCGGGCTACCCCACAGTGTGGGGCGCGCCGGCCACACGCCGAGCCATCCTTGACTACCTGGAGCGCCGTTGGGCGGCCGTCGCGCTGCCCGATGAGGGCGTGTTGCCCGTCATCGGCACGAAGGAGCTGGTGGGGTGGCTTCCGACGCTGCTGGACCTCGGCCCATCCCACGCGGTGGTGTTCCCCGAATGCGCCTACCCCACCTACGAGGTGGGCGCGCTGACCGCAGGGTCGCGGGCGGTGCCGCTGGACGACCCCTCGCGCATCCCCGAGGACTCCAGGCTGATCTGGATCAACTCCCCAGCCAACCCCACTGGCCGCATCCTGTCGCTCGACGAGATGCGGGCCTTCGTGGGGGCTGCGCGGGAGCGCGGCGCGGTGCTCGCCAGCGACGAGTGCTACGGCGAGTTCGCGTGGGACGCGGAGCCGTTCTCGGTGCTGGACCCGCGCGTCAACGACGGCGATGTCACCGGCCTGCTCGCGGTGGGCTCGCTGTCCAAGCGGTCCAACGCCGCCGGCTACCGCGCGGGCTTCGTCGCGGGTGACCCCGCTGTGGTGCAGCAACTGGTGGCCGCCCGCAAGCACCTCGGGATGATCGTTCCCGCGCCCATCCAGGCCGCGATGGTCGCCATGCTGGGGGACCAGGCCCACGTCGAGGAGCAGCGCGCCCGCTATCTGGCCCGCCGCGCGGCGCTCAAGCCGGCGCTGGAGGCGGCCGGTTTCCGGATCGAGCACTCCGAGGGATCCCTGTACCTGTGGGCGACCCGGGACGAGGACTCCCGCGCGAGCGTGGCCTGGCTCGCCGAGCGGGGCATCCTGGTTGCGCCAGGAGACTTTTACGGCGTCGCGGCGGCCAGGCATGTGCGCGTCGCTCTGACGGGAACGGACGAGAGGGTCGCGGCGGCAGCCGCGCGCCTGGGGGCCTCTCGGGATTGACACGGACGGGCGATGTCCTTACTGTTTCCCTGTTGTCGACACGGAGGAGGTGCTGCAGATGTTGATCCACTCTGCGGTTCTCGGTCGGCCGCGCGCGTACTTCGCCCGCTGACCTGACTCCGCCGGGGCACAAGCCCCTCGTGACGCACTGGCGTCCCCACCTCCATCCAACAACCTTGCCGCGTCGTTGATCGACGCACGTCAGGACCCCCTTCATGCATGCATCGCCGCGCGGGCGCTTCGATTTTCCGCCCGCCATCCCTGCCGACCCGCGCCCGGACGTGCGCTCTCCCAGTCGGTTCCTGTTCTGGCTGATCCGCTCTTACGGCTGGGTGGTGCCTGCCATGACGTTGGCCGCATCGTCGTGGATGGTGCCGGCGGCACTGACCCCCTGGCTGCTGGGCCGTGCCATCGACGCCGGCGTGGTCGGCGGCGACAGCTCCGCCACCCTCGGCTGGGTCGCGTTGCTGCTGGGCGTCATCGCGGTCGGCGTCGTCGGCGGCATCATGTTCCACACCTTCGCCGTGCGGATGTGGTTGCTCGGCATCTACGGCATCCAGCGTCGAGTGTCGCGGCAGTCCGTGCACCTCGGGCACGTCCTCAACCGCCGCGTCCCGACCGGAGAGGTGCTGAGCGTGGCCTCCTCGGACAGCGACCAGTTCGGCGCCACCATCGACTCCTTCGGGCATGTCATCGCGGCGGCGGTCAGTTTCCTGCTGGCCTCAGCGCTCATGCTGACGACCTCTCCGACGCTGGGAGCCGTCGTGCTCGTCGCCACCCCGGTGCTTCTGCTCGCCTCGACCCCGGTGCTGCGCCCCCTCACCAGGGCCCAGAGCGCCGAGCGGACCGAGAGCTCGTCGCTGACCACGATGGCCACGGACATCGCCACAGGCCTGCGGATCCTCCGCGGGATCGGCGGGGAGCGCACCTTCGCCCGCAACTACGAGCGCCAGTCCCAGAAGGTGCGTGCGCTGGGGGTCCGGCTCGGCACGTGGCAGGCGGTTGTCGAGGCGATCAGCATCCTGCTCTCGGGCCTCCTCCTGGTGGCGCTGGTCTACCTGGGCTCACGCCAGATGCTGGAGGGGGCGCTCAGCGTCGGTCAGCTGATCAGCTTCTTCGGGTACGCACTCTTCCTCACCTCTCCCATGCAGACCTTCTTCGATTTTGCGCAAAAGTGGGCACAAGGCCTGGTCGCCGCGCAGAAGACGTTGTCGTTCCTGGGGGCCGATGTGCCTTGGCGCGCCTCGGGTCAGGAGCTGACCGGTGTCCCGGTGCTCCGGGACGAGGAATCCGGTGTGGTCGTGCATCCCGGGCGGATGCTCGGGGTGGTCTCGGCCGACCCGGACGCCTCCGCCGCGCTCGCGGACCGGCTCGGCCGCTACCTGCCCGAGGCCGCCGTCGAGAAGTCGGAGGACGAGGACCTCACCGGACGGGCGCTCAAGGCGTCGCGGCGCGAGCGGCTCGCAGCCAGGGCGCGGCGCGCGGAGGCCGACGCCGAGCTGGCTGCCCGACCATGGGGCGTCACCGCCGACGGAGTGGATTACACGGACCTCGACATGGCCGCGCTGCGCAGGCTCGTCGTCGTGTCCCACACCGGCGCAGGCCTGTTCGCGGGCACCCTTCAGACCGCCGTCGACCCGTGGGGCACCCACAGCCGCCAGCAGGCGGAGCGGGCCCTGATCGTCGCCTCCGCGGAGGACATCTACGACGCCATGCCGGGGGGCTGGCAGGGCCGGATCGACGAGAAGGGTCGCGGTCTGTCCGGAGGGCAGCGGCAACGTGTCGTCCTTGCGCGCGCGCTGGTGCTTGACCCGGAGGTCCTCATCCTCGTCGAGCCCACGTCTGCGGTGGACGCACACACGGAGGCGCGGATCGCCGAGCGGTTGGCCGAGCATCGTCGCGGGCGCACCACCATGGTGGTCACCGCCTCCCCGCTGATGCTGCGCCACTGCGACGAGATCGCTGTGCTCGCAGGAGGCCGCGAGGTCGCCCGGGGTAGCCACGATCAGCTCCGGACCCACCCTGACTACCACCGCGTCATCGCACGCGGCATGGAGGATGACGATGAGTGAACACCTGTTGGCGGAGTCCTCCGCCTCCACCTGGCGCAGCGAGCCGTCGGGGCCGCGCCTCCAGGAAGGCCTGGACGTACCCCGCGGCACGGGGCTGCGCGCCAGGATGGCCGCGCTGGCCAGGCGACACCACATCCGCACCAGCACCGCACTGGCCGTGTTCGCCGATGCCCGCAACCCCGAGCACGGGTTCCCGGTGGCCACCTCGGGCCAGGCCGTGGGGTTCCTCGGCCGGATGCTGAAGGGCCGCCGGGCCAGGCTCGGCTGGGCGATCGGGTTCAACGGCGCCGCGGCCGCTGCGGGGTTGGTTGCGCCCTTCATGCTCGGCCGCCTGATCGATCAGGTCACGGGCGGGCGGCTCGACGTGCCGGGGCTCACCGCACTGGTGATGATCATCGCGGGAGTGATCGTGGCACAGGCCCTGCTGACCTTCGCGGCGCGATGGGCGTCCGCGGTCCTGGGCTACGACCTCCTGGCGGCTGCTCGCGAGGAGGTGGTGCGCATCGTGCTGCGGCTGCCGCTCGGGCACGTGGAGTCCTCCGGATCGGGCGACCTGCTCACCCGCATCACCTCGGACGTGTCGAAGATGGCCACCGCGGCGCGATGGGCGTTGCCCACGCTCATCGTGTCGGTGGTGCTCATCGGCGCCACCCTCGTCGCGATGCTGCTCAACTCCTGGCTCCTGACCCTGCCCATGCTGCTCACGGCAGTGGTGATGTGGGCGGGGGGACGCTACTACCTCTCGCGGGCCACCGCCGGTTACATCACCGAGTCCCGGTCCTACTCCGTCATCAACGCCACGACCACCGAGACGGTCGAGGGCGCCCGCACCGTCGAGGCGCTGGCGCTGGGGGACCTGCGCGTGGCACAGCTGGACCAGGACACTGAGGTGTCGGCCCAGGCCGAGCGCTACACCATGACGCTGCGCAACATGCTCTTCGCCATGGTGGACTCATCGTTCCAGCTTCCGCTCGTGGGCGTGGTGCTGCTCGGCACCTGGGGCCACGCGAACGGCTGGGTGACGATCGGCCAGATCACGACGGCCGCGCTGTACGTGGCACAGCTCCAGGGGCCGCTCGACCGGGTGATCATGGTGCTCGACCACCTCCAGCTCGGCCTCGTCTCCACCGCCCGCCTCATCGGCGTCGCCCAGGTGGAGGACGACCGGACCCCCGGCGATGGCCAGCCCGACGGCGCCAAGCTCACCGGCAGCGGTCTCCGGTTCGGCTATCGGGCCGGCTTCGATGTCCTGCACGGCGTCGACGTCGATCTCCGGCCCGGGGAGCGACTGGCGATCGTCGGGCCCTCCGGCTCGGGCAAGTCCACCCTGGGACGACTGGTGGCGGGCATCAACCGGCCGCGCTTGGGCGAGGTGACCGTCGGCGGAGTCGACGTCATGGACCTCCCGCTGGACCGGTTGCGCACCGAGGTGGCCCTGGTCACGCAGGAGCACCACGTGTTCGTCGGGTCCGTCCGCGACAATGTGGTGCTGGCGCGCGAGACCACCGCCTCCGACGGCGAGGTGGAGCAGGCGCTGCGAGCCGTCGACGCGTGGGGGTGGGTCTCCAAGCTGCCCGGCGGTCTGCACGCCGAGCTGGGTCACGGCAAGACGCCCCTCAGCCCCGCCCAGGCGCAGCAGGTGGCGCTGGCCCGGCTCATCGTCGCCGATCCCCACACCCTGGTGCTGGACGAGGCCACCTCGCTCATCGACCCCTCGTCGGCCAGGCATCTGGAGGGCTCGATGGCGGCGCTGCTCGACGGGAGGGCGGTCATCGCGATCGCCCACCGCCTGCACACCGCCCACGACGCTGACCGGATCGCGGTGGTCGACGGCGGGCGCATCGTCGAGATCGGCTCCCACCACGAGCTCCTCGAGCTCGACGGGCAGTACGCAGACCTGTGGAGGACCTGGCGTAACTGACCGCTAGCCGAGGGTGAGGACGGCGGTGCCCGCGTCGGCGGGCTCGGCGGCATCGCGCCAGGCGGCCTCGGCCGCGACCCACTCGCGGTCGGCGACGACCACGGAGGTGAGGCCCCCGGCGTAGCTGTTGGCGATGGCGAGCTGCGCCGCCGCCCAGAGTGACGTCTCGTCTGCGGCCGTGACCGTGAGCGTGCCGCCCTCCGCCGCGACACTCACGCCGCCGCCGAGCGCCCCGAGCACGCGCTCGAACGCCGTCGGGTCCGGGGTGGGGGAGTCCTCGAAGCTCAGGCAGGCGATGGATTCCTGCCGCGACCCCCGCAGGGCGCCAGCCACCCCCGTCGCCTTCTCCACATGCTGGCGGTAGGCCTCGGGGAAGCCGCTGCGCTGCACCTGTTGGGCCACGTCGTTGATGTCTCCGGTCTCCCAGCCGTCGAACTTGACCAGCTCCTCGTAGAACCGGGCCGACGAATACCAGGGATCCAGGATCTCCTCCTCGGTGCCCCACCCGTAGGAGGGCCGCTGCTGGAAGAGGCCCAGGGAGTCCCGGTCCCCGTAGTCCAGGTTGCGCAGGTCCGATTCCTGGTAGGCCGTGGCCAGCGCGATCACCGCCGCCCGCTCGGGCAGGCCACGCTCGACTGAGACCGCGACGATGATCGACGCGTTGCGCGCCTGCTCCGCCGTCAGCACGGTGCTGCCGCCGTCGAAGAAGACGGTGCACTGCTGCGGAGTGAGGCGCTTCTGCACGTAGCGGTAGGCCGACCATCCCCCGAAGGCGAGGCCCGCAAGCAGGGCCACGGTGAGGAGGGTCGCGATGAGGCTTCTGCGCATCAGTTGTCGTGCAGGTCTGAGTTCAGCGAGACCTTGGAGCCACGACGGTGCCGCGCGCGCACCGCGCCGGTGACCGAGTCCCGCAGGAACAGCAGGTCGTCCTGGCCGGACAGCTCGCGTGCCTTGACGACGGTGCCGTCCTCGAGGGTGACCTTGGTGCCGGCCGTGAGGTAGAGGCCCGCCTCCACCACGCAGTCATGGCCCAGCGAGATACCCACACCGGAGTTGGCGCCCAGCAGGCACCGCTCCCCGAGGCTGATCACCTGCTGGCCGCCCCCGGACAGGGTGCCCATGATGGAGGCGCCGCCGCCCACGTCCGTGCCGTCGGCCACGACGACGCCGGAGGAGATCCTGCCCTCTACCATAGAGGTGCCCAAGGTGCCCGCGTTGAAGTTGACGAAGCCCTCGTGCATCACGGTGGTGCCCTCCGCGAGGTGGGCGCCGAGACGGACCCGGTCCGCGTCCGCGATCCGCACCCCCAGCGGGGTGACGTAGTCCACCATGCGGGGGAACTTGTCCACGCCGTAGACGGTGAGCTGCTCGCCGCGGGCATGCAGCAGCATGCGCACGCGGTTGACGTCGGCCACCCGGACCGGTCCGCGCGTGGTCCACGCGTTGTTCGGCAGCACCCCGAAGATGCCGGTGAGGTTGAGCCCGTGCGGGGCGACGAGGCGGGCGCTGAGCAGGTGAAGCCGCAGAAACGCGTCCTCGACCGTCTCCGGCGGGTCGTCGAGTTTGATCTCGACCCGGACCACCTTGGATTCCACCTGACGGATCTCGTCGACCTGCTGCGCCTCGGCCAGCAGCGACGGTGGCTCGTCGGTGACGGCCGAGCCCAACCGAGGTTCGGGGTACCAGGCGTCGAGGACGGCCCCGGTGGTGTGGACGGTGGCCAGGCCCCAGGCCCAGGCGGTGCGGGTCTCGTTGGTCATGCCGGCAAGTCTAGTGGCGCACCACGTCACGGGTCGGCTGCGATTCTGGGCCCGCTGAGTGTCCGTCAGCGAACAGGTAGGTAAGGGTTGTGTGACAGATGCCCATCCGGCGTGCCCTGAGGCCTGCGCCCCACTAACCTGTGCCCATGACTGCGCTGTTCGACGATTACCCGCCGGGGGAGGCCTTCGACGAGATGGTCGGCGCCGACGGCATCCGCGCCGCCGCGCAGACCATCGCCCAAGGTCTGGACCGGCTCGGCATCGAAGAGGTCAGGGCCAGGGCCGAGTACCTGCGCACCATCTACATCGACCAGGGCGTGACTTTCGACATCGGCGGTGAGGAGCGACCCTTCCCGCTGGACATCGTCCCCCGGATCCTGCAGGCCGACGAGTTCGCCCACGTCGAAGCGGGCAGCAAACAACGGGTCCGCGCGATGGACGCCTTCCTCGACGACGTGTACTCGGAGGGTCGCTGTTTCGTGGAGGGGGTGATCCCGCGACACGTGGTGGCCTCCTCCCCGCACTTCCACCGCGCCATGGCCGGGGTCACCACGCCCAACGGGGTGCGGGTCCACATCGCCGGGATCGACCTGGTGCGCGGCCGCGACGGCATCTTCCGCGTGCTGGAGGACAACGTGCGCAGCCCATCGGGGGTGTCCTACGTGATGACCAACCGCCGCGCCGTGCACGCCGCGCTCCCGGAGATCGCCGCCAAGCACCGGATCCGGGCGGTGGACGACTACCCGTCGCAGCTTCTCACCGCCCTGCGCGCCGCCGCGCCGTCGAGCATCGCGGACCCCACCGTCGTGGTCCTGACGCCCGGGGTGCACAACTCCGCCTACTTCGAGCACGCCATGCTGGCCCGCATGATGGGCGTCGAGCTGGTCGAGGGCCGCGACCTGGTGGCCCACGGTGGCCACGTGTCGCTGCGCACCACCCGGGGGCTCCGCCCGGTGCACGTCATCTACCGGCGCATCGACGACGAGTTCCTGGACCCGGCGGTGTTCCGGGCGGACTCCCTCATCGGGTGCGCCGGGCTGCTCAACGCCGCTCGAGCAGGCAACGTGACCATCGCCAACGCCGTCGGCAACGGTGTGGCCGACGACAAGCTCGTCTACACCTATGTGCCGGACCTCATCCGCTTCTACCTCGGCGAGGAGCCCATCCTGGCCAGCGTGGACACGTGGCGGCTCGAGGACCCTGCCGCCCGCGAGGAGGTGCTGGACCGGCTGGCGGAGCTGGTGGTCAAGCCGGTGGACGGCTCGGGCGGCAAGGGCATCGTGATCGGCCCCCGCGCCACGCAGGAGGAGCTGGACAAGCTGCGGCGCCAGATCCTCAAGGACGCCCGCGGCTGGATCGCGCAACCGGTGGTGCAGCTGTCCACGGTGCCCACCATGATCGACGGGGAGCTCAAGCCCCGCCACGTGGACCTGCGCCCGTTCGTCGTCAACTCCGGCGGAGACAACATCTTCGTGCTGCCAGGCGGACTCACCCGCGTGGCGCTGCCCGAGGGGGAGCTGATCGTCAACTCGTCGCAAGGGGGCGGGTCGAAGGACACGTGGGTGCTGACCTCCGGCCGCCCGGTGGCCCCGCCGCTCGCGCCGGCACCGCCGCGCAGGCCGTCGTCAGTGCCGATGTCCGAGCCGGTGCTCAACCGGGTGATCCGACACCAACACGAACAGCAGCAGCAGAGCGGGAAGGTGGCCCCATGCTGAGCCGGATCGCCGATTCCCTGTTCTGGATCGGGCGTTACCTGGAGCGGGCGGAGGACACCTGCCGCATCGTCGAGGTGCACCTGCACCAGCGCCTCGACGATCCCGGCGTCTACCCAGCGCAGGCGGCCCGGGACCTGCTGCTCCTCATGGGCCAGGAACCCAAGGACGACGAGCCGGACGTGCTGCAGGAGCTGTGCTACGACGAGAACTCGCCCATCAGCTTCCTCGCCGCGCTGGGCAGCGCACGCGAGTCCGCCCGCCGGGCCCGCGAAACGGTCTCGACGGAGGTGTGGGAGTCCATCAACACCACCTGGCTGGCCGTCCGCGGGGGCAGGCTGCAGCGGATGCGGCCGGCCTCCATGGTGAAGTTCGTCCGGGAGCGCTGCGCCGTCATCGCGGGGCTGGCCGACGGCACCATGAGCCACGACGAGGGCTGGCTGTTCCTGACTCTGGGCCGGAGCATCGAGCGCATCGACATGACGGCCCGGCTCCTCGCCACGCCGTCGCTGGTGGGTAACTCCCCGCGCGCCTGGGGCCACGTGCTCAGCGGCTGCGGGGCCCACCACGCGTTCGTGCAGCGCTACGGGGCGCTTGCCTCGGACCGCGACGCCGCCGAGTTCCTCATCCTCGACCGCCTGTTCCCCCGATCCCTGATCTACACCCTCAACACGGCGGTGGACTCGCTGTCACAGCTGGGCCCCGGCAATCAGCGGATCCGGCCCGACGACCCGGCCACGCGCCTGCTCGGCGCCGCCCGCGCCAACCTGGAGTTCCTTCCCGCTGAGGAGATCCTCCTCGATCTGACCGAGCAGATGGCCAGGCTGCAGGTGGTCTGCTCGCAGGCCACGCAAGCGGTGTCTGCGCGGTATTTCGAGGGCTCGGCCGCGGCCGAGTGGGTCGGAGGAGCCTGGTGATCGACGTGCGAAGGAGCCTCCTGTGAGTCAGTACCGGATCGTGCACACCACGGGCTACAACTACGGCGGCGGTGCCTCCGACTCGTTCAACGAGGCCAGGATGACACCCCTGACGAGCCGGCGGCAGCTGGTCCTCTCGTCCCGGCTCGACATCACCCCGGTGGCCTGGACGCATGCCTACCGCGACTACTGGCGCACCTCTGTGGTGGCGTTCGAGATCCACGAGCGCCACTCGGACCTGAAGGTGGTGGCCACGTCCACCGTCGAGATCCACGATGTCGCTCCCGACGCCGAGCCGGTGGGCTGGGCAGGGCTCGAGGACCCGAACCTGCAGGACCGCTACGTGGAGGTGCTCACCCAGACCCGCTCCGTGCGGCCGCACCGCGAGGTGCTGCGCATCGCTCAGCAGGTGCGCAGCACCTCGGCCACCCCCGGCGAGGCCGTGGTGGAGCTCGCCCGCAGGCTGCGCGAGCACGTGGACTACGTGCCCGGCGTCACCCAGGTGCACACGCTGGCCAGCGAGGTGTGGGACCACAGGGCAGGGGTGTGCCAGGACATCGCGCACCTCACCCTGGGGGCCCTGCGCTCGATCGGTATCCCCGCCCGCTACGTCTCCGGCTACGTCGTGCAACTCGAGGATCCCCAGATCGGGGTGCCCATGGTGGGGGAGTCGCACGCCTGGATCCAGTACTACGACGGCGAGTGGCTGGGATTCGATCCCACCAACCAGACCGTGCCCCGCGGGTCCCACGTGGAGGTGGGATTCGGGCGTGACTACACGGACGTGGCCCCGCTCAAGGGCATCTACACCGGCTCCGGCGGATCCGAGATGTTCGTCTCCGTGGAAATGACCCGGCTCACCTGAGCCCGCCTCGACCCGGACCTACTAGGCTCGCGGCATGGACCCTTTGGTGCAGCTGATGCAGGAGATCATGGACATCGAGTCCGTCTCGGGCAACGAGCGCCGCCTCGCGGACTGGGTGGAGGCCCGGCTTGCCTCCTTCCCACACCTGGAACTGCACCGGGACGGCGACTGCGTCGTGGCCCGCACCAGCCTCGGCCGGGCCGAGCGGGTGGTGATCGCCGGGCACCTGGACACCGTGCCGGTGGCAGGCAACCTTCCTTCGCGCCTCGTCGAGCACCCGGAGGGCCCACGGGTCTGGGGTCGCGGGGCCTCCGACATGAAGGGCGGGGTGGCCGTGATGCTCACGCTCGCAGAGGAGCTGGCGGCGCCGTCGCGAGACATCACGTGGATCTTCTACGACCACGAGGAGGTGGAGGCGGCGCGCAACGGCCTCGGCCGGCTGAGCCGCGCCAGGCCGGACCTCGTGCGCGCTGACTTCGCGGTGCTGATGGAGCCCACCAACGCCCAGATCGAGGGCGGCTGCCAGGGCACCATCCGGATCGACCTCACGACGACGGGGATCGCGGCCCACAGCGCCCGCGCCTGGATGGGACACAACGCCATCCACGACCTTGCCCCCGTGCTGTCCACCCTGGCCGCATACCGGTCCGAGGAGATCGAGGTCGAGGGGCTGGTCTACCGCGAGGGCCTCAACGCGGTGGCGGTCACCGGCGGCATGGCCGGCAACGTGATCCCGCCGTCGGCCACGGTGCAGATCAATTACCGCTTCGCTCCGGACAAGACGGTCGAGCAGGCGCTCGAACGGCTACGCGGCTGGTTCCAGGGGTACGACTTCGTGGTCGCGGACGCATCGCCGGCAGCCCGGCCCGGGCTGGACAGGCCCGCCGCCGAGCAGTTCGTGGCCGCGATCGGCGAGCCGGCGCGCCCCAAATACGGGTGGACAGACGTGGCGCGCTTCAGCGAGCTGGGAATCCCCGCGGTCAACTACGGGCCCGCGGATCCCTCCGTCGCCCACCGGGACGACGAGTACTGTCGCGTCTCAGACCTCGACAAGTGCGCCGCCGGCCTGCGTCGGTGGCTCACCCCAGAAGGAGCACGTCCATGACCCAGCCCAAGCGTCGCTCCGGCGCAGTCGAGCTCGGCGGTGAGGAGCGCACCCGCCAACCCATGGCGGACGAGGCGCTCCTGCAACACACCCGGATGCCCTGGAGCCACCTGGATCCCTGGCGCGTGCTGCGGATCCAGTCCGAGTTCGTGGAGGGCTTCGACGCGCTCAAGGAGCTGCCCCCGGCCGTGAGCGTATTCGGATCGGCCCGCACCTCCTCTGACCACCCCATGTACGAGGCGGCCGTCGAGCTCGGCCGGGGCCTCGTGCACCGGGGGTTCGCGGTCATCACCGGGGGCGGCCCCGGCATCATGGAGGCCGCCAACAAGGGGGCGACCGAGGCCGGGGGACTGTCGGTGGGCCTGGGCATCGAGCTGCCGCACGAACAGGGGATGAACGAGCACATCAGTCTCGGCGTCAACTTCCGCTACTTCTTCGCCCGCAAGACCATGTTCCTCAAATACAGCCAGGGCTTCATCACGATGCCCGGTGGTTTCGGCACTCTGGACGAGCTGTTCGAGGCGCTCACCCTGATCCAGACCGGCAAGGTGAAGAACTTTCCGATGGTGCTGTTCGGAACCGCGCACTGGAATCCCCTGATGGACTGGGTCCGAGACACCATGGCGGAACACGGTTTCATCTCCCGCGCCGATCTGAGGCTGGTGACCGTGACCGACGACGTCGAGGAGGCCCTCGACGCGATGGGCACCCCCGGTCAGTTCGAGACCTGAGCCATGTGGATCGCGATCGTCGGGGTGGCCATCGTCACCTTGGGCCTGGCGGCCTTCGCGGGCCTTGGCCGGCTGGGTGAGATGTCCGCCGACGCAGTCAATGATCGTCCCCGCGGACGGGTGCCGGCCGGCCCCGTGACGCCCGAATTCCTCGCGGCAGCCATCCTCCCGACCGCCTGGTCCGGCTATCGCCGTGACCAGGTGGACCGCTATCTCGCCGAGCTGGCCGATGGCACCGCCGTCCCGGAGGCGGAGGTGGTCTTCGACGTGGTCCGTCGCGGATACGACATGCAGGTCATCGACGAGCTGCTGCTGCGCGGAGCCTACGAGCGGCCCAAGGCGGCGGAAACGTTCACTGAGGAGCCCACCCAGGAAGGGTGATCCGGCCGGTTTGGGCACCGTGCGGGCGGCTGCTTGCCCTGATGCGGAATAATAGAGCCTGTCCACAGTTCGAGCACAGAGAATGAGAGTGGCAGATGGCAGCGATGAAGCCCCGCACGGGTGACGGTCCGATGGAGGTCACAAAGGAGGGTCGCGGCATCGTGATGCGCGTTCCCGTCGACGGCGGTGGACGCCTCGTCGTCGAGATGAACGCCACCGAGGCCACCGACCTCCTCAATGCATTGAAGGGCATCGTCGGCTGAGAACCCCTTGAGCATGCCAAGGGCCGCCCCCGTGGGGAGCGGCCCTTGTCCGTGTCTAGCCTCGGGAACCGATAGCAGCTTCGTAGACCGCCACCGTCTCCTCGGCGATCTTGGTCCATGAGAACTCGTCGATGCAGCGCTGGCGCCCAGCCTTGCCGAACTCGTCGGCGAGCTGCGGATCGCGGGTCAGGCGGTTGACCTGCGTCGCGAAGTCGGACTCGAAGCCCTTGACGAAAGCAGGGTCCCCCGCCTGGGCCGGATCGTAGGCCACCAGCAGTCCGGTCTCGCCGTCGTTGACCACCTCCGGGATCCCTCCCACTGCGCTCGCCACCACAGGCGTCTCGCAGGCCATGGCCTCCAGGTTGACGATCCCCAGCGGCTCGTAGACCGAGGGGCAGGCGAACACGGTGGCGTGGGTGAGGACCTGGCGAACCGACGCGCGCGGCAGCATCTCCTGCACCCAGATCACGGGAGCGGTGCGGCGTGCCTTGAGCTCGGCGAAGGCCACCTCGAACTCGGCCGCGATCTCCGGGGTGTCCGGCGCCCCGGCCAACAGGACGAGCTGGGTATCGGGATCGAACTCGGCCGCCGCGCGCACCAGGTGGACCAGGCCCTTCTGACGCGTGATGCGTCCCACGAAGACCACCGACGGGCGGTCCAGGTCCACGCCCAGCCCCGTGACGACGTCGGTGTCGGTGTCCGGGCGGAACTCGTCCGGGTCGATGCCGTTCTTGACGACATGGACCTTGGCGGGATCCAGGTTCGGGTAGCTCTCGAGGACATCCCTGCGCATGCCTGCGCTGACTGAGATCACCGCGTCCGCGGCCTCATAGGCCGTCTTCTCCGCCCACGACGAGACCCGGTAGCCGCCCGCCAGTTGCTCCGCCTTCCACGGGCGGTGTGGCTCCAGCGAGTGGGACGTCACCACATGCGGAACGTCGCGCATCAGGCCGGCCAGGTGACCGGCCATGTTGGCGTACCACGTATGCGAGTGGATGATGTCGACGTCGCCGACGGCAGCGGCCATCGACAGGTCGGCGCCCAGGACCCGCAGGGCGGCGTTCGCGCCCGGCGGGAAGTCCTCCGCGTGCGCCGTCGCGCCGTCGCGCGGCTCGCCCATGCAGTGCACCTCAACATCGATCAGCCTGCGCAGCTGGGGCACCAACTGGGCCACGTGGACACCGGCGCCACCGTAGATCGTCGGCGGGTATTCGCGGGTCAGCAAAGACAGTTTCATCGTCATGACGGCATCGTGTCACACCGGGTTGAGCCCGGGGGAGGTCATTTGGTGGATTTCCTTGTCGGAGGCCTCCATTTGGCAATAGGTTCAAGGCATGTCCGCTCGTCCGAAAACCTTGTCCATTGTCCTCGCCGGCGGTGAGGGCAAGCGGCTGATGCCGCTCACCGCAGACCGGGCCAAGCCTGCTGTCCCGTTCGGGGGCACGTACCGGCTGATCGACTTCGTCCTGTCGAACCTTGCCAACTCGAACCTTCGTCAGATCGCCGTCCTCACCCAGTACAAGTCGCACTCGCTGGACCGCCACATCGCCAAGACGTGGCGCTTCTCGACCATGCTGGGCAACTACGTCGCTCCCGTGCCCGCTCAGCAACGGCTGGGCCCCCGCTGGTACCAGGGCAGCGCTGACGCCATCTACCAGTCGCTGAACCTCATCCGGGACGCCGATCCGGACTACGTCGTCGTGTTCGGCGCGGACAACATCTACCGGATGGACATCGAGCAGATGATCGATGCCCACATCGATTCAGGGCTCGGTGCCACCGTGGCCGGCATCCGGGTGCCGCGCAGCGAGGCGTCGGCCTTCGGGATCATCGACTCCGCTCCGGACAAGAAGATCAAGAGCTTCCTGGAGAAGCCCGCCGATCCGCCCGGCCTGCCAGACTCGCCGGAGGAGTCCTTCGCCTCGATGGGCAACTACGTGTTCAGCCGGCAGGCGCTGGTCGAGGCCCTGCGCGCGGACGCTGAGGACCCGACGGCCCGCCACGACATGGGCGGCGATATCATCCCCTGGTTCACGGCGCAGGGCGAGTCCCAGGTCTACGACTTCAAGGACAACGTGGTGCCGGGCGCCACCGAGAAGGACATCAACTACTGGCGGGACGTGGGCACCATCGACGCGTTCCACGAGGCCCACATGGACCTGGTCAGCGTCGAGCCCGAGTTCAACCTGTACAACTACGACTGGCCGATCTGGACGGATCTGGTGCAGGCGCCCGGGGCCAAGTTCGTGATCCGCGGACGGGCAGAGGACTCGATCGTCAACGCCGGGTGCATCATCTCCGGCGGCGAGGTGGACCGCACAGTCCTCAGCCCCAACGTCCAGGTGGACAAGTGGGCACAGGTGTCCGAGTCGGTGCTCATGGATTCTGTGCAGATCGGCAAGAACGCCGTGGTGCGCCGCGCGATCCTGGACAAGCACGCGGTGGTCCCCGACGGCGTGCAGATCGGCGTGGACCAGGAGCATGACCGGGCACGCGGGCTCGCGGTGTCGGAATCGGGCATCACCGTGGTGGGCAAGGACGTCGTCGTCCCCCGCGACTGAGGCGGTGGCCTCCTGGTCAGTCCTTGACGGCGACCAGGAGGCCGTTGCCCACCGGCAGCAGTGCCTGGGTGTAGGCCTCCGAGGCGGTCACGGCGTCCAGCGCCTCCCGGATGATGATGGACTCGTCCGATTCGTTCGCGTCGTCGGCGACCTGGTTGTTCCACAGGGCGTCGTGGACGATCAGCATTCCGCCCGAACGCAGCAGCCGAAGCGAGCCCGCGACGTACTCGACGTACTCGAGCTTGTCACCGTTGATGAAGACGACGTCGTAGGCGCTGTCGCGAAGCTTGGGCATGATCTCGATGGGCGAACCGGCGATCAGCCGGAATCGTGAGGACGGGAAGCCGGCAGCCGTGAAGAATTTGCGCGCAGGCAGCTGATTGTCCGCCTCCACGTCAATGGAGGTGAGGATGCCGTCGGTGCCCATGGCGCCGAGGAAGGCCAGGCCGGAGCTGCCCATCATGGTGCCGACCTCGACCACGGCCTTGGCGCCGATGGCGCGCGTCAGGACCTTGAGGGTGGCCACCACGCCGAGCGACACGGGCGTCAGCCCCGCGATGGTGGCCTCGTCGCGCGCCTCGGAGATCTCCGCCGTGGGGGGCACGTGGTCCTCGGCGAATTCCCAACTGGCGGGGGTGGGCGGTTCCAAGTGGCTGGCAGGCGTGTTCACGCGCCCAGCCTAGTGGCCAGTAGGATGACGCGCATGAGTCACGTCGTCAATGCCGAGATCGCCGCAACGGTGCTCTCAGTCTCAGTGGAAGCCGGCCAGAAGGTCCAGGCGGAGGACGCGGTCGTCGTGCTTGAGACCCTCAAGATGGAGATCCCGGTGCTGGCCGGGGTGTCCGGAACCGTCACGGAGGTGGTCGTGCGGGCAGGCGACGTGGTCCACGACGACGACCCGCTCTTCATCATCGCGGAGGACTGATGACCGACGAAGACATGCAGCCCCTGTTCGGACGCGTCCTGACCGCGATGGTCACGCCGTTCACAGCTGACGGATCGGAGGTGGACTATGCACAGGTGGCACGCCTGGCGGCTCATCTCGTCGACGATCTGGGCAACGACGGGCTCGTGATCAACGGCACGACGGGGGAGTCCCCTACCACCACGGACAAGGAGAAGCGTGCGGTGCTGGACGCCGTGGTGACGGCGGTGGGGGACCGGGCCAGCGTCATCGCGGGCGTAGGCACCTTCTCCACCGATCACTCCGTCGAGCTCGCCAGGCAGGCGGCCTCGGTGGGGGTCGACGGGCTGCTGGTGGTCACCCCGTACTACTCGCGGCCACCTGAGGACGCGCTCGAGGACCACTTCGTGACGGTCGCGGACGCCACGGACCTCCCTGTGATGCTCTACGACATCCCGCACCGATCGGGGCTGCCCATCCCCGAAGACATGCTGATCCGGCTGGACGCGCACCCGCAGATCCGGGCAGTGAAGGACGCCAAGGGCGCCATCGTCTCCTCCGCGACAGTCCTGTCGCGCACCAACCTCGCCTACTACGCCGGCGACGACGCGTTCCTCCTGCCGTTGCTCGCGGTGGGCGGAGTGGGCGTGGTGGGCACCTCGTCGCACTTCACGGCGCTGGCCATGCGCGAGATCATCGAGCACTTCCTCGCCGGCCGCGTGGAGGAGGCTATCCAAGCCAACCGGTACGCGCTGCCCGCCTTCCAGGGCGTGTTCGCGACTCAGGGCTGCATGATGGTCAAGGCGGCGCTCGCCGCCCGAGGCTTCGACGCCGGACCCTGCCGGGCGCCCATGGGGCGCGTGGCCGACGACATGCTTGGCCGGTACACGACGCTGCTGACGGACCTCGGATTCGAGGCGTAGGGAACAAACCGCGCCCGTTGAGCGTTGACTCCTAGAGTCGCACCGGTCGGCAGCCACACTCACAGGCTGCGCACAGGTGGAGCTGTCACCCTAGAGGTATGGAGAGGCGAGCGATGTTCAAAGGCACACGGTCGGCGAAGGCCGGCCAGGAGCCTGCCTGGACCGCGCCCACCTGGCAGGAACTCGTCAGAGATCATTCGGCGCAGGTGTATCGGCTCGCGTATCGTCTCACCGGCAACCAGCACGATGCCGAGGACCTCACCCAGGACGTGTTCGTCCGCGTGTTCAAGTCCATCCACACGTTCCAGCCGGGCACCCTCGAGGGCTGGCTGCACCGGATCACCACCAACCTCTTCCTGGACCAGGCGCGCAGGCGCCAACGGATCAGGATGGACGCGCTGAGCGTGGCCCCCGAGCATGTCTGGGGCGCGGCCACAGGGCCGGCAGAACTGCATGACGACGCTCAGCTGGACGCGGACGTCGCCGCGGCCCTGCGCTCACTGAACCCGGAGCAGAGGGTAGCCGTGGTCTTGTGCGACATCGAGGGCTTGAGCTACGAGGAGATTGCAAAGGTGCTCGACGTCAAGCTCGGCACTGTCCGCAGCCGTATCGCCCGCGGGCGCGCCGCGCTGCGCGACTCCCTCGCACACCGCGCCCCCAGCGAAGGGCGCAGCCGGTATCTCGGAGTCTCCTGAGTTCAGTGCACCGATGTGAGCGCTTCCGCCCCGACCTGTCGGCCTTCGCCGACGGGACGTTGGCGCCCAAGCGGTGGGAACAGGTCAGCTACCACCTGGCGGGCTGTGCCTCCTGCCGTGACGAGGTGGCGGCCATCTCCACGCTGTGCACAACCCTCAGTGGCTGCAGCCGCTCGGCGGCGCCGGACTCCCTGACCGCCAAGCTTGAGTCGATCGCCGGTGAGCACGCCGAGGCTCCCCTGTACATGGCCGCGGGGATGGGCGACCTTCCCTCCCTCCGACGCCGCCGCACCCGCCTCGCGGTCCGATCCGGCGCCGCGCTGCTGGCCGTCATGGTCTCCGTCGTGGTGTTGGCGGTGCTCGTGGCTCCAGACCCGGCCCGGTTGACCGACCCCGTGAAGTCCGCCCGTGAGCAGTACTCCATGTCGAGCTCCGCGATCAGCGTCACCGAGGCGGTGGGCGCCGTGCTGCTCGCCTACGAGCGTGGGGCGGACCTCGGCGAGTCCTCCAGCTACGCGCGCAGGGCCTCGCCCCACGGGGGCACAGAGCTCAGCGCCGAACAGGCCGCCGCCCTGCTCCGGGCCTCCACGGAGGCCGACCTCACCCTCACCGGCGTTCAGCGGGTCTGGATCTCCAACGGAGAGGGCCGCTACCGCACCGCGGACGTGCACACCACCAAGGTGGAGGGCCAGGGGGCCCAGCTTGAGGTGATGGACGCGCGGGGTGACCGGTTCAGCTCGAGTTTCCTACCCGAGTTCTCCGCCCGCCCAGTGGCCGCCCCAGAGCGCTGGAGCTTCACCCAGGGCGTGCTGCCCGAGCAGGTAGCCGGCCGGGCCGCAGTGCGGCTGGTGGCCTCAGACGGCGGGGGCGCCGTCGCCAGCTGGTGGGTGGACGCGACCAATGGTCTGCTGCTGTGGGGCGAGAGATATGACCCCACGGGGGCGGTGAGCCTCGCCGTCGGGTACACGCAGCTCAGTCTCGGCACAGCCCAGTTCCACGAGGACTCCCTCACCCAGCTGATCGCCCTCCAGCCGGCCACCGCCAGCGGCGCCGCCGGATGGTGCGTGGGACTCCCCACCTGTCCTCAGGAGATCGGCGGTCTGCCGCTGGTGGCCTACTCGTCCTCGGAGCGGCACGGCGCGACGTCGATGAATCTCGTCTACTCGGACGGCATCGAGACCGCCGTCGTCGGCTGGGCGGAGGGCGTTCTGGGAGACCAGGTGACCTCCCGCACCGATCTGGCCTCGGGGCTCCCAACCGTGAGCCTCTGGCAGTCCGGGCCGGCCGTGGTGTCGGTGACCACGAACGGTTCCCCCGCGTTGCTCGCGGCCATCTCGGGCCAGCTTCCCGGCGAGGAGCCGTTCGCGCCGACGCTGCTGGACCGGGCCGCCGTCGGGTTCAAACGCCTGACCGGCGTGCGCTGAGGGTCGAAGTCGAGACTGTACCCTAGGGGACGTGTTCGGCATCGACGCGATAGACCTCGTCCTCATTCTCGTGCTGGGCGTCGTCATGTTCGGCCCCGAGCGGCTTCCTGAGTATTCCCGGAAGGCGGCGCGGGTGTTCATCTACCTCCGCGGGATCGCCAACAACGCCACCAGCACCCTGCGCACCGAACTCGGCGCGGACTACTCGGACCTTGAGCTTCGCGACCTGAACCCCAAGACGTTCATCGCCAAGCACATGCGCGAGGAGGTCGCCGCACTCGACGAGGCCCGCCGCGAGCTTCAGGCCGCCGAAGCCTCACTCAAGCAGACCACGCGGGAGGCGGAAAAGGAGGCCGGCGCCGCCGTCGAGGCCACCCGGACGACGACGCCCGCGCTCCCGGCGCCGGTGGTCAACTCCCCGTTCGACCCCGACGCCACCTAGGACACCCGCCCGTCAGGTGGACAGGGGCAGGCGCGTTCCCAGCAGGCCGCGCTTCCTCGCCGCGACCTCGCCGGCCAGCGACACCATGGCCTGCGCGGCCGGATGCTCCGGATGGGTCTCGACGATCGGGCGGCCCGTGTCGCCGCCGCTGAGCAGCGTCTCGTCGAACGGGATCTGCGCCAGCAGCGGAACCTCGTAGACGAACCGCTCAGTGAGCGCCTCGGCCACCAGGGTGCCGCCCCCCGAGCCGAACAGCTCCAGCCGGTGCGGCTCGGAGCAGTGAGGGCACACCGTCTCCATCCAGCTCATGTTCTCCACCACGCCGATGACCCGCTGCTCCAGAATGTGCGCCATGGTGCCCGCCCTCTCCGCGATCTCCGAGGCCGCGGACTGGGGAGTCGTCACCACGATGACCTCCGAGCCCGGGATCTTCTGGCCCAGGGACATCGCGACATCCCCGGTGCCGGGTGGCAGGTCGAGCAGGAGATAATCCAGGTCCCCCCAGTAGACGTCCGCGAGCAACTGTGTGAGGGCGCGGTCCAGGATGGGGCCGCGCCAGGCCACCACCTGATCCCGCGACGGCTTGAGCATGCCGATCGAAATCACCTTGAGGCCACCGAGGGCGGGCACGGGCAGGATCATGTCGTCGACGACGGTGGGCCGCGCGTCTCCCAGCCCGAGGAGGTCAGGGATGGAGTGGCCGTAGATGTCGGCGTCGAGGATGCCCACCGAGCGGCCCTGCGCAGCCAGGGCGAGGGCGAGGTTCACGGTGACGGAGGACTTGCCGACGCCTCCCTTGCCGGAGGCGATGGCCAGGACCCGGGTGAGGTTGCCGGGCTGGGCGAACGGGATGACGCGCTGCTTCTCGCCGCCGCGCAGCATGGTGCGCATCGCCTCGCGCTGCTCGTCGCTCATCACCCCCAGCTCCACCGCGACCGTCGAGACGCCGGCGACGGCGGAGACCGCCGTCGAGACGCGGGTGATGATCTCGGAGCGCATCGGGCAGCCGACCACCGTGAGGAGGATCCGCACCTGCACGGCGCCGTCGTCCGAGACCGCGACGTCGTCGACCATGCCGAGGTCCGTGATCGGACGCCGGATCTCGGGGTCCTCCACTCCGTGGAGGGCTGTGCGGATGTGGGGGAGCAGGGGGTGTTCGGTCACGATGTCCTTCAGGGTGCAGGGGTGGGCTGGCGAGGCAAGTCTAGGGGCGCTCATTGAGGGCATCGCCGAGGAGGACGACGCTGGTGGCCATCAGGGCGGGCAGCCACAGCCCGGACAGGCTGCCGAGCACCACGACTGCGGGGCCGACGACCAGCGCCACTGTGAGCCTCTCACGGTAGTTCAGCCTCTGCCGGGTGCCGGGCGCCAGAAGCTGCTTCCACAGCGCCAGGTAACCGAGCATGAACAGCGCGGCGACGGCGGCGCCCACCCACCAGCCGCCGGCGATCCGCCACAGCGCGACCCCGCCCAGCACCGTCAGGGCCAGATGGCCAACGAGCAGGACGACACCGAACCACCGGATCTCGGGCCGGGCGCTCAACTGACCGCCTCGGGATCCGAGGGGGACCGTCCCGACGCCGTCCGGTCGAGGTGCTCGGCCAGCTCGCGGAGCTCCGTGCGGAGCTCACCGCGCACGAAGTCGCGGGTGGCGAGCTCCCCCAGGTGCATGCGGATGGAGGCGATCTCGCGGGCCAGGAAGTCCATGTCCGCCCGCGACTGTGCAGCGATCCGCCGGTCCTCGTCCAGGCTCAACTTGTCGCGCACCTCCTGCCGGTTCTGTGCCAGCAGGATCAGTGGCGCCGAGTACGACGCCTGGGTGGAGAAGAACAGGTTGAGCAGGATGAACGGGTACGGGTCCCACTTGAGGCCGAAGAGCCCCACCAGGTTGATGGTCACCCAGATGATGACGAAGACCGTCATGTAGACGAGGAACTTGGCCGTGCCCATGAAGCGGGCGAAGCTTTCCGCGAAGCTGCCGAACGTCTCCGAGTCCACCGCGACCTTCGGCAGCCAGCTGCGCTCGCCCGGCTGGGACAGGGGGTTGCGCTCAGCCATGGCTCACCTCGGCGCCGGAGAGGTCCGAGGCCTCCACCTCGTCCATCTGGTCGCCGCGCCAGTCATCCGGCAGCATGTGGTCCAGCACGTCGTCGACGGTGACGGCACCCACCAGCAGCCCAGCGGCGTTGACGACGGGCGCCACCACCAGGTTGTAGGTGGCGAAGAAGCGGCTGACCTGCGCCAGCGGATCCGCCGGGGACAGGGGGTCGAGGTCCTGATCCAGCAGTGTGGCCACCAGCGTGGTCGGCGGCTCCCGCAGCAGCCGTTGCAGGTGCGCCGCGCCGACGTAGCGTCCGGTGGGGGTCTCGAGAGGGGGCCGGGTGACGAACACCATCGACGCCAGCGCCGGCGTCAGGGCGTCCATCCGGGCGAACGCCAGCGCCTGGGCCACGGTGGCGTCGGTGTCCAGCACGATCGGTTCGGGCGTCATCATGCCGCCGGCGGTGAACTCCTCGTAGACCAGCAGGCGGCGCACATCGGCCGAATCCTCCGGCTCCATCCGCTGGAGCAGTTCCTCGGCGATGTCCGGGGGGAGGTCGCGGAGGAGGTCCGCCGCGTCGTCGGGGTCCATCTCTCCGAGCACGTCCGCGGCCCGCTCGGTTCCGAGCGCGGAGATGATGTCGATCTGTTCGTCCTCGGGGAGTTCCTCGATGGCCTCCGCCAGCGACTCGTCGTCGAGGGCGTCCACGACGGCTGCCAGCGATTCGGGCTCGAGGTCGTGGAGTTCCTTGGCGACGTCGGCCGGCTTCATCTCGGAGAACTCGGCGATGAGATGGGCCGCGGTGCGGCCGCTGGCCAGGATCAGGTCCGGGATCTCGCGCCACGACACCAGCTGGGGTGCGCTGCGGCTCCCGAAGCCGAACCGCCCCGCGCCGCCGCTCGCGCGCAGCGCCACCGTGTCCAGCTCCCATTCTCGGTTGCGCACCATGTGCATGGACACGTCGAGGATCCGGGTGGGCCGCGCCCGCTCGATGCTCCTGTCGAACAGGTCGCCGGCCACCAGGAGCTCCGCCTCGCGTCGCTGGAAGCGCCGGGCGTCCACCTGCCCGGTGATGGCCACCTGGTTGGGGGTGATGTCGTGCACGCGGATCATGGGCACGAAGATCCGCACCCGGGCGAACAGCTCCGCCACGAGACCCTTCACGCGCGGAGCGCGTCCCTCGGTGCGCAGGTAGCACACCACATCCTTGACGCGACCCACCTGGTCACCGGCGGAGTCGACGAGGGGGAGACCGATGACCCGCGAGATGAAAACCTGCGTATCTTTGGCGGTCATAGGGCAAATCTAGCCGCAAGGACCCGACGATGAACCAACGCCCCGCACGAGCCCGCCGCACCGTGCTGTCCGTCCCGGCCTCCAGCGAACGCTTCCTGGACAAGTCGGTGGGGCTCGACGTGGACCAGGTCTTCCTGGATCTGGAGGACGGAGTGGCTGCGGCGGCCAAGGACGAGGCGCGTTCGCGCGCCGTGGAGACCCTGCGCGCCCGCACCTGGCTGGCGCCCACGGTGTCGGTGCGGGTCAACGGCTGGGCCACCCCCTGGACGTACCGCGATGTGATCGACGTGGTGGCTGGGGCCGGCGACCGCCTAGACACGGTGTTCCTTCCGAAGGTCACCTCGCCGGGCCAGGTGGAGGCGCTCGACCTGCTGCTGACCCAGCTGGAGCGCGCCCACGGGCTCGCCGTGGGCCGCATTGGGATCGAGGTCCTCCTCGAGGACGCCGTCGCCTTGACAAGGGCCGACGACATCGCCTCGGCCAGCCCCCGCCTGGAGGCGCTGCACATGGGCCCTGGTGACCTGATGGCCTCGCTCGGCCTTCCGTCGCTGCTGGTGGGAGGACTCAGCGGCGGATATCCCGGGGACCCACTGCACCACGCCTATGCCCGGATCCTGGTGGCCGCGCGGGCCCGGGGGCTGCAGGCCGTGGACGGTCCCTACGTCGCGGTCCATGACGCGGCCGGATTCCGCGCCTCGGCCGGACGCGCCGCCGCCCTCGGCTACGACGGCAAGTGGGTGCTCCATCCGGCCCAGATCGCGGCCGGGGCCGAGGCGTTCACCCCATCGCCGGAGGCCCTGGCGCGCGCGGAGGCGATGGTCGCGGCGGCCGCACGCGGAGCGGCCTCGGGGATCGGCGCCGTCCTTCTCGGCGACGAGATGGTTGATGAGGCGGGCGTAAGCTTGGCTCAGGCCACCTTGGCGCGCGGACGGAGGAGCACATGACCGAGCCGGCGAACCGGAAGCTGATGCAGCTGAACTACCCTCAGCACATCGCACAATTCGGCACCTACGACGAGGCACAGTCGGCGGTGGACTTCCTGGCAGACGAGAAGTTCCCCGTCCAGAACCTTCTCATCGTGGGCACCGACCTCAAGCTGCTCGAGCGGGTGACGGGGCGCCGCACCTGGGCCACCGTGCTCGGCGAGGGCGCCCTGTCCGGACTCAGTACCGGCCTGTTCGTCGGCGTGATGCTGATGCTCTTCGTGGGTAACGGCAACTTCGCCATGCTCTACGTCGGCCTCGCGATGGGCGTGGTCTTCGGTGTCCTGTTCCGCGCCCTGGCACACTCCCTCACCGGGGGTAAGCGCGACTTCAACTCCGCCCGGATCACGGTGGCCACGAGCTACGAGGTGCTCGCTGAGCACAAGGTGGCGCAGCAGGCCCGCGACATGCTGACGGCTCGGCCCGGCTCCCGCGCGGCCCTGTTCGAGTAAGTGCCCCGGGCTGCCGAGGAGCGGATCCCCCTCGGGTAAGTTGTCCCTCACCACCACTGTCCAAGGAGCACGTCGATGGATCTGAACTGGACCACCTACAACCCCGGCACCCCCGCGGAGCGCGTGCTGCTCGTCGGGCCCAGCCTCGGGGGCAACGCCGCCCATCAGTGGACCCCCGTGGCGGCCCAGCTGATCGACGATGCCCGTGTCGTCTTCGTCGACCTCCCGGGTACCGGGCTGGGGACGGTCTGGGACGACGCCGACGAGCCCACCCTGGACGCGGTGGCCGCAGGCATCGCGCAGGTCGCGGCCGAGGTGCGCGAGGAGGTGGGGGCAGAGGTGCCCGTCTACTTCGCCGGGCTGTCCATCTCCGGGGCAACCGCGCTGCACGTGGCGCGCGACTATGACAAGACCTTCTCGGGTGTCGTGGTGGTGGCGTCGGCCGCCACCGTCGGCGAGCCGGCCCGCTGGCTGGACCGCGCGGATCAGGTGGAGGCCACCGGCACCCAGCAGTTGGTGGAGGAGACCACGAAGCGGTGGTTCACTCCGATGTTCCGCGCCCAGCAGCCCGCCGTTGTGGACGCCGTGATGGAGGGGCTGTCCGCCGCGGACGACCACTCCTATGCCCAGCTCTGCCGGGCGCTGGCCACCCACGACGTCCGGGACGACCTGCCCTACATCACTCTTCCCGTGGTGATGGTGGCGGGGGAGCGGGACACCTCCACCCCGATCGCCAACGTCGAGCTGGTGGCCGAGACGGTGCAGCGCGGCGAGCTGCACGTGGTGCCGGAAGCTGCGCACCAGGTGACGGTGGCGCGCCCCGCAGACGTGGCCCGCGTGATCCGGGGGCTCCTCACCCGCGGCCAGACCTCCACCGTGGTCTCGGAGTCCGAGGACTGAGCCTCAGCCGCGGCTCCGGGCCAGCCAACGCTCCACGTCGTCGGCGGTGCGGGGCAGCGCCTCGGACAGGTTCACCGGATCCGAGTCCGTGATGAGGATGTCGTCCTCGATGCGCACCCCGATGCCGCGGTACTCCTCAGGCACGAGCAGGTCCGTGGACTTGAAGTAGACACCGGGCTCCACCGTGATGACCATCCCGGAGCGCAGCGTGCCGAGGCGGTACTCCTCCGCTCGGGCGTGGGCGCAGTCGTGCACGTCGAGGCCGAGGTGGTGGGAGGTGCCGTGCACCATCCAGCGGCGGTGCTGGCCGCCGTCGGCCGACATCGACTGGGCGGCGCTGACGGGCAGGATGCCGAGCTCCTCGAAGAAGCCCGCCAGCACGGTGATGGCTGCCCGGTGCACATCAGCGAAGGCGGCCCCGTCGCGGCAGGCCGCGATGCCCGCGGTCTGCGCCGCGAGGACGGCCTCGTAGACCCGCCGCTGGGGCGGGGTGAAACGGCCGCTGACCGGGAGCGTGCGCGTGATGTCGGCCGTGTACAGGGTGTTGACCTCCACCCCGGCATCAAGCAGGAGCAGATCTCCGTCGCTGAGGTCCCCGTCGTTCCTGATCCAGTGCAGGGTGTTGGCGTGATCCCCGCCGGCGGCGATGGTGTCGTAGCCGATGGCGTTGCCGAGGTGCCGTGCGTGCAGCTCGAAGATGCCCTCGACCCACCGCTCGCCGCGGCCCTGCTCCACGGCGCGCGGCAGCTCGCGGGCAACGGCCTCGAAGCCGACGGCGGTGGCGGCGCAGGCACGCTGCAGCTCGGTCACCTCGAACTCGTCCTTGACGAAGCGGGCCTCCGAGGAGGCTCGCTCCAGTCCGGCGTCTCTCGAGAGGTCTTCGTCGGTGCGTGCACCGTCGACGAGGGCGGTGACCGCCGGGTCCGCCTCGCGGATGACGGCCAGCGGCCCCGACGCGTGGCCGATGACGTCCTCCAGTTCGCGGATGTCGCGGCAGGGGAGTCCGACAGCGGCCGCCATCTCCTCCAGCGAGTCGCGCCGGCCCACCCACATCTCGCCGTAGCGGGCGTCGGCGTAGAACTCCCGGTCCGTGCGCGGGGCGCGCGGGCGGAAGAACAGCGTGGCGTCGTCGTCCTGGATGAGGAGCACAGCGTCCGGCTCCCTGTCCTCGCCGAGGCCTGTGTAGTAGGCGAACGCGCTATGGGGCCGGAACCGGTAGTCGGTGTCGTTGGAGCGGGGCTTCAGCGGACCGGCCGGTACAACGAGGGTGGTGCCGGCGAACTCCTGCGCGAGCTGCACCCGCCTGGCGGCCGCGTAGCGCGCGGCGGGCAGCCGATCGGGCAGTGCGTGGTGGTCCGGAGCCCATCCACTGACGATGAAGGTCTTGAACTCCTCGGAGTAGGGGTCGCGGCGGTTCCCGGAGCGGTCGTCGGTCATGCGCCCCACTGTACGCGGGCGCCCTTCCCTGTACGATTGCCGATCGACCCCACGAAGGAGTGCCGGTGACCGGACCGTACGTCACGCTCGAACGTCACGCGTGGGCGGCGTTGGCCGACGCGACGCAGATCGATCTCGATGAGGTCACCCTCGACAGACTCCGCGGCATCGGGGATCCCACCTCCCACCGGGACCTCGTGGAGGTCTACCGCCCGCTGACGCAGCTGCTCCACCTCTACATGGAGAACACCGGGAGGCTCTACTCGCAGAGCCATGACTTCCTGGGACTGGATGTGGACCGCACGCCGTTCGTCATCGCGGTGGCCGGGTCCGTGGCGGTGGGCAAATCCACGGTCTCGCGCCTGCTGCAGGAGCTGCTCCGCCGGGCGCCGGGGCAGCCGCGGGTGGACCTCATCACCACCGACGGCTTCCTCTACCCCAACGCCGAGCTGGAGCGTCGCGGTCTCCTGGAGCGTAAAGGATTCCCCGAGTCCTACAACCGGCGGGCGCTGCTGGACTTCGTCATCGACGTGAAGTCCGGCGTGCCGAGCGTGTTCGCACCCGTGTACAGCCACATGGTCTACGACATCGTTGCGGGCGAGCACATCGCTGTGGAGCGCCCGGACATTCTCATCATCGAGGGCCTGAACGTGCTGCAGCCAGCCCGAGTCGAGGCGGACGGGAAGCCGGGGCTGGCGGTGAGCGACTTCTTCGACTTCTCCGTGTTCGTCGACGCTCCCGAGTCGCACATCAAGCAGTGGTTCCTAGAGCGCTTCCTCACCCTGCGGCGGACCGCGTTCACCGACGAGCGGAGCTTCTTCAGGCGTTACGCGGAGCTGTCCGAAGCCGACGCCGTCGCGTTCGGCGCCCGGGTCTGGGAAGAGATCAACGGCCTCAACCTCCGCCTCAACATCGAGCCCACCAGGGATCGGGCCACGGCCATCCTCGTGAAGCGCGAGTCGCACGCAGTCGACTCGATCCTCATCCGCAAGGTGTAACCGCAGCGGATCCCTCACAGGCGCGGATGTCAAGAAACGCGCATTCATCATGTACGGTTTTTCGCGTGTGTGGAATCGTGGGATATCTCGGACAACGTGACGGACTCGATGTGGTACTGAGCGGGCTTCGCCGGCTCGAGTATCGCGGCTACGACTCAGCGGGTGTCGCCCTGCCGAGCGGGGGGCGCATCGAGTGGCGCAAGAAGGCAGGCAAGATCGTCAACCTTGAGGCCGCCATCGCCGCGGATCCGCTTCCCACCGGGCACGTGGCCATCGGCCACACCCGCTGGGCCACCCATGGAGCGCCGACGGACCAGAACTCGCACCCGCACGTCTCGGAGCGCGTGGCCATCGTCCACAACGGCATCATCGAGAACCATGGCCAGCTCCGCGCCGAGCTGCCGGGCGTCGAGTTCTCCTCCGAGACCGATTCCGAGGTGGCCGCGCACCTGCTGCGACGCGAGCTGGAGGCGGGCCTGGACCTCCTCGCCGCGATGCGCGCCGTCGTCTCGCGCCTGGAAGGCGCCTTCACGCTGGTGGCCGTCGACGCCCAGGACCCGGACCGGATCGTCGCCGCGCGGCGTAACTCGCCGCTGGTGGTCGGCGTGGGGGAGGGCGAATGGTTCCTCGCCTCGGACGTGGCCGCGTTCATCGCCTACACCCGGGACGCCATCGAGCTCGGCCAGGACCAGATCGTCGAGCTCACCCCCGCCGGGGTCAGCGTGACCACCTTCGACGGCGCGCCGGCGCCGACCAAGGAGTTCCACGTCGACTGGGATCTGGAGGCCGCGCAGAAGCAGGGCTACGACTGGTTCATGCGCAAGGAGATCTTCGAACAACCCCGCGCCGTGGCCGACACGCTGCTCGGCCGCCTCAACGAGCGCGGCGAACTTGTCCTCGACGAGATCCGCATCTCCCCCGAGATCCTGCGCCGGATCAACAAGATCGTCATCGTCGCCTGCGGCACGGCCTTCTACGCGGGCCTGGTGGCGAAGTACGCCATCGAGCACTGGACCCGCATCCCCTGCGAGGTGGAGGTGGCCTCCGAGTTCCGCTACCGGGACCCGATCATCGACCCGATGACGCTGGTGGTGACCATCTCCCAGTCCGGCGAGACCGCCGACACGCTGATGGCCATCCGGCACGCCCGGGAGCAGGGCGCCAAGGTGATCGCCATCTGCAACACCAACGGCGCCACCATCCCGCGCGAATCCGACGCCGTCATCTACACCCACGCCGGCCCCGAGATCGGGGTGGCCTCCACCAAGGGTTTCACCACCCAGCTGGTGGCCTGCTACCTGCTCGGCCTCTACCTGGCGCAGGTGCGTGGCATGAAGTACGGAGACGAGATCGGGGCACTCCTGGCCGAGTTGGAGCGGATGCCCGATGCCATCCAGGGCATGCTCGACAACCAGCAGCAGGTCCTGGACCTGGCGCGCGAGTTCGTCAACGAGCCCTCCGTGCTGTTCCTCGGCCGCCACGTGGGCTACCCCGTCGCGCTGGAGGGGGCGCTCAAACTCAAGGAACTGGCCTATATCCACGCGGAGGGCTTCGCGGCCGGGGAGCTCAAGCACGGCCCCATCGCGCTGATCCGCGAGGACCTGCCGGTGTTCGTCGTGGTGCCGCCCCGCGGCCGGGACCAGCTTCGGGACAAGGTGGTGTCCAACATCGCCGAGGTCCGGGCCCGTGGCGCGAAGACGATCGTCCTGGCCGAGGCCGACGACGAGGAGGCGCGTGCCGCGGCGGCGGTGTTCATCGAGCTGCCGAAGCTCTCCACGCTGCTGCAGCCGGTGGCCGCCATCATCCCGCTCCAGCTCTTCGCCTGCGAGTTGGCCACCCTGCAGGGCCACGACGTCGATCAGCCACGGAATCTGGCCAAGTCGGTCACCGTCGAGTAGGGGTTCAGCCCTAGAGTGGCGCCATGATCGTGGGTATCGGCACGGACCTGTGTGTCATCGAGCGTTTCCGGGACATGCTGGAGCGTCGCCCCGGCCTGGATGAGCGCCTTCTCACCCCGGCCGAGCGTGCTCTCTCCATCGAGTCCCAGGCCGCCCGGTTCGCCGCGAAGGAGGCGTTCGCCAAGGCGCTCGGCTCGCCGGGCGGCATGCGATGGCTGGACTGCGAGGTGGTCAAGAACGCCGACGGCGACCCGGCCTTCCGCAACGCCGGGTCCGTCGCGGCCAGGGTGGAGGCGCTGGGCATCCGCCACATCCATCTGTCCATCAGCCACGACGGTGGCTTCGCCACGGCGATGGTGGTGTGCGAAGCATGAGGCCCGTGGTGACCGCGGCCGGGATGCGCGCGGCCGAGGCGAGGGTCTTCGCCGCCGAGCCCGGCGTGGACCTCATGGGACGAGCCGCGGCCGAGGTGGCCCGGGTGGCCACCTCCGTCGCCCCGGAGGGCCCGGTGCTGGTGGTGGCCGGGCCCGGCAACAACGGGGGAGACGGACTGTTCGCGGCCGCCCAGCTCGCCCAGCGCCGCGCCGTCGCTGTCTGGTGCGTGGCCGGCAGCGCGCACGAGGGTGGCCTCGCCGCGGCGCGGGCGGCCGGCTGCCAGGTGGTGGAGGCGACGGCCGCCGTCGAGGCCCTCGCGGAGTGCGCCCTGGTGATCGACGCGTTCACCGGCCTGGGATCGCGGCCCGGGCTGCCGCCTGTGGTCGAGACCATGGCCGACGCGTGCGCGGACCTGGGTGTGCCCGTGCTGTCGGTAGATCTGCCCAGCGGCCTCGACGCGGACTCCGGGGCGACGCATCCGAGTTTTCGCGCCGCCCACACCGTCACGTTCGCCGCACTGAAGCCCTGCCACGTGCAGGAGCCAGCCGCCTCTCGCTGCGGCCAGGTGCACGTCGCCGACATCGGCGTGGAGGCAGACGCTCCGCTGCTGCAGCAGGCCGAGGTGGCCGACGTGGCGCGGTGGTGGCCCGCGCCGGTGCCCACGTCGGACAAGTACACCCGCGGAGTGGTGATGATCGACACCGGCTCCGACCAGTACCAGGGCGCCGCGATCCTCGGCGTCTCGGGTGCCCTGCATGCCGGGGCCGGCATGGTGCGCTACACCGGTCGCGTGGCCTCCGGACTGATCCTGTCGCGGTTCCCCAGCGTGGTGATCGGCGAGGGGCGCGCCCAGGCGATGGTGGTGGGTTCCGGGTGGGGCGACGGTGAGGGCACCGAGGGGCGCGTGGCGAACGCGGGACTCCACGAGGTGCCTACCGTCGTCGACGCCGACGCGCTCACCTCGCTGCCCGCGGGGCGACTCGACGGGTGGCTGCTCACCCCGCACGCCGGCGAACTGGCCCGGATACTGGGCTGCACCCGTGCCCACGTCGAGGCGCATCCGTTGGTGTGCGTGCGGGAGGTGTCGCGGCAGACGGGCGCGGCGGTGCTCCTCAAGGGGGCCACGCAATACGTGGCTGAGCCGTCGGGGCGCGTGACCATGGCGGTGAGGGGGCCCGCCTGGACCGCCCAGGCCGGATCCGGTGACGTGCTGGCGGGGATCTGCGGAGCCCTGCTGGCTGCGGGACTCCCGGCGTGGCGGGCGGGCGTGTTGGGTGCCAGCGTCCAGGCCATCGCCGCCGAGCGGAACCCCGGCCCGTACCCGCCAGACGCGCTGGCGGCGAGGCTGCCCGCCGTGATCGCTGAACTGGCAGGACGGTAGCTCCTGAGGAGGGTCGCCCGCGGAGCGTTGCCTGTCCCTTCGCTCCATGAGGAGGGTCACCCCCCTCGCTCCCTGAGGAGGGCCGCCCGCGGAGCGGCGTGGCCTGTCCCCTTCGCTCCATGAGGAGGGCCGCCCGCGGAGCGGCGTGGCCCTGTCTCGAAGGGTCGTGACTTCCACATTCATGCTGATCTCGTGGTCGGGTGCGGGGTGCGGGGTGTGGGCCGGCAGGGCGGCGTTGGGGGTGGGTGTGCTTGGGCGGGGTGCCGGTTGGGTGATCCTCGGGTTGGGCACCGCTGCGCAGTGCCGCCCTGCCGTCCCCCACCCTCGCTCCCAGTCGCGGGACCCTCCGTCGATTGAGAATAATCATGCCCGCGGAGCCGCGCAGCCCGCGTCGAAGCCAACCCGGCCTACCCCGACAGCTGGGTGAGCCGGGCGCGCGCGAAGCGCCGCACCCGCGTCGAAGCCCCTGGCACCCGGTCCGGTGTCTCGACCGACGCCCCGCCTCCACGAATTGGGACACGTGCTCCAAGAACCCAAGCGGAGCGCGGCCGTCGCGGTGATGGGACGGGTGCCACTGACGGAAGTTCGTTCCTTGACGTCCACAGTCCCGCGTCACGAAGCGACCGCAGGACGTCTCGAAGGGTCAAAAACCCGCACATAGACAAAGGGTGAGGGACGGCAGGGCGGCACTGCGCAGCGGTGCCCAACCCGAGGATCGCCCAACCGGCATCCCGCTCAAGCAGACCCGACCCCAAGGCCGCCCTGCCGGCCCACACCCGACCTAGGCAACGCCACAGCAGGACGAGTGCGGGGGGACGGGAGACGAGGCCCGGGTGGCCTCAACCACCCGACCACCGACCCAGTCGGCCGAAACATCGAGACCCTGGACAACGGCCTCCCGGGCCTCGACTCACGGCTCACCGCACCCGACCATGAGATTCGCGTGAAGGTGGTAGTCACGACCCTTCGAGACGGCCGGCGCCGCTCCGCGGGCGGCCCTCCTCAGGGAGCGAAAGCACGGCCCACGCCGCTTCGCGGGCGGCCCTCCTCAGGGAGCGAAGGAGATAGGCCACGCCGCCGGGACCGGAACCCCTGACGGGGAGCGAAGGTGACCGCCTAGTCCTGGCGCAGCGGGGCCGGGCGCCACATGCCCACGGCGGGCATCTGAGTGCCGGTGAACCGGCACATGTCCACGAAGCCGAGGCGACGGTAGAGGGCTGCGGCCCGTTCGGTGGCCGCCTCGAGATAGACCGGCTCGGCCACCGTGCCGAGGCGGTACTCGAGGAGCGCCCGGCCAACGCCCCGGCCCTGCGCAGCTGACGACACGCCTACATAGCCCAGGAACCAGTGCGGCACGGGCGGCCGGTGCCGGGTGAGCTCGCGTTCGACCCGCAGCATGGTGACGGCGTGACTCCCGAGGGTGCTCCAGAGGCCCGCCAGGTGTCTCGCCGCTGCCGCGATTCCGTCGACATGAGAGCCTGGCGGCTGCCAGAGTCCGGCTCCGAGCACGGTGGTGCCGTCGACCGCCACATCGACCGTCCACGCGCCGTCGAGCTCATGGTCCATGTAGGCCCGCACCCGCCGCGCGCGCTCGCCGGACGGGAGGAAGGCGAAGGTGGGATCGTCGGTGAACGCATCCGCCAGCGCCTCGGCGGCGCCGGGGAGGTCCGATGGCCGGGCCGGACGGACGAGGGGTGCGGTCATTCGAGGAGTCCTTGCGCGAGGTAGGAGTCCGGCCCGAAGCCAGGCGGGATCGCGAATACGGCAGATCCGATGGCCGTGGTCCATTCGTTGAGCGCGTCACCGTGGTCCAGCATTCGCTGAACCGGGATGTACTGCTCCGCGATGTTGGCCTGGAAGGCGCCGAAGATCAGCCCCGCCGTCGAGACGGGGGCGCCATCGGCCCACTCGTCGTGGGTGTAGTTGAGCCCGCGGCGCAGCATGGTGCGGCCCGAGTTCTGCGACGGATGGGCGCGGCGGGCGTGGGCGTCCGCCGCGATCACGGGCACCCCGTCGGCCATGGCCTCGAGGTCCAGGGCGTCGTGCTCGGCCTCTCCGGTGAGTGGCGCCCCCGTGTCGAGGCGCCGGCCCACGGACTGCTCCTGGCGGTCGCGTGTGGCATCGTCCCACTCGTCCAGGTGCATCTCGATGCGGCGGATCACCAGCTGGGTGCCTCCCGAGAGCCAGCCGTCCTCGGAGAACACGGCGCGGGTGAGGGCGTCGTCGGTGGGGTTGGCTGTGCCGTCAACCTGACCGAACAGGTTGCGGCCGGTCGCCGGGTTGCCCTCGGCGTCGACAGGGCGCCACGAACCGCCCTGGACCCACCGGCTGGTGGCGAAAGGGCCGGCGTCTGCGGTGAGCCGGCGCGCGGCGTGTGCTGTGGTGGTGGCGTCGTCGGCGGAGATCCAGACGAGCAGGTCCCCGCCGGACCAACGCTGCTGGAGTTGGTCGTGCTCCATCGGGGGGATCTCCTGGAAGCCAGCGGGGCGCTGGGGGTTCAGACCGTCCAGGTCGAAGATGCGCGGGCCGAGGCCGACCAGGACGCTGAGCGAGGCGCCGGCCTGGGCGAGGTCCGGGGCGGAGTCTCCCGGGGCTGGGCGGCCGGCCATCAGCGCGGCGATGTCCGCGCTCCACACGCGCATGAGGCGTCCGAGCGCGGAGCGGTCCGTCTGGGGGAGGAGGTCGAAGGCGATGAGGTGGCCGACGGCGGGCTGCGCTGTCAGGATGCCGGATTGATGCACGCCGTGGGCCGGGTACGTCTGACCGCCCACTGAGGATGTCGCGGCGTCCTCCGCTGCCCCTCGGCACGCCCGACCGGCGACCACACCGGCAGCGCCGCCCAGGGTGGCGGCACCGGCGTAGCCGAAGACCCCACGACGGGTGACGTGCTGCGTGGACATGCGGCGCAGTCTACCCGCGGGACCGATGTCCACAGACCCCGGTGGGGTACCCCCGGGGGTATCAAAATTCGGCTATGATCCCAGGGTGAACTGGAAGCTCGCTGTCCCCGTCCTCGCCGCCGTCGCCCTCGCCGCCTGCTCCCAGGCCGAGAGCGCCACCCCCGGCATCCTCGCCGCGGATCCCTGGGTTCGGGCCACCGTCGGCACCGAGATGCCGGAGATGACCGCCCTGTTCGTCAATCTCACCAACCCCTCCGAGGAGGACCGGATGCTGGTCTCCGCGGACTGCGGGGATGTCGCGGCGAAGGTCGAGCTGCACGAGATGGTCAAGGTGGACGGCCAGATGGTGATGCAGGAGGCCGAGGGAGGGCTCCCCATTCCCGCGGGGGAGCACCAGCACCTGGCGCCCGGCGGGCCGCATGTGATGCTGATGGGCCTGACCGGCGAGCTTGTTGCCGGAGGCGAGGAGATCGAATGTAGGTTGGAGTTCGACGACGGACAGACCATCGACCTCGTCGCCCCGGTGAAGGAGTTCACCGAGGAGCAGGACACCTACCACACGCACGCACCCACCGAAGACAGCTGAGGCGCCGCCGGCGGTCGGCCGCCGAGGAGAGGACGCCCCATGTTCGCGATGTCGGACGGCCAGCCGGCCCCAGCCCATCCAGATGCCGTCATTGCCGGGGCCACGTACCGCATCACAGTGCTCACCAGCCGGCTGCTGAGATTTGAGTGGCACCCGGAGGGACGCTTCGTCGACGAGCGCACCCAGACCGTCGTCAACCGCTCCTTCGAGGTGCCTGAGTTCACCGCCGATGTCGTGGGCGGGTCCCTCGAGGTGCGCACGGATCACCTGCGCGTGCGCTACGACGGCGGGCCTTTCAGCGGCTCGGGGCTCAGCGTCACCCTGACCCGTGGCGCATCCGATCCGCACTACTCCACGTGGCGTTTCGGCGAGAGCTACCCGCAGAACCTGCCCGGTCGCGGCAACCTGCTCGGCACGGCCCGCACCCTCGACGAGGTGGACGGCTCCTGCCCCCTGGAACCGGGCATCCTCGCCACCTACGGATTCGCCGTGCTGGACGACTCCACCTCGGTGCTGCTCTCCCCGGACGGATGGGTGGCCGGGCGTGAGGGCGGCGGCCGAGACCTGTACCTCTTCGCTCACGGACGCGACTATCGGGGCGCGCTGTCCGACTACCACCGCCTCACCGGCCCCGTCCCGCTGGTGCCCCGCTTCGTCCTGGGCAACTGGTGGAGCCGCTACTGGCCCTACCGGGCCGACGAGTATCTGGGTGTGATGGACCGCTTCCGGTCCGAGCGGATCCCGCTCTCGGTGGGCGTCATCGACATGGACTGGCACGTCGTCGACGTCGATCCGGAGCTTGGCACCGGCTGGACCGGCTACACGTGGAACCGTGAGCTGTTCCCGGACCCGCAGGCCTTCCTCGCCGCCCTGCATGAGCGCGGGCTCGCCGTCACCCTCAACCTGCACCCCGCAGACGGAGTCCGTCGGCACGAGGAGGCCTACCCGGCCGTGGCGGAGGCGGTAGGGATCGACCCGGCAACGGGCGCCGCCGTCGAGTTCGATGTGACGTCCCGAGAGTTCGTCGACGCCTACCTCAGGCACCTGCACCATCCTCTGGAGGACCAGGGCGTGGATTTCTGGTGGATCGACTGGCAGTCGGGTGGCGCGACTGCGGTGGCCGGGCTGGACCCGTTGTGGATGCTCAACCACATCCATTACCACGACTCCGGCCGGGGTGGGCGGCGGCGCCTGACGTTCTCGCGCTACTCAGGCCCCGGCAGCCACCGATACCCCGTGGGCTTCTCGGGCGACACGATCACCACGTGGGACTCGCTGGACTTCCAGCCGTACTTCACCGCCACGGCCGCCAACATCGGATACCCGTGGTGGAGCCACGACATCGGCGGGCACATGTTCGGCAGCCGCGACGTCGAGATGGCGGTGCGGTGGTTCCAGCTGGGCGTCTTCTCGCCGATCAACCGGCTGCACTCCTCGTCGAGCCCCTTCGCGTCGAAGGAGCCGTGGGGTTACGGGCCTGAGGCCGAGCGGATCATGGCCGCGTTCCTCCGGCTCCGTCACCGCCTGGTGCCCTATCTCTATACGGCGGCCTGGGCAGCGCACGCGGAGCAGGTGGCCCTGGTGCGGCCGATGTATCACGACCACCCGGATGTCGCGGCGGCCTACGAGGTGCCCAACCAGTCGATGGTGGGAGAGCACCTGCTCGTGGCCCCGCTCACCTCGGCGGAGGACGGCGCCTCGCACCTGGCCTCCACTCGCGCCTGGCTCCCTGAAGGCTCGTGGATCGACCTGTTCACGGGCCACCGCCACGACGGGGGACGCACGGTGGTCCTGCATCGCGGGCTCGGCGGGTATCCGGTCCTGGCAAGGGCGGGCGCTGTCATCGCGCTCAGCGCGGACCCGATGGCCGACGTGTCCGAGTCCCCCCGGGCGCTGGACCTGCGCGTGGTGCCCGGCACCGCAGTGTCGCACCTGGTGGAAGACGACGGGAGCGCGGCACCCGGGCCCGAGGCCCGTCGCCAGGTTCGGATCGAGCAGGTGCTCGACACGCACCCCGACGGCACCGCCACGCTCACCGTGACCCTGCGGCCCGGCCCCGGCGCGGCGCCGGACCACAGGACGGTCGCCCTCGACGTGGTGGGAGTAGAGTCCGTCGAACAGGTGGAGGTGTGGGTGGGCGGCATGGTGCAGCACGTCGACCACCCGGTGCGGATCACCGACGAACTTCTCGCGCCCGCGCTCCGGGTGAGGCTGGGGGAGGTGGACCTCGGTTCGGTGGTCGCTGTGCGCCTGGGTGGGGCGAGGCGGTCGCCTCGCGACGTGGCGGGCGACGCGTTCGCGCTGATCGACGCGGCCGAGATCGAGTTCACGGCCAAGGAGGCGGCGTGGCGGGCCGTCACGGGACTGAGCGGATGGGCGATGGTGCAGCAACTCGCCACCGTCGACATCCCGTCGTCTCTGAGGGACGCGCTCGTGGAGGTTGCTGCAGCCGGCGAGGTGTGGTGAGCCGGTTGCTCAGGCGACGAGCTTGGGGCCCCGCACCGAGAGTCTGACGGCCTTGGCGTAGTGACCCACCAGTTCGGCGCACACCGTGTCCCAGCTCCGGTCCAGCGTGGAGTGTCGTGCCGCCCGGCCGAAGGCGCCGCGCTTCGCGTCGTCGCCGATCAGGTCCAGCACATGGCCGCGCATCGCGCCCAGGTCTCCGGGGCGGTACAGCCAGCCGGTGCGGGACTGGTCCACCAGGTCGATCGGGCCGCCGCGTCGCGGCGCGATGACGGCGAGGCCGGATGCTTTCGCTTCCTGGATGGACTGGCAGAACGTCTCCAGTTCGCCGGGGTGGACGAAGAGGTCCAGGCTGGCCAGGGCCGTGGGTAGGTCCTCGCCCGTCAGTTCGCCCAGGAAGGCGGCGCGGGGGAGGGCGGCCTCCAGCTGGGGGCGGAGTGGGCCGTCGCCGATGATGACCAGGCGCGTGCCGGGGATGTCCGCGAGCGTGGCCAAGTCTTCGACCCGTTTCTCCGTCGCCAGCCGACCCATGTAGCCGATCAGCCGTTCCCCGTTCGGGGCATGGAGGGCCCGGAACTCTGTGCTGCGTTTGGTTGGATCGAACCGGCCCGAGTCCACGCCACGCCCCCACACACCGACGCGAGGCACCCCCTGGTCGATCAGCTGATCGCGGGCGAACGTCGAGGGCGCGAAGTTGAGTGAGGCGAGGGAGTGGACCTGCCTGACGTGGTGCCAGAGGAGTGGCTCAAGTTGTGGGAAGCCGTACCGGCTCGCGTACGTGGGCACCTCGGTCTGATAGATGCCCACCATGGGAATGCCGAGCCTGGCCGCGACAGTGGCCGCCTTGTATCCGACGACGAACGGCGCCGCGAGGTGGATCACATCGGGGGCGAATCCGGTCAGCAGCCTCGCGATGGAGGAGGACGTGGTGGTGACCACCCTCACCACGTCGTAGCCGGGCAGGCCGACGCTGGTGACGGTCTCGACGGGGAAGCCGCAGTACTCGTGCGGAGTGCGGTCACCCGCCTGCGGGGCGATCACCATTGCCTCGTGGCCGGTCGCCCTCAGATGTTCGAGGACGCGCAGGACGGAGTTGGTGACCCCGTTGACGCTCGGGAGAAACGATTCCGCGACGATGGCAACTCGCACAGCCCCAATTTTACTGACGGCGGTGTCCGGGGCACCTCCGTCAGGGAAACGCTCAATGAACGTCTGGTGACGTTCGAAGGACCGTGGATTCGGAGAATCTCGGTCGAGACCGTAGACTCGACGGGCCCGGTAAGGCGATTAACGCCAGCGTGTGACAGATGAGCGGGCAAATCGTGGGGCCCCGATGTGGGCCCGAGCGGCCCGAATCCAGGGCCCACTATCCCGCAGAGGACCTCTTCTATCATGAACGCACCACGCCAGAAAGACCGTTGGTCACCCGAGCAGCGCACCGCCAAGGGCCTCAAGGCCCAACGTCGCGGCCGCACCGAGCCCCCGGCCCCGGGCGCCCCGCTCAACCGCAAGCAGCGCCGCGCGCTGGAGTTCGGTGACCGTCCCTTCGTCCCCAAGACCGACGAGGGCTCAGACCGCCCCGCCCGCGACGAGCGCCCCGCCCGCGACGACCGCCCGCGCCGTGATGACCGTCCCGTTCGGGACGATCGTCCCCGCGACGACCGCTACTCCGATCGCTCCCGCGATGATCGTCCCCGCCGCGACGATCGTCCCCGCGACGATCGTTACTCCGATCGCTCCCGCGATGATCGTCCCCGCCGCGACGATCGCCCCCGCGACGACCGTTACAGCGACCGGTCCCGCGACGACCGTTACAGCGACCGATCCCGCGACGATCGCCCCCGCGACGACCGCTACTCCGATCGCTCCCGCGACGACCGACCCCGCCGCGACGACCGCCCCCGCGACGACCGTCCCCGCTGGGGTGACCGCGACGACCGCGGTGGGGATCGCTCCGGCGGTCACCGCCGCAGCTCGATGCCTCCCCACGTCGACGTGCGCCGCCCGCACGAGCCGCGCGGCCACGATGACCGCCGCGGCCATGACCGCCGCGACACCCGCGCCCCCCGTCAGGACAGCTTCGACGCTCCCGAGGCGGACCAGATGAGCTGGACCGCCACGACGGCTGAGGCTGTGGAGGGCGACGTGGCGTCGGGCTTCTTCGAGCTCGGTGTTGCCGAGCCCTTGGTGCGCGTCCTCGCCGGCCAGGGCATCAGCGCCCCGTTCCCCATCCAGGCCGCCACCATCGGCGACGCCATCGCCGGCCGCGACGTCCTGGGCCGGGGACGCACGGGCTCGGGCAAGACGCTTGCCTTCGGCCTCGCGATGCTGACCAGGCTGGCGGAGGGGACCCCCGTCGGATCCCCGCGAGCCATGATCCTGACGCCCACCCGTGAGCTGGCCCTCCAGATCGCCGACGTCCTCTCCCCGCTGGCGGCCGCGATGCGGCTCGACCTCACGCTCATCGCGGGCGGCATGGCCTACGGTCCGCAGATCCGCGCCTTCGAGCGCGGCGTCGACGTGGTGGTGGCCACCCCAGGCCGCCTCATCGACCTGCTGGAGCAGGGTGCCGCGGACCTCAGCCAGGTGCAGATCTCCGTCCTCGACGAGGCCGACCACATGGCTGACCTTGGCTTCACGAAGGAGGTGCGCACCCTGCTCGACGCCACCCCCGAGGGTGGGCAGCGGCTGCTGTTCTCCGCGACGTTGGACGCGGCCGTCGACTCGATCGTGCGGACCTACCTCAACAACCCGGTCACGCACGAGGTGGACTCCAGCCAGAACTCGGTCACGACGATGGTGCACCGGCCGCTGATCGTGCGCCCCCACCACAAGAACCAGGTCACGGCTGAGATCGCCAACCGCGACGGCCGCACGGTGCTGTTCGCCCGCACCCAGTTGGGCACCGACCGCATCGCCGGCCAGCTCCGCGAGGCGGGCGTGATGGCGGGCTCGCTCCACGGCGGCCTCACGCAGGGCGCCCGCGCCCGCATCCTGGCCGCGTTCAAGGACGGCACTGTGCCGGTCCTCGTCGCCACCGACGTGGCGGCCCGCGGCATCCACGTCGACGATGTGACGCTGGTGCTGCAGGTCGATCCGCCGCGTGACTCGAAGGACTACCTCCACCGCGCCGGCCGCACCGCCCGCGCGGGCCAGGAGGGCGTGGTGGCCACGGTGGTCCTGCCGCACCAGCAGCGCTCCACCGAGCGGCTGCTGAGCCAGGCCGGGGTGCGGGCTGCTGCCCTCGCGGTGGAGCCGGGCTCCGCGGAGCTGCGCGAGGCGACCGGGGCACGTCCCACCTCGGGTGTCGAGATCTCCGAGGCCGACTACCAGCAGCTCATCGCACCCAAGCAGGCTCAGCGCCGTCGTCCCGAGGGAGGCGGCCGCGGTGGCCGTCGCTACGAGGGCGGCCGTGGCGGGCAGCGCGGGGGCCGCAGGGATCGTTGGTGAGGGCGTAGGATTTCGCGCCTATGGACACCGCCACCCTGTCGATCCGGATCGCCGATCCGGGCGATGCCGCCGAACTGCTGCACGTCATCCATGCGGCGTTCGCGGCGCGTCCCCCAGTGGACCCGCCAGCCGAGGCGCTGACCGACGAGGTTGCCGACATCGAGCGTGCCCTCACCGACGGCTACGGCGTCGTGGTGGAGCGCGAGGGAAGCATCATCGCCGGACTGCTCGTCGACCTCGCGGACGGGACCGCAACACTGAGACGCGTCTCGGTGCTGCCGTCGGCCAGCGGCCAGGGCGTGGCGCGTTCCCTCGTCGAGGGCGCCCTCACCGTCGCGGCGGATCTGGGCGCCCGGCGCGCCTCGCTGTTCGCGCGTGAGGAGTTCCCCCAGCTCGTCGACTGGTGGCGGGACCACGGCTTCGACGTCGTGGCGCCGGAGCCGCACGGCTTCCGGATGGGCCGAGACCTCCCCGTCGTCATCGACGTACCCACGGCCGACGACATGCGCCGGCTCGGCCGCGCGCTGGCCGCCGTGCTCGCCAAGGGCGACGTGATCGTCGCCACGGGCGATCTGGGCGCAGGCAAGACCACCCTCACTCAAGGCATCGGGGAGGGGCTGGACGTCGAGGGCCCCATCATCTCGCCCACCTTCGTGATCTCGCGCGTCCATCCCGCCCGCGGCGAGGGGCCGGCGCTGGTCCACGTGGACGCCTACCGGCTCGGCGACGCCTCTGAGCTCGCCGACATCGACCTCGACGCCACGCTTGCCGAGTCCGTGACCCTGGTCGAATGGGGCCACGGACTGGCCGAGTGGCTGGCCGAGGACCGCCTCGAGATCGACATCGTCCGCGGCATGGACTCGGACGTTCGCACCGTCTACCTCACCGGCTTCGGGCCCCGATGGGCCGGGGTCCTCGACGTCCTCAGGGAGGCGCCATGACCTGGACGCTGGGCATCGACACCAGCCATGTCGTCGCGGTGGGCCTGGCCCTCGACGGCGAGCCGCACACCCGCGTGCTGGTGGCGGACACCCGCGCCCACGCCGAGTCGCTCATGCCGTCGGTGCTCGAGGCCTGCGCCCGCGCCGGAATCACGCTTCGAGACGTCGACGAGTTCGCCGTCGGGATGGGTCCGGGGCCATTCACCGGCCTGAGGGTCGGAGTCGCCACCGCGTGGACCCTCGCACACGCCTCCGGCCGCGCGGCACACGGCGTGTGTTCCCTCGATGTGGTGGCCAGGCAGTGGGCGGAGGAGGGCGCCCCGGCCCAGTTCGTCGTCGCCTCGGACGCCCGCCGCAAAGAGCTGTACTGGGCCACCTACCTCGGCGACGGGACGCGCGTGTCAGACCCGCAGGTGAGCGCCCCGGAGTCGTTACCGGCCCTTCCCGTGGCCGGTGCCGTCCCCTCGGCGTTCCGGGCCCTCGTGGACGTCCAGGGCCCCGAGTCATTGGACCCGGCGCTCCTCGCGGCCCGGTGGCCGCAGCTTCTCCCCGCAGGCGACGAGCCGTACTACCTGCGCGCGGCGGACGCCTCCGTCCCTGGCGCACCCAAGTCTGCGCTCCCGCGGCTCAGGGCTCCCCGGTGATCGTCGAGACGGCCGTCGCGGAGGATCTCCCGGACATCCTCGCGCTGGAGGAGCACTTCGCCACGCAATGGTCCGAGGCCTCCTGGCGCCAGGAGGTCACCGGCGAGGGCCGGCTCGTGCTCATCGCGCGCCGCAAGAGCGGAGAGGCGGTGGGCGTGGCGGCCTTCCAGTTGGTCGACGACGTGGCGGACCTGCACCGCATCGTCGTGGCGCCACATCAGCGCCGCCTCGGATTCGCGCGCGTGATGCTGATGGCCGGCCTGCAGTGGGCCATCGGCCGTGGGGCGAGGCGGATGCTGCTGGAGGTCGACGCGTCCAACACCTCGGCCATCCAGCTGTACCAGGGCTATGGTTTCGCGGCCGTGGCCACCCGCCCGGACTACTACGGACCCGGTGCCGACGCGCTCATCCTTGAGCGGAGGCTGGAGGGCGTCGACGCGGACTCCGTCGGCATGTGGGACATGGAGGACAACGATGAGTGAGCCATTGGTCCTCGGCCTCGAGTCGTCGTGCGACGAGACCGGTGTCGGGATTGTCCGTGGACGGACGTTGTTGGCCAACGAGGTGGCCAGCTCGGTGGATCTGCACGTCCGCTTCGGCGGGGTGGTGCCCGAGGTGGCCAGCCGGGCCCACCTCTCGGCGCTGATTCCCGCCCTGGAACGCGCCGCCGAGAAGGCGGAAGTGGACCTGTCGGACCTGGACGCCATCGCGGTGACCGCCGGCCCCGGCCTGGTGGGCGCCCTCGTCGTCGGGGTCGCCTCGGCGAAGGCCCTGTCGGCCTACCTGGGCAAGCCCCTCTACGGGGTGAACCACCTGGTGGGCCATGTGGCGGTGGATCTGCTGGACCACGGGCCGCTGCCCATGCCGTCGCTGGCGCTCCTGGTCTCCGGCGGCCACACCCAGCTGCTCCACGTCGAGGACATCGCCACCCGGATCACCGAGGTGGGCTCCACCATCGACGATGCGGCCGGCGAGGCCTACGACAAGGTCGCCCGCCTGCTCGGGCTGCCCTACCCGGGCGGGCCCGTGATCGACAGGGCAGCCCAGGAGGGCGACCCCACCTTCATCCGCTTCCCCCGCGGCCTGACCGCGCGGCACGACATGGCCAGGCACCGGTTCAACTTCTCCTTCTCAGGGCTGAAGACCTCGGTGGCGCGCTGGGTGGAGCAGCGCCGGCTCGACGGCGGCGAGGTGCCGGTGGCGGACGTCGCGGCCAGCTTCCAGGAGGCGGTGTGTGACGTGCTGACGGCCAAGACCATCGACGCAGCCCAGCATCTGGGGGTCAACTCCATCCTGATCGGCGGCGGCGTGGCCGCCAACTCCCGTCTCCGCGCGCTGTTGGAGGAGCGGGCCGGGGAGGCCGGCATCGAGCTGCGGCGCCCGCGCCCGGCGCTGTGCACGGACAACGGGGCCATGATCGCCGCTGTCGGCAGCGAGGCCATCCGCGCCGGCGTGCGCCCGTCGGGGCTCGGCTTCTCGGTGTACTCCGGGCTTCCCGTGGGCACCATCGTCGTCTGATTTTGTCGCGCCAGGACACAAGTTAGTAACGATCTGGCGTCAAACCCCAGATGGCCTAGCCAATTTGAACGTGCCTTGGCTATGTTCGCTGGCATCACTCGGCCCATTCGGGCCTCTTCCGTCGTTCGACGACTTAGGAGAAAGAATGAAGTTCCAGGGAACCAAGGTGTCCCTCGGCCTGGTCTTGAGCGGAGCACTCCTGCTCGGCGCCTGCACCAGCCCAGAACCCACCGACCCCGAAGACGCTGCCTCCGGTAGCGCCTCGGCGACCGCGTCCGCCAGCGAGGGTGCAGGCGGCGGCGACGCCGCGGCCGGCTGCCTGCAGGACGTCGGCATCACCGAGACCGCCGACGGCGAGGTCCGCTTCACCGCAGGCCCCGGCGACTGGAGCGGCTACAACACCATCACCAACGGCACGTACTCCACGTACAACTCCGTCATCGCCGCCCACATGTTCTCCAATTTCGTGTACTTCGGCACCGACGGCACGATCTGCGACAACACCGACTTCGGCACCTACGAGGTCACCTCGGAGGACCCGCTGACGGTGGAGTACACCATCAACGAGGAGGCCGTCTGGTCCGACGGCACCCCGGTCACCATCAACGACTACCTGATGGACTGGGCCGCCCAGAACCCCGAGTTCATCGCCCCCGGCTTCGCCACCGGCGAGGACCCCGAGGCCGCGGTGTTCGACCACGTGTCCACGTCGTTCGCCCAGTACGTCTTGGAGGGCCCGGAGGGCGAGGTGGGCTCCAAGAACTTCACCGTCGTCTACACCAACCCCAACCCGGACTACCGGATCATGGTCACCGCGCCGCTGCCCGAGCACGTGTTGGCCGCGCAGGCCGGCCTCGAGCCCGGCGCCCTGGCCCAGGCCGTCATCGATCGCGACGCGGAGACCGTGAAGTCCGCCGCCGAGTTCTGGAACACCGGCTGGATCTTCAACCCGGGCGAGCTGCCCGAGGCGTCGGTCACCCCGTCGTCGGGCCCCTACATGATCAAGGAGGGCGGCTGGCAGGCGGGCAACTCCCTGACGCTGACCGCCAACGAGGACTACTGGGGCACCCCGGCCGCCACCCGCGACCTCGTGTTCCGCTTCATCGACGACGCCCAGCAGGTCCAGGCGTTGGGCAACAAGGACGTCCAGGTCATCCAGCCCCAGGCCACGGTGGACACCGTCGGCCAGCTCGAGGCCCTCGGCTCCGCCGTCTCCATCGAGTCGGGCTCGTCGCTCACGTGGGAGCACCTGGACTTCAACTTCCGCGAGAACAACGTCTTCGGCAATCCCGACACCGGCCTGACGCTGCGCACGGCCTTCGCACACTGCGTGCCCCGTCAGCAGATCGTCGACACCCTGATCGCGCCGATCGCGCCCGACACGGTGCTCATGAACGCCCGCGAGGTGTTCCCGTTCCAGGACAACTATGACGAGATCGTCGGCGTCTCCTACGACGGCCGCTTCGACACGGTTGACCTCGAGAAGTCCAAGGAGCTCGTTGCCGAGGCCGGCATCGCCACCCCGATCGACGTGCGCCTCGGCTACCGCGCGGGCAACCAGCGCCGCACCGAGACCGTGGCCGCCATCCAGTCCTCCTGCAAGGAGGCCGGCTTCAACGTGATCGACTCCAGCGCCGAGGACTTCTTCACCAACGCCAACGTCAACGGCGACTACGAGGTGGCCCTGTTCGCGTGGGCCGGCTCCGGTCAGATCACCTCCGGCGAGAACATCTACGCCACCGCCAAGCCGCAGAACACCTCGGAGTTCAGCAGCGAGATCGTCGACGCGGCCTGGGCCGAACTCGTCGCCACCCTGGACGAGACGGTTCACCTCGAGCAGACCAAGATCATCGAGAAGGAACTGTGGGATCAGCTGCACGGCATCCCGCTGTACGCCCACCCGCTGGTCGTCGCCTACGACTCCACCCTGAGCAACGTGCGGGCCACCGCCACGCAGGATCAGGTGTCGTGGAACGCCCCGCAGTGGGTCGCCAAGTGATCCGTGACTGACGCCTAGTCAGCCGCAGGGATGGGGCAGGTGACGTTCGCGCCACCTGCCCCAACTGGCGTTCCACCGCCCCTTCATCACAGCTCAGCCCTGCCGTAGGATGCGGCGAATGGGTGCCGACGTTGGCACCCGAACCATGTCAGAGGACCGATCTTGCTCAAGTTCATCGCGAAACGCCTGGGGATATCGCTGGCGATTCTCCTGCTGGGGTCACTGCTCCTGTATGTGCTGGTCATCAACTCAGGAGACCCGCTGCAGGATCTGCGGGAGTCCAACGACCCGAACCGCGAGAACCGCATGCGCCAGCGGATCGAGACGATGGGGCTGAATCTTCCCTGGTACGAGCGCTACCTCGACTGGTTGGGGGGCGCTTCGAAGTGCCTCATCGGGCAGTGCGACCTCGGCGTGGCGCTCAACGGCCAGTCCGTCAACGCACTGGTGGCGGTCGCGGCCGCCTCCACCCTTCGCCTCGTGGTCTTCGCCACCCTGTTGGCCATCACCACCGGCGTCATCCTCGGCATCATCACCGCCATCCGCCAGTACAGCGGCTTCGACTACGGCGTCACCCTCTTCGCCTTCATCGCCTTCTCCCTCCCCGTCTTCTGGCTGGGCGTGCTGCTCAAGCACTACGCAGCCATCGAGTTCAACAACTGGATCGTCGACGCAGACCTGAGCTGGCCGGTGATCATCGGCGTGGCTGTGGTGTTGGCGTTCATCCTGCAGGCCGCCATGGGGGGCGACCTCAAGCGTCGCCTCATCACGTTCGCAGCCATCGCGGCCGGCGCGGCGGCCATCCTCATCTACTTCGACGCCGTGACCTGGTTCCGTCGTCCCGCCATCGGCATCCCCGTCTACGTCCTCGCGGTCCTCGGCGCCGCGGCGCTGGTGATCATGCTCACCTCCGGCTTCCAGAACCACCGCGTCCGCAACGCCGTCGGGGCCACCGCAGCAGTCTCGCTCGTCGGGTACATCGCGATGCGCGGCTACCTCATGGACAACGGCTCGGTCGCGGTACTGCTCATCTGCTTCGCGGCGGCGATCGTGGCCGGGGTCGCGGCCGGCCAACTGCTCGGCGGGTTCTCCAGACGCCAGGCCACCTTCTCCGCCGTCGTCACAGCGCTGCTGGCCTCGCTCCTGGCGGTCAGCGACCTCCTCCTCTCCAACTGGGCCCAGTACCTGGAGGAGCAGCCCCGCCCCATCCCGACCATCGGCTCGATGACGCCCAACTACGAGTCGACTTTCTGGATGCACTCGATCGACACGCTCACCCACCTGGTGCTGCCCACCGTGGCGCTGACGCTGATCTCCATCGCGTCCTACACCCGCTACACCCGGGCCTCGATGCTGGACGTGCTCAACCAGGACTACATCCGCACCGCGCGGTCCAAGGGCATCTCGGAGCGCAAGGTGATCACCCGGCACGCGCTGCGCAACTCGCTCATCCCGCTGGCCACCATCGTGGCGTTCGACTTCGCCGGGCTCATCGGCGGCGCGGTGATCACCGAGACCGTGTTCGGCTGGCAGGGCATGGGCAACCTCTTCCGCACGGGCCTCGCCCAGGTGGACCCGGCGCCGGTGATGGCGTTCTACCTCGTCACCGGCACCGCCGCGGTGATCATGAACATGGCGGCCGACATCGCCTACGCCATCCTCGACCCGCGGATCTCCCGCTAGGAAGTGGCCCACCATGACTGACACGAACAACGCCGCGCAGCTCGACGAGGTCCACGAGGCCGACTACGAGATCGAGTCCATGCCGGACGAGACCACGACCACCGACAAGTCCTACTCACAGGGACAACTCGTCCTGCGCCGGTTCGTCCGCCACCGTGGCGCCATGATCTCGTTGACCATCCTTGTGCTGATCATCCTGCTGGCCACCACGTCCATCGGCTTCGGGCCCATTCCCGGATGGTGGCCGAAGAACCACGTGGACCTCTATCCGGTAGCTCTCCCGGGTGGCGCGCCCACCCTGACCCTGTGGCCCTTCTCGATCGGGGAGCACCCGTTCGGGCAGACCACGATCGGCAAGGACTACTTCGCCCTGGTCATGCTCGGCACCCAGAACTCGCTGACCATCGCCTTCACCGTCGGCATCGGGGCCACGATCATCGGCACCCTCGTGGGTGCGGCCGCCGGCTACTTCCGCGGCGTCGCCGAGTCCTTCCTCATGCGCGTCACGGACCTGTTCATCATCATCCCCACGCTGGTGCTGGCCGCCGTCCTCGGCCGGATGGCCGGCAACGTCGGCGGCATCTTCGCGTTGGCCGGCATGCTGGCCATCGTGTCCTGGACCGGCCTGGCACGCCTCGTGCGCGGCGAGGTCCTGTCGCTCCGCGAGCGGGAGTTCGTGGCCGCGGCGCGCGCCGTCGGCACGTCCTCGTGGCGGATCATCGTGCGCCACATCCTTCCCAACGCCCTCGGCACGATCATCGTCAATGCCACCCTGCTGATCTCGGCCGCCATCCTCGTGGAGACGGCGCTGTCGTTCCTGGGCTTCGGCGTCCGCCCGCCCAACACATCGCTCGGCCTCCTCATCTCGGAGAACCAGAACGCGCTGAGCACCCGTCCGTGGCTCTTCTGGTGGCCGGGCGTCTTCATCGTCTCCATCGCGCTCTGCGTGAACTTCATCGGTGACGGTCTCCGTGACGCGTTCGATCCCCGCCAGCAGATGGACTGAGGTACTCCCATGACCACCACCCCCCGTTTCACCGGCGAGAACCACGTCCTTAAGTTCGACGAGCTCGACGTCCAGTTCCGCACCGAGTTCGGCACCGTCCACGCCGTCAAGGGCATCACGCTCAGCGTTGAGCCCGGAGAGGTGATGGCCCTGGTGGGCGAGTCCGGCTCCGGCAAGTCGGTCACCGCCACCACCGCGCTCGGGCTGCTCCCGAAGACCGCCCGCATCCAGGGCGAGACCCGCGTCACGGACCAGAGCATCGGGACGCTGTCCGGCCGACAGCTGAGGTCCATCCGCGGCAACCGCGTTGCCATGGTGTTCCAGGAGCCCATGACCGCACTCAACCCCGTGATCAAGATCGGCGAGCAGCTCACCGAGTCCATGGAGGTGCACGGCGTGGCCTTCGGGCGCGAGGCGTGGGACCGCGCCGTCGACCTGCTCAACGCCGTCGGCATCCCCAACGCCGAGCGCCGTGCCAGCCAGTTCCCGCACGAACTGTCCGGGGGGATGCGCCAGCGCGTGGTGATCGCCATGGCCCTGGCCTGCGACCCCGAGGTAATCATCGCCGACGAGCCCACCACGGCCCTGGACGTCACGGTGCAGGCCGAGATCCTGGACCTGCTGCGATCGCTCAAGGACAAGCTCAACACCGGCATCCTGCTGATCACCCACAACATGGGCGTGGTGGCGGACATGGCCGACAACGTGGCGGTGATGTTCAAGGGCAACATCGTGGAGCGCGGCCCCGCAGAGCAGGTGCTCCTGCACCCCACCCACCCCTACACCAAAAAGCTGCTGGCCGCCGTGCCGCGGCTCGGCCAGGGGCACGGACAGTTCGGTGTGGCCCCCCACCCGGTGAGCCCCACGGCTGAGGCGGCCCTGGAGGTCGACGAGCTCGTGGTCGAGTACCACCGCGCGGGCAAGAAGCCGTTCCGCGCCGTCGACGGCGTCAGCTTCGGCGTTCGTCGGGGGGAGATCGTCGGCCTGGTGGGTGAGTCCGGCTCGGGCAAGTCCACCATCGGCCGCGCGCTGCTCGGGCTCATCCCGTCGGATTCCGGCCAGGTCCGCGTGTTGGGGGAGGATCTGCTCTCCCTCAAGGGCCAGGCGCTCAAGGGCCTGCGCAAGCGGATCGGCGTCATCTTCCAGGACCCGGCCGCCTCGCTCAACCCCCGGTTCCCCATCGGGGACGTGATCGCCGAGCCGCTCAGCGTGCACAAGGTGGGCGACGCCAAGACACGGCAGGCGCGGGTCCACGAACTCCTGGACGCGGTCCAGCTCCCGCGCACGGTCTACAACCGGTACCCGCACGAGTTGTCCGGCGGCCAGCGGCAGCGCGTCTCCATCGCCCGCGCCCTCGTGCTCAGCCCGGACCTGCTGGTGGCCGACGAGCCCACGTCGGCGCTCGACGTCTCCGTGCAAGCCTCGGTACTGGCCATGTTCACCGCCCTCCAACGGGACTTCGGTTTCGCGTGCCTGTTCATCTCGCATGACCTGGCGGTGATCGACTCGCTGGCGCACCGCGTCGTCGTCATGCAGTACGGCAAGATCGTGGAGAAGGGCGAGCGCGAGCAGGTGCTGCTCAACCCGCAGGAGGAGTACACCAAGCGCCTGCTGGCCGCAGCGCCCGTGCCGGACCCGATCGAGCAGCGCCAGCGGCGGCAGGCCCGCCACGAACTGCTCAGATCGCTCGGGGACGAGATGGTGGAGTTCGACACCCGCGAGCTGGACTTCGATGGAACAGACCGCACCCAGCGCCAACCCCGGCCCTGACATGGCGTACGCGCCCGAGCTGACCACGCTGGGCTACATCGTGAGCCCGGACCGGCGCCGGGTCCTGCTCGTGCATCGGATCTCCCGGTCCGAGGACGAGCAGCTCGGCAAGTTCAACGGCCTCGGCGGCAAGGTCGAGCGCGACGAGGACGTCGCCTCGGCGATGCGTCGCGAGATCCGCGAAGAGGCCGGAGTCGAGGTGACCTCGATGCGGCTGCGCGGCACAGTGTCCTGGCCGGGCTTCAACGGGCGCGACGTGTTCGGGTTCGTGTTCCTCGTCACCGGCATCGACGGCGAGCCGTACCCCTCGAACCCGGAGGGGACCCTGGCCTGGCACGACGTCGACACGGTCATGGAGCTGCCGATGTGGGACGGGGACCGGCACTTCCTGCCACTGGTCTTCGACGAGACCGTGCCCCAGTTCCACGGCGTCCTGCCCTACGACGGCGGGCACAGCGTGGGATGGCGGTTCTCGGCGGAATGACCGGGCGGGAGGCCGCCCTCGCGGCCGCGATGCGGGAGCCGGATCCGTCGTCGCTGGGCGCCGCGTCCCGCCTGCGCGCCGGGTTCGGCCCCGATGAGGCCGCGTGGGCGCTGACGCAGGCGGCGCTGCGCCGACGGGCGCGGGCCAAGTTCGCCCGTGCCGACGAGATGCTGTTCACCCACGCGGGTCTGGAGCAGGCCACCCGCGACCCGGTCCGCCGGTGGCGCGCGGCGCTCTTCGCTGCGGCCGGGGTGGAGTCGGTGTGGGACCTGGGCTGCGGAATCGGGGCCGACGCGATGGCCCTGGCCGAGGCGGGGCTCGCTGTGCACGCCGTCGACGCCGACCCCGCCACCGCCGAGGTGGCGTCCTGGAACCTCGGCCTCGTGGGCGCCGGCCCGGGCGCGGTGGCGCGCGCCGAGGAGGTGGCGGTGCCGGAGGGCGACGGCGTGTTCCTGGATCCCGCCCGCCGCACGGCGAAGGGCCGCACCTGGAACGTGGCGGACTTCACGCCACCGTGGTCGTTGGTGCTCGATTACCTGGCCTCAGCCAGGTTCGTCGCCGTCAAGCTCGGCCCGGGACTGCCCAAGGAACTCATTCCCGACGGCGTGCGCGCCACGTGGGTGAGCGACGGCGGCGACGTGGTGGAGGTGTCGCTGTGGAACCGGCTGCCCGAGGGGCGCTCGGCCGTGCTGCTGAGCGACGGCGCGGTCCTGGAGCTCGCCGGCGCGGGGGAGGGGCCGCCTGTCGCCGCGCCGTTGGGGCGCTACGTCTACGAGCCGGACGGCGCCGCCATCCGGGCAGGCCTGGTGGGGGAGTCGGCCCCGGGGGCCTGGCTGCTGGACCCGCACGTGGCCTACCTGTCCTCCGACGAGCCCATCGACACGCCCTGGGCCACCCGCTTCGAGGTCCTCGACGTGCTCGACCACTCCGTCAAGGCGCTGCGCCGGTACGTCCGCGAGCGCGGCATCGGCACGCTGGAGATCAAGAAACGCGCCATCGACGTGGACCCGGCGGCGCTGCGCCGCGAGTTGAAGCCCAAGGGCAGCGCGGCGGCCACGATCATCCTCGCACGCACCGTCGACGGGACGGTCGCCATCATCGCGAAGCGGTCCGGACAGAGCACTTCTGGCACTCGGCTTGATTGAGTGCTAAACCCCGGATAACGTAGGTGCTGGCACTCGACCCTGTCGGGTGCTAATGGTCGGACGGCACCCGCGACGACGCCCGGCCACTTCACACTGACCTACAAGCCGGCCTCCGGGTCGGATATGACAGAAAGGTGTTTGACGTGGCAACCACGATCAAGCCGCTCGAGGACCGGATCCTCATTCAGCCCCTTGAGGCCGTCCAGACCACCGCTTCCGGCCTTGTCATCCCCGACACCGCCAAGGAGAAGCCCCAGGAGGGCAAGGTCATCGCCACCGGCCCCGGCCGCATCGATGACAAGGGCAACCGTGTCCCGCTCGACGTCGCCGAGGGCGACATCGTGATCTTCTCCAAGTACGGGGGCACCGAGGTCAAGTACGACGGCCAGGAGTACCTCCTGCTGAACGCCCGCGACATCCTCGCCGTCGTCAGCAAGTAAGGACCACACATGCCGAAGATTCTCGCTTTCAACGAGGAGGCACGTCGCGCGCTTGAGCGCGGTGTCGACGCCCTCGCCAACACCGTCAAGGTCACGCTCGGCCCCAAGGGCCGCTACGTGGTCCTGGACAAGAAGTGGGGAGCCCCCACCATCACCAACGACGGTGTCACCGTCGCCAAGGAGGTTGAGCTCGACGATCCCTACGAGGATCTCGGCGCTCAGCTCGCCAAGGAGGTGGCCACCAAGACCAACGACGTCGCCGGTGACGGCACCACCACCGCCACAGTGCTGGCCCAGGCCATGGTGCACGCAGGCCTGCGCGCCGTGACCGCCGGGGTCAACCCGATCGGCCTCAAGCGAGGCATCGACAAGGCCGTTGAGGCCGTCGTCGAGCGCCTCCGTGAGAACGCGCGCCCCGTGGACACCACCGCCGACATGGCGTCGGTGGCCACCATCTCCTCCCGTGACGAGCAGATCGGCGATCTGATCGCCGAGGCGTTCGACAAGGTGGGCAAGGACGGCGTCATCACCGTCGACGAGTCCAACACGATGGGCACCGAGCTCGAGTTCACCGAGGGCATGCAGTTCGACAAGGGCTACCTGTCCCCGTACTTCGTCACCGACGCGGACCGGATGGAGGCCATCCTCGAGGATCCCTACATCCTCATCAACAGCGGCAAGATCTCGTCGATGAACGACCTGCTCCCGCTGCTGGAAAAGGTCATCGCCGCCAAGGGCACGCTGTTCATCGTGGCCGAGGACGTCGACGGCGAGGCCCTGTCCACGCTGGTGGTCAACAAGATCCGCGGCACCTTCACCTCCGTCGCGGTCAAGGCGCCCGCCTTCGGCGACCGCCGCAAGGCCATGCTGGAGGACATCGCGATCCTCACCGGCGGCCAGGTCGTCGCCCCCGAGGTGGGCCTCAAGCTGGACCAGGTCGGCCTTGAGGTGCTGGGGCGCGCGCGTCGCATCCTCGTCACCAAGGACAACACCACCATCGTCGACGGTGCGGGCGAGCACTCCGAGGTCAGCGGCCGCGTTGCGCAGCTGCAGGCCGAGATGGCCCGCACGGATTCGGACTGGGATCGCGAGAAGCTCCAGGAGCGTGTCGCGAAGCTGGCCGGAGGCGTGTGCGTCATCAAGGTCGGCGCCGCCACCGAGGTGGAGCTGAAGGAGAAGAAGCACCGCATCGAGGACGCGGTGTCGGCCACCCGCGCTGCCATCGAGGAGGGCATCGTCGCCGGCGGCGGCTCCGCCCTCATCCACGCCGGGGAGGTCCTGGCGGACCACCTGGGCCTCGAGGGCGACGAGAAGGCCGGTGTCGACGTGGTGCGCAAGTCCCTCGTCGAGCCGCTCCGCTGGATCGCCGAGAACGGCGGCGAGGCGGGCTACGTCATCACCTCGAAGGTCGCGGAGATGGAGGTCGGCCACGGCTACAACGCCCGGACCGGCGTCTACGAGAACCTCGTCGAGCACGGCGTCATCGACCCGGTGAAGGTGACGCGTTCCGCGCTCGCCAACGCCGCGTCCATCGCCTCGCTCCTGCTCACCACCGAGACCCTCGTGGTGGACAAGCGCGACGACGAGAGCTGACCGCTCAAGAGCGCCGCAGGGCCCCGTCCGGTTCGTCCGGGCGGGGCCCTGCCGCATAGACTGGCCGGACTTGGGGCAGCAGAGACGAGAAGGTGGACGTGTGTTCGAGGAACTGACCGGCGCTGGAGTGCCTAGCCCCTTCGCGGCGCTGGGCCTGACCTTCGATGACGTGCTGCTGCAGCCCAACCAGTCGGACATCATCCCTTCCCAGGTGTCCACCAGCACGCAGCTGACCAGGCGGGTGCGGCTCAACGTCCCGCTGGCCTCGGCGGCCATGGACACGGTCACCGAGTCCAGGATGGGCATCGCGATGGCGCGCGAGGGGGGCATCGGCATCCTGCACCGCAACCTCTCCATCGAGGACCAGGCGCACATGGTGGATCAGGTCAAGCGCTCCGAGGCGGGGATGGTCAGTGACCCCATCACCGTCAGCCCTCAGGCCACCATCGGTGAGGTGGACGAGATCTGCGCCACCTACCGGATCTCCGGCACCCCCGTCGTCGAGGCCGACGGCACCCTGGTGGGCATCATCACCAACCGCGACATGCGCTTCGAGGACGATCCCGGCCGCACCGTCGGTGAGGTCATGACCCGGATGCCGTTGGTCACCGCACCCGAGGGGGTCTCGAACGAGGAGGCGCTGGCGCTGCTGGCCAGGCACAAGGTGGAGAAGCTGCCCATCGTCGACGGCAAGGGCAAGCTCACGGGCCTCATCACGCTGAAGGACTTCGTGAAGGCGGACAAGTACCCGCATGCCGCGAAGGACAGCCAGGGCCGGCTTCGGGTAGGGGCAGCCGTCGGGTTCTTCGGGGACTCGTGGGACCGGGCCATGGCGCTCGTCGAGCAGGACGTGGACGTCATCGTCGTGGACACCGCTCACGGTCACTCCCGAGGTGTGGTGGAGATGATCAAGCGGCTCAAGGCGGAGCCGGCCGCGGCGGAGGTGGACATCATCGGCGGAAACGTGGCCACCTACGCCGGCGCCAAGGCGCTTGTGGAGGCAGGCGCGGATGGGGTGAAGGTGGGGGTCGGCCCCGGCTCGATCTGCACCACGCGCGTGGTGGCCGGCGTCGGCGTGCCCCAGGTCACCGCGATCTACGACGCGGCCCGGGCCTGTCGGCCGGCCGGCGTGCCGGTGATCGGCGACGGCGGACTGCAGTACTCCGGAGACATCGCCAAGGCCCTCGTGGCCGGCGCCTCGTCGGTGATGCTCGGCTCCCTGCTGGCCGGCTGCGAGGAGAGCCCCGGCGAGTTGGTGTTCATCAACGGCAAGCAGTTCAAGAGCTACCGGGGCATGGGGTCGCTGGGCGCGATGGCCGCCCGGGGTCGCAAGGCCTCCTACTCCAAGGACCGCTACTTCCAGGGTGACGTCACCGCGGACGACAAGCTCATCCCCGAGGGAATCGAGGGTCAGGTCGCCTACCGTGGGCCGCTGGCCGCGGTGGCCTACCAGCTCGTGGGCGGCCTGCGGCAGTCCATGTTCTACTCGGGCGCCGGGACCATCGCCGAACTGCAGGAGCGCGGGCGGTTCGTCCGCATCACCTCGGCCGGTCTGCGAGAATCGCACCCGCACGACATTCAGCTCACCGCCGAGGCGCCCAACTACTGGTCGCGCTAGAGACCCAAGGAGAACCGTTTCCATGTACGAGCTCGGGCGCAGCAAGCGCGCCAGCCAGGCCTACGCGTTCGATGACGTGGCGATCGCCCCGGCGCGCCGCACGCGGGGCGAGGACGAGGTGGACCTCACCTGGAAGATCGACGCGGTCTCCTTCGACGTGCCCATCGTTGCGGCGCCGATGGACTCGGCGATGTCGCCTGCCACCGCCATCCGGATGGGGCAGCTCGGCGGCCTTGGGGTGCTCAACCTGGAGGGCCTCTGGACCCGCTACGAGGATCCGCAGCCCCAGTACGAGCGCATCACCCAGGAATCGGACCAGGTCACGGCCACCAAGCGGTTGCAGGAGATCTACGCCGAACCGGTGAAGGCGGAGCTGATCCGGGACCGGCTGGCCGAGATCCGCGCCGCCGGTGTCCCGGTCGCGGGGTCGCTGTCTCCCGCGCACACTCTGGAGTTCGCGCCCGTGCTGGAGAAGGCGGGCATGGACTTCTTCGTCGTCCGCGGCACCACCGTCTCGGCGGAGCACGTGGGCGGGCAGGACACGCTCAACCTCAAGGAGTTCATCTACCGCTTCGACCTTCCGGTGCTGGTCGGCGGAGTGGCCACCTACCGCGCGGCGCTGCACCTCATGCGCTCCGGCGCGGCGGGCGTTCTGGTGGGCTTCGGCGGCGGCGCCACGCACACCACCGCCTCGGTGCTCGGCATCGAGGTGCCGATGGCTTCGGCGGTGGCGGACGTGGCGGAGGCCCGCCGCGACTACCTGGAGGAGTCCGGGGGCCGCTACGTGCACATCCTGGCCGACGGGGCCGTCGGCCGCTCCGGGGACATCGCCAAGGCGATCGCCTGCGGCGCGGACGCCGTCATGGTCGGCTCCCCGCTGGCGCGCGCCACGGAGGCGCCGGGCCGCGGCTGGCACTGGGGCAGCGAGGCGTGGCACGCCCGGCTCCCGCGCGGCGAGCGCTCGTTCTTCGAGCAGGTCGGCACACTGGAAGAGGTGGTGCTGGGCCCGTCGCGGGTCCCGGACGGCACGATGAACCTGGCCGGCGGCCTGCGCAAGGCGATGGCGCTGACCGGATACACAGACCTCAAGTCCTTCCAGAGGATCGACCTGATCCTCCACTGACCCCCGAGGAGCGCCGATGGACGACGCACTGACCGAGCTGAAGCGCCTGCGCGGAAGCATCGACAACATGGACTCGGCCCTCATCCACCTCCTGGCTGAGCGCTTCAAGGTGACCCAACGAGTGGGCGAGCTCAAGGCCAAGGCGGGCCTGCCGGCCGCGGACACGGCCCGGGAGGCTCAGCAGATCGCCCGGCTCCGGGCGCTCGCCGCCGATGCGGACCTGGACCCCGAGCTGGCGGAGAAGTTCCTGACCTTCATCGTCGCCGAGGTGGTCCGCCACCACGAGAAGATCGCACGCGGGGAGGGCTGATGTCACGGATCGTCGTGGTCGGGGCCGGGTTGGCGGGCCTTCGGGCCGCGGGGTTGATGGCGGCCTCCGGCCGCGACGTGCTCGTGCTCGAGGGCTCCGGCGTGGTCGGGGGGCGCGTGGCCACCGACGTGGTGGACGGCTTCCGCTGCGATCGCGGCTTCCAGCTACTCAACCCGCTCTACCCCGCGGCCCGCCGCGCCCTGGACATGGGCAGGCTGGACCTGCACCGTTTCGGTCGCGGGGCGGCGCTGCTCACCGACGATGGGCTCCAGGTGCTGGCGGACCCCACCCGCCACCCGCAGCACGCGGCGGGGCTGGTGCGCGGGCCCCTCACCCCGGGAGACCTGGCAGCGGTGGCGCGCTGGGTGAAGGCGTCCGGGCAGGAGAGCCTCACCCTGAGCGGTGCCCTGGATGCTGCGGGCTTCTCGCCGGTTGTGCGCCGCGTCGTCGAGCGGTTCTTCTCGGGGGTGACGCTTGACCCCGAAGGGGCCACATCGGCGTCCCAGGTGCGCCGGCTCGCAGGCTTCTTCGCACTCGCCACCCCCGCGGTCCCCGCCCAGGGCATGGCCGCCGTGCCGCTGCAGCTCGCCGAGCCGATCAGAGACCGGATCCGGCTCGGCGCCCGGGTTTCCGCGGTGCTGCCCGGAGCGGGCGGCGTCGAGGTGCGGCTCGCCGATGGCTCCGTCGAGCGAGCTGACACAGTGGTGCTGGCGGCCGGGCCGCTCGGCAACGCGGCGCTGCTCGGGCTTCCAGCGCCCGCGATGCTGGGGGTGACCACGTGGTGGTTCGCCGCCGACGAAGCCCCCACCCGATCGCCCTTCCTGCATCTCGATCTCCGCGACGGCGCCCGCCTGGCGAACGCCTGCGTCCAGTCCAATGTCGCGCCGTCCTACGCCCCGGCGGGGCAGCACCTCGTCCAGGCAAGCGCAGTGGGAGACCACGCTCTGACGGACGCCGACGCCGCCAGGGAGGCGGGCAGCGTGCTGGGCGCAGACGCCTCGCGCTGGCGCCTGCTCGTGCGCCATGACATCACCCACGCCCTCCCCGCCCTGCCGCCCGGGGCTCGCGCCCTGATGCCGGTGCCCGCCGGGGTGCTGGTGGCCGACGACCTGCCCGGCGCGTCGATCCAGGACGCCCTCGCGTCGGGGGAGCGGGCCGCCCGGGCGGTCATCGGCTGAGGGTCAGGCGGGCACCTCGTCGCGCCAGGAGTGCTGGGGTGCGAAGCCCATCTGCTCTTTCGCGGCCCGGTTGCTGAGCAGCGTGCCGAACTCTCCGACGCTGTCCGGAACCTCGATGCCGGGGTGGATCGCGGCCAGCGCCTCCCGCGTCGGCATGTCCAGGATGATGTCGTCGGCCGCGATGACGAAGGCATGCGAGCCGGACAGGCTGGCCGTGAGCGCGTCCTCGCAGGACTGGGCGACATCGCGGGCGTCGATGTAGCCGAAGAGGTTCCAGCGACGCGCCTCGGGTTCCTTGGCGAAGGCCGGCTGCTGCGCGTAATCCTCGACCGTGAAGATGTTGGACAGGCGGAGCCCGATGAAGGGGATGCCCGCCCACCGCGACACCTGCTCCGCCATGGTCTCCGTCATCACCTTCGACAGCGAGTAGGTGGAGTTGGGCAGCGGGTAGTGGTCCTCGTCGACGGGGACGTAGCGCACCTCGTCGAACGGAAGCCCCAGCGTGGTCTCGCTGGAGGCGTAGACCACCCGCTTGAGCCCCAGCTTCCACGCGGCGATGAAGACGTTGTTGTTCATGGCCATGTTGGCGTTGAGGGTGTGCGAATCCGTGTGGATCCAGTCCGCCGGAATGTTGGCCAGATGGATGACGGCGTCCGCCCCGGAGAGCACGTCCATGGCCTCGCCGAACTGGGTCAGGTCCGCCCGATAGAACTTGCCGCCGTACCAGGCGGGGCGCCCGGCGACGTCAGTGGCGACGATCTCGTGGGCGGTGTCGACGAAGTGGCGGAGGGTGGCCTGGCCGGCTTTGCCCGAGGCCCCGGTGATAACGATGCGCATGGCCCCAGCTTAGTGAGGCGGGGACGCGGAAAGGGGGCGCCCCGACCGCGGGACGCCCCCTTTCCGACCAGGTCACTTCTCGAGCAGGCCCTCGAACAGGACGGTGGAGAGGTAGCGCTCGCCGAACGACGGGATGACCACCACGATGGTCTTGCCGGCGTTCTCGGGGCGCGCCGCCACCTCGACGGCAGCCGACAGCGCGGCACCGGAGGACAGGCCGACGAGGAGGCCCTCCTCCTGGGCGGCGCGGCGCGCGAACTCGACGGCCTGGTCGATGTTGCGGGGGAGCACCTCGTCGATGACGGAGCGGTCCAGGATCTCCGGCACGAAGTTGGCGCCGATGCCCTGGATCTTGTGGGGGCCGGGCTGGCCGCCGGAGAGGATGGGGGACTCCTGCGGCTCCACGGCGACGATCTTCACCTCGGGCTTGCGCTCCTTGAGCACCTGGCCGACGCCGGTGATGGTGCCGCCGGTGCCGACGCCCGCCACCACGATGTCCACGGTGCCGTCAGTGTCGTCCCAGATCTCCACGGCGGTGGTGGTGCGGTGGATCTCCACGTTGGCCGGGTTCGCGAACTGGCGGGCGAGGACGCCGCCCCTCTCAGCCGCGATCTCCTCGGCCTTCTCGACGGCGCCGCGCATGCCCTGCGGTCCGGGCGTGAGCACCAGTTCGGCGCCGTAGGCGCGCAGCAGTGCGCGACGCTCCAGCGACATCGTCTCAGGCATGGTCAGCACCACCTTGTAGCCGCGCGCGGCACCCACCATGGCCAGCGCGATGCCGGTGTTGCCGGAGGTGCCCTCGACGATTGTCCCGCCGGGCTGCAGCTGGCCGGAGGCCTCGGCCGCGTCGATGATCGAGACGCCAATGCGGTCCTTGACAGAATTCGCGGGGTTGTAGAACTCGAGCTTGGCCAGGACTGTTGCGTTGTCGCCGGCGATGCGGTTGAGCCGGACCAGGGGCGTGCGCCCGATGAGGGCGGTCACGTCAGAGTAAATGTTCATGTCGTCGCCAACCTTCCCCAACGCCCGGATATTCCCGCCGACGGGGGCGAAGTTGCTCCGGCAGGAAAGGCAATAGACTCCCTCCCATGACTGCCCAGCACGAGAAGGTCCTCGTCGTCGACTTCGGGGCGCAGTACGCCCAGCTCATCGCGCGGCGCGTCCGCGAAGCGAACGTCTACTCCGAGATCGTCAGTTCCTCGCTCGACGCCGACGCGATCCTCGCGCTGCGTCCTGCCGCGATCATCCTCTCCGGTGGGCCGTCGTCGGTCTACGAGGAGGGTGCGCCTGGTCTGGACACCAGGATCCTTGAGGCGGGCGTGCCCGTGCTGGGCATCTGCTACGGCTTCCAGGTGATGGCACAGGCGCTCGGCGGCACCGTCACCAAGACGGGGCAGCGCGAGTACGGCCGCACGTCGCTGTCCATCCATGACGGCGGGTGCCTGCTCGGCAGCCTGCCCAACACGCTCAACGTCTGGATGAGCCACGGGGACTCGGTCAGCCGGGCACCGAAGGGGTTCCGTGTGCTTGCCCGCACCGCGGGTGCGCCGGTGGCGGCGTTCGAGGACCTGGCCCGCAAGCTTGCCGGCGTCCAATGGCACCCCGAGGTCCTGCACTCGCAATGGGGTCAGCAGGTGCTGGAGCACTTCCTGTTCACCATCGCCGGGCTCACCCCGGACTGGACGGCCGAGAACATGGTCACCGAGAGCATCGACGCGGTGCGCGCCAAGGTGGGGGGCCGCCGGGTGCTGTGCGGTCTGTCCGGCGGGGTGGACTCCGCCGTCGCCGCGGCGCTCGTGCAGCGGGCCATCGGCAATCAACTGACGTGCGTGTTCGTGGATCACGGCCTCCTCCGCGAGGGGGAGGCCGAGCAGGTCAAGAAGGACTTCGTGGCCGCCACCGGCGTGGACCTCGTGGTCGCGGACGAGCGCGATCGCTTCCTCGGCGCCCTGGCCGGGGTGACGGACCCGGAGGAGAAGCGCAAGATCATCGGCCGCGAGTTCATCCGCACGTTCGAGGCGACGGCGCGGGACCTTGCAGGAGAGCGGGGGATCGACTTCCTCGTCCAGGGCACGCTCTACCCGGACGTGGTGGAGTCCGGTGGCGGTGAGGGAACCGCCAACATCAAGAGCCACCACAACGTGGGCGGACTGCCCGATGACCTTGAGTTCACCTTGATCGAGCCGCTGCGCCAGATGTTCAAGGACGAGGTGCGAGCCGTCGGGGAGCAGCTGGGGTTGCCGGAGGAGATGGTGTGGCGCCACCCGTTCCCCGGCCCCGGGCTGGCCATCCGGATCATCGGCGAGGTCACCGAGGATCGGCTCAACATACTTCGCCAGGCAGACGCGATCGCCCGCCACGAGCTGGCCGTGGCCAAGCTCGAGCGGGCGATCTGGCAGTTCCCCGTCGTGCTCCTCGCGGACGTGAGGTCCGTCGGGGTGCAGGGCGATGGCCGGACCTACGGCCACCCCATCGTCCTGCGGCCCGTGGTGTCGGATGACGCCATGACCGCGGACTGGGCCCGGCTGCCCTACGAGGTGATCGAGAAGATCTCCTCCCGGATCACCAACGAATGCCCCGAGGTCAACAGGGTGGTCGTCGACGTCACGAGCAAGCCGCCGGGCACCATCGAGTGGGAGTAGCCTCCCGGCTCAGATGTCGTACGGGGGTTCCTTGGGGGAGTTCGGCTTGCGGGTGTCGTACCACTGGCGGGCCTTGTCGAACCCCTCCTCGGCGAGCGAGCCGCCCTCGTCCTTGGGCATGACGGCCCACAGGATGAGGTAGGCCAGGATGCCGCTGCCGCCGAAGACGGCGATGAGAACGAAGGCGATCCGGACGATCGTCACATCGAGGTTGAGGTAGCGCGCGATGCCTGCGCAGACGCCGCCGATCATGGCGCCGCTGCTGGGACGGGTGAGCTTCATGGAAGTTCCTTTCGGGAATTCGTGCGGCCGCGGGAGGAGATGAGACCGATCGCGCCTGCGGCCACGAGGATGACGGCGAGGATCGGTTGGACAAAGGGCGCCGAGAGGTTCGGCGAGACGATCAGCACGATCCCGAAGCCGACGGCGGCGAGGCCGACGGCCAGGGCGGCCAGATCGAGTGGTGGGCGGTTCATGATCTCTCTTCCAGTGTGACCGCAGACAGGGTCGCGTCAACCCTGACGGTGAAATCCACCGGTGCGGCGGTTGAGTTGCCCGTCTCGACGCTCACATCGCTGAACATTTCGTTCGACGTGAGAGACAGCAGCGGTCCCGGGAGGAGGACGGTGACGTCCGAGGCGATCGCCTCGATGCGGACCTCGTCGATGCCGTCGAGATTCTCTGCGCCCAGGTCGACCACCCGCTCCTCGCCGACGACGGTGAGGGTCAGCACCGAGGCGTCGGCGGACGGCGCAACCGCGGACTCGGCGGCCCGCGGAGCGAGCCAGCCGCCCGCCACCATCGCGATCACCAGCACGCCCAGAAGGGGCCGTGGCACGCGCTTGGATCGTGCGACGACCGCGTAGAGTACCGCGAGCGAACCGCCCGCAACGAGCGCGGCTCCCAGGGCAAGCCCCGGGCCGGCGCCAAGGAGCACGCCCGTCACGGCGCCGGTGGCGAGCATCGCTACGAGGATGCCGAGGCCGATCAGCCAGGCCGCCTTCGGGCGGGGGCCCGACGGGATGGCGCGGGGGGGCTCAGTGGCGTACAGGTCGACGACGGGCAGCCCGTCCGGAGCGCGCCCGGCTGCGGAGTGCATCTGGGAGCGCCAGTGGGCCACCAGGGCGTCGTCGCTCACGGCCACGGCGCTGGTGTTCGTGCGCGTGTTCTGCGGCTGGGGCGCGGCGGGCGGCGACCACGTGCCGCCGAGCCGGCCCCGGCGGGCCAACACGAGAAGGGCCAGGAGAAGCACGCCGGGTCCCCATGGAAGTGGGCTGATCGAGCTGACCAGGCTGACCGCGGCCAGCGTGGTGAGGACGACCACAACCTTCTGGCCCGTGGGGGTCCAGCGGGCGAAGGCGGGGAGGAGTGCGTCCATGGGGCGCACACCGGTGGGGCTGCGGGTGAGCGCGGTGCCCCACGCGTACAGGGCCACGCCCAGGCCCCCGCTGAGGGCCAGCAGGGCGAACGCGACCCGCACCAGGACCACGTCGACGCCCATCCTTGTGGCGATGGCTGCGCAGAGACCGGAGCCCATGCCGGACTCCTGGCGCTGCAACGCGCCGAGGCTCGGATCGAGCCACCCCAGATCAAGCTCAGTGGACATGGACACCAGTCTGGTGCGGTGGCGCCGGCATCGCCATCGGGTGACCCCCTGAGGGGCACCTGAGTTGTGACGCCGGGGACCCTGGAAAGGACCCTGGACGCTGGTCTCCCCGTCGTCAGCGTGTCAGGCTGGGGCCATGACACAGCTGCCGGTTCCCATCGCGCCCGCGCGGGTTCCGCTGCGCCGCCAGAGCGAGGGCAAGGTCATCGCGGGAGTCGCGACAGGCCTGGCCTCGCACCTCGGTGTCCGGGTGGCGCACGTGCGGCTCGGATTCCTGGTCCTGGCCCTCTTCTCCGGCGCGGGGGTGCTCGCGTACGGCGCGCTGTGGGTTCTCATGCCGCGCGCGACGGCCGAGGGCGAGCCCGTGGGCTTGGCGGCGGCCAGCCGCAGCGGAATGCGGCCGCAGCGCGTGGAGGCGCCGGCGGCGGACTCCGGCCTCCTCGTCGCAGGCGGGATGCTCGTCGTGGGGCTTCTGTGGCTGTTCGTCTCGGGTGGGATCATCTCCACCGCGCTGTTCTGGCCCATGGTGGTGGGCGGCGTGGGCGTCATCGTGATCTGGCTCCAGGTGGACGAGCGGGTCACCCCCCGCCCCGGCAGGCCTGGACGCGGTGGGCTGTGGTCGCGCGTGGCGCGCGGAGGCGGGGCGATGAGCATCGTCCGCTTGGTGGGAGGTCTCCTGCTGGTGGGGGCCGGCACCAGCTGGATCCTGGCCACCCAGGTGGGGCTGTCGCAACTCCCCGGGGTGTTGGGCGCCTCGGGGGTACTGCTGGCCGGTGTGCTGGTGGTGGCGGCCCCGTGGCTGTACCAGCAGCGAGGGCGGGTGCGGAGAGCCGACGCGGAGCGGCTGCGCGCCGAGGCACGGGCCGACATGGCGGCACACCTGCACGATTCGGTCCTCCAGACCCTGGCGCTCATCCAACGCCAGGCCTCCGACCCCGTCACGGTCGCGGGGCTCGCGAGGCGCCAGGAGCGCGAGCTGCGCACCTGGCTCTACGGCGAGTCCACCCGGGCCGCGTCCTTCCGCTCCGCGCTGCGCGGGGTGGTCGCCGACGTCGAGGCGGACTTCGCCGTCGACGTCGAGCTGGTCTGCGTGGGTGATGTCGCTGTCGATGACCGCGTGGAGGCGCTGGTGCTGGCCGTCGGAGAGGCCGTGACGAACGCGGCGAAGCACTCCGGCTCGCCGAGGGTGGACGTGTACGCCGAGGTTGACGGCCCGCGCATCGAGGTGTTCATCCGGGACCGCGGACGGGGCTTCGACGTCGACGCGGTACCGGAGGGGCGGATGGGCGTGCGAGAATCGATCAAGGCCCGGATGGATCGCTACGGCGGCAGTGCCGCGATCCGTTCAGGCCCCGAGGGCACCGAGGTGAAAGTGGAGATCGCCATATGAGCGAGGCGGCCGGACCGATACTGTTGCGCGTTGTCATCGTCGATGACCACGCCATGTTCCGTGCGGGGGTCCGGCATGAGATCGGGCCTCACTGCGACGTGGTGGGTGAGGGTGAGGACGTGAACACGGCTGTCGCGGCCATCACCGCCACCGTGCCGGACGTGGTGCTGCTTGACGTGCACCTCCCGGGTGGAGGTGGCGCGGAGGTGATCCGGCAGGTGTTGCCCTCGACCCCCCAGGTCAAGTTCCTTGCGCTCTCGGTCTCGGACGCGGCACAGGACGTGATCGGGGTGATCCGTGCCGGCGCTCGCGGCTACGTCACCAAATCAATCAGCTCGGAAGAGCTGTTGGAGGGCATCGCGCGCGTGGCTGCCGGCGATGCCGTGTTCTCCCCGCGCCTGGCCGGGTTCGTCCTCGACGCCTTCTCAGGGGCGTTGGACGTGTCCGGCATCGACGAGGAGTTGGACAGGTTGAGCGTCCGTGAACGTGAGGTGATGAAACTCATCGCACGCGGCTATTCCTACAAGGAGGTGGCGCGCGAGCTGTTCATCTCCATCAAGACGGTGGAGACCCACGTGTCCTCTGTGCTGCGCAAACTGCAGTTGTCCAATCGTCATCAATTGACGAAGTGGGCCACGGACCGCCACCTGATCTGATCCTGATAAAAACGGGAAAATAGGGGCGGTGCCGGATGACTCCGGCACCGCCCCTATTCTTGAACTACGCGTGTGATCAGGCCTTGCGCTTCTGCATCCAGCCGTAGACGGCCAACACGATCAACGCGCCGACGATAGAAGTGATGAGGCCACCGATTGAGAAGTCGGGGCCGGTCAGGTCAAGGCGGCCCTCGAAAATGAGCGACCCCAACAGGCCACCGACGAACGCGCCGACGATGCCGAGGAGCATGGTAGCGATCCACCCACCGCCCTGGCGACCCGGCATGATGGCCTTAGCAATTGCGCCTCCGAGGAGGCCGATGACGATCCAAGCAATGATTCCCATGTTCTTAAGCATGCCCTACTGAGTTCATGTAGACAACTCGGAGGCTCATTGTCCGGGTGACCTCGGGGTCAATTCAGGGTGACTCCTGGGTGGGATAGTCTCTCCGTATGGAATTGATTCATGACGTGTTGGTGCTACTACACTTCGTCGGATTTGCGGCCCTTTTCGGGGGCGCCTTTGTGCAGGTGAAGGGCCCGTCGCGGGCCGTCAATGCCGCAATGGTCCACGGAGTGCTCACCCAGCTGGTCACAGGTCTGCTGCTGGTGGGCCTGGCGGAGATGGGTGACGGGGAGGTCAACCACCTCAAGGTGGGGATCAAGCTGGCGGTCGTCGTCGTCATCGCGGTGTTCGTGTTCATGAACCGCAAGAAGGAGACCCTGTCCGACGGGCAGTTCTGGGGCATCCTCGGCCTCACCCTGCTCAACGTCGTGGTGGCCGTCTTCGTCTGAGACCTCAGAAGAGCGGGCGCCACGGGCTGAGGAAGAGCTCCGTGGCCTTCGCCATGGGGGACCGCTCCCGCCACCTCTCCTCGGTCAGTTCGATGCAGTTCGACTCGTCGGTGAGGAACACGTCCTCCAGGTAGGACGCCACGCCCTCGTCGGTGACCTCGAGGTTGACCTCGTAGTTGCCCAGCAGGCTGAGGCGGTCCAGGTTGGCGGTGCCGATGGTGGACCACTGGCCGTCGATGGTGGCGGTCTTGGAGTGCACCATGGCCCCCTGGAACAGGTAGAGCCTGATCCCGGAGCGCAGCAGCTCAGCGTAGAAGCCGCGCGAGAGCCAGTCCGCCACCACGTGGTTGGAGCGTGCGGGCACGATGATGCGGACGTCCACGCCGCGGCGCACGGCGTCGCGCAACGCGCTCACGAGGTCGTCGTCGGGGATGAGGTAGGCATGCGTGAGCCAGATGTGGTGGCTGGCGCGGTCGATGGCCTCGAGGTACATGTTGCGGATGGGGTACACCTGGATGCGTGGAGTGTTGCGGTGCACCCGGACGGTGGGCTCCCACTCGCGCTGAGGGTTGTGCTCGATCCGGTCGCGCACCTTGCTGGGATGCATGTTCCAGAAGTCGACGAACGCGTTCTCAAGCTCCGCCACCCCGTCGCCGACGATGCGGGCGTGGGTGTCGCGCCACCCGGTGGCGTACAGGGAACCGATGTTGTAGCCGCCGATGAACCCGACCCTGCCGTCGACGGTGAGCAGCTTGCGATGGTCGCGGCCCCAGCTGCGTGGTGACCAGGGCAGCGGGAACGCCGGGTGGGGCATGGTGTTGACGGTGGAGGGAATGGCCCGGAAGAAGGCGCGGGGCACCACCAGGTTTGCGAACTCGTCCCAGACCGCGTGCACGCGGACTCCACGAGCCGCTGCCCGGGTGAGCGCCGCGCGGAATCGGAGCCCCTCGGCGTCGCCCTTCCAGATGAAGGTCTCGAAGTAGACGTGGTGCTCGGCCCCGTCGATGGCCTCGATCATCGCGTCGTAGACGTGCTCGCCGTAGGTGTAGACGGTCACCTCGTCGGCCCCGACGCCGATGGGCTCCGGCTTGGTGATGGGAAACTTGCGCAGCTTGCGCTGCTTCTTCCGGAGTGACTCGACGAGGGTGAGGGCCAGCATCGAGAGGATCTGGGCCAGCAACACGGCGGTGGTGATCCGGCCGAAGATCACCCGACCTCGGGAGAAGGCATCACGCATGCCGCCAGCATATCGGCGGGAGGAGCGCCTGAGCGGGCGGTAGTGTTGGCCCCCGACATGAGTGACTCGCTGTTCCCGGACCTGTTCGCCGCGTTCCAGCCGGACCAGGCGCCGCCCGCCCGTTCCGGGGAGGAGCGGCCCGAGCGGCGCGCCTCAGCCAAGAAGGTCTCCGAGGAGCAACTCCTCGAGGGGCTCAATGCTCCTCAGCGGGAGGCGGTGCTGCACGCCGGCTCTCCCGTCCTGGTCGTGGCGGGCGCAGGCTCCGGGAAGACGCGGGTGCTGACACGGCGCATCGCCCATCTGGTCTCGCAGCGCAATGTCCATCCGGGCTCCGTGCTGGCGATCACCTTCACCAACAAGGCGGCCGCCGAGATGCGTGAGCGCGTCGTGGACCTGGTGGGGAACCGTGCCAAGCTGATGTGGGTCTCCACCTTCCACTCGGCGTGCGTGCGCATCCTGCGCCAGGACATCGACCGCTTCGGCCTGACCAAGAGCTTCTCGATCTACGACGACACGGACGCCAAACGTCTCATGTCACTGGTGTGCCGGGACCAGGAACTGGACCCCAAGCGCTACCCCGTCCGAGCGGTGATGAACAAGGTCAGCACCTTCAAGAACGAGCTGGTGGACTACGAGCGGGCCGCCCAAGAGGCGGTGTCCCCGCCCCAGAAGGTTTTTGCCGAGGCCTACGCCGAGTACCAGTCCCGGCTGGTGGCGGCCAACGCCTTGGACTTCGACGACCTGATCATGACGGCGGTGCACCTCCTGCAGGCGTTTCCGGACGTCCGGGAGAAGTACCGGCGTCGCTTCCGCCACGTGCTCGTCGACGAGTACCAGGACACCAACCACGCGCAGTACGCGCTGGTGCGGGAGCTGTGCGCCGGCGACGTCGGCGGCGTGGTGGACGGATCCCCTCTGGTCGAGCCGGCGGAGTTGATGGTGGTGGGGGACTCGGACCAGTCCATCTACGCGTTCCGCGGCGCCACCATCCGCAACATCCTGGACTTCGAGAAGGACTATCCAGGCGCCCGGACGGTGGTGCTGGACCAGAACTACCGCTCCACGCAGAACGTCCTCACCGCGGCCAACTCGGTGATCTCGCGCAACCAGTCCAGGCGCGACAAGCACCTGTGGTCGGATCTCGGTGAGGGGGAGCTGATCGTCGGGTGGGTGGCCGACAGCGAGACGGACGAGGCGCAGTTCGTGGCCGACGAGATCGACCGGTTGAGTGATGCAGGCCTGTCGCAGTATGGCGACACAGCGGTCTTCTACCGCACGAACGCGCAGTCCAGAGCGTTCGAGGAGGTGTTCATCCGGGTGGGGATGCCCTACAAGGTGGTGGGAGGTGTGCGCTTCTACGAGCGTCGGGAGATCCGCGACGCGATCGCCTACCTGCGGGCCATCGTGAACCCGGCAGACGACGTGTCCGTGCGCCGGATCCTCAACGTGCCCAAGCGTGGCATCGGTGACCGGGCGGCCGCCGCGGTGTCCACCCTGGCCACCGGCCACCGGCTGAGCTTCTTCGACGCCCTACAGCGCGCGTCGGAGGCCCCGGGGCTGGCCTCCCGATCGCTGAAGCAGATTCAGGGCTTCGTGGACCTCATGAACCTGCACCGGGCCATGCTGGCGCAGGGCAAGCCGGCCGACGAGGTGCTGACGTCGATTCTGAAGGAGTCCGGCTACCTGCCCGAGCTCCAGGCATCGGTCGATCCGCAGGACCAGACCCGCATCGAGAACCTGATCGAGCTGGTCTCGGTGGCGGCTGAGTTCGTTGCGGCGGCCAACACGATCGACCTGGACGACGATACCGTCGAGTCCGGCCTGGTCGCGGGGATGCCTGAGCCGGACGACTCCCTGCCGGCCTTCCTGGAGCGGATCGCCCTGGTGGCCGACTCGGACCAGGTGCCGGACCACGAGGACGGTAAGGGCGTGGTGACGCTGATGACGCTGCACACCGCCAAGGGCCTGGAGTTCGACACGGTGTTCCTCACCGGCATGGAGGAGGGCATGTTCCCGCACATGCGAGCCCTGACGGACCCGGAGGAGCTGGAGGAGGAGCGTCGGCTGGCCTACGTCGGCATCACACGGGCGCGCAGAAGGCTGTTCCTCAGCAGGTCCCAGGTGCGGGTGGTCTTCGGATCCCCCCAGTACAACCCGCCGTCGCGATTCTTCGACGAAGTGCCCCCGCACGTGCTGGACTGGCGCCGCACCGGCGCTGCCACGACCACGTGGGCCAGCTCCGCGGCCACCCGCAACCGTCAGACCTCGGCGTCTGTGGCGAGCTTCGGATCAGGGCAGGGGCCGCTGAAGACGGTGTTCAGCGTGGCCACGGGGGATCGGGTGCTGCACGCGGCTTTCGGCATGGGTGACGTGCTGGCCGTCCACGGAGTGGGGGACGCCACGAAGGTGGACGTGGACTTCGGGTCTGCGGGCACGAAGAGGCTGAGCCTCAAGCATGCCCCGATGGAGAAGCTTTAGCCCACGCCCAGCGAGCGGAGGAAGGTCATCGGGTTCGAGGCGGAGTACACGTCGCCGGGGGTCACGCCCGGCTTGTAGTACTCGAAGTGGAGGTGGGCGCCGAAGGAGCGTCCGGTGTTGCCGACGTAGCCGATCAGCTGCCCGGGGCGAACGGTCTCGCCGGCGCCGACCACCTTGCGGCTCATGTGGGCGTAGAGGGTGGAGCCGCCGTTGCTGTGCTGGATCACCACGTTGATGCCCGCCCAGCCGCCGGCGGTGGGGCTGAGCACCACACCGGAGGCGGCCGCGTAGATGGGAGTGCCGACAGGGGCCGGGAAGTCCTGGCCGGTGTGGTACCGCGACCAGCTTCCGGTCGCGCCGAATCCGGCACCGATGCGGTAGTTGGACTTGACGGGCATCGAGCCGCCCTTGGTGGTGAGGTTGGTCACGTCCTGGGAGCTGAGGTTCTCCTTGCCCGCTGCTGCAGCGGCGGCGGCCTTCTTGGCCTCCTCGAGGCGCTTGGCCGCCTCTTCGGCTTCCTTCTTCAGCTTCGCGCTCTGCGCGGCCACGAGCGTCATGTCCTCGTCCATGAGGCGCTGGCGTTCGGTGGAGTTGGTCATCCACTCGGTCTGTGCGGCGGACTCGACGGAAGCGTCCAGGGTCTCGTCGCGCTCCTTGGCGGCCTCGTCCGCGACCGCTTCGGTCAGGTTGGCCCGCACCGCGGTGCGGCTGACCTCCTGGGAACGGTCGGCGAAGCCCATGGCCGCGGCAGACGCGGCGGCGGCGGGAACGGCGGCGTCGAGCGACTCGCTCGCGGTGTCGCCACCGTCGCGCGCGGTGAAGGCGAAGGCGAACAGGGCGCTCACGGACAGGGCGCCGGCCACGCCGAGCGCGACGATGCGACGGCTGACGGCAAACGGCAGGGCAGGCGTGGAGCGGCGGGCTGGGTGGGCGTCAATCTCGACGATGTCGTCGATCTCCGCGGCGCGACGGGGGTTGCGCACTGGCGTGGCGTCGTTCACCTGGCTCCTAGCCTTGTTCGGGGGGTTCTGAGAAAACCTTAACAGTTCTCAGGTTTCTCTCAAAGTCGAGCAGCCGAGGCGGTCCGAGTCGTGAGACGATGCTTGTCAGGACCACATGTGGCTCCCGCGGGTGCGCACAACAGGAGCCAGGTCGAGCGGGCCGGGCCGATCCGTCAGGCCCTTCCGTCCCTTCGGGCCGCCGGGTAGTCTGGCGGAGTTTGATCGACCAACCGAAGGACCACCGTGGATCTCCTCGAGTATCAAGCCCGCGACCTGTTCGAACAGTTCGACGTGCCCGTCCTCCCCGGCCGCATCGCCACCACCCCTGAGGAGGCGCGCGCGGCCTACCTGGAACTCGGCGCGGACCTCGTGGTGATCAAGGCGCAGGTCCGCACGGGCGGCCGTGGAAAGGCAGGCGGCGTGAAGCTCGCCCGCGGCGAGGACGCCGTCATGAAGACGGCGGGCGAGGTGCTCGGCCTGGACATCAAGGGGCACGTGGTCGAGACCGTCATGCTCAGCCCTGGCGCGGACATCGCGGAGGAGTTCTACTTCTCCATCCTCCTGGACCGCGCCGCCGGCGGGTTCATCGCGATGTGCAGCATCGAGGGCGGCGTGGACATCGAGACCTTGGCGGTAGAGCGGCCGGAGGCGCTGCTCCGGCTGGACCTGGACCCCGTCGAGGGGATCTCCCAGGCCGTGGCTCAACGCATCGTGACCGACGCGGGATTCATGCCCGAGGACCACCAGAAGGTCTCCGCGGTGCTCAGGAAGCTGTGGCGGACCTTCAAGGAATCTGACGCCACACTGGTGGAGGTCAATCCGTTGGTGAAGACCGGCGCCGGCGACATCATCGCCCTCGACGGCAAGGTCACCCTGGACGGCAACGCTGACTTCCGCCACCCGGAATGGGAGCGCTACGAGGAGACCACCGGGGACGTGGATCTCGAACGTCAGGCACGCAACCTGGACCTCAACTACGTCAAGCTCGACGGCAGCATCGGCGTGATCGGCAATGGCGCCGGCCTCGTGATGAGCAGTCTCGACGTGGTGGCGGCCGCCGGCGAGGAACTGCCCGGCCGGCCGCGTCCCGCGAACTTCCTCGACATCGGCGGTGGCGCGTCGGCCAACGTGATGGCCAACGGGTTGCGCATCATCATGAGCGACCCGCAGGTCAAGAGCGTCTTCGTCAACATCTTCGGCGGAATCACGGCCTGCAGTGATGTGGCCAACGGCATCGTCAACGCGCTGGACATGCTGGGCGCCGAGGCGCGCCTGCCCATCGTGGTGCGGCTCGACGGCAACTCCGTCGAGGTCGGCAAGGCCATCCTCGCCGAGGCCAATCATCCGTTGATCACTGTCAAGAACACCATGGACGAGGCGGCCCGAGCGGCCGCCCGGTTCGCGGCCGAAGGGAACTGACTCCGATGTCGATCTTCATCAACGCGTCCTCGCGCGTCCTGGTCCAGGGCATGACGGGCAAGGAGGGGCGCAAGCACACGCAGCGCATGATCATGTCGGGCACCCGCGTCGTGGGCGGCGTCACGCCTGGCAGGGCGGGAGAGGCGGTCCTCTTCGAGGAGGACCCGGTGCCCGTGTTCGGGTCCATGGTTGAGGCGGTCGCGGCCACCCATGCCGATGTGTCGGTGGTGTTCGTGCCGCCGAAGTTCGCCAAGGAGGCCGTCCTGGAGGCGGTGGAGGCCGAGGTGGGCCTGTGCGTGGTGATCACCGAGGGGATCCCGGTGCACGACGCGGTCGAGTTCCACGCGGCGGCCCGCGGTTCGCGGACCCGGATCATCGGCCCCAACTGCCCCGGCCTCATCTCTCCCGGCAAGTCCAACGTAGGCATCATCCCGGCCCACATCTCGGGACCCGGCCGCATCGGCCTTGTCTCGAAGTCCGGCACGCTCACCTATCAGATGATGTACGAGCTGCGCGATCACGGCTTCTCGACGGCGGTGGGCATCGGCGGTGACCCGGTGGTGGGTACCAGGCACATCGACGTGCTGCAGGCTTTCGAGGAGGACCCCGACACGGACCTCATCGTCATGATCGGTGAGATCGGCGGCGACGCCGAGGAGCGTGCGGCGGCCTACATCGCAGACCACATCACCAAGCCCGTGATCGGGTACGTGGCCGGTTTCACCGCGCCGACCGGACGGACGATGGGCCACGCCGGCGCCATCATCACCGGATCGGCCGGCACCGCACAGGCGAAGAAGGCGGCGTTGGAGGCCGCGGGGGTGCTGGTGGGGGAGACCCCGTCGCTGACCGCTGGACTGGTGCGCGACGCCATCGCGCACCTGCGCCACACCCTGGTCTGACGCGGAGCGGGTCAGCCCTGGCTGGCCCGCACCGGGATCCGCAGCGCCAGCTCCGTGAGCTGCGCGTCGGTGAACGAGTAGGCCGCCGTCACGGTGATGATGGTGTAGGACACGTGCTCCCCGGCCACGCTGACGACGAGCCGGTACGGCACGCCCTTGTCGTCGGCGGTGGCCTGAGTGACGGAGAAGAGACGCGAGGAGACCGGCAGACCAGCCTCGCCGGTGCCCGTCACTGCCGGCAGCTCGCTGACGGTGGCTGTGTTGACGCGATCCTTGCAGCTGGCGATGGCGTTGCCCAGCTTGGTGGCGAAGGCCGTGGCGCCAGCTGCGTCCGGGAACGTGAAGCGCAGCTCGTCCACGCCGAACGTGTCCGGCGCCTGGTCGTCCTGCGTCATCAGGTAGGTGGCCTGCCGCCGCTCGGTGGGGCCGGGCTCACTCACCAGAGTCAGGTTCTCGCACCCCATCCCTGCGCTCGTGAGGTCTGTGGGGTCCGAGGCCGTCCACCGGCCGGACCCGGGCCTGATCCGGGGAAGGTCCGAGGGGATCAGCCAGCCGACGGGTTCGGCCGCCGGGACCACCGCGTCGGTGATGGTGGGCTCCGGGGCGCAGGTGGCGGCCTCGATGGTGCACAGCGTGCCCTGCGGGCGGGCGAGGGCGTCGGCGGCGAGCTGCGCTTCGACGGGGCTGCTGGTCCGGGCCACGTCCAGCAGCTGGATGGCACTGCCCACGCGTGTCATCAGGAGCGTGTGGTACTGGATGGGCACGTCCTCGAAGACCACTGAGATCTGAAAGGCCTCGTCGCCCATCCCCTCGACCGAGGTCGCCCGGACGATCCGGGCCGGGATCTCGTCGCAGCTCGCCAGCGCGGTGCTGCGGTTGGCGAACACCTGCTGCGCCGCGGCGGGTGAGGCGTAGGTTTCGATGCGGTGCAGCGCGGCGAGCTGGTCTTCGTCTGAAGTGGCGAGGGTGCGCTGTAGTGAGGAGGTGGGGTTCTGGTCCTCGGTCTGGGTGCTCAGGCAGGCGACGCGGCCCTCATGGTCCGCGGCGGCGCTGCTGGTGTGGGTCACCGACCACGAGGCGGCCGCCGCGATGCCGGCCAGATCCTCGCCGGTGACGAGGTCCTCCGGTGCCGCGACGACGGTGGGGCTCGCGCTCGCCGACGCCGCGGCCGAGCCGCTCGGTGAGGCGCTCTGTGAGGTGGCCGGCTCCGCTCCCCTCGAGGCGTAGAAGGCGATCATGCCGACGGCGAGTGCCCCCACCAGGCCTCCCAATGCCCAGACGGCGAGGCCTGGGCGCGCAGGCTGCGTTCGCGGGGGCGGCGCAGGCGTCTCCGCCTCGAGGGGGGTCGATGAGGATAGGGCGGACCTGCGGGGCGCAGGGCTGGGGCTGTCGGCCACCTCGCCGGCCGAGCGCGGGAACACGGGGGCAGGGATCGGAGTCTCGCCCTGTGGCTCGTCGGAGTCCGGGCGCGAGAATGCGGCGGCGTCGTCTGTGGAGCCGCGTCGCGGGCGGAAGATGTCATCTGCTGGGGTAGGGTCCGTGTCCGGCGGGGATGAGGTGTCCGCGTCGGAGAGCCAGGCCCGTCGGGGGCTTCCTTCGCTTTCAGGCATCTCATTCACCTCCCAGTGGCCGCGACAGCGGGTTTCGTGGGGCAACCCTACCGCCGTCGGCAACACGAAGGCGCAGATCCACGAGGGGACTTCAGAGATGGCGAAACGCACGGCGACCCACCGGACCGTCGCGGTGGACGTGGACGCGCAGGAGCCCGCTACGCACCGTGAGTGGCCCTGGCCCTGGTATGTGGTGGCCGTCGGAGGACCGCTGGCCGTCCTGGCGGCGGGTTGGCTGGTGCTCAGCGCGTTGGCGATGCTGGGCTGGCTGACGTCGCCCGAGGCTCAGCTCTCCGACGCGCTGGGGCTCTCCACCGGGCTGCTGGTTCTGGCGCACGGGGCGCCCGTGGTGATCGGGGGCCTGCAGGTGTCGGTGGCGCCTCTGGGGCTGACCGTCGCGCTGGTGTTCCTCGCCCTCCCGTTGGCATCGATGGCGGCCAGGCAGGCGGCGCGGCAGGAGGCCCTCCCTGACGACACGGGGAGAATTTGGGCAGACACCGAGGCGATCGTCACCCGGGTGGGCGGCACCTTCGGCGCGGTCTACGCCGCGGCCCTCTCGCTTCTGGCAGCCTCGATCGGCGCAGGGTCCCTGCGTGCGGTGGTCGGTGGGGTGGCGGTCGGCGGCATCGCCGGGCTCTGGGGCGCCTCACGCGGGGTGGGCCACGATCCCACCGCCGAGTGGCCGGCGTGGCTGCGCGCCGCGCCGAAGGCGCTGGGGGCCGCCATGCTCACCGTCCTGGCCGGCTCGGCGGCGGTGCTGGTGGTGGCACTGGTCCAGGGCCGCGACAGCATCACCGCGATCGTCGAGGGTCTCGACGGCGGCGGGGTGGGGCTCTTCCTGCTCGTGATCCTGCACCTCGCCTACCTGCCCAACCTGCTCCTCGCCTGCGCGTCCTGGATGCTGGGCGCCGGGGTGACGGTCGGCGATGGCTCCCTCGTCAGCATGGCCACCACGGACGTCGGTCTCCTCCCGGCGATTCCGGCGTTCGGCCTCGTTCCGGTGGGGGCTGAGGTCTCCATGACGTCGTTCTGGTGGCTGCTCGTCGGCGTGGCGGCCGGGGCGGTGGCCGGCCTCGCCGTCGCCTGGGCGAGGCCTCGCGCGCGCTTTGACCAGACGGCGCTGGTGGGGGGCCTGTCCGGTGTCGCCGCCGGGGCCGCCGTCACCGTCCTCGCTGCGCTGGGCTCCGGCGGGTTGGGCGGCACCCGGCTCGCCCTCGTGGGGGCCCGGGTGCCGGAGCTCGCCGTCTTCGCGCCGACCCTCCTAGGGCTCTCCGGCATGGTGACGGGACTGATCGTTGGCCTGATCCGCCGGCCGGTCGCCCAGCCGGCTGAGGCCGGCGCCACCCCTTAGGATGGGCGGGTGACCACCCACGTCGTCGTCCTGCTTTCCGGCTCCGGCACCCTCTGCACGGCGCTGCTCGACGCGATCGACGGCGGGGAGGTGGATGCCCGTGTGGTCGCCGTCGTGTCTGACCGTGAGGATGCGCAGGGCCTGGCTCGCGCCCGTGAGCGTGGCATCCCCGCGGTCGCCCATCCGCTGGCCGCAGGCGCAGACCGGGCGGCGTGGGACGCGGCGCTGCGCGACATCGTGGGGGCCTACGATCCGGACCTCGTGGCCTCCGCGGGTTTCATGAAGCTGCTCGGCCCGGCCTTCCTCGATCGATTCGGGGGCCGCACCATCAACACGCATCCGGCGCTGCTGCCGAGCTTCCCAGGCATGCACGGTCCCCGCGATGCGCTCCGCGCCGGGGTGAAGGTTTCCGGTGCCACCGTCTTCATCGTCGATGCCGGGGTGGACACCGGTAGGATCCTCCTGCAGCGCGCCGTGGACGTGCTACCGGACGACGACGTGGATTCTCTCCACGAACGCATCAAAGTGGCCGAACGCCGCCTGCTCATCCAGGCCGTGGCCGAATGGAAAGAGGGCAAACCGTGACCGATCTCATCCCGCTGCGCCGAGCTCTGGTCTCGGTCTACGACAAGACTGGGCTGGCGGACCTGGGCCGCGAGCTGCACGCCTCCGGCATTGAGATCGTGTCGACGGGCTCCACGGCAAAGACCCTGGCGAACGCGGGCGTGCCGGTGACGCCCGTGGAACAGGTCACCGGGTTCCCTGAGTGCCTCGACGGCCGCGTCAAGACGCTGCACCCGCACGTGCACGCCGGTATCCTGGCGGACCGCAGGCTCGAGACGCACCGCAGACAGCTCGACGAACTCGGCGTGGCCCCGTTCGATCTGGTGATCACCAACCTGTACCCCTTCGCCGCGACAGTCGCGTCCGGCGCCTCCGAGGACGAGTGCGTCGAGCAGATCGACATCGGCGGGCCCACGATGGTGCGGGCCGCCGCGAAGAACCACCCGAGTGTCGCGGTGATCACCTCCGCCGAGCAGTACCCCATGCTGCGGGCGGCCCTGGCAGCCGGCGGTTTCACCCTCCAGCAGCGCAAGCAGCTGGCGGCGGCCGCGTTCGTGCACACCGCCACCTACGACGTGGCCGTCGCGTCATGGATGGGCAACGTGGTCACCGACACCTCAGGCGGCACCGGGTTCCCCGCCTGGGTGGGCGCCACGTGGCACAAGGTGGCGGACCTGCGCTACGGCGAGAACTCGCACCAGGCGAGCGCTGTCTACCGCAACGGGGACGGCACCGACGGGCTCGCCGACGCCACGCAGCTCCACGGCAAGGAGATGAGCTACAACAACTACGTGGACGCGGACGCCGCGCGCCGCGCCGCCTACGATTTCGACGGCCCCGCCGTGGCCATCATCAAGCACGCCAACCCGTGCGGCATAGCCGTCGGGGCGGACGTCGCGGAGGCGCACCGCAAGGCCCACGCCTGCGACCCGGTCTCGGCGTTCGGCGGCGTCATCGCCGCGAACCGGCCCGTCAGCGTGGAGATGGCCCGGCAGGTCTCCGAGGTGTTCACCGAGGTGATCGTGGCGCCGGGCTACGAGGAGGGCGCCGTTCAGGTGCTCGCCGCGAAGAAGAACCTCCGCATCCTGCTGGCGCAGGACGCCATCAACGCGGGCACCGCGCTGCGGCAGATCGACGGCGGCCTGCTGTTGCAGCAGACAGACGCCATCGACGCACCTGGCGACGACCCGTCGGCCTGGACCCTCGCGGCCGGCGAGCCGGCGGACGAGCAGACGCTCGCCGACCTCGAGTTCGCGTGGCGGGCCGTGCGCGCCGTCAAGTCCAACGCCATCCTGCTGGCCTCCGACGGCGCCTCCGTGGGCGTCGGCATGGGCCAGGTCAACCGGGTGGACTCCTGTCATCTGGCAGTGACCCGGGCCGGCGAGCGTGCCGCCGGGTCGGTGGCCGCCTCGGACGCCTTCTTCCCCTTCGCCGACGGCGCCCAGGTCCTCCTCGACGGCGGCGTCCGCGCCATCGTGCAGCCCGGCGGTTCGGTGCGTGACCAGGAGGTCATCGACGCCGTCACCGCGGCCGGGGTGACGATGTACCTCACCGGCACCCGCCACTTCTTCCACTGACACCAGGAGGCACCGTGACCGCCCAGAGACTCGACGGCAAGGCCACCGCCGCCGCCATCAAGGCCGAACTCGCTGTCCGGGTGGCGGCGCTGCGGGACCGCGGCGTGGTGCCGGGGTTGGCCACGGTGCTCGTCGGTGAGGATCCGGCCAGCCAGAGCTACGTGAAGATGAAGCACCGCGACTGCGAGGAGGTGGGCATCGCCTCGATCCGGGTGCACCTCCCCGCTGACGCCAACAAGGCCCAGCTCAGGGAGGCCATCGAGTCGCTCAACGCGGACGAGGCGGTCACCGGCTACATCGTGCAGCTGCCCATCCCCAGGCACCTCGATGAGAACTGGGCGCTCGGCCTCATCGACCCGGACAAGGACGCCGACGGCCTGCACCCGATCAACCTCGGCCGCCTGGTCCTGAACGAGCCCGCCACCCTGCCGTGCACGCCGCGCGGCATCGTCGAGCTGCTGCGCCGTCACGGCGTGGAGCTGCGCGGCGCTGAGGTGTGCGTCGTGGGTCGCGGCATCACCGTGGGACGGCCGCTCGGCCTGATCCTCACCCGGCGCAGCGAGAACTCGACCGTCACCCTGTGTCACACCGGGACGCGGGACCTCGCTTCCCACACCCGGGCCGCGGACGTGGTGGTGGCAGCCGCCGGCGTGCCTGGGATGATCACAGCCGACATGATCCGCGAGGGCGCCGTGCTGGTCGACGTCGGCGTCAGCCGCGTCGACGGCAAGACGGTCGGCGACCTCGCTCCGGATGTCTGGGAGAAGGCGGCCTGGGTGACGCCCAACCCGGGCGGGGTTGGGCCGATGACCCGCGCCATGCTGCTGAGCAACGTCGTGGACCGCGCGGAAGCGCTGCATGCCGGATAGGCCGGACAAGCCAGCCGAGTCCTACCCCAGCAACCCGTGGCCTCTGCTCGGGGTGTTGGCGGTGGTGGGCGTCGGCGTGGGCTACGCGGCTTTGGGGCACTGGCGGCGGGCCGCGCTGATGGTGGCCGGGGCACTGCTGGTGGGGGCGTTGCTGAGGCTCGTCCTGTCCACGGAGATGGCGGGGCTGCTGGCGGTCCGGCGGCGGTGGTTCGACGTCCTGGTGATGGCCGTCATGGGGCTGGCGATCACAGTGGTGGCCCTGGTGGTGCCCCCTTCGAGCTGACGCGCGGCGGCCCGCAGGGTCGGTCTGGTTACGATGGGGCCCATGGAAGCCATGGTCCACGAGGACGACACCGAAGCCGCCGAGGACCGCCCCAGCTCCCGGTCACGCACCGTGCTGTTCCTGGAGATGCTGGTGTTCGCCACGCTCAGCCTGATCGCCTCCTTCGTGCTGTCCTACGACGCCATCCTCATCGCGCAGAACCCTGACGTGGTGCTCAGCTGCTCCATCAACGCCGTCTTCGACTGCGTCACGGTGGGCTCCACCTGGCAGGCCAACGTGTTCGGGTTCCCCAACGCGTTCCTGGGCCTCATCGCCGAGCCGGTGGTGATGACCATCGCGGTGGCCTCCCTGGCCCGCACCCGGTTCCCGCGGTGGTTCATGTTCACCGCCAACGTCGTCTACTTCCTCGGCGTCATCTTCGCCTACTGGCTGCTGTTCCAGTCCACGTTCGTGATCGGCGCGCTGTGTCCCTGGTGCATCGTTGTCACGCTGTCGACCACCTTCGTGTTCACCTCGATGACGCACTGGAACATCCTCGAGGGCAACCTGTTCCTCTCGTCGTCGGCGCAGGCCAAGGCGTTGGCGTTCGTGCGGGGAGGGTGGTTGACGATCACGCTGATGGTGTGGCTGGCGATCGTGGTGTTCATCGAGATCGCGCACTATGTCTTCCGCATCATCTGAGACCGCCCCGCCCGACCGGGCCGGCCGCGACCCCGCTAGAGTCAGTTTCGTCAGACGACAAGGACCGTCACGAGAGGAAACGAAGTGAGCACTGCTGCTCCCGTCAAGATCGCCGTCACCGGCGCCGCAGGTCAGATCTGCTACAGCCTGCTGTTCCGCATCGCCAGTGGATCGCTGCTGGGCGACACTCCCATCGAGCTGCGCCTGCTGGAGATCACCCCTGCGCTCAAGGCGCTTGAGGGCGTTGTCATGGAGCTCCAGGACTGCGCCTTCGGCAACGTGGTCAACATCGAGATCGGCGACGACCCCAACAAGGTCTTCGACGGCGTCAACCTGGCCATGCTGGTGGGCGCGATGCCCCGCAAGGCGGGCATGGAGCGCGGCGACCTGCTCTCGGCCAACGGCGCCATCTTCACCGCCCAGGGCAAGGCCCTCAACTCCGCCGCGGCGGACGACGTCAAGGTCCTGGTCACCGGCAACCCGGCCAACACCAACGCGCTCATCGCGCAGCGCAACGCGCCCGACATCCCGGCCGAGCGGTTCAACGCCCTGACCCGCCTGGACCACAACCGCGCGCTCTCGCAGCTTGCCGCGAAGCTCGGACGCCCCGTCACCGACATCAGCCACATGACCATCTGGGGCAACCACTCGGCCACCCAGTACCCGGACCTGTTCAACGCCAAGGTGGACGGACAGAGCGCCGCCGCACTGGTCAACGATCAGGAGTGGCTGGAGAACACCTTCATCCCCACGGTCGCCAAGCGTGGCGCGGCCATCATCGAGGCCCGCGGACTTTCCTCGGCCGCGTCGGCCGCCAACGCCACCGTCGAGCACATGCGCGACTGGGTGCTGGGCACCGCTGAGGGCGAATGGGTCTCCATGGCGGTCCCGTCCGACGGCTCCTACGGTGTGCCCGAGGGCCTCATCTCGTCGTTCCCGTGCACGGTCAAGGACGGAAGGTACGAGATCGTCCAGGGCCTCGAGCTCAACGACTTCTCGCGTGGCAAGATCGACGCCTCGGTGGCCGAGCTGGTCGACGAGCGCAACGCCGTCACCGAGCTCGGCCTCATCTGAGGTCAGCCCCGACAACCGAAGAGGCCCGCCCCCATCGTCGGGGGCGGGCCTCTGTCGTGAGAAGGGGGATCAGTGGTCGATCGCGCCCTCGGCGCCGGCACCGGTCATGGAGCGCACCTCCATCTCCGCAGCACGGTCGGCCACCTCCGGGCCGTCGGGCTTGATCACGGAGCCCAGCCAGCCGAGGAAGAAGCCCACTGGGACCGACACGATGGCCGGGCTGTCGATGGGGAACCAGGCGAAGTCGGCGTTCGGGAACATCGACGTGGGCAGGCCCGACACGGCGGGGGAGAAGACGATCAGCGTCACCGCGGTGATGAGGCCGCCGAAGATCGACCAGACGGCACCGGCCGTGGAGAACCGCTTCCAGTACAGCGAGTACAGGATCGAGGGCAGATTGGCCGAGGCTGCCACCGCGAACGCCAGCGCAACGAGGAAGGCCACGTTCTGACCGTTGGCGACGATGCCGCCGACGATGGCCACCAAACCGATGGTCACCGACGTGATACGGGCGACCCGCACCTCCTTGGCCGGGTCCGCCTTGCCGTCCTTGAGGACCGAGTTGTAGATGTCGTGCGCGAAGGACGCCGACGCCGTGATGGTGAGGCCTGCCACCACCGCCAGGATGGTGGCGAACGCCACACCTGCGATGACGGCCATCAGCACGGTGCCGCCGAGCTCGTAGGCGAGCGCGGGTGCGGCTGCGTTCGCCCCGCCGGGCATCTCCGAGATGGCCTTGGGCCCGACGAGCCACGCGGCCCCGTAGCCGAGCACCATGGTGAACAGGTAGAAGGCGCCGATGAGGCCGATGGCCCAGGTCACCGAGCGGCGCGCCTCCTTGGCGGTGGGCACCGTGTAGAAGCGCATCAGCACGTGCGGGAGGCCCGAGGCGCCCAGCACCAGGGCCAGGCCCATCGAGATCAGCGCCCAGGGGTCCTTGTAGCGCTGCATCGGCGCGAGCAGGTCCACAGTGGACCCGTCGGCCGCGGACGTGGCAATCGCCTCGCCCAGGAGCGTCGACAGGTTGAACCCTGCGAAGGCCAGCACCCAGATGGTCATCGCCCCGGCGCCCAGGATCAGCAGCACGGCCTTGATCATCTGCACCCAGGTGGTGCCCTTCATCCCGCCGATCAGCACGTAGCCCACCATGAGCAGACCCACGATGGCGATGACGATGTTCTGGCCGAGCGGCGAGGCGATGCCCAGGAGCAGCGACACCAGCGCGCCCGCGCCGGCCATCTGCGCGAGCAGGTAGAAGAAGGACACCGCCAGGGTCGAGGTGGCGGCGGCCAGACGCACCGGCTTCTGCCGCATGCGGAAGCTCAGCACGTCGGCCATCGTGTACTTGCCGGTGTTGCGCAGCGGCTCGGCCACCAGAAGGAGGGCAACGAGCCACGCCACCAGGAAGCCGACGGAGTAGAGCAGTCCGTCGTAGCCGTAGAGGGCCACCGCCCCGACGATGCCGAGGAACGAGGCGGCCGAGAGGTAGTCGCCGGCGATGGCGAAGCCGTTCTGGCGGCCGTCGAACTGGGCGCCGCCGGTGTAGAAGTCTCCGGCCTTCTTCTTGCCGCCGCGGGTGACGCGGATCACCACGGCCATTGTGAAAACGACGAAGGCGGCGAAGATGGCGATGTTGATGATCGGGTTGCCGAGCTGCTCAGTCTCGAGGAGTGTCATCGCGCGCTCGCCTCCAGATCCTCACGCAGGGCCCTCGCCAGCGGGTCCACGTTCTTCACCGAGTGGCGGATGTAGAGCCAGGTGATCAGGAACGTGCTGACGAACTGGCCGAGGCCGAACAGGATGCCGACGGTGAGGTTGCCGGCCACGCTGGTCATCATCAGGTCCTTGGCGAAGATGGAGCCGAGGACGTAGGCGAAATACCACAGCAGGAACACTGCGGTCATCGGGAAGGCGAAGGACCGGAACGTCCGCTTCAGGTGGGCGAACTCCGGCGACTGCTGGACTCGGTGGAAGTCTTCGGCCGGGATCTCACCGGTAGGCACGTCGGGGCTGCTGTCATGCATGGATGGGCGTCTCCTCTGGGCTGTGCGTCGTTGCATCAGGTTGAGCCGCGCGTCATTGCGCGATCGCAGAGTAACAAGTTCACGGTCCAGGTGCGTCATCGCCCAAAATCACTGGCTGATGGTGACCCGCTAGCATGGCGCCCATGCATCAGCTCGTCGTTACGCTCGACTGCCCCGACCGGCCGGGGATCGTGCACGCGATCACCGGCGGCATCGTCGCAGCGCATGGCAACATCACCGAGCTGCAGCAGTTCTCCTCGCCCGACACCGGCCACTTCTTCACGCGGATCGAGGTCCACGGCGCCGAGCCGGAGTCCCTGGCGGCGGCCGTGGGTGCGGCGGCCGCGGACCTGGATGCGCGGTTCCGCGTCGATGACGTGGCCCGCCCCGTGCGGACTCTGATCCTGGCGTCGAAGGCCGGCCACGTGGTCAACGACCTGCTTTTCCGGTGGCGTGCGGGTGACCTCCCCATCGACGTGGTGGGGATCATGGCCAACCATGACGTCCTGGCACCCATGGCCGAGTTCTTCGGTGTCCCGTTCACGCACCGGGCTGTGACCGCCGAGACCAAGCCCGAGTTCGAGGCTGAGGTGCGCCGGCGCGTCGAGCAGGAGGGCATCGAGCTGGTGGTCCTGGCGCGCTACATGCAGATCCTCAGCCCCGAACTCTGCGAGTTTCTCGCCGGCCGGGCCATCAACATCCACCACTCGTTCCTGCCCGGGTTCAAGGGCGCCAACCCCTACCGCCAGGCGCACACCCGCGGTGTGAAGCTGATCGGCGCCACCGCGCACTTCGTCACCGGAGACCTGGATGAGGGCCCCATCATCGAGCAGAACGTGGTGCGCGTGGATCACACCATGGACGTGGCGAAGCTGGTCCGCAAAGGCCAGGCCCAGGAGTCGCAGACCCTGGCCGAGGCCGTGCGCCTCGTCGCCGAGCATCGCGTCCTCGCCGACGGTGACCGCACCGTCATCTTCCGCTGACTGAGGAGCCCAGCCTCGTGCTGACCGACATCGCCCTGATCTCCCTGTTCATCATCATCGGCGGCACCTTCGCCGCCGCCGAGATGGCGCTCATCACGCTGCGCGAGAGCCAGGTCAAGCAGCTTGCCGGCAAGGGGAAGCGCGGCCGTGCCATCGAGCGCCTGACCGGCAATCCCAACCGGTTCCTGTCCTCGGTCCAGATCGGCGTGACGCTGTCTGGCTTCCTGTCGGCCGCCTTCGGCGGCGCCACCATCGCCGAGGCGCTGTCCACCGAGCTTCAGTCGAGGGGCCTGGCCGAGCCCATCTCGGGCACGCTCTCGCTGGTCCTGGTCACGGTGGTCATCTCCTACTTCTCGATCGTGGTGGGTGAGCTGACCGCCAAGCGGCTGGCCATGCAGCGCGCCGAGAGTTTCGCGCTCGCCCTGGCGCCGCTGGTCTCCGGAATCGCGACGCTGACCCGGCCACTCATCTGGTTCCTCGGTGTCTCCACCGATGCGCTCGTGCGCATCCTCGGGGGCGACCCGACGCTCTCCCGCAACGCCGTCACCGACGAAGAGCTGCGTGCCATGGTGGTGGGGTCCTCCACGCTCGGCAAGGAGGAGCGGCGCATCGTCGACGAGGTCTTCGACGCCGGCGAACGCTCCCTGCGCGAGGTCATGGTGCCCCGCACCGAGGTCGACTTCCTGCCCGCGGACATGCCGATCGGGTTGGCCTACCGTGAGGTCCGGGGCGCGCCCCACTCCCGCTATCCGGTCACCGAGGGGTCCCCGGACCGGATCGTCGGCTTCATCCACGTGCGTGACCTGATGGACATCGAGGGCACCGCCCGCGACAGCGACGTCGGCAGCATCGCGCGCGAGGTGCTGTTCCTCCCGGAGACCGTCAAGATCCTCCGGGCGCTCACCGCGATGCGCGCAGCCCGCTCCCACCTCGCCATCGTCCGCGACGAGTACGGCGGCACCGCAGGCATCGTCACGCTCGAGGACCTGATGGAGGAGCTGATCGGCGACATCACCGACGAGTACGACCTCCCGTCATCCTCGGTGCCCCGCCAGATCGACGAGGTGGACGGCCTCACCACCATCGAGGAGTTCGCCGAACTGACCGGCTACGTGATTCCCGAGGGGCCCTACGACACGGTGGCCGGCTTCTTCATGGCCGAGCTGGGCGAGCTGCCCCACCTCGGGGCGAGGGCCACCGTGGCGCTCAGCCCGGACCATGACGTCGACGGTCCCCGTGGCTGGTTCACGCTGGAGGCCACCCAGATGGACGGCCGGCGCGCCGCCTGGTTCTCCATCCGGCGCGACACGCTGCCGGAGGACGACACGGATGCCTGACGACGGGCTCGGCCTGCTCACCGGCCCGGGCGTCGAGCCGCTGCTGCGCGCCGCCGTCGAGCACCAGGGCGGCCGGCTTCTCACCTGGGCGATCGAGCACGTCGACGCCGCCCCGGAGCACTCCACGACCGCCACCTACCTCGCCACGGTGGCGTGGCCGCACGGGGAGCGCACGGAGCTGCTGGGCGTGAGCGCCCGGACAGGGGAGCTGCTCCCCTCGGACGCGCGGGCCGAGATCTTCGACGACGGGCGCCGCAGGGTCGCGGTGTGGCTGTACCCCGACGATCCGGACCTGCCGGGGCTGCCACGGGCCGCCTTCCCGGAGCGGATGGCCGAGACGCTCAACGTGGGCGGTGTGCTGGCCCACCCGGTGGCCGCTGATCAGCTGACGCTGGCCATGGTGGGCTACCGTCCCCGGCGGCGCGCTGTGGTGAAGGTGAGTGTCGCGGACCCGCCCCAAGTGTTCTACGTCAAGGTGCTGCGGGAGCGGGTGTTCGCAGACGTCCACGCCAAGCACCTCATGCTCCGCAGGGCGGGGGTCCCGGCCCCGGAGGTGGCGCTGGCCACACCCGATCACCTCCTCATCCTGCGGGAACTCCCTGGAACCGCCCTCGCCAGCGCCCTGTTCACCCCGGGAGACCCCTGCGGCCCCGAACAGCTGATCGACCTGCTCGATGCGATGCCCGCCTCGGTGGCCTCGCTGGAGCGCCGGGCGCCGTGGGCGGACGCCGTGGCGCACTACTCCGCCATGGTGTCGGCCACACTGCCCGAACTCGGCGAGGAGCTGGGTGCACTGGTTGCGAGAATCACCTCCGGCCTGGCGGGGTTCGCCCCAGGGGACGAGCCCACGCACGGTGACTTTCACGAGGGCCAGATCCGGGTGGCCGACGGACGGGTGGTGGGCCTGCTCGATGTGGACACCATCGGTCCCGGACGTCGCGCCGACGACCTGGCCTGCCTGATCGGGCACCTGTCCACCATCCAGCGGATGAACCCGGCCCAGGCGGACAAGGTCAGAGACCTTCTGGCCAGGTGGGTGCCGGTGTTCGACCGGCGGGTGGACCCTGTGGAGCTGCGGCTACGTGCAGCGGCCGTTGTCATCTCGCTGGCCACCGGCCCTTACCGCAGTCAGGACGTGGACTGGCGGCAACAGACCGTGGCGATGGTGCGGTCCGCCGGCGCGTTGGTGCGGCAGGTGGTCCGCGAATGAGTCATGTTGCGGCAGCGGTGCAGCAGGTCGACTGGGACCGGCTCCGGGCAGTGGCCGTCGATGTCGCGGGGCGGGCCTACGCGCCCTACTCGAAGTATCGGGTGGGGGCCGCGGCGCTCGTGGACGATGGGCGCACCATCAGCGGCTGCAACGTGGAGAACGCGGCCTACGGGGTCACCCTGTGCGCCGAGTGCGGGCTGATCTCAGACCTCGTGGCGGGCGGCGGTGGCCGGCTCGTGGCGTTCACCTGCGTCAACGGCGAGGGCGACGTCATCACGCCGTGCGGCCGCTGCCGGCAGCTGCTCTTCGAGCACGGCGGGCGCGGGCTGCTCATGGAGACCCCGGCCGGGGTCCTGACCCTGGCGGACCTGCTCCCGCAGGCGTTCGGCCCGGACGACCTCGACGCGATCGCCCCACCTGCCCCCTGACGGTAGCGTTGGCGCATGCTCACCATCGATGACCTGCGGGCGTTGCCCAAGGTGGCCCTCCACGACCATCTCGACGGCGGCCTGCGCCCGGAGACCGTGATCGAGCACTGCGCTGAGAACGGCCACGAGCTGCCCGCCACGGACCCGGACGAGCTGCGCCACTGGTTCTTCGAGGCCGCGGACTCCGGCTCCCTGGAGCGCTACCTCGAAACGTTCGAGCACACCGTCGCCGCGATGCAGACTGCCGAACAGCTGAGCCGCGTGGCCCACGAGTTCGTCGTGGACCAGGCCGCCGACGGCGTCGTCTACGCGGAGGCGCGCTACGCTCCCCGACAGCATCAGCGCCAGGGCCTCACCCTCGAGGCCATCGTCGAGGCGGTCCGCGACGGTCTGGCCTCCGGCATGGCCGTCGCGGCCGCCGCCGGGCGGCTCATCGTCGCCCAGCAGATCCTCACCTCGATGAGGCACTCCGAGCCCTCCACCGACGTCGCGGAGCTGGCGCTGGCCTACCGCGACGACTCCGTCTGCGGCTTCGACATCGCGGGGGCCGAGGACGGCTTCCCCCCGTCGCGCTTCCTCGACGCCTTCCGCCACCTCAAGCACAACAACATGTTCTTCACCATCCACGCGGGTGAGGCGTTCGGACTGCCGTCGGTCTGGGAGGCGGTGCAGGTGTGCGGCGCGTCCCGCCTCGGGCACGGTGTGCGGATCGCCGACGACATCGACGTCACGGACGACGGGGCGCTCCTCGGCCGGCTCGCCAACTACGTCCGCGACGCACGCATCGCGCTGGAGGTGTCCCCGTCGTCGAACCTGCAGACCGGGGTCGCCCAGACGATGGCGAGCCACCCCGTGGACATGCTGCACCGGCTGGGGTTCAACGTGACCGTCAACTGCGACAACCGGCTGATGAGCGCCACGACGATGTCGCGGGAGTTCGCGCTGCTCAGCGAGGCCTTCGGCTGGACCCTCATCGACGTGGAGCGCGTCACCGTCAACGCGATGCGCGCCGCGTTCCTTCCCCACGACCAGCGCGAGCGGATCATCGCGCACGTCATCGCCCCGGCCTACGCCGCGGCGCAGTGATCCTCGAACCTCCTGCCGGGGCGCCGCGGCTCAGCCTGCGCTGGGTCAGCGGCGGGACGGCCCGGGACGTCGTCGGCCACCTGGTGGCGGCCAACGAGCAGTGGTATGTGCTGCTGCCGGAGGACCGTCCCGCGGTGTGGGTGCCTCGAGCGGAGGCGGCTGGGGTGCGCCGCGTGCCCGAGCGCAGCGTGCTGCCGGTGTCGCGGCCCGAGGACCTTGAGCGGGCGCTGGAGCAGGCCCGGCCCGGAGTCCGCCGCGCGCGGCTCGGCGGCTGGCGGGTGAGCGGCCACGGTGTCCTGGCCGTCGGCGACCCTGGCGCTGCCCTCGACGACGCGCTGCAGGCCGCGGAGGCGTGGATCGGTGGATCCGCCCCGGTCCGGACTCTGCGCGGCTCGACGGAGGCGCTCACGGCGCTCGGCCTGAGCATCTGCGGCGGCTTCGCGATCCTCACCGCAGACGGTCCCTCCTCGTCGCTGGCCGGGGCGGTGCCGCTGACGAGGGGCTGGGCGCTGGAGGTCCACATCGGTGACCTGGCGGGGCTCGAGGCCGCGGCTGCGGCCGGCTTCGTCGAGCGCTACCGCGCCGTCATCCTCACCCGCCCGTGAGAGTGGGTCCACCGGACGGTGGATAGCGGGCGGGCGACGGGGGAGTGGTTCTGCGGGCAGCATCGGAGCCATGCTGAACAGACTCTTCTTCTCCGCCGCCACCTGGACGGCTCTGGGCCTCGCCTCCGGCCTGTACTGGCGCGAAATGACCAAGCTCAACGACTTCACCGGCCACACCCAGCTCGCCACCGCCCACACCCACGCGCTGGCGCTGGGCACGTTGATGCTCCTTGTGGTGCTGGCCCTGGCGAAGAGCTTCGCCCTGGGGGACAAGGCCACGACGCTGTTCACGGTGCTGTGGAACGTGGGCCTCGGGCTCACGTTCGGGGCCATGATCGTCAAGGGGACGCTGCAGGTCCTCGAGATCCCCATCGCGACCTCACCGATGTGGGCGGGCATCGCCGGACTCGGCCACATGGTGCTCAGCGGGACCTTCGTCTACCTGTTCGTCATCCTGCGCCGGGCACTGACCGCCGCCCCGGCCACCGCTAACGTGGGGGCGTGACGACGACGACGGCCGACCACCCCCCGCGGTTCTCGGCGGCCTGGTGGCTGAGGCTGGGGCAGGCGCTCCTCTTCGTGGGGCTGCTGGTGGTGGCCACCGCGCTGGCCTGGATCGAGGGAGCCGGCTGGCCGGTGCTGGCCCTGGCGGGCATGATGCTGGTGGCCTTCGTCGCGGGGCTCTCACTCCAGCCGCGGCTCGGCATCCTCGGGCGCTCGGTGTGGGTGGGTGTGTTGTTCCTCGGCTCGGTCACGTCGATGGTGCTGTCGCGGGACTTCCTCTGGGTGGTCTTCCCGCTGTGGCTGCTGGTCGGCTCGGTGTTGCCCCTCCTCGCCGCACTGTTGCTGACCGCGGTGACGCTGGCCGTCGTCGTCACGGTGCTGGCGATGGCCGAGGGGCACAGCGTGGGCGGAGTCCTGGGACCGCTGGTGGGGGCACTGGTGGCGGTGGGCGTTGCCCGAGGGGTGCTCCTGTTCGAACACGAGGCCTCCGAGCACCGACGGCTGTTGGCGGAGGTGCTCCGGGCTGAGGACGAGACTGCCAGGTTGCAGCGCGAGGCCGGGGTACTCGCCGAGCGGCAGCGCCTCGCCCACGACATCCACGACACCCTGGCCCAGGGCTTCTCCTCCATCGTGCTGCTGGCACGCGCGGCCACTCGGGCGGTGGATCCCGCCGCTGCTGCCCACCTGCTGGGGCAGATCGAGGCCACCGCTGCCGCGAACCTGGCGGAGTCGCGCCGCGTCGTCATGGCATTGGCGCCCGAAGCGCCAGGGGCGGGAGGCCTGGCGGCGCCCCTGGGGCGCCTCACCGCTGACGTGGCGGGGGCTCTGGGGGCCGAGTGGGCGGTCACCGTCGATCCCGACCTGCCCAGGCTGGCCACGCCCATCGAGGTGGCGTTGCTGCGCGGCGCGCAGGGCGCGCTGTCCAACGTGAGGCTCCATTCCGGGGCCGGGCGGATCAACGTCGAGCTGGCCCGCGCCGGTGACGAGGTGCACCTGGACATCGTCGACGACGGGGTCGGGTTCGACCCGGCGCGCCCCGTCGTCGCAGGCCCCCTGGGCGGGTACGGGCTGCGTGCACTGCGTGAGAGGTTCACCGAGCTCGGGGGTGGCGTCGAGGTGGAGTCAGATGCTGGCGGCACCGCGGTGGCGCTGCGGCTCCCGCTGATTCCGGCAGCCGAGGTGTCGCGGTGACCCGCGTGCTGATCGTCGATGACCACCCCGTGGTGCGCTCGGGGCTGCGCGCCCTGCTCGATGGGGCCGACGGCGTCGAGGTGGTGGGCGCCGCCGCCTCAGGCGAGGAGGCGCTGATGCTCGCCTCAGAGACCCACCCGGACGTCGTGCTGTGCGACCTGCGGCTGGGGCCCGGTCTCGACGGGGTGGGGGTCACGGCGGCGCTGCAGGCCCAGCAGGGCGGGCCGGCCGTCCTCATCCTCACCACCTACGACAACGACTCCGACATCGCGCGCGCGGTGCTGGCCGGCGCGGCCGGCTACCTTCTCAAGGACGCGGAGCCCGAGGACATCGTCTCCGGGATCGCGGACGCTGCGGCGGGTCGGCTGGTGCTGTCGCGGGACATGGAGGGGCGGGTGGTGGAGCGCATGGCCCAGGGAGTCCCGACGCTGAGCGCCCGCGAGCTCGACGTCCTCCGCCTCGTCGAGGAGGGTGTCACCAACAGGGGGATCGCCAAGCGCTTGTTCATCTCCGAGGGGACCGTCAAGACGCACCTCGTCCACGCGTACGCCAAGCTGGGCGCGGAGTCCCGCACCGCCGCGGTCGCGGCGGCTCGGCGCCACGGGCTGCTGGGCTAGCGGTCGTCTCAGTAGTTCGTCGGGGGTCATGTGCCCTCGCGCCCTGGGTGCCGCCCTTCCCATCGTTCCCTGAGGGGGGCCGTCCGCGGAGCGGCGTGGCCGGTCTCCATCGTTCCCTGAGGGGGCCGTCCGCGGAGCGGCGTGGCTGGTCTCCATCGTTCCCTGAGGGGGCCGTCCGCGGAGCGGCGTGGCCGGTCTCCATCGTTCCCTGAGGGGGGCTGCCCGCGGAGCGGCGTAGCCCGTCTCGAAGGGTTGTGAGTGCCACCTTCACGCGGATCCCGTTGTCGGGTGCGGTGGGCCGTGAGTCGATGCCCATGCGGCCGTTGTCCAGGGTCTTGCTGTGGCCACTGGTCATACTGTGGTCGGTTGGTTGAGGCCGCCCGGGCATCGTCTCCCGTCTCCCCGCACTCGTTCCTCCGGTGGCGTTGACACGGCCCGGGTGCGGGCCGGCAGGGCGGCGTTGGGGTTGCGTCTGCTTGGGCGGGATGCCAGCTGGGTGATCGTCGGGTTGGGCACCGCTGCGCAGTGCCGCCCTGCCGTCCCCCACCCTCTCGGCAACCATCAGACCTCTGTTCGCTGAAAGGTCGCGAACCGGGGGCCTCGAGGGCCTTCATCGCTGGTTGGCTGAGGTGCCGCGAAGGAACTGGAACCCTCCCCGCTGGCTGAGGAGCTGCGCAGCGGGCTGGAACCCTCCCCGCTGGCTGAGGAGCCGCGAAGGGACTGGAGCCCTTCCCGTTGGCTGAGGTGCCGCGAAGCGGCCTCGAAGCCTAAGAAACGCGAGCTGACGAGCCAATTCTCCCGAGTCGTCGAGGCCCTTCACCCGACAGCTGGGTGAGCCGACCGAGGGCGGAGCCCCCGACGCGTCGAGGCCCCGCCACCGTCGCCGACCCCCCAGCAACCCCCAGAAAAGCTTCTCGAAGAATTTCTGCCGGGCGCCCCTGCTGGGAGCCAAAAATGTCAGTGGTCGGACATAGCGTGGAACCCATGAAGGACAAGGCGCGTGAGATCGCGGAGCAGTTGCGCTCCGCTGACGAGTTGCGTCGTTTCGCCGAGGCCCAGACCCTGACCCTGCTGTGTGACCTCGCGGAGCACTACGAGGTTGACTACGACCAGGTCGTTGAGGTCCTCGCCGAGCGCAGGGTGGTGGTCGGGGGTATCGGGACCCCGGCGGTCTCCGAGTTCATCGGCCTCGAACTGGCCGGCCTGCTGCGCTGCCCACCCATTGTGGCGGCCTCCAAGCTGGCAGATGCTTTGAGCCTGAAGCACCGCCATCCCTGCCTCTACGCGGCGGTGCAGGAGGGCCGGA
>NZ_JACJGA010000008.1:0-193553 GCF_014164725.1 Tessaracoccus sp. MC1627 | reverse complement strand
GCCTACCGCGGGGCCGCCCGCGAGGCCGGCACGTTGGATTTCGCTGAGGCCGCCTCGATTGCGGCAGCCCACCTCGAGACGACGGGGGAGCGGCCCGCCCGGCACGTGCTGGTCGACGAGGGGCAGGACTTCAAGCCGTGCCACTGGCAGCTGGTCCGGGCGCTGGCGGCCGAGGCGCATAACGACATCTTCGTCGCCGAGGACGCCCACCAGCGGATCTACGGGCAGAAGCTGATGCTCTCGGCGTACGGGATCCGGACGCAGGGGCGGTCGCGGGGGCTGAAGCTCAACTACCGCACCACGGCGCAGAACCTGGCGTGGGCCGTCGGTGTGCTGACGGGGCAGGAGGTCATCGATTCCGACGGCGAGGCCGAGACCATGGCCGGCTACCTGTCGGCGCGCACCGGGCCGAAGCCGGAGGTGCGGCCGTTCCCGACGCTGACGGCGGAGCTGGACTTCGCGGCGGACCTGGTGGGGTCCTGGGTGGGGAGCGGTGAGGTGGCGGCTGAGACGGTCGCGGTGCTGGTCCGCGACCGGGTGACTCGCGACCGGGTCGTCGCCGGGCTGGGGGAGCGGGGCGTCGAGGTCCGGGCCCTGGAGGCGGGGACGGTGAGGCCCGGCTACCCGGTGGCGCTGACGATGCACCGTGCGAAGGGCACGGAGTTCGCGCGGGTGCTGCTGTTCGGGCTGAGCAAGGACTCGATGCCCATGGGGTTGAAGGCCTACGACTACGACGACGAAGAGCTCAGCGAGGCGCAGCTGCGGGAACGGTCGCTGCTGTATGTGGCGGCGTCCCGGGCACGCGACGAGCTGGTGGTGACGTACAGCGGCACCCCGTCGTCACTGCTGCCAGCCTCCGCCTGAGCGGTGGGCACGTACGCGAGGAGCCTGGGGCTGGACCGTGGGTCGAGTTCGGATCCGATGGTCGGGTGGTTGGTTATCGTTGACCTCGATGTCATACTGGTACAAGAAGTAGTACCAATGGAGAGGGGTGGCCATGGCTGTCACCGCAAGTGAAGCTCGCAAGAACCTGTTTCCCCTGATCGAGCAGGTCAACGAAGACCGCACGCCGGTCGAGATCACTTCCCGGCGGGGTGATGCAGTGCTCATGTCCCGAGCTGACTACGACGCGCTCGAGGAGACTGCTCACCTGCTGCGGGTTCCCGCCAACGCACGTCACCTGCTCGAAAGCCTTGCCCAGGCGCATGCAGGGCAGCGCGACGAGCACGACCTCATTCGATGAGGCTGGTCTTCACGCCGAACGGGTGGGCGGACTACACGTACTGGTTGGCAGCCGACCGGCAGACACTCACACGGATCAACCGCCTCATCGACGACGCGCTGCGCGACCCTGTCAGCGGAATAGGTAAGCCCGAACCACTGCGACACATGCTGGCCGGTGCGTGGTCCCGACGGATCACCGAGGAACACCGCCTGGTCTACCTGGTCGACGGCGACGACCTGATCATCCTGCAGGTCCGCTTCCACTACAACTGACCACAGATGCCGCGAAGTTGGGCGCGTCCCGCCCCTGCCGGTGCGGCGCCTCTGGATCCTCCTGAGCACCCCGTCGTAACGTCTGATTCCGCCGCCAGTGGTCAGCGCCAAGAAGCTAGGCGCGCCGACACTTCCCGAAACGTCGCGGTCCCGCTGGCGACCGCGACTACCACGTCGTACGCCTCGTCGTCAGGTCAGGCGCCGAAGGCCGCGCGACCCTGTGTGGCGGAGGTACCCAGATCGCTCTTGGGGAGCGCATCGCCGGCGGTGACGGCCGTAGTCCATGCCTGAGTGGTCGCTACGGCGGCGAAGTTGGAGTGCAGGAGCACGAGCAGGGTCTCGTGAAGCTGGTCCGCGGAGACCTGGCCGGCCTCGTTGGCCAGGTGGATGGCGCCGGTGGCATCGGAGAGGATCTCTGCCGCCAGGCCGAGCTCCTCGGCGCCCACGGCCGTGGCGATGTCGCAGTTGTTGGTCATGTAGCCGACGATCGTGACGGTGTCGACCTCACGTTCGGCCAGCCACTGGGCCACGTCGGTGCCGGCGAAGACGCTGCCCTTGTCCTTGCTGACTCGCTTCCAGGAGGGGTTCAGGCGCTCCTCGATCTCGGGGTGCAGCGACCAGCTGTCGCTGCCGACGGCGAACACGGGTGCGCCCTGCGGCAGCTCGTGCTGCACGACGACAACGGGCAGCTCCTGCTGCTCCGCGACCTCGAGTGCGGCCACGATGTTGGCGAGCGTCTGGTCGCGCGGCGGGGCCTGGATCTGCAGGATCCCGGTGAAGTACTCCTGCTGGACGTCGACGGCGATGAGTGCTCGGCGGGGGGCGGTCATGGTTTCTCCTACTGCTGGCGGAAACTGTCTTGATCCATCATCGCCAGGGCCGATGGGATATCGCGAGTGGCACAAAAGACGTTCTTCGATGGAATCAGGCCAATCATGCGCATTGCCGTTCATGCCTTCGACGGCATCACGATGTTCCACCTCGCCGCCCCCTTGCTCGTTTTCGGTGAGGTCGGCCGTCAGTGCCTGGCCGCGGGGTGGGGTCCGGTCGTGTGGACCCGCGACGGTCGCGGCATCCGGACAGCCGAAGGCCCCCGCATCGAGGACGTCAGGGGCCCAGACGCGGTGGAGGACGCCGACCTGGTGGTCCTGCCATCCTGGCCGATCGATCTGCCCATGACCGACGAGCCCCTCACAGCCAGGATCCGCGCCGCGCACGCACGCGGAAGCCGGATCGCCGGCCTGTGCCTGGGGGCCTTCCCGGTGGTCGACAGCGGCCTGCTCGACGGCCGCGAGGCCGTGACCCACTGGGGCTCAGCCGACGTGCTCGCACGCCGTCGACCCGAGGTGAAGGTCCAGCCCGCCGCGCTCTACGTCGACCACGGGGACGTCCTCACCTCGGCCGGCACAGCGTCGGCCATCGACGCCTGCCTGCACATTGTCCGATCCCACCTGGGCTCCGCCGCCGCAGCCGCCGTCGCCCGCAGCCTCGTCGTCGCACCCCACCGCGACGGCGACCAGGCCCAGTACATCGATCGCCCGATCCCACAGCCAGGGGGAGTGGGGCACCTCGGGCCGACCATCGACTGGGCCCTGGCCCACCTCGACCACGAGCTCACGGTCGACGACCTCGCGGCCCACGCGCGCATGAGCCGCCGCAACTTCACCCGCCGGTTCGCAGAGGCCACGGGCACCACCCCCGCGCGCTGGGTCCTGGCCCGCCGCCTCGACGAGGCCCGGCGCCTCCTGGAGACGACGGCGTGGCCCGTCACGCGCATCGCCGCCGCCTGTGGCTTCACCAGCGTCGTGACGTTCAGGCAGAACTTCACCGCCACCTACGCCACCACGCCGACCTCGTATCGCCAGCGATTCTCAGCTCCCTCGACGTGACGCTCTTCCGACCGTGGAGAACCGCATAGCATCGCTGCATCACAAGGGACGAGGTGCGATGAAGTTGGTGGAACGGGTAGCCGATGGCCTGGCGCGGGGGGTGCGGGGGTGGATGGCCATGGCCGCGGCGGTGCTGTTCGCGGTGTTCACCGCGACGGTGCTGCCCGCCCAGGCTGAGGCCGGGGCTTTCTACACGGTCCGCTACAACGCCCCGGACACATCCCTGTGGTACTCCCCGGACGATCTTTACGCAGCGGCCGAGGCGTGGGGGCGAGACGGTCGAGCCGCCTACGTCTACGCGCGCGTCACGTTCGATGTCATCTGGCCGCTGGTGTACGGGGCGTTCCTGGTGACGACGCTCGCCTGGGTCTGGGCGCGAGGGACAGCTCCCGGGAGTCGGTGGCGAGGGGTGGCCCTGCTGCCGGTGGTCGCGGTGGCGCTGGACTACGCCGAGAACATCTGCACCGCGACGGTGATGGCACGCTATCCGGCCCGGACGCCGGTGCTCGCGGAGCTGGCGCCGTTCTTCACCGCTGGCAAGTGGCTGGCCCTATCGGCCAGCTTCATGCTGCTGGCGCTCGGCGTGATCGTCGCCATCGTGGCGCGGTTCCGCCGACGCAGTTCGCGCCCGCCCCGACCGGAGTTCGGAGTAGAACCATGATGCGACTGAACATGGCGGTGTCGCGCGAGGTGCGCGCCGAATTGGATCGCCAAGAGCTGAAGCCCAAGGCCATTACATTCTGGCTGAACTGCAGCGACACGAAGGCCAGAACCCTGTGTGCTGGAAACTCTGTCTGGACGATGCCAGACCTGGAGGACGTCTGCGAGGGCCTCGGCGTCGAGGTCTCGGAGATGCTGTCTCGCTGCGCGACTCGCCTCCAAGCCCCTTGAGCCTGGGGCCGTTGCGTGGATGCAGGGGCTGATGGCCACGGCCGACCCCGTCGTCGGGGAAGGGGCCCACAGCTGTGGCGCGCCGTGTTTCGTGATTCGTGTTTCGGGACGCGGGTCACGAAGGCCACGGTCCGGCCGGGTTCTCCGTGCCGTGCCACGGCGGGGCAGCCGGTCAGCCGTCGGAACGTCCTCGCCCGTGGACGGGGCCGAGGGCGGGGAGCACAATCGAATCGACCTCCCGCGGATTCTTCGGTCACCCGGGGCGGACGTTAGCCGAGCGGAGGTGTGCCGTGATCGACGGCAGGGCGCAGTTGTCGACAGGGATCTCGGTCGCCTATACGTCTGTGGGGCCGGAGGGCGCGCCGGTGGCCGTGCTACTTCACCCATGGCTCGAGTCCCGCCAGTCCTTCGGCCCAATGCTCCCTTCCCTGAGCACACGCCTTCGGGTCCTGGCGTTGGATCAGCGCGGGGCTGGGGAATCCGACAAGCCTGCCACCGGCTACGACGTCAAGAGCCTGGCCGCTGATGTCACCGCGTTCATGGACGAGGTTGGCGTCGACTCTGCACTGCTCGTCGGCGCGTCGAGTGGTGGGTACGTGGCGCAGGAGGTTGCGGCGTCGGCCCCACGGCGCGTGACGGGGCTCGTTCTCGCCGGCGCGCCGCGGTCGTTGGAGGGCCGGAGGCCGCCCTTCGCCGACGAGGTCGAGGCGCTGCGGGATCCGATCGATCCGGAGTGGGCCGCGCGGTTCACGGCATCTTTCACCCATGGGTCGGTGAGCGACGAGTTCCTCGCCGCGAGGACGCGCGACGCGCTGACTGTCCCTGCCGCCATCTGGCGGGCGAGCCTGGCCGGCCTTCTTTCGTCGCCGACCCCCGCAGCCGATCGGATCGTCGCCCCGACGCTGATCGTCAGCGGCGCCCACGACTCGGTGCTGGGCATCGATGATGCTCGAGGGCTGGCGGCGACCATCCCTCGAGCGACGTGGATCGAGTACGAGGACACCGGCCACGTGGTCATCTGGGAGCAGCCGGAGAGGCTGTCGGCCGACATCCTCGAGTTCGCTCAGCACGCCTGCCCGCCCACGCAGGTCTGACCTGAGGGCGGATGCATTCGGAATGCTGTCGGTGACGGTGAAGGGCCTGCAACCTATCCGGGGGCCTGTTTCGCGTGCGCTGTGAGGATGCCCAGCCGCGCGACGAGTCGCCGCATCGTGGGAATCCCGCGGCAGGTGACCGGGACTCCGATCAGCCGGGTCAGTACCGGTCCCGCGGAGATTCCTGAGCCCGTGGTACTCGTGACGGCGTGGCTGTGGGTGAGTGTGTGCACGACGAGTTCGCCGGTAGGAACTCGTTCGATGAGCGGCAGCGCGAGCTCCAGGAGCGAGGGGGCGTCGAAGAGGGCGACCTCCCCGGCCGTCAGGCCGGGGTCAATGCGTCCCACTGCGTCGATGAGCCAGGCGGCCGAGCGGACCACGACGAGGTCGGCGTAGCCGGTGACTGCGGTGAGGCGGGTCACGACGGACTCCGCGAGTGCTGCCGGTTCGTCGCCGGCGAAGATCACGGTGCCGTTGGTCTGGAAGTTCAGAGCGCTGGTCGCGCCGGCGGCTGCGAAGGCATCCAGCAGCTCGGAGCTGCGTGGCGATCGGCTCCGCGCCTGGCCGAGGTTCATGTTCCGGAAGAACGCCACCTGCATGCTCACGTCCTCGATCATTCCATGCAGATCCCGTCAGACATCCGCCATGGCCGCTCACATTGGTTGTGGAGAGGGCCATCGCGCGCGGTGGGAGCTTGGGTGGTGTGCCACGCTTGCGGCGTGCCTGTTCTCACCCCCACTCAGTCACTGCAGACGTGCCCGCGCCGCGTGCTGGTGGCGGGGACCTCCGGGTCGGGGAAGACGACCCTGGCATCTCGAATCGCACGCCAGCTGGGCATTCCTCACGTCGAGATCGACGCTCTTTATCACGGTCCGAACTGGACTCCTCGGGAGTCGTTCCTGGCCGACGTGTCTGCACTCGTGGCCGATGACGAGTGGGTGACCGAATGGCAGTACAGCAGTGCCCGCGCCGTCCTGGCTGCCCGAGCCGATCTGGTGGTCTGGCTCGACTTGCCCGTCGCCACAGTGATGCGTCAGGTCACGGTGAGGACGCTGCGCCGTCGGCTGCGGAGCGAAGTGCTCTGGAACGGCAATCGTGAACCGTCGCTATGGACGGCATTCACCGAGCCTGACCACATCATCCGCTGGGCGTGGAAGACCCGTCGCCGGACAGCCGAACGAGTCGTCGCTTTGGTGGGCGAACGCCCCGAACTGCCCGTTGTCCGCCTGCAGTCGCACCGGGAAGCGCGAGCATGGCTCGCCGGGCCGCTCGCGTCGTCGTCGCCCTGAACCAGCGGCGTACCGCCTCCAAGCGCCGTGAGGTAAACGTCGGTTGCTCGAACGCGTACATCTGTTCGAGTCACCCCCGGGCTCGAGGAAACGCCTCGTGGAGTTCCCACTGCAGGTCGGCGAGCTGGGCCTCATCCAAGGGTCCGGGTTCGGTCAACATCGCCTTGAGCTTCTTGGGCCACACCACCGCCACGTCGTTGATGGCGAACGAGCCTCCGATGAGCGGCCAGTCCGCATCGACGAAACACAGAACGCCACGCACCGGCACCTCGGGGCGATCGGCCAGCGCTGCCCGGACCAGGGCGACCTGCTTCTGCATCCCCGTCACCAGGGCGCTGCGATCACGACCCCCGACGATCAGCGACTCGACGCGAGGCCGGATGAGGCCGCCCTCGACCCGAAGCGTTGGCCGTGCGTTGCGGTACCGCTTGGCGTCCACTACCACGACGCCGGTGGGGCAGACCGCCAGATGGTCGATGTTTGCCCGACTGCGCGGGATCCTCCGGTCATGCAGAACGCGCAGCGAGTCCCCTGCCATGGAGGCCAGCATCTCGCTGAGCATCCGTTCGCCCTCAGCGCCGACGGACCAGGCACGCGTGGACTGAGGATCGTCGAATACCGCAAGCAGGAACCGGCCCATGCGCGGATGGTTGCTCAACACACGCTCGCGACGGGCATCGTGGCGCCGCTGGTACTCCGCCGCCGCGGAAGCCCCTCCATGCCCGTCGACCGCCCCCAGGCTACGGGGAGCTTCCGCGTCTGCACGTTGACGTGCTGAGTGGGTGGCGGTGTTCGTGTGCGCTGAGTGGTCACTCACCTCGGTAGAGGTTGGCCCAGGCTGGTCGGTGGGAACCTGCATGCACGTCACACAGGTCACGGTCCTGCTGTCGCGGTGGTAGTTCGCTGTTACGCCGGCGCTCAGGGTGGCGCCGCAGGTCGCGCAGCATCCCGCGTAGCGAAGCCTCATCCGCTTCACGGCCATGACAGACGCTGGTTTCCCCTCCATAGCGACTCAACGTAGCGGTCAGATGGGTTGACGTGACCGCCTGGCTCGAAGAGCGTAGGGGAGAGAACCGATATGATCCCGACGCGTTGGATGACCGCCACGACACCGCCTGGCTGGGGAAGGGCGCGACGGGCAGCGTGACGCCGCTGCAGCACGCCGAGTGGCTCGGCTACGACCGCCTCGCTGCCATCCTGCGCGACGCTGCTCGCTGATACCATGCCGATTACCTCACACCGCCCCGCCTGACGATGAAGCCAGGCGCGAACTGAACGACGACCAGGGGCCTCACGAAAAGGGGAATTTGACTATGGCGCAGCAGTATCCCGCGGGTTGGTATTCGCAGGCTGACGGAAGCCAGCGTTACTGGGACGGTGGGCAGTGGACAAACCAGGTCATTCCTCCCGGTCAGCAGCCGATGGTGTCGCACGATCCTCTCCTTGCTGATGGCCAGGGTGAAATGGCCGTGAAGACGCCCTGGTACCAGAAAAAGCGCGTGCTGATCCCGGCCGGCCTTGTGATCGCTGCCGTCGGGTACGCCGCTCTTCAGGGAGGCGGCGAGGGTCAGACCGCAGCGCCCCTGGCTTCGCCCTCTGTGTCCGTAGCCGCGTCTGCGTCGGCTTCGGACGCGATAGAGCCCAGTGTTGAGCCGCTCCCAGTTGCCCCCGAGACGAGCACGGCGCCCGCGGCTTCAGCCCCAGAGACGGAGCCTGCTGAGGAGCCTGAAGTCGACAGCGGGGCGTCGGTATCGCAGACACAGGCAGTACGCCAAGCAGAGTCGTATCTTGAATTCGCGGCCTTCTCCCGCTCCGGCCTGATCAAGCAGCTGGAGTTCGAGGGGTTCTCGAACGCTGATGCGACATTTGCAGTGGACGCAATTCAGGTGGACTGGATGGCGCAGGCTATCTCCAAGGCCGATGACTACTTGTCCTACTCTGCGTTCTCACGCACGGGTCTCATCGAGCAACTCGAATTCGAGGGCTTCACGAGCGAGCAGGCAACTCACGGTGTGGACAGCGTGGAGGTGGACTGGATGGATCAGGCGGCGCTGAAAGCCAAGGACTATCTCGAGTATTCAGCCTTCTCCCGCTCTTCGCTCATCGACCAGTTGGAGTTCGAGGGGTTCACGGCTGAGCAGGCGGCTCACGGGGCGGACGCTGCGGGGCTGTAGCCCTGCAGCCCGACACCATCCTGACGGCGGAGGCCACAGGACGGGCAGCACCACCTCTTTCCGACGGCAGAACCACAGCCGCCCGGACAGGCAGCGGGCCCCGTGACGTGTTCAACCGGCGTTGCGGAAGGCCTCGACCATCCAGACGCGGACCTCGTCGTCGACCTCTTCGATCCGGTGGAGCTCGATGTGGTGCATCCACACGGTGCTGGACGGGTGGGAGACCTGTTTGAACCGGGGGGAGATCACCTCGTGAGGCAGGACCACGGACAGTACGGCCGGCACGTCGCTCGTGACGTGCTGCCCGGGACGCCAGAGGTACAGGAAACCCTTCTTTCGCCTGAAGGCGATCTGGCTCGTGCCCCTCATCGGTCGGCCCGGGGTCGCGCAGGTCGCTGTCGAGAAGTTCTCGGTCCTGCTCCCAGTCACTGTCAGTGCCGCGAAACAGTTCGGCGATGTCGCTCCAGGATCGCCACTGCGTGGCGTGTGCCGGGACGAGCCTGGCGCTGGGCCGGCCGGACACCGTGATGGTGATCTCTTCGCCGGTCTGGACGCGGCGCACCAGATCGGACGCGTCCTGGCGGAGTTCCCGCAAACCCACGCTTGTCATGGGGCCAGGGTCTTGTGCTACGTCCGGTGGTGGCGATCCTCGCCGCGGACGCCGACCTCCCTGAGTACCTGCCCGACGCGCCCAGGCGCGACCCTGGTTCCGCATTCCACAGTCCGTCGCGCCTGCGACGAGGCCGCGAAGCGCCACGAGGAGCCAGCGGTCGAGCCGGACGGCGGGGGCCAGGATGCCGTGCACACCCGAGGTGTGGTCTCGGACATCCGTGGGGGTGCTCATGGTGTCCTCATCGTATGGAGAACCCCGGGGAGCCGCATCAACCGATCGGCTACCCAGAGGGGGCCGTTCCACCGACGCGCCGCGCCGGCCGGGCACGCAGACTGGACTAGTTCGCAGACCCCAGTTCGAGGAGATCACAGTGACTCGCCACACACGCCCGACCATCACGTTCGCCGTCTCGCTGCTCGCCACCCTCGGCCTGGCCGTCGGCGCGGCTCCGGCTGTGGCCGGCGGCCCCCGCCCCACGACCTACCAGTTGACGGGCGACGTCAACAACGCGACCGGCTCCAAGTTCGAGGGAATCGGCGCGGACGAGCGGCGGGGTCTGTTCTACGTCAGCGAGGTCACCGGCGGGGAGATCCACCGCGGCTCCGCGCACTCAGACGAGACCGTGGAGTGGCTGGACGGCGACGGGACCGACGGCCGCTTTACCGCGAGGGGCATCACCGTCGACGAGCAGGGTCGCGTCGACATCGCCGGTGGCCCCAACGGCATCGGCACCGGTCGCCCTGACCTGTGGGTGTACGAGGCCGACGGCACGCTGCTGGCCGCCCTCCGCGCGCCCGGCGTCGGCGTCTTCCTCAACGATGTTGCGCTCGGGCCGGACGGCGCGGCCTACTTCACCAACTCCAACGACGCCCAGGTCTTCCGCGTCGCCGACGACGGTGCAGGCTGGCAGGCGAGCCTCTGGGCGGATGCAACCGACCGGGTCGAGCGGCTCGCCGGGTTCAACCTCGGCGGCATCGTGCTGTCGGCCGACCGCAGCGCCTTCGTGGTGGCCCAGGGCAACGCCGGCCTGCTGTGGCGCTTCGACGCGAGCACCGGCGACGTCTCGGAGGTCGCGACGGGTGGTGCGGACCTCGTCAACGCCGACGGCCTCGTCCTGCGCGGCAACCAGCTCACCGTCGTGCGCAACTTCAGCCGGATGATCGCCACTCTGCGCCTGTCGGCCGACGGCTCCCGGGCGGTCCTCCTGGACCAGGAGGCCACTGCGGCCGACCGGGTGCTGACGACTGCGAAGGCGCTGCGCGGACGCATCCTCTACGTCGACAGTAAGTTCGACGAGCCAGTCGCCACTGGCCCCTACGAGATCCTGACAGACCCCACCCGATGAGGCGCATCACCCGCACCGCCATCGCCGCCGTCCCGATCGCGATCCTCCTGAGCGCGTGCGGGTCTGGCGAACCAACGGCGTCCCCCAGTACCGTGCCCTCAGACCGGTCGAGCAGCAGCGCGACGCCCGAACCGACACCCAGCGTCGCCCCCAGTGCTTCACCCAGGAAGGACGACCCCGTGCCCGAGCCCTCTCTCAACGCCCAGGAGCAGGCGATCCTCGACCAGCAGCTGCGGGATGCAGCGTGGGCCGACGACGTCGAGCTGGCCCGACGACTCGTCGAGGCGGGCGCCGACGTGAACGCCAAGGACGAGACCGAGCAGTCTGCCTACCTCGTCGCTACCAGCGAGGGATACCTCGACCTGCTACGCCTGACGCTCGCCAACGGCGCGCTTGTGGACGACAAGGACAGCTGGAACGGCACCGGTCTCATCCGTGCCGCCGAGCGCGGGCACGGCCTGGTCGTCGGGGAGCTGCTGCAGGCTGGCATCGACCGCGATCACATCAACCGGATCGGCTACCAGGCCATCCACGAGGCCATCTGGCTGGGCGAAGACACCCCGGCCTACGCCACCACAGTGCGGGTGCTGGCGGCGGGCGGCGTCCAGCTGGACCTCACCTCGCCGTCGGCGGGGCTGACGCCGCTGGAGATGGCCGTGGAGCGGGGTTTCGCGGGCCTGGAGCGGATCCTACGGGCGGTCACGACCGCCGATCGCCCCGCAGACCCGGACGCCGCGCTGCTGCAGGGGGCCGAAGCGGGGGACGCCGACGCTGTCGCCGTTGCCCTGCGGGCCGGCGCCGACATCGAGGCGCGCGACGACCGCGACCGCACCGCACTGCTCCTGGCCGCGACCTTCGACCACGTACCGGTCGTGGAGGTCCTCGTCGCGATGGGTGCCGATCCTGACGCGCTGGACGACCGCCACGACACGCCCTGGCTGGTCACGGGGGTGACGGGCAGCGTCGCGATGCTCGAGGCGCTGCTGCCGGCGAACCCCGATCTGACCATCCGCAACCGCTTCGGCGGATTGTCGCCGATTCCTGCCAGCGAGCGCGGCCACGTCGAGTACGTGCGTCGCGTGGTGCAGACCGGCGTCGACATCGACCACGTCAACAACCTCGGCTGGACCGCGATGCTCGAGGCGGTCATCCTCGGCGACGGTGGACCCCGGCATCAGGAGATCGTGCAGATCCTGCTCGACGCCGGCGCCGACCCCACGATCGCCGACCGTGACGGCGTCACGCCGCTGCAGCACGCCGAGCGGCTCGGCTACGACCGCATCGCCTCCATCCTGCGCGGCAGCCCCAGCTGAGCCAGCGAACGGTCCGCACAACCCGAGCCCACCCTCCGTGGATCGCAGACGCCCGCATCGGGCCCCCGCGGACTCCGGGCGCGCCTAGGATCGCTTCGAGGACACCACGGAAACCGGAGGATCGCCATGACCGTCGAGGCCGTTACCCACACCGTCGAAGTTCCCGGGGCCACCATCGTCTACGACGTGCGCGGGCCGCTGCCCACCGTCGACGGGCGGCCGCCGCTCCTGCTGATCGGGCAGCCCATGGACGCCACCGGGTTCGCCACCCTGGCGTCGCACTTCCCGGACCGGCCCGTTGTCACCTACGACCCGCGGGGGCTGGCCCGCAGCACCCGCAGCGACGGCCGCACCGACAACGACCCGCTGCAGCACGCCGACGACCTGCACCACCTGATCCAAGCTCTGGGCGCCGGTCCGGTGGAGGTCTTCGGCAGCAGCGGGGGAGCGGTCGACGGGTTGGCGCTGGTCGTCGTCCACCCTGAGGACATCCGCGTGCTCGTCGCGCACGAGCCGCCCCTGACCCATCTGCTGCCCGACGCGGACGCGGTACTCCGCGCCGAGCAGGACGTCACCCGCGCCTATCGGAGGGGCGGGTTCGGCCACGGCATGGCCCGGTTCATCGCCTACACCTCCTGGGAGGGCGAGCTCACCGACGAGTTCTTCGACGGCCCCGCCCCGGATCCCGCAGCCTTCGGCCTCCCCTCTGAGGATGACGGCTCCCGCGACGATCCGTTGCTCTCCGGCGACTCCGACAGCGTCGTCGCGTGGACGCCGGACCTCGATGCACTCCTGTCGTCCCGCGTGCGGCTGGTGATCGCAGCGGGGGAGGAGTCGGCGCGCCAGGTGACGGGGCGGTCCGCAGAGGCTTTGGCGGGGAGGCTGGGCCTGCCCCTGACGATGTTCCCCAGCCACCATGGCGGGTTCGTCGGCCCGGAGTTCGGCTGGCCGGGGCAGCCGGAGGCGTTCGCCGCGCGGCTCCGGGAGGTCCTGGACTCACAGACCAGCTGAGGACGCCCACCCTTGGGCTACTTGGCCTTCGCCTGATGGAGGGGGCAGCGATCTACAGGTGGAGGTGCAGCCTGAGGGCGTCGTCGAGCTCGGCCATCAGGTGAACGGGGACCCGGCCGATGACAGGGCCGAGTCGGTCGATCGAGACTGACCGAACCTGCTCAGCCTGTGCCTTGGAGTCCACTCGGGTGCCTGTGTCCTCAGCTGGCAGAAGCGCTTGGAAGGGGTAGACGTGGGCGGTGTTGCTCGTGAGGGGGACTACCGTGACCACGCCTCGTCCGAGCCTCGCGGCGACTGTGTTGGCGTGGTCGTTGCTCACCACGACGGCTGGGCGACGCTTGTCAGCCTCGCCGGCACGGGCAGGGTCGAGGTCCGCGAGCCGGATCTCACCGCGGAGCATCGGTCAGCCCGTCCGCCGAGGTGGAGTCCCAGTCGCGCGCGTTCCCGGACGCTTCCCACTCCTGCCATGCGGCGGCGTACGCCTCTTCGAGTTCCTGGTCTCCCAGCAACCGGATGGCCTGCTGGATCGCCGCAGACCGGGACCGCAGCCCTGCCGCCTTGGCGTACTTGTCCAGAGCCGCGACGTCATCCTCAGAGAGACTCACGCTCAGTTTCACCTGACTCATGCCACCACGGTAGCATCAGGAGTAGCGCCCTGGTGAGTCGTAGAGTCCTGTCGCCTTCCGGATCGCTGCGAGCTCGGTTGTCGGTGAGATCGGGAGGGTTGGCGCCACACTGGGCACATGTCTCGTTTGTCCCTGGAGCAGATCTGGCCACCGTTCGCGCTTCGGATAACGGCCGGAGACCTGCTGCTCACCGTGATCCGCGAGGGTGATCTGCCGGAGCTCATCGAACTCGTCCTGGACGGCATCCACGACCCGACTCAGATGCCGTTCCTCTTCCCGTGGACCGATGCGCCAGCAGACCAGCTGCCCGCCAACTACGTGCGCTACTTCGGGCGCACCCTGGCCGGTCAGACCCCCGAGACGATCACCCTTCAGCTGGTGGTCCGACGGGCGGGGCAGGTGCTCGGGATCCAGGCGCTTGAAGGGGAGGGCTTCCCCGTGACCCGGACTCTCGAGACCGGGTCGTGGCTCGCCGGCCGCTTCCATGGCCAAGGCGTCGGCACCCGGATGCGTCAGGCGGTGTGCGCCTTCGCGTTCGACCATCTCGGTGCCGAGCGCATTACGTCCTCCGCGTTTCTCGACAACCCTGCGTCCCTGGCCGTGAGCCACAAGGTGGGTTACCGGCCCAACGGGCGGCAGTGGGTGTCGCGGCGGGGGGAGGCCGCCGAGCAGGAGCGGCTGCTCCTCACTCCCGGCACGTTTGTGCGTGGAGACCCGGTCCACGTCGATGGCGCCGCCGAACTCAGGGTCTTCCTGGGCCTTGCCTGACGTGATCGCCATCCAGGCGACTACGCAGCAGTCGGCGGCAACCGTGAGCCGGTACGCAGTCCGGACCGGCGCTTGACCCCTTGGGCGACAGAACCAGCCTATGAGGTTCAGAGCCCACAGGGCGGTCGCAACATCGATGACGCCTTGGCTCCAGGTGCCGGCGGAGCTCCGGCTGTCGCGGTGCTTGGGCACGATTCGTCCCCCGAAACTACGAATCAGTTGGCGCCCGGCGCGTGGATGCTGCCAGATAATGACCGCACACGGACTCGCCCTGTGCCTGGCGGGCCCGCCGTAGCATCCTGAGATGGTTACGTCCGACGTGCCGACCGGTCTGGTGGCGGATTGGAGGGCCATGCGAACCGTCGCCCGCGTCGCCGGGGCCTTCACCGCGGTGGCCATGATTGTCCTGGCGGGGTGCTCCGCGCAGGGAAGTCCATCCGGATCGGCAGGATCCCCGCCCCAGGCGCCACCGCAGTCCTCCGCGGGTTCCACCATCGCCGGCGTGACCGAGGACGCAGCGACCACCGGTGCCGCGAACGAGGCGAGTCTGCCAAAGCCGCCCGGCCAGCTTGTCGACGTGGACGGGTACCTGATGCACCTGTACTGCTTGGGCGAGGGCGGCCCGACCGTCCTGCTGGAGGCCGGTCTAGGAGACATCTCACTGATGTATCGGCCATTGCAGGAGGAGCTGGCGGCCACCACACGCGTCTGCGCCTACGACCGTGCCGGGCTCGGCTGGAGCGAACCCCGAGGCACCCCGCGCACTGGCGAGCAGATGGTGGCCGAACTCAAGATGCTGCTGGAGGAGGCAGGGGAGACCGGCCCCTACGTCCTAGCCGGGCACTCGCTCGGTGGGCTGATCATGCTGCTCTTCGCGGAGGCGAACCCCGAGCGAGTCTCTGGCGTGGTCCTCATCGACTCCGCCCACCCTCGCCAGGACGAGGCGTTCGCCGAGTTCACCTGGCGGGAGGTCCTGGATCAAGAGAGCCTCGCCTGGATGGAGACCATGGCGACGAGTGTCGCGGCAGGGGCAATAGAGCCAGAAGAGATGGCCCGGCTCGCACCACGGCACTTCCTCCTCGAGCTCAGGCAACAGTGGACCGCCCTGTACCTGGAGCCACACAGCCACCGGACCATCCTCGAGGAGGCGCAGGCTTTCCCGCAGACGCTGAATCAGGTGGGCGGTGAGGGATCGTTGGGTGACATCCCGCTGGTGGTCGTCGCCGCCGGTCACGCCCTCGAAAAGGGTATGTCTGGAGTCGACCGTCAGCGCTTCCTCATCACTCCCGACATTGTCGAGCGATACGACTCGCTCTGGGTGGAACTGCAGACTGAACACCTCAACCGCTCCACCAACGCTCGGCTTGTGGTCGCCGAGAACAGTGCCCACTACATCTACTTCGACGAGCCCGACGTGGTCATCAAGGCCATCCGAGACCTGGTCGCGATTCAGTGAGAGTAACGCCATAGGGCCGGCTTCAAGTTCACCGACTCCTAGTGGTTCTTGTCTCGCTCGTGTTCGAGACTCCGGACCGTGCGGCCGAGCACGATCATTCGCGCGGTCCCCACCATTGCAGTGACGAGGGCCCCGGCAATGGCTGCAAACAGCATCGCTACGCCCACGGGCGAGGTGAATGTCCACGCCCAGAACGTGAGCTCTGTGGGCGCATGTTCTGTAGAACGAAGACGAGCAGGAAGATGAGCGCAACAGCACCGGCGATCAGTGCGAACCAGGCTGCCCGCGACACGCTGCGCTTCGTGGCCTGTGGCACGGCCCTCTCCGAAACCGATGCTTTCGCGGTGTCGGTATCAGACTTCGGGCGTTGACGAGGTACATCCGTTGAAGGAATATCGGCTCTGTGCGAATGGCTGGGCTGGTCCAAGTCTCTGGGCATGATCCCTCCTCAAGTGGAATAGTCATGACAAACTGACAATTCCAAGGATACTCTCGGATGTTGGATGTCGGGCCGGCGCAACAGTGCGCGTCCGATGATTCCTCGACCTGTGGTTTCAGCTGACTGTCGGGCACACCGCGGAGCCCGGAAGTGCCATCATGGAAGTGTCCCCATGCTCATTCCAGTGGGCTCCACCCGGAAGGGCTTGGAGAGCGGATCATCAGAGATCTGTTCAGGCGGTAGGAGCGCCGCGTAAGGAAGTGATGTGGCCATGGCCACCAGCCGACCCAAAGCCCTGACGAAGAACTTCGGGCCCAAACGCATACTTCTCGCCCTTCTCGAAGTGCCGGCCGGAGCGGCCGCCTTGTGGCTTGCGTGGACACTCGCTGCCGAGAATCCTCTCGAGGAGCCATTCGACAACTCGATGGTGAACTTCGTTCCCGGCGCCCTGATCCCTTACATGGTGTACATGAGCATTGCAGCGCTCGGGATCTGGCTGGTGTTCGACGCGTTCTCAACCGTGTATCGCGCCTTCCACGAGGTGGCCGACCGGCGCCGACGTCGAGACCTGCATTCGCGCTACAGGTGAGTTGAAGAGGGCACTTCTCGGTGTCCTGCTCCAGACGCCACTGGCACAGTCTGCGATGCAATCACAGACCGTCTACCGTGTGTCGCATGAGTTGGTTTGAGGGTCTCCCGTTCGAGGCGGTGGACTTCTACGAGGAGCTGGAGCTCAACAACTCCCGCGAGTGGTGGGCCGTTCACCGTCAGCTGTACGACACCGTCGTGAGGGCTCCGATGGAAGGGCTCGCCGCAGCCCTGGAGGACGAGTTCGGCCCTGCGAAGCTGTTCCGCCCCAGCCGCGACGTCCGCTTCTCGCAGGACAAGTCCCCGTACAAGACCCACCAGGGCATCGTCGTCGCGACGGCCTCCGGGATGGGCTGGTACGTGCAGATCAGCTCGGCGGGCCTGATGACCGCGGCCGGGTGGTACGCGGGCACGGCCGGCCAGGTCGCCCGCTACCGCGGCGCCGTCGACGACGAGGACTCGGGGGAGGAACTGCAGCGGATTGTCGACGGGCTTCGGGAGGATGGTTACGTCATCGACGGCGACCGTCTGAAGACACGGCCGCGCGGTGTCGCAGAAGACCACCCGTTGGTCGAAATGCTGCGCCACCGGACGCTGACGGCTGAACGCCAACACGGAGCCCCGGGGTGGTTGCCCACGCCGGAGATGTTGGATCGCGTCGCCGTGGACTGGCGGGCCTACCGCCCGCTGATGGCCTGGCTCGGCGAGCACGTCGGCGAGGGCTGAATCGCCCGACGGCCTTCCGGCAAGCTCGATCAGCTGGGGAACGACGCTGAACCAGCGACTGCTAATGTTCGCCGCACACGTGGGGCGTCCCCGACTGCCCTTCGTACCCGAGTTGGTGACGTCGGCATCGCCCGCCGGGGCAAGCGCACGACGACGAATCGAGGCATCGTGAGTGATACCCCGCAGCGGGCCCAGATGGCCAGCCTCCTCCGGGTCGGGAGGGCGAGCTGGGCGGCTGTCGGCGCCATCGTGCTGCTCGTGATCATGTCGGCGGCGCTCGGAGCGATCAACGGAATCGTGGTGCCGCTCATCGTCGCCTTCATCATCGGGGTGGTCCTGGAGCCGCTCGTGTCGCGGCTGGAGCGCCGAGGCCTCAGCCGGCTTCTCGCCGCTGTCGTCGGCCTGTTCGTGGCCATCGCGCTGGCCGCGGCGACGGTCACGGTCGTCGTGCGCGGCTTCCTCACTGAGTTGCCCCAGATCTACCAGCAGCTGTGGGCTGGCTGGAACTCGTTCGTGGCCTGGGGGCGGACCCTCGACCTGGACCCGGTGGTCCTCGAACGCATCAGGGCCAACCTCGAGGAGTACGCGCCGCGCTTGGCCCAGGGCGTCGTCGGCCTGGCGTCCGGCACCTTCTCCGGGGCGCTGGCGTTCGGCATGGGCACCTTCTTCGCCCTCTTCTTCCTCTTCTTCGTGCTGCGGGACGGCCGCGACTTTCCGGGCTGGCTCTCGCGGGTCGCGTCGTGGGACGCCGGACTCACCGCAGACGTGGCCACCGTGGTGCAGCAGTCGCTTCGCGGCTACTTCAAGGGCATCTCCATCACCACGCTGCTGACGGCACCCATCTTCATCGTGCCGCTGCTGCTGCTGAACGTGCCGTTGGCCGGCTCGATCTTCATCCTGTACTTCGTCCTCTCTTTCATCCCATTCCTCGGCGCCTGGATCACGGGCGCCTTCGCGGTGCTGATCGCCTTCGGATCCGGGGGAGCCTCCACCGCTGCCATCATCGCCATCACGTTCGTGATCTCCAACGGCACCATTCAGAGCGCGGTCAGTTCGTGGGCGCTCGGCTCGGCCCTGCGCATACATCCGCTGGTGGTCCTGCTGTCCACCCTGATCGGCGGCACTGTCGCGGGCCTCCTCGGCATGGTCCTCGCGCCGCCGCTCGTCGCGGCGGCCACCAAGTCCGTCGCCGTCGTCCGGGAGCGTAAGGCGATGGCAGGCACCGGGCTCCCCTCTCCAGATCATGAGGCGGCGCCGGCAATCTGATGAGCCGGATGGCGACGCTGTGACTGTCAAGCGACGCGGCCGGAGTCTGGGGAATTCTCAGGAGATTCTTCGTTTCAGGGTCTTGTGCTGGCTGCCAGACAGGCGTTCAATGGTCTGTACGCGAAAGGCCATCGACAAGCACAACCCTCGGGAGAAGCTGAAGATGGAATGAGCGGTCGAGTGGTTTCCAGATGGATTGCCGACGATCTACATCGCCGACGCCCGCCGAGACGGACGGGCAGGTCTCAGAGCCACTCGAGTCCGGGAGCCGTCCTCCCCCGAACAATGTGCGAAGGCCGAGCATTGAAAAGTGCTCGGCCTTCGTTTTGTTCTCGGAGGGAGGCGCTGGAGTCGCCGGGGATGGTGGGCAAACGCTGGGTGAGGCCTCTCCTCAGCTGCAGGATTCTACGTGGAGCGCGGTTTCTGCATATATGCACAGAAGCCGCGCTCTGGATAGCAAGTTGCAGGCCGGGCCCGAGATGCAGCACGCCGTCGGCCTGACCAGCTCGTGAGCTGCAAGCTCAAGCGGGGACGTAGCTCAGCCGGAGGACGTCACCGTCGATGCGGTCGGCGCTCACCAGGTGCAACGGCGGCCGAGGCCCGGCGAAGTACGGATCCCCATGGCCGAGCACGACGGGGTGGAGATAGATGCGGTACTCGTCGATCAGCCCCAGGTCGGTCAGGCTCCCGGCCAGCCGGGGGCCGGCCACTGCGATCTCGCCGTCGTAGTCCGCCTTCAAGCGCCGGACCGCGACCTCCAGGTCCCCCTCGACCAAACTTGCGTTGGGGCCGGCCGAGGTGAGGGTGCGGGAGACGACCCACTTCGGCTGGCTTCGCCACGCCGTCGCGAAGGCATGCTCGTCGTCGCCCCAGGAAGGATCATCGTCGTCCCAGTAGCTCATGATCTCGTAGATGCGTCGGCCGTAGAGCGAGGCCACCTCGGCCTTGGCCTCCTCGATGAAGTGCCGGAAGAGCGCGGGGCCGGGGGCGAACCTGTCGTGGTCCACATAGCCGTCGAGCGACTGGTTCATCCCGAATATGAGCTTGCCCATGCTCTGATCCGTCCCGAGTGCCCCTCTGGCGCCCACATCCACAACTATGGCTGGCTATCCGAGCTCCGACCAGAGCCAACTTGATCCACCTGCCGAGCGCGATGCTGCTGAGGCCGGCCTATGGCAGCATCAACGCATGGTCACCCTGAGGTCCGTCGTGCTGTTCGTCCTCGCCGCCGTCGCCGAGATCGGCGGCGCGTGGCTGATCTGGCAGGGTGTCCGGGAGCACAAGGGCTGGGTCTGGATGGGGGCAGGGGTGGTCGCGCTTGGCCTGTACGGGTTCGTCGCGACCCTCCAGCCGGACGCGAACTTCGGCCGCATCCTCGCCGCGTACGGCGGGGTCTTCGTCGCCGGTTCTCTGGCCTGGGGGATGGTGATCGACGGGTTCCGGCCGGACCGATACGACGTGGTGGGCGCGCTCGTGTGCCTCCTCGGGGTGGCGGTCATCATGTATGCGCCCAGAGCCGCCTGAATCGCGTCGCCACGCCAACCGGCGGGTGGCAGTCACCCACGACGGGTGACGGCCTCGCGGCGCGACGCCATGAGGGCGACCGTCCCGAGGGCCACGGCGGATCCCGTCACCCACACCACGTGCACCCACAGCGGGCGGGTCTCGGCGCCGGTCCAGAACGCGACGTCCGAGGCGGGCATCACCAGGTGGTGGGCCAGCTGGCCGAAGTGGAAGGTGGGTAGGAAGGCCGCGATGTCGCGGAGGACCTGAGGCAGCTGGTTCATGGGCACGAAGAACCCGGACGCGAAGGCCAACGGCAGGAACACGAGGTTGGCGATCATGGCCGCGGCGCGTGGCCGCGCGACGAAGGCGATCGCGAAGCCGAGAGTGCTGAACGCCAGCACGCCGGCCAACATGAGCAGCCACACCTGCACCCAGGTGCCGAGCGCGAGATCAGCCCCGCCCAGGAGGAACGCGAGCGAGGCGATGGCCGCAACGATGACGGTGCCGAGCACCAGCGCATTGGCGAGCTTGCCCACGAGATACACCCAGGTGGGCAACGGCGTGGCGGACAGGGTCCGCGTCCAGCCCCGGCCGCGTTCCTTGGCGACGTCCTCGCCGAAGGTGAAGATGGCCAGCGACACCACGCCGTAGGCGCACATCGACACTGCCATCACGAGGCCGACGACGGTGCCGCCCGGCAGGACGCCGTCGGCGTTGGGCAGCCCGAACATCGCGTACAGGATGACGGGGATCGCGATGGCCCCGGCGGCGAACTCAGGCGTTCGCAGGCTGGCGCGCAGCTCGGTGGCCGCCGCCAGGAGGGCGAGACCGGCGAGGCTGCCGTTGGGTCGCGCGGCGCGACGGGTGGGCGCAGTCGGGGCGCCCTGGCGTGAGGGTGAATGGTTGGTGGTCATCGGTCGTCTCCGTCGTCGAGGGCGGAGGATCGCTCCGCGGTGAGGGCGAGGAAGACCTCTTCGAGGTCCTCGTTGCCGTGGTTGGTGAGTGCGTCGGCGGTGGTGTCCGCGACCAGCCGGCCCTGGGAAACCACCAGCACGCGATCCGCCACCGCGGCCGCCTCCGCGAGGTCGTGGGTGGCGAACACGATCGTGGCGCCGTCCAGCGCCCGGGCCTGCTCCCAGAACGTGCGCTTCGCCGCCACGTCCATGGCCGCGGTGGGCTCGTCGAGCAGGAGGAGCTCGGGCGCCCCCACCAGGGCCAGAGCCAGGAGCAGGCGTTGGCGCTCGCCTCCCGAGAGGGTGGTGACGGTGCGGCGGGCGCGCTTGGTCAGGCCGGTGCGGCCGAGCACGTCGTCGACGTCGAGCATCTGCGGGTAACTCCGCCCGATCAGCCGGACGAGCTCGCGCACCGTCACCTGCTCGGGGAGCCCGGCCGATTGCAGCATCGCCCCGATCCGGCCGCGCACCCGGGGCCCGGGCTCCTCGCCCAGGACCCGCACCGAGCCGGCGGACGGGCGGATCAGCCCGAGCAGAAGCTCAAACGTGGTGGTCTTGCCCGCCCCGTTGGGGCCGAGCACCGCCACGATCTCGCCCTGCTCCACGGCGAGATCCATCCCGTCGAGGGCGGTCACCTCTCCGTACTCCTTCCGCACCCCCTGCATCTCCAGGACTGTCATGGCGCTCTCCTTTCGTCACTCACCACGCTAGGGATCGGGTGGGGGAGGGCGGATGTGCCGGACGGCACCAGCTGCACCCATGACCAACGGCACGTCCCCCGGCGCGCCCGGCTCTCGTAGCATCGGGATGTGGCGAACAAGGCGGAGGAGGTCCTCAGCGCAGGCGCCGGCCTCGTGGCGGTGCTGGTGGTGGGCGTGGCCGTGCTCGCCGCGCGCGCGGAGATCAGCGTCGACCCGGTGATCATCGCCGCCTGGTGGGCGGCCTACCTCATCTACCTCGGCGTGTTCCTGGTGGGTGCCGAACTGATCCGCCGCCGGCCGCCGTGGCCGGCCGGCGTGACGGTCGCGGTGCTGTTCCTCACGGCTTCCTCCATGTGGCTCCTCGCGCCGCACCTCGGCTGGACCGCGCTGTTGTCAGTGGTGACGACGGCGGTCGCGGCGTTCGACCTGCAGTCAAGGGCCGTCGTGGCACTGGTCGCCGCGCAGACCCTCGTCATCCCCGTCGGTGGGGTGCTTGCTGGGTGGGAACCGAGCGATGTGGTGTTCCAGACGCTCGCGTATCTGGCGTTCCAGGTGTTCGCCGCGCTCGTGGTCACCACCGCCCGGCGGGAGGCCACTGCGCGAGCCCAGCTCGCCGCCGCGCACGCAGACCTCCACGCCGCTACCGCCTTGCTCGCCACCTCGAGCCGGGAGGCGGAACGGCTCCGCATCGCGCGTGACCTCCACGACGTGCTCGGCCACCAGCTCACCGCCCTCGCCCTGGAGCTCGAGGTGGCCACCCACCAGGTGAGCGGGGCCGGGCGGGAACACGTCCTCCGCGCCCGGACCATCGCGAAGGACCTCCTCGGGGACGTGCGGACAACCGTCGGCGAGCTGCGCGACACCCGGACCGGGCTCGAGCCCACCCTGCGCGACGTGATGGAGCGGCTCGGCCTCTCCGTCGACCTGCGCGTGGAGGAGCGGTCGCCCCTCGACGACGCGCGCAGGCTCGCTGTCGTCCGGGCGGTCCAGGAGATCGCCACCAATACGGTGAGGCACTCGGGCGGCACGAAACTCGAGGTGGAGGTGGTGTCCGACGACGACGGGCTGAGGCTGCGTGCCCATGACGATGGAGCCGGGGTGCGCCGCATCGAGCGCGGCCACGGGTTGACCGGGATGGCGGAGAGGTTCGAGGCACTCGGCGGGGAGCTCGAACTGGAGTCCACGCCGGGGCATGGCTTCACGGTGACCGCCCGGGTGCCGGCTCCATGATTCGGGTGGGCCTCGTCGACGACCAGACGCTGGTTCGGCAGGGGATCCGCAGCCTGCTGGGGCTGAGTGACGAGATCGAGGTGGTGGGCGAGGGGGAGGACGGCGACGCGGCCCTCGCGCTCCTGGCCGACACCGATGTCGATGTGCTCCTCCTCGACCTTCGCATGCCTCGCCGCGACGGCATCGCCACCCTGGAGGCGCTGGCGGAGCGCGGCTCGACCGTGCCGGTGCTGGTGCTCACCACGTTCGATGACGACGAGCTCGTCCTGCGGGCACTTCGCGCCGGTGCCCGCGGCTACCTGCTGAAGGACGTCACCCTCGACCAGCTCGTAGGAGCGATCCGCACTCTGGCGGCCGGCGGGACGCTGCTGCAGCCCGGCCTCACCGACCGGTTGTTCCGCGCGGCCGCGGCCCACCCCGCCGGTGTCGAGGCCTACGAACGCCCCGAGCCGCTGACGGCGCGCGAGACCGACGTGCTGCGTCTAGCGGCGGCGGGCTACTCGAACGCGGAGATCGCGGCCGCCCTGCACCTGGCCTCGGGGACCGTGAAGAACCACCTGTCCAGCGTGTTCCTCAAGCTCGGGGTACGGGACCGGACCAGGGCAGTGCTGCGGGCGCTGGAGTTGGGCCTCCTCGAGGGCTGAGGATCGGAGTCGCGGATTGCCTGCGGGGCGCAGGGCCCCTACTACCAGGACCCCGCCCGCATCGAACTGCGAGGCGTGTTCGACTACACGGCCGACTACGACATCCACCCGGCCCGGCAACTCGTTCTCCCGGCCTGAGGTCGGGCGCAACCGGTGAACTGCGGCACAATCGTTGCGTGACAGATGAGCGGACGCTGCAGGCCAGGCGGCCTGAGGCGCACGTGAACGTCTCCCGGATCGGCTTCACCTCGCTGAAGGGGGCCCGCCACGTGCCGCGGCCATTCGTGGACCTGACGTTGGCCGGGCCGGTGGGAGACCGGGTGTTCTGCCTCGTGGACCCTGTGCGCGGCAGGGTGATCCGCACCGTCGAGAACCCCACCCTCATGCAGACCACCGCCACCTGGGCCGACGGTCTGTTGACCGCCACGCTGCCCGGGGCGGTGGTGGAGGGAGCACCGGGGTTCACAGGCGCGACCCGCACTGTCGACTACTGGGGGCGCCGGGTGACGCTCGAGATCGTCGACGGGCCTTGGGCCGAGGCTTACTCCTCGTTCCTGGGCCGCGACGTGGTGCTGGCGCGTGCAGGAGGGGGCGACGTGGTCTACGGAGCCAGCGTCAGCCTGATCACCAGCGGTTCGGTGGTCGAACTCTCCCGGAGGGCCGGGATGCCGGTCCTCGACGCGCAGCTGCGGGCCACGTTCACCGTGCACACGGACGCGCCGCACCTCGAAGACGGCTGGATCGGGCGTCGGATTGCCCTGGGAGAGGCCGAGGTCGAGGTGCGCCGCGCGATCGCTCGCTGCCGGGTGATCGACCTGGATCCCGACACGGGCAGGGGTCGCACCGAGGGGTTGAAGGCCCTGGCGGACTATCGCCGCCAGGGCAACGAGCTCGTGTTCGGGGTGGACGGCGTCGTGACGAAGGCAGGTCGCGTCCACGTGGGCGATACCGTCAGGCCGGTCAGAGGTCCTCAATGACTGCTCGGGAGCCGTGGTGGTCGGGAGCGGGCTCGCCGGAGCTCGGAGAAGGCTTCGTGCCTCGTGAGCGTCAGGAGGGCGTCGTAGAGGTCGAGGGCCTCCTGCCCGTCGGGGATCGCGTCGAGCACGGGTCCGAACCAGGGCATGCCGTCGAGGTGGAGGATCGGGGTGCCGGCGCCGCGGCCGAGACCTCGCACGGCGTCCGCGTGGCTGTCCGCCAGCGCCCCGTCGTAGGTGTCGGTGTCGGCTGCCTCGACAAGCCAGGCGGGTAGCCCCACATCAGTGAGGGCGGCTTCCAGGGTGCCGCGGAGCGCGTCGGGGTCTGGACGCCTCCATCGGGCGAACCACCTCGTGCCGAAGGCGGTGTACAGATCACGGAGGATCCCCTCGCCGACGTGGACGGCAGCAGCCGTGAACACCCGCGACGGTCCGGCGGTCCGGGTGACGTTGGCCTGGTAGGCGGTGCCCTGATGATGCCCCTCGTTGAGGATGCGCAGGCTCATCACATGGTGTCGCAGTTCAACAGGCCGAGAGGGGGCAACCTCTTCGAGCCAGCGGGACACGATCCATGCGTAGGGGCAGACCGGATCGGCGTAGACGTCGATGACCGTGACCCGGTCGGTGTGGCCGGTCATGGGGTCAGCCGCTCCCCAGGCTCTGGCGCAGTGAAGCGAGACCCTCGCCCTCCAGCCGGGGCAGCGCGACGGGGCGTCCGGTGAGGAGCAACAGGATGGCCAGGATGGGACCGGTGATCTCGGGGCCCTCGCCGACTGACCAGTGGGTGTCGGTGGCTGTGAACCGGAAGCCTCGCCACGGCACCGGACGGAACACCGACGCCATCCGTGTGCCGAGGGTGGATACCCGCGTGGCAGCCTCGGCGGCCGCGTCCACCGGAACCGAAAGGTCCAGGCCGAGGGGGAGAGCGATGTCCTGGCCGTGGACGATGATGTCGATCAGGGTGTCGCGGCTCGTCACGCCGAGGTTGTGGCGGCGGGAGCCGACCATGGCCCGGATGTCGGCGATCAGCAGGTCCACCGGCGCGGCCGCCTTGGCGCGGGCGGACTCGTCGATGAGCCGGTTCATGCCGCCACCGCGGTACTTCGGCAGCATCCGCAACAGATCACCGAGCCCCATCTGTTGCAGGGTCAGGTGGGCTGCGACGTCGCGGACCGTCCACCCCCCGCACAGTGAGGGATGCCGCCACTCGGCGTCGGTGAGTTGCTCAAGCAGGTCCGCGGTCCGCAGCCGCTGGGTGTCGATCCTCTCCCAGAGCGTGTCGTCGTCCATCGTCGTGTCTCTCTGTTGGGGGTGGCCGAATGTAGTACGATGTTGGAACCAACGATAGTTCGTTGATGGAATCAGATCAAGGGGTCCGTCATGACCGAGGAACTCCATGTCGGGGTGTTGATGTTCATCGCCCACCGTGCGGCCGAGACCAGGATTCTCGCCGCTATGCATCGGGCCGGGTACACCGATATCACGGCCGCACAGGCCCGGATCGCCGCGCGGATCGGACCTGACGGCACCCGGATCTCCGACCTGGCGGACCAGGCGCAGGTCGCCAAGCAGACCGCGACCGCACTGATCGACAGGCTTGAGCGTGCCGGGTATGTCGAGCGCGTCGCCGACCCCGCCGACGCCCGCGTCCGCCTCGTCAGGATCGGCCCCCGCGGACGCGAGGCGGCCCCGATCGCTCGGGCCGAGGAAGCCGCCATCGAGGCCGAATGGACCGCCCACCTCGGGCGACGACGGATGGCCCAGCTCCGGGAGGCGCTCACCCGGCTCCGCGAGATCACCGACCCCTACCAGGACCCTGCGGGGCTTCAGCGCTGAGCTCCTGGACGGCTGGAGACGGCCATGCCGGTGAGGCCTCCCTCAGCGTCCCTGGCTGCGGCTGGCCTCCAGGAACGCCACCGTCGCCTGGACGCGACGGTTGACGGCTGTGTCTGGGGCCAGATCCAGTGAACGGAAGATCGCCGCGACATGGGATTCCACCGTTCTCTCGGAGACGTGAATCTGCTGCGCGATGGATTCGTTCGAGTGCCCCTGGGCGAGCAGCGCCAACACGCGCCTCTCCTGGTCCGAGAGCCGGATGAGGGGATCCGCGTGACTGGCGGCGCCCATCATGGCCGAGACCACCAGCGGTTCGAGTGCCACCGAGCCCGCTGCCACCCGAACTAGGCCGTCCACGAGAGCGCGCGCGTCCGCGACGCGGTCCTTGAGGAAGTAGCCGACCCCGGAGGGAACGCTCTCCAGGAGCCGGATGGCCCAGACGGGTTCCGCGTAGGTCGACAGGACCAGGATCCCCAGGTCGTGGTACTCCCGGCGCAGCTGTGCCGCAAGGCGGATCCCCTCGTCCGTGTGAGTCGGCGGCATGCGGACGTCCACCAGCACCGCGTCGGTCCGAGCTCGCCGGAGGGTCGCCAAGAGCTCGTCGCCGGACGCGACGGACGCGACCACGGTGACCCCGGCGGCGTCCAGCAGCAGCGCCAACCCCTGACGGAAGATGCCCGAGTCGTCGCAGAGCGCGACGGTGAGCGGCCGGTTCACTGCGGCCCGATCGGGGTGGCGGGGAGCCGGGCTGTCACGTCGGTTCCGCTGGGGCTGCTCGCCACGTGGAAGGATCCCCCTGCTGCCCGGACACGGTCGTGCAGCCCGGCGAGCCCTCCGCCCGGCACGATGACCGCGCCACCTGGACCCTGGTCCGTCACCTGGCAGACCAGCTCCTCGCCGTCCACCACGGCCCGGAGGCGCACGGTGCCGTCAGCGTGCTTGAGCGCGTTGACCACCGCCTCGGACGCCACGAACCAGGCTGTGGCCTCGACCACCGGCGCGAATCGGCGCCCCTTCAGCTCCGGCGCCACCTCCACGCTCACCCTGTCGGACATTTCGGTCAGTGAATCCAGGGCGGCCCCCAAGCCCGCCTGGCTCAGAATGGCCGGGTGGAGACCTCGCGCGAGTCCTCGCAGCTCCGCCATCGTGGATGTGAGACGTTCACGCACCTCCTCCAGCGCCTGAGTGGCCGTGCCGGGTCCCTGCAGCAGTTCGGCGCGGGACAGGGCCGCCTGGGCCGCAAGGAGATGTTGCTGGGCGCCGTCGTGCAGGTCTCGCTCCAGTTGCCGCCGCTGCCGGACGCCGGAGTCCAGGATCCGCGCCCTCGAGTCTCGCAGCTCGATCGTCTGCGCGGCCTGCTGGACGGACAGCCGTGATTGCGTCAGCACCACCCCCGCCGCGTCGAGCAGAGACCCGACGGATCGGTGCCGCGGGTCGAGCCGATCATCCAGCTCTGCCTCGACGACGGGCCGGCCCGCCTCCATCACGACCGGATGCAGCACGCGGCCCGGGGGAGCAGGCTCGTCCCCCACCAGGTGTCCGGTGGCGTCCGTCCAGCCGTCGTCGGTCAGGAACCTGAGCCGCAGGGTGGGGTCTGCCGTATGCCTCCTGAGCACGGTCTCGAGTGCTGGCGCCTGGCCGGCGGTGGCCAACAGATCGTCGAGGAACGTCGCCCGGCGGAGTGTGACGGTGACGGCAACCAGAAGGATGGTCAGGAGAGCGGCTGCGGTGAACGTCGTGTGGCCCACGCGTGCCACGTTCTGCACCTCCCATGCAGCCTCGCGCTGCTCGAGGACGATCGTCACCAGGTAGCCCCACGCCATGAGTGTCGTCAGTACCGCCAGGAGCCGAACCACGCGGCCGTTGGGCCCGCCGGCCGTCCGCTGCCGACGCCACTGGAGGACCGTGAACGCGACCACGACGGGGAGGAGGAGCCACGGCACTGCCGCAGGCAGGAATCGAGCGGCAGCCTCCCAGGGGTAGAGCGTCAGCCACCCGATCGGTGGTCCCTGGTAGGCGTTCATGGACGGGCTCCAGAGCGGCGCGGCCAGAACCATCAGCCCGACCAACACGAGCCATGCTGCGCGGCCCAGCCGGCGGACACTGCGCGGTGATGCCGGGTGATCCGGAAATCGCAGGAAGGGGACGATCAGACAGGCCGCCGCGCCGTACTTCACCATGAAGACGATCTGGATCCAGTACCCCCAGTGGAAGGCCTCCTGGTCGATCGCACTCAACCCGATGAACGTCGTGGCGCCGGCCATCCACCAGCCGTCCGGGCGGTGTTCCGGGATGCGCATCAGCAGCAGGGCGGCGGCGGCCGTCAGGAGTTGCAGGACGAGGGTGGGCACCGCTTGCCATCCCTCGTCCTGCACGCTCAGGACTGGAGGGATGAAGCTGAGGGTGGCAGCCGCGAGGACTGCGGCGCCGGCCACTCGACGCAGAGTCACCATAGGAAAAGTGTGCGCCGCCCGGCTGCTGATGGGAATCCGTGCTGGCACGGATGATCTCAGGTCCGGCGCGCCGGACCCTTGGGGCATGACCACGATGCGGATTCCCACCGGTGCCTCCCTCCGGCTCCTCGACGCCGTTCGGGACGGCCTGCTCGCCCTGGTGGTCGTCCTGGCGATGGCCTTCCTGGCGGGCGTCGTCATCGCCGTGTCCACACTGGGCCCTCTCGATCCTTCCGTTCCGGGGACAGGGACCCCCAGACCCAGCGCGCAGGCCGCACCGCCGGCCCCGCACGAGTGACAGACCGGCGGGTGGCTATCCAGGCCCGAGATCCGATCAGGCGGCGACGTGGTCGGGTGCGCCAGCCCCGACATGGGTCGGCCGCAGCTCCCACCGGTCGACGACGGGCTGCGGGACCCGCACCGCGACAATCGCCGTCGAGACCAGCATCAGCGCCACCACCGCGACGAAGACCGCAGGGATCCCGAACCACTGCGCCACCTGCCCGCCGACGACGGCCCCCAGCGGCATGGTGCCGAAGCCGATCACGCGGGCGGCGCCGTGCACGCGGCCCAGGAGGCGCTCCTCGACCATCCGCGGCCGGAGCGACCCGCTGACGACGTTGCCGACGACGCCGAACACTCCCGCGCAGATGAGGAACAGGGCGAAGGACCAGGCGGCCGGCCACAGCAGGGGGAGCAGGTTGATCAGGCCGGCGGATCCCCAGCAGGCCACCAGCACCCGCATCTCCGGCCATCGAGACGTGAGTGGCCCCGCGACCACGCTGCCGAGCAGCCCGCCGACGGGCATGGCCACCAGGATCAGCGACCACTCCTGCGGCGTCAGCCCGCCGGCCGAGCCCGGACCCACCATCCACAGCACGATGACGGCGGACAGCGCGGTCGAGGCGAAGTTCCACAGGCCCGCGGCGATGAGCAGTGGGCGCAGCACCCGATGCCGCCACAGGACGCTGAGGCCCTCCCCGAGCTCGCGGCGGAGCGACCCGGCCCTTGCTGCGGCGCCGGCCTCACCCTCGCCGTCGACGGCCGGGCGAGGGGCGGTGAACCGGCCCCGGAGCCCCAGCGCCAGCACAACCACCGCCCCGACGACGATGAGCGCCGGCACCCCGGTCACCCACGCCGCGCCGACGGCGACCAACAGTCCTGCCACCGGCGGGGCCACGAACCCGCCGGCGGCCTGCTCGACGGCGAGCAGCCGCGAGTTCGCGCTCCGCAGCGTCGCTCCGTCCCGGCCGACCAGTGCGGGCACCTGCGCCTGGGCGGCCAGGTCCGTGAACACCTCTGTGAACCCGTACGCCAGCGCGAAGCCGACCAGCCACCAGATGCTCAGCCCGCCCGCGGCGCCCACCACCGCGACCGAGGCGAGGAGGAGGGCGCGCACAGTCAGCGCCACCAGCATCGTGCGACGGCGGTCCCATCGGTCCACCAGCACCCCCGCCGGGATGCCGGCCAGCAGCCATGGCAGCCAGACGGCCGCGGTGAGCAGCCCGATGAGCGCCGGGGAGCGGGTCAGGGTGACGGCCAGCAGCGGCACGCCGGTGGCGACCACGCCGTCGGCCAGGTTCGCCAGCGCGACGGTGGACAGGTGGACGCGGAATCGTCGATCCAGGGGACGCACGGCCATGAGATCCTCCAGTAGACTGATGCAGAAGAAGCTATGCAAAGATTTCTCTGCAAAGGTACCTCTGCATCATGTCCGAGCGCAAGACCCATTCCCGGCCGGCCACGGCCCAACAGATCAAGGCGTTCGCGCACCCCCTGCGCATGCAGCTTTATCGGCTCCTCAGCGACCAGGGGCAGGCCACCGCGAGCGTCCTCGCACGCGAGACGGGGGAGAGCAGCGGCCAGACCAGCTACCACCTCCGGCAGCTCGCGAAGTTCGGCTTCGTCGAGGAGGTCGCGGGCGAGGGGACAGGGCGCGAACGCTGGTGGCGCGCCGTCGGCTTCTCCTACGACAAGGTGGCAGACCCGGATACCCACACCGTGCGGACCCTCAACCGGTGGATGATCGATAACCAGGCAGACACGCTGCACGCCGCCGTCGAGGCGCTGGAGGACGACCCTGAGGGCTGGCGGGACGCCAGCGTGCTGGGATCCACCAGCGCGTGGCTCACCCGAGACGAGCTCGAGGCGCTCAGCGACGAACTGCTGGCCGTCGTCGAGCGGCACACCGAGGAGGCGAAGGGCCTGCGCGAGGCCGCGGGCCCCACCCCAGCCCACCTGGCCGCCCGTCCGGATGAGCGCCGGGTGCGGGTCTACGTCAGCGCCGTCCCGCTGCCGTCTGTACCCGGAGACGCCGCGACGATCGGGGCCGGGCGATGAGCCGGGGGGCACACCGCTTGGTCGAGCGACCCGGAGAGCCCGACGGGCCGCGCGTCGAGCGGACCGAGAGAGTGTGGCGCATCAGGTCGCTCGCCGCCGCCCAACAGGTGCTCCGCGCCCGGCACGCCACCACCCAGGCCGGATTCACCGCCGAGGCCATCCCCAAGGGCTACCTCACACACCACCCCATCCTCATGTCTGACGGGCCGATGCACGACGAGCAGCGCAAGAAGGTTGCCCGGTTCTTCGCCCCCGTGGTGGTCACCAGACGCTACGAGACGCAGATGGAGGACTGCGCGGACAGGCTGCTCGACGAGGCGGGCCCGGAGATCACGCTCGACGAGCTCGCGCTCCACTACACCGTCGAAGTGACCGCCGAGGTGGTCGGGCTCACGGCAGCGCCGCCGAAGAAGATGGCCAAGCGGCTGGTGAGCTTCTTCAACCAGCCCCCGTTCGACATCACCAAGCCCGGCCTCGGCCGCACCAATCTGCAATGGGCGAAGGCGGCCTTCAACGGGCTCCTGCCCATCGCCCGCTTCCACCTCCAGGACGCCCGCCCCGCCATCCGCGCCCGGCGCAAGGAGCCCCAGGACGACATCATCAGCCACCTCATCGCGGAGGACTACTCGGACATCGAGATCCTCGTCGAGTGCGTCACGTACGGCACCGCCGGGATGGTGACCACCCGGGAGTTCATCTGCATGGCCGCTCTGCACCTGCTGGGCGACGACGCCCTTCGGGAGCGGTACCTGGTGGCGGGTCAGCCGGAGCGGCACGCCATTCTCAACGAGATCATCCGGTTGGAGCCTGTCGTCGGGCACCTCTACCGCCGCGTCCAGGAGCCCATCGAGGTGACCGACCGCGGCGAGACCTGCACCATGGCCGCTGGAGACCTGGTGGACATCTTCGTGCGCACCGCGAACGCGGACCCGGACGCAGTCGGCGAGGACCCGCTCCACCTCTGCCCCCACCGCGACACCGCCGCCGGCGTCAACGAGGCCGGGCTCAGCTTCGGCGACGGCGCCCACAAGTGCCCCGGACAGCCGCTGGCGATCCTCGAATCCGACGTGCTCCTCACCCGCCTCCTCCGACGCCGGCCGCGGATCCTACGGGAGCCCGACGTGGGCTGGGACGACCTCATCGCCGGATATTGGCTGCGCGGTTTCCGGCTCAGGATCGACGGCTGAGGGCGGCCACCTGCCATGATGACCCAATGACGAAACCGGTCACCGTCGCGAAGCCTTGGCGTCGCCCGCTGCGCAAGGTCAACCATGAGCCCGCTCCCTGGGTCTACCACCTGATCGGGCACCTCGCCCGGTCCGGGGTGCCGATCTTCGCCCGCCAGACCTGGGCCGGGCAGGAAAACATCCCGCCCACCGGCGGCGTCATCCTCGTGGCCAACCACATCTCCAACTTCGACCCCATCGTGCTGGGCGGGTTCGTGATCTGGAGCGGCCGGTGGCCGCGATTCCTGGGCAAGTCGGACATCTGGAAGGTGCCGGTGCTCGGCTGGGTGGCCACCCAGTGCGAGCAGATCCCCGTGCATCGCGGCACCTACCGTGCGGGGGACTCGCTCTCCCACGCGGCGAAAGCCCTGGAGGAGGGGCAGGCCGTGGCCATCTATCCCGAGGGCACCATCACGGCAGACCCGGACGTGTGGCCCATGACCGGCCGACGGGGAGCCGCCCGCCTGGCGCTCTCCTCCGGGGCGCCCGTCGTCCCCATCGCCCAGATCGGGGCCAACCTGATCCTCGGCCAGAAGAAGCTCGAGTTCCGCCGGATCTTCGGCCGCCGCAAGGACGTGGCCATCATGGCCGGCCCGCCGATCGACCTCAGCCGCTACATGGGCATGAAGCCCACCCCGGACGTGCTCGACGCGGTGACCGACGAGATCCTCGACGTGCTGACGGACATGGTGGGCAAGCTCCGCGGGGAGGAGCCGCCCACGGATCGCTTCGACATCAGGGTGGGCAGGCGCGTGCCGAAGAAGCCGCGACCCTCCGAGTAGACTGCCGCTCGCATCACCCCTAGGAGGACCAGTGAGCGACCGCATCCGCGTGGCGTTGATCTTCGGCGGCCAGTCATCGGAGCACGGCATCTCGTGCCTGACGGCCTCCGGCGTCCTCAAGGCCATCGACCGTAGTCGCTTCGACGTGGTGGGCGTGGGGATCAGCCGCAATGGCCGGTGGACGCAGGTCCCACTCGAGGTGATCGCCGGCTACCGGATCGTCGACGGCAAGGTCCCCGAGGTGGCGGACCCCGAGCACGACGCGGTGTGGATGGTGGGCGAGCACGGCTGCGAGGTGGCCACCCGTTCCGGCGAGAAGCTGGTCGACATCAACGGGGTGGACGTGGCGTTCGCGCTCCTGCACGGCCCCTTCGGCGAGGACGGCACCATCCAGGGCATGTTCGAGCTGATGGGCATCAAGTACGTCGGCAGCGGCGTCACTGCGTCGGCCGTCGGCATGGACAAGCACTTCATGAAGGTGGCCTTCGAGGCCGCAGGGCTCCCGGTGTGGCCCTACGTGGCCGCGTCGGGCCACCGCCTCCGGCACGACCGGGCCGCCGTCGTCCGGGAGATCAACGAGAACCTCACCTACCCGCTGTTCGTCAAGCCCGCCCGCGGCGGATCATCGCTGGGCATCTCGCGGGTCACCGGCCCGGACCAGCTCGACGCGGCCATCGACGAGGCCCAGCGCTTCGACCCGAAGATCGTGGTGGAGCAGGGCTTCACCGGGGCGCGGGAGCTCGAGGTCGCGGTGCTGGGAGACCCGGAGGACCCAGAGGGCTGCCGCGCCTCCGGCGTCGGTGAGATCAGGGTCCAGGCGGCCGACGGCTTCTACGACTTCGAGGCCAAGTACATCGACGAGAACGGCGCCGCGCTGGACGCCTCCGCGGACATCCCCCCGGAACTCACCGCACGCCTCCAGGCCCTGGCCAAGCGTGCCTACGCCGCCGTCGACGCCGAGGGCCTCGTCCGCGCGGACTTCTTCGTCACGGATCAGGGCGCGTGGATCAACGAGGTCAACACGATGCCCGGCTTCACGCAGATCTCCATGTATCCCACCCTGTGGCAGGAGACGGGCATGACCTATCCCGAGCTGGTGGGCCGCCTGATCGACCTGGCGCTGGCGCGCCCGGTGGGGCTGCGCTGACGTGGCGGGTGAGTTCGAGCTGATCGAACGGATCACCTCGGGGCTCGTCGTCGGCGACGACGTGGTGCTCTCGGTGGGCGACGACGCCGCGGTCCTGGACCTGGCCGGCCATGTGGTCGTCACCACCGACATGCTGATCGAGAACGTCCACTTCAAGCGCCAGTGGTCGCCCGCCCGCGCGGTGGGCCGCAAGGCGGTGGCGGTCAACGTCTCCGACGTGGAGGCGATGGGGGCACGGCCCAGCTCCGTGGTGGTGGCGCTGGCCTTTCCCAAGGACCTGGACCAGGACTGGGTGGCCGAGTTCGAGGAGGGCGCCAAGGAGGAGTGCGCCAAGGCGGGCGTGAGCCTGGTGGGCGGAGACCTGTCGTCGTCGGCGCACATCGCCATCTGCGTCACGGCCCTCGGAGACCTCGGTGGCAGGCCTGCCGTGACCAGGGCCGGTGCCCGGGTCGGAGACGTGGTGGCGGTCTGCGGGCGCCTCGGCTGGGCGGGTGCAGGGCTCGCGGTGCTGCAGCGCGGCTTCGGCTCACCCAAGGAGCTGGTCGCGGAGCAGCTGACCCCCACCGTGCCGTACGGGCAGGGGATCGCGGCCGCCCTGGCGGGGGCCACCGCGATGCTCGACGTCTCAGACGGACTCCTGGCGGATCTCGGCCACATCGCCGAGGCCAGCCACGTGCTCATCGACGTCGACACCTCCTCACTCGCCGTTCCCGAGGCGGTCCAGCGGGTGGCCGCGGCCACAGGCAAGCCCGGGCTGGGCTTCGTGATGGCCGGGGGAGAAGACCACGCACTCGCCGCGACATTCCCGCCCGGAGCCCCCCTCCCCGTCGGATGGCGCAGGGTCGGGGTGGTCCGTGAGGGCCGGGGCGTGCTCGTCGACGGCGCCCACTTCGACGGCAGCCTCGGCTGGGACCACTTCGCCTGACCCGCCGGATCCGCCGAACGGCCGGGGCAAATACGGGCCACGCGGCGGGCCTGGGCTAGGTTGGGACGCATGGCGTCCCGCGGCTCTTCCCCCACGCGGAGCGCCAGCACGAAGTCGAGCTCTTCGACCAGTGCTGCGCGTTCCAGCAAGACAACGGCAACCAAGAAGCCGGCCTCCCCGTCGAGGTCCGGCTCTTCGTCGCGCCGTCCCGCGCCCGCGAAGGCGGCGCCACCCCAGGGCCCCGGCGGCTTCAGCCGCGCCATGCGGGCCCTGGCCCGCGGCATCGGCGCCACGTTCCGCGGGCTCGCCGGGGGCGTCGGCTGGATCGCGCGCAGCTTCGGCGGTGCCGCCCAGGACGTGGACCCCAAGCTCCGCCGCGACGGCTGGGGCCTGTTCCTGCTGGCGCTCGGCATCGTGGTGGCGGCCCGGTTCTGGTTCCTCCTGCCCGGCCCGGTGGGCCAGGGCCTGGGGGACGGCATCTCGACGGTATTCGGTTCGCTCTCGGTGGTGGTCCCCGCGGTGCTGCTCTACGGCTCGTGGCGGGTGCTGCGCCATCCGCGTGATGTGGATGCCGCGCCGCGCACGGGACTCGGCTGGGTCCTCATCACCATCGGCGTCCTCGGGTTGGTGCACATCAACCGTGGGATGCCCCAGCCCAGCGACATGACCGCGCTGCGTGAGGCCGGGGGCATCGTCGGCCACGTGGCCTCCAGCCTGCTGGTGGAACTGCTGACCGTCTGGGTCACGGTGCCGATCCTGGTGCTGGTCACCCTCTTCGGCGTGCTGGTGGTGATCGGGCGCCCGCTGCATGAGCTCGCTGCCGGGGCGAAGGGCCTTGTCAGTGCCCTCGTCGAGACCGACGGCGACGCGGACGAGTCGCGCCCCAAGCTGAAGCTGGGCGTCGACGTGCCCTACGACACGCCGCTGGTGGCCGATCCCGCCGACGAACCCTCCGAGGAGGCCGTCTACGACATCGACGACGAGGGCTATCTCCTCCCCGCCGAACCCGAGGTCAGGCCCGCTCCCGGCCGGCCCAAGACCGAGGCGCACCGCGAGCTCGATCCGCCGCCGCACACGCCCCCGCCCGCCAAGGCCGAGCAGTTGCAGCTCGGCGGAGACATGGTCTACACGCTCCCCGACGACCGGACGCTGGCCACCGGCTCCAAGCCGAAGTCGCGCACGGAGGCCTCGGACAAGGTGGTCCGCCAGCTCGGGGACGTGCTGCGCGAGTTCGAGATCGACGCGCGCGTCACCGGCTACACCCGCGGCCCCACCGTCACCCGCTACGAGGTGGAGCTCGGCTCGGCCATCAAGGTGAGCAAGGTCACGGGCCTGGCGGACAACATCGCCTACGCGGTGGGATCCAACGAGATCCGGATCCTCACCCCCATCCCCGGCAAGTCCGCCATCGGCATCGAGATCCCCAACCTGGACAAGGAGGTGGTCTCGCTCGGCGACGTGCTGCGCTCCCCGAAGGCGAAGAACGACCACCACCCGCTCACCGTGGCGCTCGGCAAGGACGTCGAGGGTGGCTTCGTGGTGGCCAACATGGCCAAGATGCCGCACCTCCTGGTGGCCGGCGCCACCGGCTCCGGCAAGTCCAGCTTCATCAACTCGCTGATCACCTCCATCATGATGCGCGCCACCCCGGACGAGGTTCGCCTCCTCCTGGTGGACCCGAAGCGGGTGGAGCTCAACCACTACGAGGGCATCCCGCACCTGGTCACCCCCATCATCACCAACCCGAAGAAGGCCGCCGAGGCCCTCGCCTGGGCCGTGCGCGAGATGGACCTGCGCTACGACGACCTCGCGGCCTTCGGGTTCCGGCACGTCGACGACTTCAACAAGGCCGTGCGCGCCGGGCAGGTCAAGCTGCCCGAGGGCTCGGAGCGCGTCCTGGCGCCGTACCCCTACCTGCTGATCGTGGTCGACGAGCTCGCCGACCTCATGATGGTGGCGCCGCGCGATGTGGAGGAGTCCGTGGTGCGCATCACGCAGCTCGCCCGCGCCGCAGGCATCCACCTCGTGCTCGCCACGCAGCGCCCCTCCACGGACGTCGTCACCGGCCTGATCAAGGCCAACGTGCCCTCCCGGCTGGCCTTCGCCACGTCGTCGATGACCGATTCGCGCGTCATCCTGGACCAGCCCGGGGCCGAGAAGCTCGTCGGCAAGGGCGACGGGCTCTTCCTGCCGATGGGGGCGGGCAAGCCCGTCCGCGTCCAGGGCGCGTGGGTCAACGAGTCCGAGATCCGGGATGTGGTGTCCTTCGTCTCCACGCAGCTTCAGCCCAACTACCGCGACGACGTGACGGTCGCGGGCGGGGGCGAGAAGAAGGTGGTCGACGACATCGGCGACGACATGGACCTCGTCCTGGACGCCTGCCGCCTCGTCGTGGAGCTCCAGCTGGGGTCCACCTCGATGCTGCAGCGCAAGCTGCGGGTGGGGTTCGCCAAGGCCGGACGGCTGATGGACATCCTCGAGAGCAGGGGAGTGGTGGGCCCGTCCGAGGGCTCCAAGGCCCGCGACGTGCTGGTCAAGCCCGATGACCTCGACGACGTGCTGGCCAACCTCGCGGCCGGGTAGCGGATAATGGCCCGGTGAAGACAGCCACCCACTCCGTCCACATCGCCTCCCTCGGCTGCGCCCGCAACGACGTCGACTCCGAGGAGCTGGCCGCGCGCCTCGAGGTGGGTGGGTTCCTTCTCGTCGACGACCCGGGCGCCGCGGAGACGGTGGTGGTCAACACGTGCGGCTTCGTCGAGCAGGCCAAGCAGGACTCCATCAACACCCTCCTGGAGGCCGCGGAGCTGAAGGACGCCGGAACGGTGCGCGCCGTCGTCGCTGTCGGGTGCATGGCCGAGCGGTACGGCGTCCAGCTCGCCGACGAGCTGCCGGAGGCCGACGCCGTCCTCGGGTTCGACGACTACGCCGACATCGCCGACCGGCTCCGAGGCATCCTCGACGGCGAGCACCACACCTCGCACGTCCCCCGCGACCGCCGCCTGCTGCTCCCGCTGACGCCGTCGGCCCGTCCCGCCGCGGCTGGAGGTGTCGCGGTGCCGGGGCACTCCCCGCTGCCCGACGGTGTGGCCCCGGCCTCGGGGCCCCGCACGCTGCGCCGCCGCCTCGCCGGGGGGCCGTCCGCGTCCCTGAAGATCGCCTCCGGGTGCGACCGTCGATGCGCGTTCTGCGCCATCCCCGCCTTCCGCGGCAGCTACCTGTCGCGCCCCGTCGACGAGATCGAGGCGGAGGCACGCTGGCTCGTCGAGCAGGGCGTCAAGGAGGTCTTCCTCGTCTCGGAGAACACCTCCTCCTACGGCAAGGACCTCGGGACGGAGCACCGGCTGGAGACGCTACTGTCGCGGCTGAGCCGGGTGGACGGGCTGGACTGGATCCGGGTGTCGTACCTGCAGCCGGCGGAGATCCGCCCCGGGATGCTGGACGCCATGCTCACCACGGAGAAGGTGGTGCCCTACTTCGATCTCAGCTTCCAGCACGCCTCACGCTCCGTCCTCCGCGCCATGCGCCGTTTCGGCGATGCGGACAGCTTCCTGGACCTCATCGGCAGGATCCGGGCGCATGCCCCCGCGGCCGGCATCCGCAGCAACGTCATCGCGGGGTTCCCGGGGGAGACCGAGGCGGACCTCGAGATCCTGAGAGGGTTCATCGTCGAGGCGAACCTCGACGTCATGGGCGTCTTCGGCTACTCCGACGAGGAGGGCACCGAGGGCGTCGGGCTGCCAGGGCACCTCCCCGAGGACGAGATCGAGGCGCGGCGCGCCCACCTGGCCGATCTGGCCCTCGAAGTCTGCGAGGCGCGCGCCGCGGACCGGGTTGGTGAGGATATCGTCGTCCTTGTGGAGAGCATCGACGATGAGATCGTCGGGCGCGCGATGCACCAGGGCCCTGAGACCGACGGTGTGGTCACGCTCGATCGCGAGGCTTCGGTCGGCGATCTGGTGGCCGCGCACGTGGTGGATTCGGCCGGAATCGATCTGATCGCGGAGGCGACATGAGCCAACCCAAGCGGGCCGTCGGGAAACCGAGCAACCTGAACGTCCCCAACGTGCTGACGGTGATCCGCATCCTGCTGGTGCCCGTCTACGTGGTGCTCATGTTCATCGCCCCGGATGATCTCGGCTGGCGCCTCGCCGCCACCGCCGTGTTCGTGGTCGCCATGTTGACGGATCTGGCCGACGGCTACATTGCGCGCCGATACAACCTCGTCACGGACTTCGGCAAGCTCTGGGACCCGGTCGCGGACAAGGCGCTGACCGGCGCCGCCTTCGTCTCGTTGTCCATCCTGGACTCCTTTCCCGGCCAGGTGGGCCTGCCGTGGTTCTTCACCATCATCATCCTGGTGCGCGAGTGGGGCATCACCTGGGTGCGCGCCGCCATCGCCAAGTACGGGATCATGGCCGCGAACAAGGGTGGCAAGGCCAAGACGCTCACCCAGACCCTTGCGCTGATCGTCTTCAGCGTCGGGCTGCAGTTCCTTCCGAGCGCCGTCCAGTTCATCGCCTGGGCGCTCATGTGGGCCGCGCTGATCCTCACGGTCGTCACAGGCGCGGACTACCTCCGCCACGCCTGGAACATCCGCAAGCAGGGCAGGGCGGGCCAGGTAGGCTGACCGGACGGACGCGACGAGGGGGCCTGGTGACCACGGCAGAAGATGTGATCAAGAAGATGACCCACCGGTCCGTGACGCTCGCCACCTGCGAGTCGCTCACCGGCGGCGGCATCGGTGCGGCCCTCACCTCGGTGCCCGGCGCCTCGGTCGTCTACCGCGGCGGCCTCATCACCTACGCCAGAGACCTCAAGGCCCGCCTGGCCGGGGTGGATCCGGAGCTGATCGACTCGGAGGGGGTCGTCAACGAGCTCACCGCCCTCCAGATGGCGGTGGGCGCCAAAGCACGCTGCGATGCGGACTGGGCCATCGCCACCACGGGCGTGGCCGGTCCCACGGAGACAGACGGCGCCAAGGTGGGCACCGTGTGGTTCGCCGTCGTCGGCCCCAGGGTGGGGATGTCGCCGGCTCCCCAGTACACGGAGCTCAGGGTGTTCGACGGAGACCGTGAGGCCGTGCGTGCCGCCGCGGTCGAGCACGCCTTCGAGATGCTGCTGCGCGTTCTGTAGATCCAAACAATCGGGAACAAACCGGCAGCTGCCGTGGTTTCACCCTCCGAGGACGGGCAGTGAGCCCTCCAGTTGGGTAGGTAGCCGTGAAGACGATTCTGATTCGTAAGGTGATGGGTGAGACGCTCCGGGAAAAGCGGATGTCCACCGGCATGACCCTGCGTGAAGTGTCGCTGGCGAGCATGGTCTCGCTCGGCTACCTTTCGGAGATCGAGCGGGGCCACAAGGAGGCCTCCAGCGAGGTGCTCTTCGCCATCGCGACCGCTCTGGACCTGTCGCTGTCGGATCTGATGATCGCCATCAGCGGCAAGTTGGCCGCCCTCGAGGCGCAGCGGATGCGTCGCGTGCCGGTGGCCGCCTGAGCAGAGGGCCCGCTCAGTGGCTGGGTGGTCCCTCCACCACGTAGACCTCGACGCCCGCGTCGCGGATGCCTTGCAGCTCGTCTTCGGGCGCTCCCGCATCCGTGACGAGGGCGTGGATCTCTGTGATGTCGGCCATCTTGGCCAGGGTCACGTGACCCACCTTCGTCGAGTCCACCACCACCACCACCCGCTCGGCGCGCTCGATCATCGCGTAGTTGGTGCGCGCCTCGATCTCGTCGTGTGTGGTCAGCCCACCTGAGGCGCTGACCCCGTCGACCCCCACCACGGCTGTGCCCACGTTGACCAGCTTCATGGTGGATTCAGCCAGGGAGCCGACCAGCTCCAGTGAGCTCGGACGGAGGACGCCGCCGGCGATCAGGATCCGGGCCTGGCCCTGCTCGGCGGCCTCGAGGCCGATGCTGATCGAGTTGGTGATGATCGTCAGATCGCTGCGGTGGTGCAGTGCGCGCAGCACCTCCGCCGTCGTCGTGCCCCCGGTGAGGCCGATGGCGTGCCGCCCCGGAGGGAGGAGCCCGACGACGGTGCGGGCGATGCGGCGCTTGGCGTCCTGATTGCGCCCATCCCGCAGCCGCACCGGCAGTTCCCTGCCCTTGACCGCCCGCGCGCCGCCGTGCGTGCGCTCCAGCAGTCCCTGTGCGGCGAGGAGGGCCACGTCGCGGCGGATGGTGGCGGCCGACGCGCCGAGTGTCGAGGCCAGGTCCGACAGAGCCAGCGGCCCGTTCTCGTTGAGCATCGCCAGCAGCGCCACCATGCGGTCTGAGCGCTTGTGGGAGGTCAGTCCAGGCGCATTCATCCGAGCGGGCTCCTTCGCACCGGTTGAGCGTTGTGCTCAACTTTCTGAGCGAGTCTACATCCCTCGCTCATCGCTCTCGCGTGAGTCGAACGCGGGTTGCGTGGGCGGCTACGGTGGCGGTGTGCGTGAGGTGGAGTTGTGGCTGCGAATGGGCACCGTGCTGCCCTCCGGGTACGCCGCCGTGTGGGCGGATCAGGTGGTGCTCGCGGAACTCGGGGGCCGCACGGTCCGGGAGGCGCTCGAGGCGGGGCTGCCCTGCAAGCGCATCTGGCGGGCCGTATGGCTGCACCTCGAACTGGATGACACGCAGCGTTGAGCGTGTCGCGCGGCATTCGAACGAGTGTTCGCCTAGGCTGGGTTCCACAACAGTTCTCCACAGGCGGTGGCTCGGCTGAAAAAGTGTCCGAGCCGTTTCCTAGAGTGACAACACCACACAGCAGCTGGCCGTTCGCGGTCCAGTCCTCGAGAGGATTCATCCCATGGCCATAGCGGACCGCAACAAGGCGCTAGAAGCAGCCCTCGCCCAGATCGAGAAGGCCCACGGAAAGGGATCCGTGATGCGCCTGGGGGAGGACAACCGTCAGCCCATCGACATCATCCCCACCGGTTCCGTGGCGCTGGACGTGGCGCTCGGCATCGGGGGTCTTCCGCGCGGCCGGGTGGTCGAGGTCTTCGGCCCGGAGTCCAGCGGAAAGACGACCGTGGCTTTGCATGCCATCGCCAACGCCCAGCGCGGCGGCGGCATCTGCGCGTTCATCGACGCGGAGCACGCGCTGGATCCCGACTACGCGCAGAAGCTCGGCGTCAACACCGATGAGCTGCTGGTCTCCCAGCCGGACAACGGCGAGCAGGCCCTGGAGATCGCGGACACGCTCGTGCGGTCCGGGGCGATCGCGCTCATCGTGATCGACTCGGTGGCCGCCCTCACCCCGCGCGCGGAGATCGAAGGCGAGATGGGAGACTCGCACGTCGGCCTCCAGGCTCGCCTCATGTCGCAGGCGCTGCGCAAGATGACGGGCGCCCTGAAGACCACCAACACCACCGCCATCTTCATCAACCAGCTGCGCGAGAAGATCGGCGTCATGTTCGGCAGCCCGGAGACCACCACCGGTGGTCGCGCCCTGAAGTTCTACTCCTCCGTGCGCCTGGACGTCCGCCGCATCGAGACCCTCAAGGACGGCACAGAGAGCGTGGGCAACCGCACCCGCGTCAAGGTGGTCAAGAACAAGGTGGCACCGCCCTTCAAGCAGGCCGAGTTCGACATCATCTACGGCGAGGGAATCTCCCGTGAGGGCAGCCTGATCGACATGGGCGTGGAAGCCGGCATCATCCGCAAGGCCGGAGCCTGGTTCACCTACGACGCGGATCAGCTGGGGCAGGGCAAGGAGAACGCCCGCAACTTCCTCAGGAACCACCCCGACGTGGCGGCCGAGATCGAGCGCCGCATCCGCCTCCACCTCGGGGTGGACAAGGAAGGGGTCCCTGAGGGGATCAACCCGGAGACAGGCGAAGTTGACTTCTGAGGTTCCCACGGAGCGGGCCACCCAGCTCGAGGTGGCCCGCAAGATCGCGCTGGACCAGCTGGCTGTGCGCCAGCGCTCCGAGAAGGAGTTGCGCAGCGCCATGGCGCGGCGCAACGTTCCTGAGGATGTGGCAGACGAGATACTCGAGCGCTTCACGGATGTCGGCCTGATCGACGACGCGTCGTTCGCTGCAGCGCTCACCGCGTCCAGGTCGGGGTTCGGTCTTCGAGGACGGATGCGGATCAGGCAGGAGCTGCAGACCAAGGGCATCGAGCGTCACGTCGCCGATGAGGCGTTGGCAGGGCTCAGCAGGGACGACGAGCGCCGTGCCGCACTCACGCTGGCCCGTCGCAGGCTGCGGTCGATGGCTGCGCTGGAGCCGGCGGTCGCGCGCCGCCGGCTCTACGGTGCACTCGCCCGTCGCGGGTTCGACGGGGGCGTGGTGGCCTCGGTCGTCGATGAGGTGATGGGGGAGTCCGAGGAGACCGGCGTCGCGGATGATGATTTTTGATCGTGCCAACTGTTGAGTTTTCCACAGGTCAGGAATAGGCTCGGGGGCAAGGTTCCAGGACCCCGCATAAACTCTCGCCTGCTTCGGCCGGTGAATCTGAAACGACACCACTCGGTGGCCTCGGCCACCGCATGACGCCCACCCTCGGAGTGCGCTGGCGCGCTCCGAACCTTTTCCCGACCCATGAGGTCGGGCGTGTCTGCCCGGAGATGTGCGGTGCCCGCGAACCATGTGGTTCTAGCGAAGGAGGCGCCGTGCGCGAGCTCGGTTGGATCGTTGCAGGCCTTCTCCTGGTTGGCGTCCTCGTCCTGATGTGGTTCCTGTGGCGATCAGCCGCGCGGTCACGGGCGGAGCGTGACTCCTGGGAGCGGCGTTCCCGGGACGACATGGCCTCGATGCGGGAGTCGGCCCAGGTGGCCGCCAACTCGCTGCGCGAAGACGCGGAGCGGATGCTGGCGAAGGCCCAGGACCGGGCCCGGGAAGCCATGGAGGACGTGGAGCGACGGCGTGCGGAGATGGAGATCTCGCTCGCCGCGCAGCGCGCCGAGCTGCGGGAGATCCGAGCCACCCAGGAGAGACGCGAGTCACGCCTTCACGAGCGCGAGGACCGGGTGGCTGCAGACGCAGAGGGCCTCGAGTCCCGCGCCCAACGGATGGAGGCGCAGCGTGCCCAGCTGCGCGAGCAGCGTGAGGCCCTGCGCGAGGAGCGGGAGCAGGCCAATGCTGAGTTGGAACGCGTGGCCGGCCTGACGGTGGCCGAGGCGAAGGCGGAGATCATCGTCGAGGCGGAGCGGCAGGCCAAGCTCACCGCCACATCGCTGGCCCGCGACATCGAGGCCACCGCAAAGCGGGAGGCGGATCGGCTGGCACGCTCGATCGTCATCACCGCCATCCAACGGGTGGCCTCCGAGCAGACCAGCGAGTCCGTGGTCTCGACGGTGGATCTCCCGAGCGACGACATGAAGGGCCGCATCATCGGGCGTGAGGGCCGCAACATCCGTGCCTTCGAGCAGATCACCGGCGTCAACGTCCTCATCGACGACACTCCCGAGTCGGTACTGCTGAGCAGCTTCGATCCGGTCCGGCGGGAGACGGCCAGGCTCACGCTGACGGACCTGGTGGCGGACGGCCGCATCCACCCCGCCCGCATCGAGGAGGTCTTCGAGCGCAGCCAGCGCCGCATCCACGAGCGGATCGAACGGGAGGCCGAGGATGCTCTCGCCGAGGTGGGCATCGTGGATCTGCATCCGGACCTCATCCCGATCCTCGGCTCGCTGGCCTACCGCACCTCCTACGGACAGAACGTGCTGCGCCACCTGGTCGAGTGCGCGCACCTCGCCGGGGTGATGGCGGCGGAGCTCGGGCTGGACGTGGCGGTGTGCAAGCGGGCCGCCTTCCTCCACGACATCGGCAAGGCGCTCACGCACGAGGTGGAGGGCCCCCACGCCCTCATCGGCGCGGAGCTGCTGCGCAAGCACGGCGAGCACGAGGACATCGTCCACGCCGTCGAGGCCCACCACAACGAGGTGGAGCCCCGTACCGTCGAGGCGGTGCTCACCCAGGCCGCGGACGCCATCTCAGGCTCGCGTCCCGGCGCCCGGCGCGAATCACTCGAGGCCTACGTCGAGCGGATGGAGAACCTCGAGGGCATCGCGATGGCGCACGAGGGGGTCGTGCGCGCGTACGCCATGCAGGCAGGCCGCGAGGTGCGGATCATGGTGGCCCCGGAGAGCGTCGACGACGCACAGGCGCACTCGCTGGCGCGTGACATCGCCGCGGAGGTGGAGCGGAACCTGAGCTATCCGGGGCAGATCAGGATCACCGTGGTGCGCGAATCGCGCGCCACGGAGACCGCCCACTGACGCCGGTCAGCTGACCCGGAAGCCCCACACCGAGCGCGACGACGCCCCCGGCTCCAGCACGATCAGACCCTCGTGGGTGGGGCCCTCGTTGAACGCGTCCGGGCCGCAGGTCATGGGTTCGACGGCCAGAGCCTTGCGCTGAGGCTGCGTGAACACCTGCCCCCAGGGGAGCGTCTCGTCGGCCCACAGGGTGACGGTGCGCCCGAGCGTGGTGAGCGTCAGCTCCCACGCGCCGTCGACGCCGGTCAACGCCGTGTCGAACTCGGTGTCGCCGATGACGCGCGTCTCGCGGAAGTCGTGCTCCGCTGTGACCTCGGCGATGGAGATCGGCAGCAGCCGCTCCGGGTCCACCAGCAGCTCCTGCGCGAAGGGGAGGGTGAGCTCCGCCGTGGCGAGGTCCGCCGCCAGGTAGGGGTGCGCGCCGTAGCCGTAGGGGGCGCGCGTGGCGCCCACGTTGGTCACCTCGACGCTCACCGTCAGCCCGTCGTTGCCGACGCGGTGCCCGATGGTGGCCTCCAGCACCGCGTTCCACCCGCGTTGCGGGTAGTAGCGCGACGTGAGGATCACCTCGTCGGCCGTGTGGCTGACGAGCTGCCAGGCGACGCCGTCGTTGAGCCCGTGCAGGGCTGTGGTGCGCGGCACCTCGGTGATCGGCAGCTGGTAGCTCTCCCCGTCGAAGGTGTAACGGCCGTCGCGGATCCGGTTGGGCCAGGGGAGGAGCTGGCGCCCCATCGAGCCGGAGGGGGCCTCGTTCTCGGCGAAGGTCCAGAGCACCTCCTGGCCGTCAAAGGTCAGGCTGCGCAGCGTGGCTCCGACCTCCGTGACGACGGCGGCGAAGCGGCCGTGAGTGATGGTGAACTGGGTGCCGGTGGGGTTGAGCGTCATGGGGCCGAGCCTACGGCAGGCCCATGATTGGGTGGCCCTCAGGCGGGCGATTAGCATGGTGGAACCATGGCTGACCCACGCACCTACCACGTCATCACCTACGGGTGTCAGATGAACGTCCACGACTCGGAGCGGATCAGCGGGTTGCTGGAATCGGCCGGCCTGTCCCGCGCGCAGGCAGGCGACGGGCTCGGCGCCGGAGCCGACGTCGTGGTGTTCAACACGTGCGCGGTGCGGGAGAACGCGGACAACCGGCTCTACGGCAACCTGGGCCACATGGCCAGCGTGAAGGCCCGTCATCCGGGCCTGCAGATCGCCGTGGGCGGCTGCATGGCCCAGAAGGACCGGGACCTCATCCTCGCGAAGGCGCCCTGGGTGGACGTGGTGTTCGGCACCCACAACGTCGGCTCCCTCCCCACGCTCCTCGAGCGGGCACGCGTGGAGCGCGAGGCGCAGATCGAGATCAAGGAGGCGCTGGAGACGTTCCCCAGCAACCTGCCCACCCGTCGGGAGTCGCCGTACTCCGCGTGGGTGTCGATCTCCGTGGGCTGCAACAACACCTGCACGTTCTGCATCGTGCCGGCGCTGCGCGGCAAGGAGGCTGACCGGCGCCCGGGCGACATCCTCGCCGAGATCGAGATGCTGGTGGAGCAGGGCGTGCAGGAGATCACCCTGCTGGGCCAGAACGTCAACGCCTACGGCGTGGAGTTCGGGGACCGGCAGGCGTTCGCGAAGCTGCTCAGGGCCTGCGGGGAGGTGAAGGGCCTTGAGCGGGTGAGGTTCACCTCACCCCACCCCAAGGACTTCACCGACGACGTGATCGACGCCATGGCGGAGACCCACAACGTGATGCCCCAGCTGCACATGCCGCTGCAGTCCGGATCAGACCGGATTCTGAAGTCCATGCGCCGCTCCTACCGGTCCGAACGGTTCCTCGGGATCCTGGACCGCGTGCGCTCAGCCATGCCGGAGGCCGCCATCACCACCGACATCATCGTCGGCTTCCCCGGCGAGACGGAGACGGACTTCCTGGCCACGATGGACGTGGTCCGCCGCGCCCGGTTCTCCGCCGCCTACACGTTCCAGTACTCCATCCGGCCCGGGACCCCCGCCGCGACCATGCCGGACCAGGTGCCGAAGGCGGTCACGCAGGAGCGCTACGAGAGGCTGGTGGAGCTCGTCAACGACCTGGCCTGGGAGGAGAACCGCCGCCTGGCAGGCAGCGACATCGAGGTGATGTTCGCCACCGGCGAGGGCCGCAAGGATTCGGAGACACACCGGATGAGCGGCCGAGGCCGCGACAACCGCCTCGTGCACGTGGCTGTGCCCTCGGAGCCCGCGCTACGCCCGCGCCCCGGGGACATCGCGACGGTGCGGGTCACCCACGCGGCGCCCCATCACCTCAACTCCGACGAGCCCCTGAGGAACCTGCGGCGAACCCGGGGCGGCGACGCCTGGGAGGCGGCCACCGCTCAGCCGAAGCCCGTGGGCATCGGGCTGGGGATGCCTGCGGTGGGCGAGCCGGCGCCCGAAACGGTGAGCGCCGGCTGCGCCTGACCCGTCAGGACCCGGCGGGGGGCGCCTGGTCGCCCGTGACAGAGTCGAGCTTCTCGTTGGCGAACGCCTGCGCCTGATCGACCTGGCCAGCGTACTTGCCGCCGGTCTTCTCGTCGATCAGGTCACCGGCCTGCTCGATGCCCGCCTCGATCTGCTCCTCGTGCTGCTTGGCGAGGTCTCCGATGTTGTCGAAAAGTCCCATGTTGTGCTCCTTCTGGGGTAGGTGAATAGAACGCCTCCATCATGCCCGGCGCGCAAACCGAACGCGGGCAGCGTGGCACACTGGCGTGCGTGTCCCTGCCGCTCATCGTGCTCGTGGGCCCGACGGCGACGGGCAAGTCCCGACTCGCCGTCGACCTGGCCCTCAGCCTGATCGCCTCCGGCCGTCCCGCCGAGATCGTCAACGCGGACTCGATGCTGGTCTACCGCGGCATGGACATCGGAACGGCCAAGCCGACCCGCGAGGAGCGGGCCGGGGTGCCGCATCATCTGATCGACACCGCTGAGGTCACCGAACGGGCCTCCGTGGCCGAGTTTCAGGCGGCGGCGCGGTCGGTCATCGCCGAGCTGCGTGCCCGGGGGGTGGTGCCCATCATGGTGGGCGGTTCGCCCCTGTACACCCGGGCCATCGTGGACCACTTCGATTTTCCCGGCTCGGACGCGGAGATCCGGGCCCGGTGGGAGGCCGAGCTGGACCGGGTCGGGGCGCCGGAGCTGCACCGTCGGCTCGCCCTGCTCGCGCCGGAGTCCGCGGCCAAGATCGAGCCGGGCAACGGACGCCGGACCGTGCGGGCGCTGGAGGTGGCGGAGCTGACCGGGGGCCACCGGCCGAGCCTGCCGGAGTGGACCTACGAGCTACCCGACGTGCACCAGTTCGGCCTCAGCTTGGAGCGCGCGGCCCTGGACGCGCGCATCGAGCAACGGGTCGATGCAATGTTCGACCAGGGGCTCGTCGACGAGGTGCGGCGGCTAATGGACGTCGGGCTGCGCGAAGGGGTGACGGCGGTGCGCGCCATCGGCTACCGGCAGGTGGTGGACCACCTGGACGGACTGAGCACCGCAGAGGAGGCGCGCGCGGCGGTCAAGGCGGCCACCCGCAGGTTCTTCCGCAGGCAGCTCGGGTGGTACCACAGGGACCCGCGCATCGTCTGGCTGGACGCAACCGCCACCAGCAACGTCGCGACGGTGCTTGCCGCGCTAGGATTGGCCGATCACGCGGGAGAGGGTCACGATGCGGCGCTTCAGCTTCCACAAGGGTCACGGCACCAAGAACGACTTCATCATCCTCGATGATTCCTACGGCATGCATGAGATGCATCCCCAGTTCATCCAGGTGGTGTGCGACAGGCGTTCGGGCATCGGCGCCGACGGCGTGATCCGGGTGGTCCGCGCCGGTAGCGTGCGCGACTGGGAGGGCGAGCCCGGTCTGTGGTTCATGGACTACTACAACGCCGACGGCTCCGTGGCGGAGATGTGTGGCAACGGGCTTCGCGTCTTCGCCCGGCACCTCATCAACGAACAGCTGGTGGACAGCGGGTCCTTCGACGTCGCCACCCGCGCCGGAGTCAAGCACATCGATGTCGCCCGGCACGGCCTGATCAGCACGGACATCGGGCGCGTCGCAGTCCTCGACACCCCCGTCACGGTGCTCCACGAGGGCCTCGAGTGGCCCGCGGTGAAGGTGGATGTGGGCAACCCGCACGCCGTGGTCTTCGTCGACGAAGGGGTCCTGCCGGGGCTGGAGCTGCATCATGCACCGGTCTGGGAGCCTGCGTCGGCCTACCCCGAGGGCGCCAACATCGAGTTCGTGCACGTCGAGGGCCCCGGCCGGCTGGCGATGAGGGTCTACGAGCGGGGCGTGGGTGAGACGATGAGCTGCGGCACCGGCGTGGTGGCCGCAGCCGCCGCCCACCGGAACAGCTCCGGGCATCCCGGCCCAGTCGTCGTCACCGTGCCCGGCGGGGAGCTGACGGCCGAGTTCGTCGACGGCGAGGCGCGGCTGACCGGCCCCGCCGTGATCGTGGGTCGCGGCGAGTTCTGGATCTGATCCGTCGCGGGTTATCCACAGCCAGGCTCCCGCAGCTTGGGTTACGGCGTGTGGGCTGGGACAATGGGGCCCACGATGACAGAACATTCACTTGACGAGCAGCTCGACTTCGACGCCGAACCCGAGCCGGACCTCGACGGAGACCAGGAAGACCTTGAGGCCCGGCGCTCGCTGCGCAGGGTCGCGGGGTTGCGCACCGAGCTGGAAGACGTCACCGAGGTCGAGTACCGCCAGCTGCGCCTCGAGCGGGTGGTGCTGGTGAGCGTCTGGACCTCCGGCACTCAGGAGGACGCAGACAACGCGATGACTGAGCTGAGGCTGCTCGCGGAAACGGCCGGCTCCGAAGTGTTGGCAGAGCTGGTCCAGCGGCGCAGCCACCCTGACCCGGCCACCTACGTGGGTCGAGGCAAGGTGGAAGAGGTCGCGGAAACGGTGCGCTCCACCGGCGCGGACACCGTCATCTGCGACGGCGAACTGGAGCCCGCGCAGCTGCGCAACCTGGAAGACCGGATCAAGGTGAAGGTGGTGGACCGCACCGCACTGATCGTGGACATCTTCGCCCAACATGCCAAGAGCGCCGAGGGCAAGGCACAGGTGGAGCTGGCGCAGCTGCAGTATCTGAAGCAGCGGCTCCGCGGATGGGGCGGAAACCTCTCCCGCCAGGCGGGTGGCCGCGCCGCGGGGGGAGCCGGCATCGGAGGCCGTGGCCCCGGCGAGACGAAGATCGAGACGGACCGGCGCCGGATCTACAGCAGGATCGCGGTGCTGCGGCGGCGGCTCCGGGAGATGGACGCCACGCGGGAGGGAAAGCGCGCCGAGAGGCGGCGCCATCAGGTGCCGTCGGTGGCCATCGTCGGCTACACCAATGCGGGCAAGTCCTCGCTGCTCAACAGGCTGACCGGGGCGGGGGTCCTGGTCGAAGACGCGCTGTTCGCCACGCTGGATCCCACCACGCGGCGCACCGAGACGGACGACGGCCGCGTCTTCACGCTGACGGACACCGTGGGGTTCGTCAGGCATCTGCCCCACGACCTCGTCGAGGCCTTCCGCTCCACGCTGGAGGAGTCCGCTCAGGCGGACCTGCTGCTGCATGTCGTGGATGCCTCAGACCCTGACCCGGAGGGGCAGATCGCCGCGGTCCGCACCGTGCTCAACGAGATCGGCGCCTCCCAGGTGCCCGAGCTCCTGGTGCTGAACAAGGCCGACGCGGCAGACGAGGCCGCCATCATGGCTCTGCGGGCCAACCATCCGGACGCGGTGGTGGTCTCCGCCCGCACGGGCCTGGGCGTTGAGCCGCTGCGCGCGGAGCTGGACGCACGGCTGCCGCGTCCCGAGGTGCAGCTCACGGTGATGGTGCCCTATGAGCGGGGAGACCTGGTGGACAAGGTCCACAAGACCGCCGTGATCGACTCCCTGGAGCACACCGCTGAGGGCACCCTCATCACGGCACGCGTCCGCCCGGACCTGGCCGACGAGCTGGTGGCCTTCGTCCGTGACTGATCACGGCCTCATCCTGGCCGCGGCCGTCGGGGAGATCCACGGCGAGGCCCGCCCGGGCCAGCAGGCGATGGCGGACGCGGTGGCAGACACGCTGGAGGGCCGGGTCCACCTGCTGGTGCAGGCGGGCACGGGCACCGGAAAGTCGCTCGGCTACCTCGCTCCGGCGCTCGCCCGCTGCGTGGACACCGACGAGCGCATCATCGTCGCCACCGCCACCCTCGCGCTCCAGGCGCAGCTGGCCAGCAAGGACATCCCCACCGCTCTCGACGCCGTCGAGGAGGTGACGGGAACCCGGCCCAAGGCCGCCATCCTCAAGGGGCGCACCAACTACGCCTGCCTGTACCGGGCGCGGGCAGGCGGCTCGGCCGAACAGGACTCGCTGCTGGGCAGCTCCGCACTGGCCGAGGCTGCGGGCAAGGCCGACGACGTCTCCAGGCTTGGCGCCGAGGTGCTGGCGCTGAGGGAATGGGTGGAGGAGGAGGCTGAGCGGAAGGGCCTGGCGGATCGTGACGACGCGCCGTCGCACACCGCCAAGGGCTGGGCGCAGATCTCGATCCCCACTCGTGAGTGCCTAGGGGTGGCTCTGTGCCCCTTCGGCTCGGAGTGTTTCGTGGAGGCCTCCCGCGAGGAGGCCCGCAGCGCGCAGTTGGTGGTCACCAACCACGCGCTGCTGGCCATCAACGCGATGCACGGGGGCACCGCGCTGCCGGAACACTCCGCTGTGATCATCGACGAGGCCCACGAGCTGGTCAGTCGGATCACCACCGCCGCCACAGACGAACTGACCCCTAGCGTCGTGGAGCGCACCGCCCGCCGCGCCCTCCCGTGGCTCGACGACGACCTCGGGGTGGACTTCCTGGACCAGGCGGACGTGCTGCGCGAGGCCCTGGCCGAGTCCGATCTGACGCGCATCCTGTCGGCCTCCGCGCCGCTGCCGTTCGCCGCCGCGCAGCTGCGCGACGTCACCCGCAAGGTGGTCAGTGCGCTCGGGAAGGTCACCGACGACGCCGAACGCACCCAGGCATCGTCTGCCGTGAAGGAGATCTTCGACGTGGCGGAGCGGATCGCCAAGGTCAGCGAGGAGGACGTCGTCTGGGTGACGGAGTCCGACATCCTCGGCCGCGCCGCCTACGTGGCGCCGTTGAATGTCGCGGGGCTGCTGCGGAGCCAGGTTTTCGGGGAGACCACGGCCGTGCTCACCTCAGCCACCCTCGAGCTCGGGGGCTCCTTCGAGGCGGCGGCCAGCTCCGTCGGGCTCAACTACAACGACAGGCTCACCGGCGAAGCCGAGCCCGCAGACAACTTCGCGTGGCGCGGGGTGGACGTCGGGTCGCCGTTCGACTACGCCCGCCAGGGGATCCTTTACGTGGCCAAGCGGCTTCCCCCGCCGGGCAGAGACGGGATGAGCCCTGAGACGCTCGCCGAGATCGCGCAGCTGATGTGGGCGGCCGAGGGGCGCACCTTGGGGCTGTTCTCCTCGCGCCGCGCAGCCGAGCAGGCCGCGGAGTACTGCCGCCGGGAGCTTCCGGACCTGCCGCTGCTGTGTCAGGGGGATGCGCAGCTCTCCGAGCTGACCCGCACCTTCATCGAGGACCCGAAGACCTCCCTGTTCGGCACCATGTCGCTCTGGCAGGGCGTGGATGTGCCGGGGGAGACCTGCCAGCTGGTCATCATCGACAAGATCCCGTTCCCGCGCCCAGACGATCCGCTGATGCAGGCACGGAAGAAGGCCGTCGACGATGCCGGGGGCAACGGATTCATGAGGGTGGCAGCCACCCACGCGGCGCTGCTGCTCGCGCAGGGGTCCGGCCGGCTCATCCGCCGCCTGGAGGACAGGGGCGTGGTGGCCGTACTCGATCCGCGCCTCGTCACGAAGCGCTACGGCGAGTACCTCAAGTCCTCGCTGCCTGGGTTCTGGATGACCACCGACGGCGACATCGCGGTCCGCGCGCTGCGGCGCCTCCGCGGCTCGGAGTAGCCGCTGAAGCAGGCCCTCAGAGCTTGCGCATCACCGCGACCACCTTGCCCATGATGAGGGCGTGGGTGCCGTCGATGGGGGAGTAGTCCGGGTTGTGCGGCAGCAGCCACACCTGGCCGTCCTTGCGCTTGAAGGTCTTGACGGTGGCCTCGTCGTCCAGCAGGGCCGCGACGATGTCTCCGTTGTTGGCGTCCGACTGCTGCCGCACCACCACCCAGTCGCCGTCGCAGATGGCGGCGTCGATCATGGACTCCCCGCGCACCTCCAGGAGGAACACCTGGCCTTCGCCGACCAGCTGCCGGGGGAGAGCGAACACGTCCTCCACCTGTTGCTGGGCCAGGATGGGCCCGCCGGCGGCGATGCGGCCGATGAGGGGAACCGCGACGGACTTCGGGACGTCGTCGTAGGACTGCGCCGGGTCCAGCTGATGCTGCTCGCCGGGCATCGTGACCACGACGGCGCGGGGACGGTTGGGATCCCGGCGGAGGAAGCCCTTCTCCTCCAGCACACGGAGCTGGTAGGTCACGCTCGAGGTGGAGGCCAGCCCTGCGCGGGCGGCCACCTCGCGGATGCTCGGCGGATAGCCCAGCTCCTCGATGGACTGCTTGACGACCTGCAGGATGGCCACCTGGCGCTTCGTCAGCCCGTGGACATCCTCCGGCCCGTCCGGGAAGGAGGCGATGTTGCCGAGCTCGGCCTCGATGGATGCGTTGGTGGGGCGGCCTCGTCGTGGGCGCTTCGTCTCTTCAGCCATGCCGGCAGCCTACCGCTCGCGAGAACGTGTGTTCGAAATGTCGACGCGTGTCGCGAAGGGACCCGGAAAAAAGTGTCAGTGGGCTCGTGTGGACTGCATCTATCGCTCCCGCGACACGCCGGATAGAACGAGTGTTTCATTCCGGCGGTGGAGGCGCTAAGGTTTATTTCGAACAGGCGTTCTAGGTCAGGAAAGAGGTTGTCATGACCGCAGCACAAGCAGTCAGCTTCAAGGTCGTTCATGCCGGCGCGCGTCGCGTGGTCACCGTGTCCCCGGCCGGCCGGCCAGAGCTCGCGGGACCCCTGGCCCGCCCGGCGAGGCCCGCCGCGCCTGGCCGCGTGGGCACTGTCTCCTCGTGCCAGGTGGCCCGCCCGGCCACGGCCTCGCCGTTGCTGGCGTTGAAGGTGGCGTTCGTCGGTATCCTGGCCGCCGTCGGGCTCACCCTGTCTGCCGCCCAGTTCGTGGGCATGGCCCAGGTGGATCCGGCGACGGACTACGTCGCGGGGGATCCGGCCTGGGCGCATGTGACGGCCTCCCGATAGGTGCGAAGTCGTCGGCGTTTCGCCCTTGCCCTCCGGCGGACCCCGATCTAGGCTGTCCCTACATCTAGTAGTTACAGCGGTGTCTTTCCCCTATAAGTTGTGGTTCCGGCTGCAGCATGGCAAGGTAGGGCCTCCGCTGTCCACCAGGGAAGGCCCGCCTGTCATGCACTGCCCGTTCTGCCGCAACACAGACACCAAGGTGTCTGATTCGCGCGCAACCGAGGACGGGTCAGCCATCCGACGGAGGCGGGTCTGCCCCGTCTGTGAGCGCAAGTTCACCACAGTCGAGCAGTTGGTGCTCACCGTCGTCAAGCGCTCCGGTGTGGTCGAGTCCTTCAACCGGGACAAGGTCATCATGGGGGTCTCCAAGGCGTGCAAAGGCAGGCCGGTGACGGCCGCGCAGCTGGCGGCTCTGGCCCAACGAGTCGAGGAGTCGCTGCGCGCGTCCGGCCAGGCCGAGATCCCGGCCGAGCAGATCGGCGTGGCCATCCTCGGCCCGCTCGAGGAGCTGGACTCCGTCGCCTACCTCCGGTTCGCCAGCGTCTACAAGAACTATGACTCCGTGGACGATTTCCAACGCGAGATCGATCTGCTGCGCCTGAGCGCGGCCGAGAAGGATCTGAGCCGCGCCGCCGCGGTGGTCGGGCCCGTCTCGGCACAGCAGCCACTCATCAGCTAACACACATCTTCCAGCGCTACACATCAGGAAACCGAGGGGAATGACTATGACCGCGACAGCCGCACGCGCCACGCGTACCAAGGACGCAGCGCCGCGCAAGGGACTCACCATCGAGCGGGTCTTCACCAAGAAGGGAGTCCATCCCTACGACGAGGTCGAGTGGGACCGCCGTGACGTGGTGCAGACCAACTGGCGGACCGGGGAGAACATCTTCGAGCAGCGCGCGGTGGAGTTCCCGTCCTCCTGGAGCGTCAACGCCTCCACCATCGTCACCACCAAGTACTTCCGTGGCGCGCTGGGCACCCCTCAGCGTGAGGAGAGCCTGCGCACGCTGATCGACAGGGTGGTCACGTCCTATGCCAAGGCGGGTCAGGACTTCGGCTACTTCGCCACGGAGGAGGACGCCGAGATCTTCGGCCACGAGCTCACCTGGATGCTGCTCAACCAGTACTTCTCCTTCAACTCACCCGTCTGGTTCAACGTCGGCACCCCCTCGCCGCAGCAGGTCAGCGCGTGCTTCATCCTCAGCGTCGATGACTCGATGGACTCCATCCTCAACTGGTACAAGGAGGAGGGCTTCATCTTCAAGGGCGGCTCCGGCGCCGGGCTCAACCTGTCGCGCATCCGCTCCTCGAAGGAGCTGCTGAGCTCCGGAGGCACAGCCTCCGGCCCGGTGTCGTTCATGCGCGGCGCGGACGCCTCGGCGGGCACCATCAAGTCTGGAGGTGCCACCCGGCGCGCCGCCAAGATGGTGGTCCTGGACGTGGACCACCCGGACATCGTCGAGTTCGTCGAGACGAAGGCGCGCGAGGAGGACAAGATCCGTGCCCTGCGCGACGCCGGGTTCGATATGGATCTGGGTGGCAAGGACATCACCTCCGTGCAGTACCAGAACGCCAACAACTCGGTGCGGGTCACCGACGAGTTCATGACGGCAGTGGTTGAGGGTGGCCCCTTCGGGCTGCGTTCGCGTACCGACGGCTCCGTCCTCGAAGAGGTGGACGCCAAGGAGCTCTTCCGCAAGATCTCCACCGCTGCGTGGGAGTGCGCCGACCCCGGCATCCAGTACCACGATCACATCAACGACTGGCACACCAACCCGGTCACCGGCCCCATCACGGCCTCCAACCCGTGCTCGGAGTACATGAGCCTGGACAACTCGTCGTGCAACCTCGCCTCGCTGAACCTGCTGAAGTTCCTCAAGCCGGATGGCACGTTCGACGCGGAGTTGTTCGTCAAGGCCGTCGAGCTCATCATCACGGCGATGGACATCTCCATCTGTTTCGCGGACTTCCCCACCGAATCCATCGGGGAGACCACCCGCAACTTCCGCCAGCTGGGCATCGGCTACGCCAACCTCGGGGCGCTGCTGATGGCCATGGGCAAGGGATACGACACCGACGGCGGGCGCTCCACCGCGGCGGCCATCACGTCTGTCATGACGGGGGCCTCCTACCGACGCTCGGCTGAGCTCGCCGCCATCGTCGGCCCCTACAACGGGTACGCCGTCAACGCCGAGGCGCACCAGCGCGTGATGCGCAAGCACCAGGCCGCCAACGACGACCTGCGGGTGCTCATCGACGACAGGCACCTGTACTCCGTCGCCGCACGCGAATGGGACCGGGTGGTCACCCTCGGTGCCAAGAACGGCTTCCGCAACGCGCAGGCCTCGGTGCTGGCCCCCACCGGGACCATCGGCTTCATGATGGACTGCGACACCACCGGCGTCGAGCCGGACTTCTCCCTGGTCAAGTTCAAGAAGCTCGTCGGTGGCGGCTCCATGCAGATCGTCAACCAGACCATCCCGCGCGCCCTCAAGCGCCTCGGCTACAGCACCGAGGAGATCGACGGCATCGTCGAGTTCATCGGCTCCAGCGGCCACGTCATCGGCGCCCCCGGTCTGGCCGCCGAGCACTACGAGGTCTTCGACACCGCCATGGGCGCACGCTCCATCAAGCCGATGGGCCACGTCCGGATGATGGCGGCAGTCCAGCCGTTCCTCTCCGGCGCGATCTCCAAGACCGTCAACCTGCCGGAGACGGCCACGGTCGAGGAGATCGAGGACGTCTACCTGCAGGGCTGGAAGCTGGGCCTCAAGGCGCTGGCGGTCTACCGCGACAACTGCAAGGTCGGCCAACCCCTCTCCGAGGGCAACGGGGAGACCAAGGAGGAGAAGAAGGCCGAGCCCGAGGTTCGGATCGAGTACCGGCCGAAGCGCCAGCGCCTCCCGAAGTCCCGGGCGTCGCGCACCACGAGCTTCTCCGTCAGCGGGGCCGAGGGCTACATGACCTCCAGCGCCTACGAGAACGGCCGCATCGGCGAGGTCTTCCTCAAGCTCGGCAAGCAGGGCTCCACCCTGGCCGGCGTCATGGACGCGTTCTCCATCGCGGTCTCGATCGGTCTGCAGTACGGGGTGCCCTTGGAGAGCTTCGTGCAGAAGTTCACCAACCTCAAGTTCGAGCCCGCCGGCATGACCGATGACCCGGACATCCGGATCGCCCAGTCGTTCATGGACTACATCTTCCGACGCCTCGCCCTGGACTACCTGAGCTTCGACGACCGCGCCGAGCTGGGCATCTACACCGCCTCGGAGCGCGCGCGCTACGTCGAGACCGGGTCCTACCTCTCCGAGGAGGACGAGGCGGCCATGTCCGAGGCGGACTCCCTGCGCAACGATGCAGGCGATGACTTCCAGGTCGACGGGGCTCGTCAGCCCTCACTGATCGACGCGCCGTCGACGGCCGGTTTCACCACGGCCCACACGACGGCGGAGCTCATGGAGTCGCTGACCGGCCGTGAGGTCGACGCCCCCTTGTGCATGACGTGCGGCACGAAGATGCGGCCCAGCGGTTCCTGCTACGTCTGCGAGGGCTGCGGCTCCACCAGCGGCTGCAGCTGATCTGAGTCTGCGAGGGGCGGTCCGGCGATGAGCCGGGCCGCCCCTTTCAGGATCCGAGGCCTTGGCCCTCTCTGATGGGGATATCGTTCAGCCAGCGCCCACCGAGGGCGCCCAGGGAGAGGAACGCCACTGTGAGAAGTCTGAATCTGTCGGGTCACGTGCGCAGGCTTTCCGCGGCGGTCGCGGTGCTGATGGTCGGCGGCTTCCTCGCGGCGCCCGTCGCGCAGGCGGCACCCTCCCCCAACCCCGATGTGGTGGGCAAGACGTTCGCGATCGCCACCGACACCACCTTCGCGCCGTTCGAGTTCCGCGACACCAGCGGCGAGCTGACCGGCATCGACATGGACCTGATCCGCGAGGTGGCCGAGCGCGGTGGCTTCACCGTAGACATCAAGTCGGTGGGCTTTGACGCCGCCCTGCAGTCGTTGCAGTCCGGGCAGGTCGCCGGGGTCATTGCGGGCATGTCGATCACCGACGAGCGCAGACAGACGTTCGACTTCTCCGATCCGTACTTCGAGTCCGGCATCCAGATGGCGGTCAAGCAGGACTCCACCATTGCGTCCTACGAGGACCTCCGCGATCAGACTGTCGTCGCCAAGACCGGCTCGGAGGGCCTGAGGTTCGCCCAGTCCATCGCGGGTGAGTACGGGTTCACGGTCAAGGCGCTTCCTCAGGCAGACACCATGTACTCCGAGGTCAATGCCGGCACGGCAGCGGCGGTTTTCGATGACTACCCGGTTCTGGCCTACGGAATCAAGCAGGGCAACGGACTCAAGACCGTCACCGCCAAGGAGCCCGGAGGGTCCTACGGATTCGCGGTGAGCAAGGGTCAGAACGGGGCCCTGCTCGCCGAGTTCAACGCGCAGCTGGCTGCGATGAAAGAGGACGGCACCTACCAGCAGATCCTCGACGAGTACCTGGACGACGGCGGGGGCGGTGCCGGTGGCGAGCCCGCCTCCGGGATCGATCCGCTTGTCGCCGGCAAGACCTACGCGATCGCCACGGACACCACGTTCGCGCCCTTCGAGTTCAGAGACGCCAGCGGTGAGCTGACCGGTATCGACATCGATCTTCTCTACGCCATCGCCGAGCGCAAGGGGTTCGAGGTCGACGTGAAGTCGGTGGGGTTCGACGCGGCCCTCCAGGCCCTGCAGTCCAACCAGGTGGCGGGTGTCATCGCCGGCATGTCGATCACCGACGAGCGCAGGGAGATCTTCGACTTCTCCGATCCGTACTTCGATTCGGGCATCCAGATGGCGGTGAAGGGGGACTCTGCGATCGCAACGTACGAGGACCTCGAGGGTGAGACGGTCGTCGCCAAGACGGGCTCGGAGGGGTTGGCCTTCGCCGAATCGATCAAGGACCAGTACGGCTTCACAGTCAAGGCGCTGCCCCAGGCAGACACCATGTACTCCGAGGTCAACGCCGGCACCGCGGCCGCCGTCTTCGATGACTACCCGGTATTGGCCTACGGCATCAAGCAGGGCAACGGGCTCAAGGCCGTGACGCCCAAGGAGCCCGGAGGCCAGTACGGGTTCGCCGTGAACAAGGGGATGAACCCCGAACTGCTCGCCGCGTTCAACGCCGGCCTCGCCGAGATGAAGGCCGACGGCTCCTACCAGGCCGTGCTCGACACCTACCTCCAGGCGCCGACGGAGACTGGTCGCCTGGGCTTCATCGACCTTCTCGTCACCAGCCTGCCCGCCCTGAGCAAGGGCATGCTGATGACCATCGCGGCCACCGCATTGTCCCTGCTGTTCGCGCTGATTCTCGGTCTGGTGCTCGGGTTCTTCAAGGTCGGCGGAAACGCGGTGCTCAACGCCATCGCGAGCGTCTACGTCGACATCTTCCGCGGGACGCCGCTGCTGGTTCAGGCGTTCTTCATCTACTTCGGGCTGCCGACGCTGACCGGGGTGAAACTCGACGTCCTTGTGGCCGGCATCCTGACGCTGGCCCTCAACGCGGGCGCGTACATGACAGAGATCGTCCGCGGCGGCATCCAGTCGGTGGATCCCGGCCAGCTCGAGGCGGCCCGTTCACTCGGCCTTCCGTGGATGACGTCCATGAAGAAGGTGGTGGTTCCCCAGGCGGTGAAGATCATGACGCCGTCGTTCATCAATCAGTTCGTCATCACGCTGAAGGACACGTCGCTGCTGGCGGTCCTTGGCCTGGCCGAGCTGACCTATCAGGGTCAGCAGATCATCGCCAACAACTTCCGATCCGCGGAGATCTGGCTGATCGTGGGTGCGCTGTATCTCATCGTCATCAAGGCCCTGACCATGCTGTCCAACGCCGTCGACCGGAGGTTCAACAAGTGACCACGCAGACCAGTCCACTGCTCGAGGTCAAGGACCTTCGCAAGTCCTTCGGCACGCTTGAGGTGCTCAAGGGCCTGGACGTCTCGATCCGAGAGGGTGAGGTCGTCACCGTCATCGGACCGTCCGGTTCCGGCAAATCCACGTTCCTGCGCTGCCTGAACAAGCTCGAGGAGCCCACGAGCGGCCGCATCGTCTTCGAGGGTCAGGACCTCACCGATCCCAAGACGGATATCGACGTGGTCCGTCAACGGATCGGGATGGTCTTCCAACACTTCAACCTGTTCCCGCACATGACGGTCGCGGAGAACATCATGCTGGCCCCCGTCCAGCTCAAGCGGATGTCCAAGGCTGAGGCCCACGACAGGGCGGTCGAGCTCCTCACCCGCGTTCAGCTGGCTGACAAGGTGGACGCCAGACCGGCACAGCTCTCAGGTGGGCAGAAGCAGCGCGTCGCGATCGCGCGGGCGTTGGCGATGCGGCCGGATGTGATGCTGTTCGACGAGGCCACCAGCGCCCTCGACCCCGAAATGGTGGGGGAGGTGCTCGCGGTCATCCGCACGTTGGCCGCGGAGGGCATGACCATGGTGATCGTGACCCACGAGATGGGATTCGCCCGCGAGGTGTGCGACAGGGTCCTGTTCATGGCAGAGGGCAGCATTGTGGAGGAGGGCCCGCCGTCGGAGCTGTTCGGCTCCCCACGGGAACCACGGACGCAGGACTTCCTGAGCAAGGTCCTGTGACCCGCCACAGGCACGAAGGAGAAGAGAGATGATTTCACGTTCGACGGCCGAACGGTTGGCGAGCGCCGGGGTGGTCTGGAAACCCGCGGAGGGGGACCGGTTCCTGGTTCAGGCGCTCGACCTCGAGGACGAAGTGTTCACGCTGGCCAACATGGTGGTGGAGGCCAGAGACCACGCCACGGGGACTCTGCTGGCTTTCAACGGCACCACCGAATGGGCGTTGGACTCGGTGCCGGCGGACAAGGCGCTGTGGCTGCCGCGCGAGGACCAGTTGCGCGAGCTGCTGGGCGGCACGTTCCGTTCGCTCGGCAGGTCACAGACAGGCGAATATGCCGTCGTGATCGAGATCCCGAGCCAGCCCGCCCGTTCCTTCATCGCCGACGATCCCGCCGAGGCATACGCCGCCGCGCTGCTGGCGCTGGTGTCGGCCGCGCGCTGACCGTCCCGGCTGCTACCGGGGGCGGGCTGTCCTGGGCGGGCGGCGAGCCATGGAGTGAAGGTCGTAGGCTGGGCGCGTGATTCCTCCAGTGGTTGACCAGGGCTGGCTTGCCGCCCATCCCGACGCGATCGTCGCAGACGTGCGCCACTACCTCGACGGACGCTCGGGGCGCGACGCCTACGCCGCGGGGCACATCCCCGGCGCCGTGTTCGTCGCCATGGACGACGTGTTGGCGGACCCGCCGTCGAAGGCCCGTGGGCGCCATCCGCTCCCGGACCCGGCCACCTTCGCCGAAGGACTGGCCCACCTGGGCATCAGCGACACGGACACGATCGTGGCCTACGACGACGCGGGCGGGGCGATGGCCGCCCGCCTGGTGTGGCTGCTGCGCATCCTCGGCCACGACGCAGCCCTCCTCGACGGGGGCATCCAGGCCTGGGACGGCCCCCTCACCTCGGAGGTGCCGAAGCGACCCCATGGGGAGTTCTCCGTGAGGTCCTGGCCGGACTCCGCCCTGGCGGACATCGAGGAGACCGCGGCGGGTGAGTTCGTCATCGACGCCCGCGGACCCGAACGCTTCCGCGGTGAAGCGGAGCATCTGGACCCCAGGGCGGGCCACATCCCCGGGGCGCGCAACTATCCGATGACCGGCAACCTCACCGACGGCTGCCGATTCAAGACCCCCGGGGAGCTGCGCGAGCGCTTCGCCGCCGTCGACGACGCAGCCGCCGTTATCTCCACCTGCGGCTCGGGCATCACCGCTTGCCACAACCTGATCGCGATGGAATACGCCGGGCTCGGGAGGGGGCGGCTCTACCCCGGCTCCTGGTCCCAGTACAGCCACACGTCCCGTCCCCTCGCGACGGGGGAGTAGCCGCCGCGGACCCAGGTCGGCCGCGGACCAACCGGGCGCGGTGACGGCCGGAGGGTACCCTTGGTGGGTACGAAGCCTGCCCTTGGAGGATCCTCATGCCGGCACTCCGGTCCCGCACCACCACCCACGGCCGCAACATGGCCGGCGCCCGCGCCCTCTGGCGCGCCACGGGCATCACGGACTCGGACTGGGGCAAACCGATCGTCGCCGTGGCCAACTCCTTCACCCAGTTCGTGCCGGGCCACGTCCACCTCCGCGACATGGGCAAGCTGGTCTCCGAGTCCATCGCCGAGGCGGGCGGCATCGGACGCGAGTTCAACACCATCGCCGTCGACGACGGCATCGCGATGGGCCACGGGGGCATGCTCTACTCCCTGCCCAGCCGCGAACTGATCGCCGACTCGGTGGAGTTCATGGCCAACGCGCACTGCGCGGACGCTCTGGTGTGCATCTCCAACTGCGACAAGATCACCCCCGGCATGTTCCTGGCCGCCCTCCGCCTCAACATCCCCGCCGTGTTCGTCTCTGGCGGCCCCATGGAGGCAGGCAAGGCCGTGGTCAAGGAGGGCGGCGTCGTGAAGTCGCTGGACCTCGTCGACGCCATGGTCTCGGCCGTGGACCCGAGCGTCACCGACGACGAGTTGGGCCGGATCGAGGCCAACGCCTGTCCCACCTGCGGTTCCTGCTCCGGCATGTTCACCGCCAACTCCATGAACTGCCTTCTGGAGGCGGTCGGCCTCGCGCTTCCCGGCAACGGGTCGACGCTGGCCACCGCGTCGGCCCGCAAGGGCCTGTTCCAGGAGGCCGGCCGCCTGATCGTCGAGCTGTGCCGCCGCTGGTACGACGAGGAGGACGCTTCTGTCCTTCCGCTCTCCATCGCCACGAAGGCGGCCTTCTCCAACGCCATGAAGCTGGATGTGGCGATGGGTGGCTCCACCAACACGGTGCTGCACCTGCTGGCCGCCGCGCAGGAGGCAGGCGTGGACTTCACCATGGACGACATCGACGCCATCTCGCGCGTCACGCCCTGCCTGGCCAAGGTGGCGCCCAATTCGCCGAAGTACTACATGGAGGACGTGCACCGCGCCGGTGGAGTGCCGGCCATTCTCGGCGAGCTGTACCGGGGAGGCAAACTGGACGACGCAGTGTCGACGGTCCACTCCCGCACCATGGAGGAGTGGCTCGGCAGCTGGGACATCCGCAGCGGCAAGGCCACCCCCGCGGCGGTCGAGCTGTTCCACGCCGCCCCCGGCGGAGTCCGCACCACCGAGGCATTCTCGTCGACCAACCGCTGGGAAACGCTGGACACCGACGCCGAGGGCGGCTGCATCCGCTCCGTCGACCACCCCTACACCCTGGACGGCGGTCTCGCGGTACTCAAGGGCAATCTGGCCCCCGATGGCGCCATCGTCAAGACCGCGGGGGTGCCGGAGTCCCAGTGGGAGTTCACCGGGCGCGCCGTCGTCACCGAGTCCCAGGACGACGCAGTGGAGGCCATCCTGGGCAAGCGGATCCAGCCCGGCGACATCGTCATCGTCCGGTACGAGGGTCCCAAGGGCGGCCCCGGCATGCAGGAGATGCTCTACCCCACGGCGTACCTCAAGGCGCTCGGCCTCGGACCGCAATGCGCCCTGATCACCGATGGCCGGTTCTCAGGAGGCTCCTCGGGCCTGTCCATCGGCCACGTGTCGCCTGAGGCGGCCTCGGGCGGTGCCATCGGTCTCATCGAGGACGGCGACACCATCACCATCTCCATCCCCAACCGCTCCATCACGCTCAACGTGGACGACGCCACTCTCGTTGCGCGCCGCGCCGCGCAGGACGCCGCCGGTTGGGCGCCGAAGGCCCGCGAACGCGAGGTCTCCACGGCCCTGAAGATCTACGGCATGCTGGCGCAGTCCGCGGACAAGGGCGCGGCCCGCAAGCTCTCCTGAGGGCTGTGGAGGGGAGCGCTACAGCCAGCCCTTCAGCTTGAACACCGTGTACATCCCCACGCCGGTGACCAGCATCAGCGCCAAGGCGAACGGGTAGCCCCACACCCAGGCGAGCTCCGGCATGGTGTGGAAGTTCATGCCGTAGGTGCCGGTGACCAGGCTCGGCACGAAGAGCACACCCGCCCAGGCGGCGATCCGGCGCGTCTCCTCCGCCTGCTTGAGGCTGGCGGCGGTCATGTTGCTGATCTCCTCGTTCTGCCGCTGGGCCTGGAGCGAGATGTTGAGGTCCAGCGTGCCCTTCAGGGTCTCGCGGAGGGCGTCGATCCGCTCGATCATGGCGATGGCGTGGTCCTCGATGTCGCGGAGCTCCTGGCGTCTGCGCTCGCCGGCTGAGGCGAAGACCCGATCTCCCCGGACTCCCTCGATGATCTGTTTGAGGGGCCGAACCGCGCGCTGGAAGTCGATCACCTCGCGGGAGAGCTGATAGATGCGCCGCGACACCCGCGAGCTGCCCGTGAACACCTGGGTCTCGATCTCGTCGATGTCGTTCTCGATGCCCATCGCGACGGGGGTGTAGTCGTCGACGATCCCGTCCAGCAGCCGGAGCAGCACCACGCTGGGACCTTTGGCCAGCACCGACGGCGTGCCCTCCAGCTCCTGACGGACGCGGGTGAGGTCCGGGGTCTCCGAGTGCCGCACCGTGACCACGAACCGGTCGCCGACGAAGGCGTGGACCTCACCGAAGTCCACCGTCTCGCTGCGGTCGATGTACTGCGCGGCTCTCAGGACCAGGAACAGCACGTCCTCGTAGCGCTCGAACTTGGGCCGCTGATGCGCGGTGATGGTGTCTTCCACGGCCAGGGGGCTGAGCCGGAACTCCTCGGCCAGCAGCGACATGTCCGAGTGTCGCGGGCGGTAGAGCCCCATCCAGGCGAATCCCTCGGGATGCTCGTCGAGCAGCCGGAACGCCTCCTCGAACGTGCCCGGCGTGGCGATCCGCCGACCCGCCACGTAGATCCCCGCGTCGACGATGCAGCTGGCCGCCGTGCGGGGCACAGTGTCGACGGCGACGGGCTCCGGGGCGGGTCGGGCGGGGGACGGGACGGTGGGCCGCAGGCGCAGCGAGCGCAGCAGCCGGTCCGTGCGACCCTGGTCCGCCATGACGCCTCCTGCCGCAGTGGTTCGACGGGGTGAGACTACTCTGCGGGCACCGCAGCCGGGACGCGGTCGCGGCGGGACACCGCCCAGACGATGCCGGCAGCGGCCAAGGCCAGCACCGCGAGCGTCAGTGCCGGGGAGCGGCCCCACAGCGCCTCGACGGCCAGCCAGCCGATGAACCCCACGGTGCCGTACATGAAGGCCCACATCATGCAGCCGACGGTGACGGCGGGAAGGTAGCGCCGCAGCGGCATCCGCGCCACCCCGGCGGCGAGATTGACCATGGTCTGGATGCCGATGGTGAGGAACGACAGCGACACCGCCGGCGCGCCCCACCTGTTGAGCCACCGTGCCCCGGTGGCGTAGTGCCTCGATTCGAGGAGCCTCTCCCACCGGCTGCGCCGGGCCCCGGCCGCCAGCGCCCGCCCCAACCAGTAGGTGCCGTTGGCGCGCAGCATCACGATCACGAAGAGCGCGAGCACCACGACGGCGAACGGTGCGTCCCATGTGGTGGGATCGAACATGGTGCTCCCAGAAGAATGGCCGGCGGAGCCGCCAGTCTACCGGCTCACCGCAAGAGGGCCCCGGCCGCGACGATCACGGGCACGCTGAGCAGCATGGACCAGAGCGTCGTGGCCTGCACAAGGCGCACGCCCACCCCGTAGCGCACGGCGTGCACGAAGACCACCTGTGCCGTGGGGAGCGCCGCCAACACGACGGCGGCACGCAGCGGGGTGCCAGACAGCCCGAGGGCGAGTCCGAGCAGCAACGCCACGGCGGGGACCACGAAGGACTTGGTGAGGATCGCCGCCACCGCTCTGCGTGACAGCTGACGCGGCAGCGGGCTCGAATGCAGCGACATGCCGAACGCCAAAAGCATCGCCGGGATGCCGAGATCGGCCAACAGGCCCACGGGCGCCCACACCATGGCGGGAGGCTGCAGGCCGCTGAGGTTGAGGGCCAGCCCGCCGACGCCGCCGAGGACCAGTGGATGGGTGACGAAGCTGCGCACCACGGAGCGCCCCCGCCCTGAGGGGGATGACTCCAGCACGGCCACGGCGGTCGGCTGCAGCACCAACACCTGGAGCAGCATGGCGGGCGCCGCCCACGCCGGGTCGCCCAGGACGAAGGCGGCGATGGGGATGCCGAGATTGCCCGCGTTGACGTAGCTGGTGGCGAGGTACCCCATGGTGGCTTCGGCGCGGCCCGTGCGCCACCGTCGGGCCATGACAAGCGCGAACGTGAGCCCGGTGGCGATGCAGGCCCCGCCGAACGCCACCACGTGCCATCCGAACAGGAGCTCCAGGTCAGCCTCCGCGACCGCGACCAGCACCAGGGCGGGCTGGCCCACGAAGAACGCCACGTCCCCCAGGGCCCGCTGGGCCGAGCGGCCCACCAGGCGGGCGCGCGCCAGCACGAACCCCACGGCCATCACCAGGCCGATCGTGCTGAATCCCTCGAGCGCTGCCCACATGCCGCTCAGCCTAGGCACCAGCGCGGACGCTGGTGTTTGCTAGGTTGACGCAGGAGGAGGTGGAGTGACCACCATGGCCGACTATCAGGACTTCGATTTCGACGTCACCCAGAGGCACGCCTGGGCGGAGTTCACCCTCCGCCTCGACGAGGTGCTCTCGGTGATGGACGCCAGCGCAGACCTCACCATCTCCGTGGCCAACACCGACGCCGCCGCGCTGCGCCCCGGCCTGCGTTTTTCGATGACCTCGCCCCTGGTGGTGACTGCTTACGTGATCGGCGCAGACGACGGTGCGCCCTCTCCAGCGGAGGCCGCCGCCCTGCGGGAGCTGGGCTGGGGCGCGCCGGATGAGAGCTCGGACAGCTACCACACGGAGGCGGACCAGGAGTCGTCCTCCACCCTCGCGGAACTGGCCACCCAGACGCTCACGGGGGTGTTCGGGGTGCTGCACCCCGTCTTCCTCGAACCGGACCAACTCGCCGAGATCCTTCAGGGCAACACCGCATGGGCGCCGCTGTCCCCACGGAAGCTGTCGCGGGAGGAGACCGCCGTCATGCCGGGGTCGCGGGCGGAGCTGGACTCGCTGGTCGACGAGGAGCTCCGTCGGACCTACCGGCACCCCACGCTGCGCAACGAGCTGGGCGACGTGGCCATCCGCGTGGGCTCCACCATGGTGTTCCTGCGCTCCACCCCCGACGGCGCCGAGCTGGTCCTCTTCTCGGCGCTGGTCCACGACGTCACGGGCCGGTCGAGGGCCTGCGAGGTGCTCAACGACCTCAACGTCGAGTCCCGGTACGGGCGGTTCGCGCTGCACCGGGACCGGGTCTTCGTCCAGCTGTCGGTGGCGGCCCAACCCTTCGTGCCGGCTCATCTCCACCAGGCCCTCTCCGCCCTGAGTCAGATCGCCGACGGCATCGACGACGAACTGGCCACCAAGCTGGGTGGCCGCACCACGTTCTGACGGCCGCAGCCGCCTCTGGTGAGCACTAGAGTGGAGTCATGACGACGGACCCCCAGGCAGTGACCTACTTCTCCCGGCTCGACGCCGATGAGTGCTGGGCGCTGGTCTCGGACGCGGTGGTCGGGCGCGTCGCGTGGAGCTCCCCCGAGGGGATCTCCGTGGTGCCGGTCAACTTCCGTGTCGTCGAGGGCGTCATCGTCTTCCACACCACGCACGAGTCGTTCCTTGCGGGCCTGGCGGCGCCCACGGAGGTGGCCTTCCAGGTCGACGAGATCGACCAGGAGACCGCAACGGGATGGTCCGTGCTCGTGCGCGGGATCAGCGGGCCGGCGGACGCCGCGGTCTCCAGCATCAGCTGGCTCGAGGGCGGCCTGACCGTAGGGCTGGCCATCACGGCAAGCACGATCGCCGGCCGCGTCGTCTCGGGAACCTTCAAGAGTTAGGAGTCCACCATGACTGAACGCACCACACCGCTGGTGGTGGTCGGAGTCGACGGAAGCGACGACGGTCTGCGCGCCGTCCGGTTCGGCACCGGCACCGTGCTGCGCTACGGCGGGGAACTCCTGCTCGTCAACGCTGTCGACGACACCCTGATGGCAGGCGCCTGGGGCGTCGTCTACGACCCGGAGATCCTGCAGTCCGCCGGCGCCACCGCCAACGAACAGGCCAAGGATGTCGCCCTGGAGATGGGCCTCGCCGAGGACAAGATCAAGACCGAGGTGGTGATGGGCTCGCCGGGCGGCGTGATGTCGCGGCTGAGCGAGGTAGCGGACCTCGTCGTGGTGGGCCGCCGGGCCGCCACCGGCCTGGAGCGCATGTTCGTGGGCTCCACCTCCGTGGCCGTGGTGGCCAACGCGGCATGCCCGGTCGTTGTCATCTCGGCAGCGGCCCACCCGAATCCGGTGGGCGGTAAGGGAGTCGTGGGCGTGGGCCTGCAGACGGATCCCGGCTCGGAGACGATCCTCGAGGCAGGCTTCCTTCAGGCCGAGCGGCTCGGCGCGAAGCTGGAGATCGTGCACGCCGTCCAGCCCCCCGTCGGCCTGTTCGCCCGCAAGCTGAGCCCCAACCAGCTCGACGAGCAGGTGCGCTTCGCGAAGGGCGGCATCGAGGCCATCGCCAAGACTGTCGCGGAGAAGCATCCCGGCGTCGCCTACGAGGTCCTCGTGGCGGCGGACAGCCCCATCAACGAGCTCGTCAGCCGCAGCGCCGGCTACGACCTGCTGGTGCTCGGGGTGGGGGAGTCCCACATTCCGGGCTTCAGCCTCGGTGGGCTGATGCGAGGGCTGATGGCCCACGCTGAATGCCCGCTCTTCATCACTCGATGACGCTGCCGCCACCCACGGACCAGCCCGTCATCGAAGTCGTCGCGTCGCTGCCGATCGCGGCGGAGGCCGAACGCATCGCGGGGCTCATCCGCGACCATCAGGTGGTGGTGGTGGCCGGGGAGACCGGCTCCGGCAAGACCACTCAGCTGCCCAAGATCTGCCTCCTGGCGGGGAGGGAGCGGATCGCCCACACCCAGCCGAGGCGGATCGCCGCCCGCACCGTGGCGCAGCGGATCGCGGTGGAGTGCGGCGTCGAGCTGGGCGATTTCGTCGGCTACCAGGTGCGTTTCACCCGGAAGGTGACGGCGCAGACCAGGGTCAAGGTGATGACCGACGGCATCCTGCTCTCGGAGCTCACCCACGACCGCCTCCTCAGCCGCTACGACACGATCATCATCGACGAGGCCCACGAGCGTAGCCTCAACATCGACTTCCTGCTCGGCTACCTCAAGCAGCTGCTGCCGCGGCGGCCCGAGCTGAGAATCATCGTGACCTCGGCCACCATCGACACGGCCCGTTTCTCGGAGCATTTCGACGGCGCGCCCGTGGTCGAGGTGTCGGGGCGCACCTTCCCTGTCGAGACGCGCTACCGGCCGCTCGAGGAGGACCAGGACGAGATCGACGCGATCGCCTCCGCTGTGGAGGAGATCGTCACCGAGTCCGCGGTGGGCGACATCCTTGTCTTCCTCAGTGGGGAACGGGAGATCCGCGACACCGCCGAGGCCATCGACAAGCTGGGCACCGGCCTCGACGTGTTGCCGCTGTACGCCCGGCTCTCGTCCGCCGAGCAGCAGCGCGTGTTCCAGCCGCACAGCGGCCGGCGGGTGGTGCTCGCCACCAATGTGGCCGAGACCTCCATCACGGTGCCCGGGATCCGCTACGTGGTTGACGTCGGCACGGCCCGCATCTCGCGCTACTCCGCGCGCACGAAGGTTCAGCGGCTGCCCATCGAGCCGGTCTCGCAGGCCTCCGCCAACCAGCGCGCCGGCCGCTGCGGACGCCTCGGCCCGGGCATCGCGATCAGGCTCTACAGCGAGGAGGACTACGAGTCGAGGCCGCTGTACTCGGAACCCGAGATCCTGCGCACCAACCTCGCCACCGTCATCCTCCTCATGGCGCAGGCCGGTCTGGGCGATGTCGAGTCGTTCCCGTTCGTCGAGGCGCCGGTGGTCTCCCAGATCAACGACGGTGTTCGGGTGCTCACCGAACTGGGCGCGCTGCACCCCCGCAAACGCCACGACCACGTCCGGCTCACCCGCACCGGACGCATGCTGGCCCGGCTGCCGGTGGACCCGCGGCTGGGCAGGATGCTGATCGAGGGGTCCAGGCGCCACACCCTCGGCACGGTCCTCGTGGTGGTGGCCGGTCTGACGGTCCCGGACGTCCGTGAGCGTCCCGCGGCCTTCCAGGCGCAGGCGGACCAGTCCCACCGTCGTTTCTGGGGCGTCGAGGACGCCGCCCAGCCGGCCACGGACGGCGCGCCCCTGCGCCACACCGCCCACAGCGGCACCCGCAAGGACAGCCCCGCCAAGCCCACCCTGGAGGGCGGCGACTTCGAGGTGCTGCTCAACATCTGGACCTATTTGAGGAAGCGTCGCCACGAGCTCTCCGGCAACGCGTTCCGGCGGATGTGCCGCGAGGAGTACCTCAGCTTCATCCGGTTCCGCGAATGGGAGGATCTGGTCTCGCAGCTGCGGGAGGCCGTCAAGGAGCTGGACCTGGACGCCTCAGGCCGGGGCCCGATGCCGGACGTGCTCACCTGCCTGCTGACCGGGCTGTTGTCCAACGTGGGGCTGGTGGAGCAGGAGAAGGCCAAGCCGCAGCCGGGCAAGCGCCGCCCGCTCACGCTGTATCAGGGCGCACGGGGGGCGCGGTTCGCCATCCAGCCCGGCTCGTCGCTGGCCCGCTCCACCCCGCCGCTGGTGATGGCCTTCGAGTTGGTGGAGACGTCTCAGCTCTGGGCGCGCACGGTGGCGGAGGTGCGGCCGGAGTGGATCGAGGAGGTGGGCGGGCACGTGCTCACCCGCACCCTGTCCGAGCCCCGATGGTCCTCTCGCTCCGCGAGCGTGGTGGCCAGCGAGCGGGTGACGCTGTTCGGGGTGCCGATCGTCGCGGGCCGTCGCGCGAACTACGCCTCCGAGCACCCGGTCGAGGCGCGTGAGATCTTCCTGCGCAGCGCCCTGGTCGAGGGGGACTGGGAGACGCGACAACCGCTGGTGGCGGCCAACAGGGCAGTTCTGGACGAGGCCACGAAGATGACCGACAGGATGCGGCGCCCGGACCTCCTCATCTCCGACGAGGCGCTCTACGAGTTCTACGACGCCCGCATCCCGCCAGACGTGGTCTCGGGCGCCACGCTGGACAAGTGGCTGCGCGGGATCCCGCGCGAGCAGTGGCCCACCCTCATGATCGACGACGCGGTGGTGGACGCCACCCAGCTTCGGCCATCGGACTTCCCGGACAGGTGGGCCGTGGGTCAGCACAAGCTACCCATCCAGTACGTCTTCGATCCGGGAGCAGGCGGCGACGGCGTCACCATCACCGTGCGGCTGGAGCTCCTCAACCAGCTTGACGGCGCCCGCTTCAGCTGGCAGGTCTCCGGACTGAGAAGGGAGCTGGCCACCGAGCTGATCCGCTCCCTGCCCAAGGCCCTGCGGACCAGTTTCGTGCCCGCCCCGGACTTCGCGGCCAAGGCGCTGGCCTGGCTCGCCGGACGCGAGGAGGTCGGACAGGGGAGCTTCACCGACGCGCTCGGGCGGGCCCTCACCGCCCTCACGGGCACCGTCGTCGACGGCGCGGACTTCCACCCGGAGCTGCTCGGCAGCCACCTGCGCCCCACGTTCGTGGTGATCGACAACGGCCGCGAGGTCGCCCGCGGCGACGACCTGGACGCGTTGGCGGCCCGGCTGGCACCGAAGGTCGCGGCCAAGCTGACCGCCTCCGCGGGGGAGCGGGCCAGCACCGGCCAGCGGGCCTGGACCTTCGGGGCCATCGCCAAGGAGACCGCCGTGGGGAGGGGGGTGGTGGGGTACCCGGCCCTCGTCGATGAGGGCACCACCGTGGGGCTGCAGGTCCTGGACTCCCCGCAGAAGGCCGCACGCTCGCACACGCTGGGCGTCCGCCGGCTCCTCACCCTCACCAATCCTGACCCCACGAAGTGGGTGGTGGGACACCTGGGCAGGCAGGAGAAGCTGTCCCTGGCGGACTCGGCCTACCCGACGGTGCCCGAGCTTCTCGCCGACGCCTGGTTGAAGGCGGGGGAGCAGCTCGCCGCTGAACAGGGCCCCATCGTCGAGGTCCGGACCGAGGCGGACTACGCGCGGGTCGCCCTGGCCGTGCGTCAGGAGTGCCCTGGGCGCACCCGCCAGGTGGTCTCCACCGCAGCGCAGGCCTTGGCTGCGGCCACGCAGGCCCGGCTGCTGCTGCCAGGTTTCCCTGAGCAGGCTCCGGTGCGGCGCGATGTCGCCGCGCAGCTGGACAACCTCCTGTTCAACCGATTCATCTCGGCCACACCGGACCCATGGTTGGCCCACCTTCCCCGCTACGCGCAGGCCGCGGTCGCCAGGCTGCGCGCGGCGGCCGAGCAACCGGAGCGCGACGCCCGGCTCCAGGCGGAGATCGACGAGGTGGAGGACGCCTACGCCGAGCTGACCGACTCCCTGCCCAGCGGCCCGCTGCCCCCGGCCGTCGAGGAGATCGCCTTCCTCCTGGAGGAGTTCCGGGTGAGCCTGTTCGCGCAGCAGCTGCGCACCGCGGTGCCCGTCTCCGCCAAACGCATCAGACAGGCCATCCGCCAGGCCCGATGATCAGGCCCGATGAGTGGCACGATGGTGCCCGTGCCTAAGGACGTTGCCGAGCTCATCGCGTTGTTCGACCTGCAGACCATCGGCGAGAACCGGTTTCGCGGACCGCATCCCACCACGCTGCTGCAGCGGCTCTTCGGGGGGCAGGTGCTGGGGCAGACGCTGGTGGCTGCCGCGCATACTGTGCCGCCGGACCGACTCGTGCACTCCCTGAACGCCTACTTTCTTCGCCCCGGGGCCATCGACCAGCCCCTGGACTTCGAGGTGGAGGTGATGCGCGACGGCAGCACCTTCAGCAACCGGCGCGTGGTGACCCGTCAGGGGGATGCGGTGATCTTCCAGATGACCGCTTCATTCCAGAAGCCCGAGGAGGGCCTCAGCCATTCGGCGTCCCCGCCCGGCGACGTCGGCGTGCCGGAGTCCTGCCCCTCGCTGCACGAGGTGCTGGAGCGTCGCTTCGGTGCCAGCGTCCGGCTGGTCTCGGAGTGGGACGCCCTCGACGTGCGGCTCGCGGCCAGGCCGGACCTGGTTGAGGGCGGCGGCAATATGAAGGCGTGGATCCGGACGAAGGAGCCGATGCCGGAGGATCCGCTGCTGCACGCTGCGGTGCTGGCCTACCTCTCCGACATCACTCTGCTCAGCGTCTCGACCGTTCCCCACGCGGTGGAGTTCCTGTCCCCCTCGATGCAGGCCGCCTCGATCGACCACGCCATGTGGTTCCACCGCCCGGTGCGCGTCGACGAGTGGCTGCTCTACGACATGACCTCGCCGTCGGCGTCCCACGCGCGCGGCTTCGCGATGGGGCGGTTGTTTCAGGACGGGCAGGCGGTGGCGTCGTGCGCCCAGGAGGGGCTCATCCGGGTCCTGTCCTGAGCCCGGACGAACCGTGGCCCGCACCCCGGGGGAGGGGGTACGGGCCACGGCGTCCGGAGGAACCAGCTATGCGCAGGGTCAGGCAGCGAGTCCCTGGCCTGCTCGCAGGGTGGCCAGCGCCTGCCGCTCGATCTGGCGGACCCGCTCGGCGGTGATGCCCCAGTGGACGCCGATGTCGGCGAGCTTGGCCTGGCGGCCGTCGAGGAGGCCGTAGCGGCGGCGCACCACGTCCTGGGACCGTTCGTCGAGGCTGGAGAGCATGCCCTCGAGCCGGGCACGGTCCTCGGCGTCCAGCACCATCTCGTCCGGACCGGGCGAGGTCTCGCGGGCGATCAGGTCTCCCAGAGCCGTGTCGCCGTCGGCCTCGACGGGGGCGTCGAGGGAGACGTGATCCCGCGAGTAGCGGATCAGGTCCACGATCTTGGACTCCTCGAGGCCCAGCTCATCGGCGATCTCAGCCAGCTCCGGCTCGCGGCCCAACTGGCGTTCGAGGTTGCGGCGCACGGCAGAGACCTGGTTGACCTGCTCGGCCACATGCACGGGAAGCCGCACGATCCGGCCCTGCTGGGCGATGCCCCGCGAGATGGCCTGACGCACCCACCATGTGGCGTAGGTGGAGAACTTGAAGCCCTTGGCGTAGTCGAACTTCTCCACAGCACGGATCAGGCCGGTGTTTCCCTCCTGGACAAGGTCCAGCATGGGCATCTGGGAGCGCCCGTACTTGCGGGCGACGGAGACCACGAGCCGCAGGTTGGCCTGGATGAAGCGCTGCATGGCGCGCTCGCCGAGCACGGCAAGCTCCTGCAGCTCGTCATCGGTGGCCTGCACCTCGGAGGTGGCAACCCCGTCGAGGATCTGCTGGGCATAGAGCCCCGCCTCGATCTCGCGGGCCAGGTCTACTTCCTCGAGGGCGTTGAGCAGGGGAGTCTTGGCGATGGCGTCGAGGTAGAGGCCCACCGCATCCTTGCCGTCGATGCCGTCGTTGGTTCGTGTACGCGCAGTCGTGATCATATCTCTGGAAACCTTTCGCACAGTCGTCACCCGGAACAACGCGCGAGAGGCCCCGAGGGTTCCCGCTGCGGGCACTCGAACGAAGAACTGCGACCTGGGTCTGACTCGCGCGGCCCCGAACCCTGACCAGGGGTGGGGGTTTCCCTGGCCGATCCGTTTGAGTGGCCGGTTTTCGCGTGCAAGAATGGGGCGCGTCACCCTTGACCAAAGCGGGGCGACGCACGCGCTGAAATCCCTAGTGGCCCGCGAGAGGACCAATGTGACCCAGGACGCTGAAGGAACCGGCAAGCCTACCCGCACACGCAGGGCCGCCGAAAGCGCGACGTCCGCAGTTCCGGCCACCACCCGTCGCACACGGGCGGCCGCCAAGCCGGCCACCGCGGGCCAGGCCGCACCCAAGACCGCTACTCGCCGCGGCAAGACCGCGAAGGCCGAGGAGCCCACCATCGCCCAGGCCTCCACTGGTGAGGTCGAGGTCCAGTTCAAGCGCGAGGGGGAGGACGTGGTTCTCACGGTCGGCGGAAAGAAGCGTTCCCTCGACGAGGTGGACGACTCGACGTTCAACGAAGCCAGCGAGGCGCCGCTCGTCAAGGAACTCGTCGAGGAGGAGGGCTTCGCGCTCTCTGACTCCGACGACGCCGACGAGCCCGAGCAGCAGGTGGTGTCCGCGGGTGCCACCGCGGACCCCGTCAAGGACTACCTCAAGCAGATCGGCAAGGTGGCGCTGCTCAACGCCGTCGAGGAGGTGGAGCTCGCCAAGCGCATCGAGGCCGGCCTCTTCGCCGACGAGCGACTGCACTCTGCCGAAACCAAGGTCAGCCCCGGAGACGTCGAGGATCTGGAATGGATCGCCGAAGACGGGCGCCGCGCCAAGAATCACCTCCTCGAGGCCAACCTCCGCCTCGTCGTCTCCCTCGCCAAGCGCTACACCGGCCGCGGGATGCTGTTCCTGGACCTCATTCAGGAGGGCAACCTCGGCCTCATCCGCGCGGTCGAGAAGTTCGACTACACCAAGGGCTACAAGTTCTCCACCTACGCCACGTGGTGGATCAAGCAGGCGATCACGCGGGCCATGGCGGACCAGGCCCGCACCATCCGCATCCCGGTGCACATGGTGGAGGTCATCAATAAGCTGGCGCGCGTCCAGCGCCAGATGCTGCAGGACCTCGGCCGCGAACCAACCCCCGAAGAGCTCGCCGTCGAGCTGGACATGACGCCCGAGAAGGTCGTCGAGGTGCAGAAGTACGGCCGCGAACCCATCTCCCTGCACACGCCCCTGGGTGAGGACGGGGACTCGGAGTTCGGTGACCTCATCGAGGACTCCGAGGCCGTGGTGCCCGCTGACGCGGTCAACTTCACGCTGCTCCAGGAGCAGCTCAACGACGTGCTTGACACGCTCAGCGAGCGGGAAGCCGGGGTGGTCTCGATGCGCTTCGGGCTGACCGACGGTCAGCCGAAGACCCTCGACGAGATCGGCAAGGTCTACGGCGTCACGCGCGAGCGCATCCGCCAGATCGAGTCCAAGACCATGTCGAAGCTGCGCCACCCGTCGCGTTCGCAGGTCCTCCGGGACTACCTGGACTGAGCCGCCAGCTCCACGAAGTTGCGTAGCATGCCGTGCACGGCGGAGGTGATCGTCGAGGACTCGGCGAACGCCACCAACTGCTCGGTGTCGGCGGGGTCGAAGTAGCCCGCGTCGCGGTAGATGCGGATCCGGGCGGCCAGGCCGGCCGAATCCAGCTCCGGATGGAACTGGGTGGCATAGACCCGCCGCCCGATCCGGAACGCCTGGATCGGGCACGCCGCGCCGGTGGCGAGCACGGTGGATCCCGCAGCCGGGACCCGGCAACCCTCCTTGTGCGCGGTGAACGCATGAAAGGAGTGGGGGACGCCGTCGAAGAGGGGATCCTCCCGGCCGTGGGCGGTGAGTGTCGCGGTGACCACGCCCACGTCCTCGCCGACGCTGCGGTCCACCACGCCGCCCAGCTGCGCGGTGATCGCCCCGACTCCGTAGCAGAGGCCGAGGAACGGGAAGTCCCGCTCCACCACCTCGGCGATGACGCGGCTGAGGTCCGCCTCGACGCGCTGCTGCAGCGGTGACTTGTCCGTGTCGCTGGCGTTGTAGGGTCCACCGCCGAGGAACACCCCCGAGAACTCGTCCAGCCGCGGCGGCGCCATCGGGGCTTCCTCCACGCGGATCTGGAGCAGTTGGTCATCCCGGAGGCCGGCGAGGCGAGCGATGGCCTCCCACTCGCCCAGGGCGGCGTCGTCCTCCGGGCGGGTGCTGAGCAGCAGGAAGGGCTTCATGTGGGCTCCTTGAATGAGGGAGCGCCGGCGCGTAGCTCCTCTATGACCGCCCGGGTCACGGCCACAGGGTCGCCGCCGTTGGCCGCGGCGACCCGGCGCTGGCGCAGGTAGCTCGGGCCGAGACGGACCAGGTCGGCCACGTGGGCGAGGTTCTCGGCGCAACCCAGCTGGTCCGCGATCGGGGTCAGCTCCTCCACCCAGCGCAGGATGCCGTCGCTGATGTGGATGAGGTATTCATCCTTGCGGGGCGTGATGATGTCTGCCGCAAGGCCGTACCGGGCCGCGCGCCACTTGTTCTCGCGCATGAACCAGAACGGCAGGCGGTCGATGGGCTCGCCCGAGGCTATGGCCCGGGACATGCGCTCCACCAGGCACTGGTTGAAGGCCGTCAGCGCGCCGAGCTCCATCAGGGTGGGCACCGAGTCCATCGTGCGGTTCTCGACAGTGCCCCACGTGGAGGGCCGCACGTCCCACCTGATCTCAGAGGGGTTCTGGATGAGGCCCACACCCTCGAGCTGCGAGGCGTACCGCTCCAACTCCTCCCAGTCGCTCATGTGGTAAGGGAGGCCGTTGGTGGGCAGCTGCTGGAAGACCATCGTGCGCTGGGACGCGAACCTGGTGTCCTCGCCGATCCAGAACGGCGACGAGGCGGACAGCGCGATGAAGTAGGGCGCGAACCGTGCCATGCCGTAGACGATGGGCAGCGCCTTGGCCCGCTGGTCGATGCCGGTGTGGATGTGGAGCCCGTTGATGGCCATCTGCCGGCCCCACCACGCGTTGCGCTCGGTCACCCGCCGGTACTGGGCCTTGTCTCCGGGCAGCTGTCGAGTGGGATCGCCGAACGGATGCGCACCCGCGCCCAGGAGCGTCAGCCCCTTCGGCTCCAGCAGCTCCAGCGCGAAGTCCAGGTGCTGGCGCATCTCACGCACCGCTGAGGGCACGGTCTCGTGCACTCCCGAGACCAGCTCGATCATGCTCGTGAGGTACTCGGAGCGGATCGGCCCGTCGACCGCGTCCTCGACCTTGGACAGCACCACATCAGCGGCCGGCACCTGCTCCATCGTGTGCGCGTCGACGACGGCGAGCTCCCATTCGATGCCGATCGTCGACTGCTTGGACTGCCCGAACTTGATCCTCATTGAGCCCCTCCTCGCTGCAGGCGCTGGTTGCAGCGACAGTCAGAGCCCCAAGTCTGACACCTCGGGCCCCCTCGCGGCGGGCGGTGTGCGGGGATCTGGACAGCAGGCCAGTTGGCATTAGGCTGGCCACCGAGGAAAGAGGTGCCCACCATGAAGCTGTTCGATCGTGTCGAACTTGCCCCCGCTGACCCCATTCTCGGACTCACCGAGGCCTTCGTCGCCGATCAACGCCCGGAGAAGGTCAACCTCGGGGTGGGTGTCTACCTCGACGAGACGGGCAAGCTTCCGCTACTGGAGTGCGTGCGCACAGCCGAGCAGCGGATCGCGGCAGAGTCCAAGCCGAAGGGGTACCTGGGGATCGACGGGATGCCCGCGTACCGCGAGGCCGTCAGGTCGCTGGTGTTCGGCCCAGGGGCTGAGGCCGTGGCTGAGGGGCGCATCGCCACCGCGCAGACCCTGGGCGGGACGGGCGCGTTGAAGGTGGGCGCGGATCTCCTCAAGCAGATCGAGCCGTCGGCCACCGTCCTGATCTCCAACCCCAGCTGGGAGAACCATCGCGCCCTCTTCACGCGCGCCGGGTTCAGGGTGGACTCCTACCGCTACTACGAGGAGGCCCTGCACGGCATCGACTTCGACGGCATGCTGACCGATCTGCGCCTGGCGGACCCCGGCACCGTCGTGTTGCTCCACGCGTGCTGCCACAACCCCACCGGGTACGACCTCTCAGCGGAGCAGTGGGACCAGGTCATCGAGGTGCTGCGCGAGCGAAACCTGATGCCCTTCCTGGACATGGCGTACCAGGGCTTCGGCTTCGGCATCGAGGAGGACGGCGCCGTCGTCGCCAAGTTCGTGGCCTCGGGGTTGGAGTTCTTCCTCGCCACGTCCTTCTCGAAGTCGTTCAGCCTGTACGGAGAGCGGATCGGATCGCTCTCGGTGATCACGTCCTCGCCGGACACGGCCCGACGGGTCCTGTCGCAGCTGAAGATCTGCATCCGCACCAACTACTCCAACCCGGCCACCCACGGCGCCGCGTTGGTCACCACCGTGCTGGAGGACCCGGAGCTGCGGCGCGGGTGGGAGCACGAGCTGGCCGGGATGCGGGACCGCATCAAGCAGCTGCGGCGCGGACTGGTGGGCGCGCTCGAGGCGCGCGGCGTCAACGACATGGGGTTCATCGCGGCACAGCTCGGCATGTTCAGCTACTCGGGCCTGACCAAGCCCCAGATGGTTGCCCTGCGCTCCGAGTACGGGATCTACGGCACCGACGCCGGGCGCATGTGCGTGGCCGCGCTCAACGACGGCAACCTCGCCTACGTTGCCGACGCCATCGCGGCGGTGCGCACCTCCGGGCGCTGATCGGTCCAGGCGGGTCAGTGTCGGGCCAGCCCGCTGGCCCGCCGCACCGGGGTGGCGATCGCCTCCTCGAGGCGTTCCCAACTACCGTAGAGGCGGACCCGTCCCCGCGCCCTGGTGACCGCCGTGTAGAGCAGCTCGCGGGTCAGCAGGGCGGAGCCCGACGGCGGGATCACCACCGACACCGTGCCGAACTGGCTGCCCTGAGACTTGTGGATGGTCATCGCGTGCAGGTCCGCCGCGTCGTCCAGCAGGGCCGGCGCCACCCACAGTGGCCCGTCCGGCCGGTCCACCACGGCCACGAGGTCGCCGTCGGCTCCCTGGAGCACCACCGCCGTGTCGCCGTTGTGGTAGAGGTCCGTGTTGCGCTGGATGAGCAACGGCTGCCCCGCGTAGGGCCTGCCGTCGAAGCCGTAGTCCGGCAGCTGGGTGGCGAGCCACGCGCGGGCGGAGCGCGCCCAGTGCCCCACGCCGAACGGGCCCTCGCGATGTCCACACAGGACCCGGTGGGCGCCGAGCGCCGTGAGTGCGCCCACCGCCTCGCCTCGGACGGCCGCGGCCACCACACCGGAGGCGGTGGCCAGCACGTCCTCGCGCACGGTGGGCAGGGAGACGGGGTCCGCCGTGCCGTCGAAGGCGATCAGCTCGATGCTGTGGGATTCCTGGATCACCTGACGGGCAGCCGCGGGGTCGCCGGCGAGAATGGCCTCCGCGAGGCGGTTGATCTCCTGGTTGGAGCGGAAATTCGTGCGCAGGCGGGCGATGTGGCCGCCGGGCTCTGTCACCAGCGTGCCGGCCTGTTCGATGTCTGCCAGGACAGCCCCGGCCTCAACCGAGCGCAGCTGGTGCGGATCCCCCAGCAGGATCAGGCGCGTCTCGGGGGCCAGTGCCGCCACCAGGTGCCCCATCAGCTCCAGCGACACCATCGAGGTCTCGTCGACCACCACCACGTCGAACGGCAGTGGGCTGGCCGGTCCGTACTCGAGATGCATGGAGCGGGGCCGCGCCCCGAGGAGTTTGTGCAGTGTGCCGCCCCAGAGGCGCAGGCTGCCCGTGAGCCGCTCCGCGACGGCCGACTGCAGCCTGGCCGCAGCCTTGCCGGTGGGGGCGGCCAGGGCCACCCGCGGATCTGAGGGGGCGAGCGAGTCCAGGATCCTGGCCACGATGCTGGTCTTGCCGGTGCCGGGCCCGCCGGTGATCACAGTGGTGCCGTGGGAGAGGGCGGCCGCGACGGCCGCCTCCTGGTACTCATCGGGGGTCTCGCCGGCCGCCGCCGCAACTGCGGCACAGGGGACCGCGGGGGCCTCCGTCGAGCTCCGCAGCCTCAGCGCCCGCGACAATCGACGCTCCTGCTTCCAGTACCGGTCCAGGTAGAGGAGGGAGCCGTCCAGCCGGAACGGTCGCGTCTCGGCTTCCGGGACCCCGACGGCGGGGGAGGCCGCCACGCGGGTGACCCACCCGCCCGGTTCGGGCCAGGCCAGCACGGGGAGATCCCCAGGGGTGGCCTGACCGTCGAGGTCCGCCTCGGGGAGCAGGGCGAGCGATGCCGTGGACAGATCCACGCACACCGACCCCAGCCGCAGCTCGCGCGCGGCCATCGCGAAGGCCAGCTGCACCTCGGGGTCGGTCTCGCCGGCCAGCGTCGCGAGCCGGCGCGCCAGATGGAAGTCGATGGGTTTGAGCATGCCGGCGGCGCAGAAGCTGGCGAGCAGGCCGGTGGCCGCGACGGGAACCTCATGCATGGGTGCCTCCCAGCAGCTCCGAGGCGGCCACCACCAGGTCCGCCGACGGTCGCCACGCCATCACGCCGCAGGCCGTGCCGTCCACCACAGGGGTGGTGGGGCCGGCCATGCCACGCACGAACAGGTAGCCAACGCCGCCCAGGTGCCGCTCAGGGGTGTAGCCCGGAAGGCGGGTGGACAGGTAGCGGTGCAACGCCACGCAGTAGAGGATGGCCTGCAGCGGATAGTGGGCCTGCATCATCGCCTCCGCCATCGCCGGGGCCACGTAGTGGCCCACCGTCACCTCGGCCTCGCCGGCGGGTGCGAGTCTGTTGGTCTTGTAGTCCACCACCAGGAAACGGCCGTCGGCGAGCTGGAGGACGGCGTCGATGGAGCCGGTGAGGAACCCGTTGAGCACGGAGTCCGCGGCGTCTGATGAGCGCAGGCGCTGCGGATACTCCGCCAGGGGGTCCGCCTTCGGCAGATGGGCCGCCATGAGGTCCGCGAGATGGCGCAGCGTGGCGGGCGCGCCCCGGTCTGCCAGCGGAAGATCGAAGTCCAGCTCGGGGAGCCGCTGATCGGTGGGGATGTCGGCCAGCGTTGCGGCGCTCAGCGGCAGGAGCGGGGTGCGGCACACCGCCACCAAAGCGGCGCTGAGCGTGTCATGCAGCCCCGGGTCCAGGGCGTGCTGCGGGCCGAGCTCCGCCACGACGGCGGCGGCAGAGGACTCCAGGGACTCCGGCCCCCAGTCCAGGCGTTCCAGGGCCTCGTGCGTCAGAGTGCCGAACGCGGCACCAGCTGGGAGCCCGTTCATGGGCGAGGGGGCGGCGAGCGTCTGCCCCGCGGGGGTGGGCAGCGCGACATCGACCACAGCAGCCTCATCCGTCAGGACGTGCGCCGCCGCCTGCTCATGGAGCCCCTGGGTCAGCCCCGAGTAGGACGTGCGCCGCCAGGTGGTGTCGATGTCGCGCTCGAGCACCGCAAGCTCCAAGGGAGGCGCAGAGCGCGGTGCCGGCGGGGATGACCGGGGCGTCTCCGGCAGCAGATCCATGTCGGTGCGGTACACCGCGGTGCCCGTCACTGCCCCGCGGCGCCGTCGTTCCCAGGCCCGCAGCAGAGTGCCCAGGGGCCCGCCCCGCTGTTTCCCGGAGGTCTCGACATGCCAGGCGACGCAGAAGTGCTGCGCCCTGGTGAAGCCGACGTAGAGGAGTCGTAGCTCCTCCGTCAGGCTCTGGTCGTCCAGGGTCCGCGCCAGGGGGTCGTCGAAGCGGGGCACCGGGCCGACGTAGAGATGACGCCGGCCCTCGTGCACGAGCGTGAACGGCTTGGACCGGCTCGCCTTCACCCCGTCGGTCTCCGGCAGGAGAACGATGGGGAACTCGAGGCCCTTCGCCGCGTGGATGGTCATCACACGCACGGCCTCCTCATCGGAGGCCACCCGAATCGCGTCCCCCGAGTCCTCATCGACGGCCCGCTCGTCCAATACCGCCAGGAGGCCACTGAGCGACGTCGCGCCCTCGGCATCGAGTAGTTCGGCCACGTGGAGCAGGTCAGTCAACTCGCGTTCGCCGTCCGGCTCGGCCAGGAGACGCCCGTCGAGACCCTCCGCTGTGCGCAGGTGGCCCAGCACCGACGAGATGCCACCCTCGGCGAACCGTAGGCCGAGCGTGCGCACCAGGGTGGAGACGCGGGCCGGCTCTGAGGAAGCCGGGTCCAGCAGCGCACCCAGGCGCGAGCCGATGAGCGCGGTCAGGGCAGCCAGCCGGATCGTGGCCTGGGCCGGATCCGACATAGCGGTGAGGAGTGCTGCCCAGTCGCGGGCCGCGGGCTGGGTCCAGACTGACTGGCTCCCGGTCAACACGGCCGGGATCCCGGCATTCTCCAGCACGGCGCGAAGTTCGCGGGCGCGTGCCCCGCGGCGCACGAGGATGGCTATGTCGGAGTACCTGACCCGGGGCTCCGCCCGCCTCGTGAACTCCGCTCGGGAGATCAGGTTCCGCACCGTGACAACCAGATCCTGGTCGATGGCTGCCCCGGAGGAGTGCGTCCCGAGCTGCCGCGGGGTGGCGGTGCGTAGCCAGAGGCGGTGCGGTCCGGGCACCTGGAGCCGGGGTTGGGTCTCATGCGCGCTCACGGGGCCGACGGCGACCGACTCATGACCCAGGCTGACCCCCTCGAACAGCTCAAGGACGCCGTCGACGAGCGCCTTGTCGCTGCGGCGGTTGACCGCCAGGCTGTGCACGTCCGCCGCCTCCTTGGCATCGAGATAGCTCTGCAGGTCGGCACCGCGGAAGGCGTAGATGGACTGTTTGGGGTCCCCGATGAGGATGGTGGCGCGGCCATCGCTGACGAACGCCTGCTCGACGATGGCCCACTGCTCTGGATCCGTGTCCTGGAACTCGTCGATCAGCACCACGCTGAACCTGCGCCTCAACTCCGCGACGACGGCCTGCCCGCTGCCCTCCGCGCGGGTCAGCCGCAGAAGACGGGTGATGACGTCGTTGTAGGTGCACACGCCCTCGGCGCTCTTGCGCTCCTCGTACAGCCCGCGGACGGCCTGGGCGAAGTGGTGGTGGGGGCCCTCGGGGGGGAGCAGGTCCAGAGTGGTGGTGCAGGCTGCCTCACCGATCCGCAGCGCAGCCTGGGGGAGCAGCGGGGGCTGCGGATCTGTGCGATGCAGCCGCAGGTAAGTGTCTGCCGCGCACTGTCGCACGAGGTCCATCGGGTCTGCGCCCACCTCTTCGGCCGGGTCCCAGTCCCCGAGGATGCCGAGCTCGTGCAGCATCGCCTGACAGAAGGAGTGGGTGGTGAGGATGGTCAGTTCGTTGAACCGCGCGACGGCATCCGCGAGACGGGAGCGGTGCAGCGCGACATCCCAGGAGGCCAGGTGCGCTGCGACGGCGTCCGTCGGATCTGGGAGCCGGCCGCCCGCGAGGACCTCATCGAGGCCCCGCACGGTGCCGGTGAGGCGTTCGAACACGCGGGAGCGCAGCTCGCCGGTGGCGTGCCGGCCGAACGTGATGAGGAGCAGCTGCCCCGCGTCGAGTCCGTCCTCAGCGAGGTAGCGCGCCGCGAGAGCGGCGATGGCGTAGGTCTTGCCGGTCCCGGCGCTGGCCTCCAGCAAGGTGGTGCGCCGGGGGAGCGGCCCGGTGAGGTCGAAGGGTGATCCGCTCATGACTGTGTCCTCACGAGAGGGGTGTAGAGGGCGAGCGCCCATGAGGCGAAGGCCGAGGGGTGCGTGCCGGGATCCTGGGGCAGCGGGGGATCCTGGGGCAGCGGCGGGTCCTTGAACAGCTCGGACACGTCTGAGTCGAAGAAGAGGGTCCAGGACGGCCCCGGCCAGCTCCACTTCTTGTGGTAGCTGCGGAACGGCCCGGCCCATTCAGCCTTGTTGAACGCGCCCTGGTGGACGTCCCGGGCGTAGGCGAGCGCGGCGGCGGCCGGCACCGCCAGGAGCCGCTGCTGACCGAGGATGTAGGCACCGGTGATCACGCCGAGATGGGCGAGGGCCTCCTCCGGACCCGTCGGCGCGAAGTCCTGCGACCGCGGCTTCAGCTGCCCGAAGTCTCGCTCCAAGCGGTGCAGCCGCGCGGGGGCGGTGTGTCCGGCTGCGGCGAGGGCGAGCGACTCCAGCCAGGGCCGGATGACCTGTTCCTCGCCGGTGCTCGCGCTGACGGTGACCGCGGTCCCGCCGCGGGTGCGGACCTCGTCGACCAGACGCAGCGTGCCCAGACCGGGGGCCTCCACCGACAGGGAGATGGCGTGTTCGGTGAGCTCGGCGTCCCAGTCCTGCTGCGCGCAGGCCCACAGCGCGGCGGCATCGGTCCGGGCGGCTTGGAACGCGAGGCGACCGACCTCCAGCGGCGGGTGTAGCTCCCGCTGCCTGAGCTCCACTTCCACGGACTCCCCGCTGAGGCCGGATTTCCAGGCGTCAAGGAGGTTGTTGACGATGCCCCACCGGTCCAGGCCGCGCGTCTCCAACGGGATGTCGTCGGTCAGCTCCGGCGGCTGCCGGAAGTTGATCCCCGCCGCCGACTGGAGGAAGGCGCGCGCCGGGTCGGCGAGGAAACGGGCGAGCTGGGTCAGGCTCACCTGGGCCGGGATGGCGCCGACCGGCCGGCTGCGGGCCTCAGCTCGCCGTCGCTCATGGCGCCGGGGCAGCGGCTGGCGGCGGCGCCGGGCCAACGCCCCGGCGTAGGCGGCTGAGTCGAAGCTGGGCTCGGTGACGAAGTTGCCGGCCGAGGTGGCGGTGGGCGGGTGCTGCCGCGGCTCCGGGGTGGTTCCCACCCGCTCCAGCAGCCAGTCGACGGCCACCGGCAGGGCGGACGGGCCGTTCGTGCGCTCCGACCGGGCCTGGCGAACGATGAGGAGGCGTTCGGCGGACCGGGCGTGGCTGAGCAGCTGCTCCCGTCGCTGTGCCCGCGGATCAGGCATGTCCTCCGCGAGGTCCAGGCAGTCCGCCGGGGCGCCCGCCCGGCCGGGGACGGCGTCGTCGGTGACGCCGAGCAGCGCCACCACCCTGAACTCGACGTGTGGCAACTCCCCGAGCGGCACCACCGCCAGGGACCCGTTCCCGGCCGCCGGACGCCGCCGGTAGCCGGCCGCGGCGTCCGCCAGCAGGAGCGAGAACTCGTGACGCGTCAAGGTGGTGTCATCTGCCGCGTGGTTGGTTTCCAGCCTCGTCAGCGCCCGCGCAGCGGCGGTCAGCTGCCACTCCTCGGTGCGCGGGAGGCCCACCAACGAGTCCAAAGCGGCCCGGCAACGCGCCACCCAGCCGGGGATGGTGGCCGGAGCTGCGGTGCCTGCGACGAGGAGACGGAGGCGCGACACGATCTCGCAGAGGGACCCCACCGTGTCCATGTCTGAGGCGGTGACCACCTCCGTGCCGCTGAGACCCACGCCTGCGTCCTCTCCGGGCGCCACGGCGAGCCCGACGAGCAGGCGGTCCAGGCCGCGGATCCACGTGTTCTGGCTGACGTCGCCGAGCCCGAACTGCGCGCGGTGCGCCGCGTCCATACCCCACCGGACGCCGGCGCCGCCGATCAGCTCGACCATCGTGGCCCGGTCTGTCAGCCGCCAGCGATGGGCGATAGGCGGGCGGAGCAGCAGCTCGACCAGCCCGTTGGCGGTGGCGCGCGAGCCCCCCAACCGCATGAGGTCCACCAGGAGCAGGACCAGGGGATTGGGTGGGGTGAGGCCGACGGAGTGGACGCGCAGTGACCGTCCGGGATGGGACGCGCCCCGCACGCCTGGCGCGAAGGCGGCATCCAGCAGCGGGGCGAAACGCTCCGGCTGTGGACATACCACCACCACGTCCCGAGGCTCCAGCGTGGGATCCGCGGCGAACAGCCGGGTGAGCTCGTCGCGCAGCACTTCCACCTGACGGGCCTCGCCATGGGAATCGTGGAGCGCAACCAGAGGCGCAGGGGCTTCGTCACCGGGGAGTTGCAGCGTGCGGGTGGCAAGCGAGGCGGCCCAGTGAGCCCCGGGGGTACCGGCCTTCTGGATGAGCCGCACCTCCCGCCGCGAGGCCAGCGATTCGATGACGCGCAGCTCGGAGGCGCTCACGTGGTCGATGCCCACCAGCATCGTGGGCGTGGTGTCGCGACCCGCCGCGTCCCCGACTGCCGCCAGCACCGCCAGGGGATCCAGCTCCAGCCGGGCCACAGCCGCCCGCATCAGCTCAGGCTGCCATGCGGCCACCTCAGGCAGCTCGGCTCCGCCCGGACCCGTGGCACCGCCGTCGAGCCACGAGGCGACGAGCTCCGGCGCCAGCTCGACGTAGCTGCGCAGCAGCCGTGCGAGGCGGATGGCGGTGGCGCGCCGCCGGCCGGGGCGCCGGGCGTCTGCCTCGAGGGCCCCACGCAGCAGCGGATACCCGTCAGCCACTTCGTCGAGGGCCTTCTGGACCGCCAGGTCAAGCGGTGTGCCGAGCCACCTCCCGCGTTCGCGGTGAACCCCCGCGGCGTCGGCCAGCTGCCGGGTGAGATCCGCTGGCGTCAGGTAGTCGATGCCCGCGGAGATGCCCACTCGGGCCGCCACCTCCTGGCCGACGAGGCGGCCCGTCTCATGGGTGGCTACGAGGACGCGCGCAGCGTCGAACGGGCCGAGAGCCAGACCGTGCAGCGTCTCGACGAGATGGTCCATCAGCGCACCCCACCGAGCGCCCAGCACCGCCGTCACCGCCATCCTGAAGTCCCCCTCATCCACCTCGCCAGTCACCTTAGCTGGCCCCACCGACGGAACCGGATCGGTGCCTCGACGCCATCGGTGAAGTGCGGTTTGTCGGGGGCGCCCGCCAGAATGGGGGGATGCGCGACCATATCCTCGAAGCCCTGGACCCGGAGCAGCGCCGCGTGGCCACCCTCCTCGACGCTCCTGTGGTGGTGCTCGCAGGCGCGGGCACCGGGAAGACCCGCGCCATCACGCACCGGATCGCGCACGCCGTCAGCCAGGGCCGCTACCAGCCCTCCGCCACCCTGGCGGTGACCTTCACCACGCGCGCGGCGGGCGAGATGCGAGCCAGGCTCGCCTCGCTGGGGGTCCGCGGGGCCCAGGCCCGCACCATCCACTCGGCGGCGCTGCGCCAATGCCAGTTCTTCTGGCCCCAGGCGTACGGGGTGGAGTTCCCCCGCGTGGCGGAGAACACGTTCGGTCTCGTGGCACGCGCCGCCCATCAGGTGCTCGGCAAGTCGGACACGCCACTGGTCAGGGACCTGGACAGCGAAATCTCCTGGGCCAAGACCAGCAACGTCTCGGCGTCCCGGTACCCGGACGTGGCGCAGAGGCGCTCGGTGGCGGGCGCCTCCGCCGCCCAGGTGTCCGCAGTCATGGCTCTCTACGAGAAGCAGAAGGTTGCGGAGGGCACCGTCGACTTCAACGACATCCTCATGTGCAACGCGGTCCTGCTGACCGAGCACGAGGAGATCGGCGCCACCATCCGCCAGACCTACCGCCACTTCGTCGTCGACGAGTACCAGGACGTCTCCGCCCTGCAACACCGCCTCATCACGCTCTGGGTCGACGGCAGGCAGGACGTGTGTGTGGTGGGGGATCCCAACCAGGCCATCCACTCCTTCGCCGGCGCGGATGCCTCGTATCTCCTCGGGTTCGCGGCGGGCATCGAGGGCGCCGAGACGCTCCGGCTGTTCCGTAACTACCGCTCCACGCCTGAGGTCATCTCCTCCGCCAACAAGGTGCTGCGCGTGCGGCCCGGCGGCCCGGGGGCGCTGACCCCGACGCGCGCCTCCGGACCGAAGCCCACCTTCAGCGGACACCCGGACGAGGCGTCTGAGGCAGGGGCTTTGGCGGACTGGCTCAAGCAGCGGCACGCGGCCGGCACCTCCTGGTCCGAGCTCGCCGTGCTCTACCGGATCAACGCGCAGTCCCCGTCGCTCGAGGCCGCCCTGAGTGAGAGGGCCATTCCCTACTCGGTGCGCGGCACGGAGAAGTTCTACGACCGGGCGGAGGTGCGCCAGGCGCTGCTGGAGTTCGGCAGGGCCGTCGAGCGTGGGGGTGAGACCGAGGCCCCTGCCGTGCTGGAGTCCGTGCTCGGCTCGCTGGGGTGGCGTCCAGAGGCGCCGGCCGGCCAGGGCCGGCAGCGCGAGCGCTGGGAGTCGCTGTCCGCCCTGAGGGGCATGGTTGTCGACGAGGCCGCCGCCAGGGGCACATGGCCCGCCTCGGAGGCTGCGGAGTGGCTGCGTGAGCGCTCCGCCTGGCAGGCCGGCCCGGTGGCCGAGGCGGTGACGTTGGCCACCCTGCACGCCGCCAAGGGACTCGAGTGGGACGGTGTGGCCATCGTCGGCGTGCGCGAGGGCATGATCCCGTTCGTGTTGAGCCAGGAGGAGCCGAGCCTCTCCGAGGAACGAAGGTTGCTCTACGTCGGCTTCACGCGGGCGAAGCGCGAGCTGCGGGTCAGCTGGGCCGCCGGGAAGGGAAGCGCCACCCGATCGCGATTCATCGCCGATCAGGTCTCGGGACCCTCCACCGTCGCCCGGAAGACCAAGGAGAAGGCCACCTCGGCCCGCTCCCGGACCTGTCGGGTCTGCGGCCTCCACCTCCATACCGCCGCGGAACGGAAGCTGAGCCGGCACCCGGACTGTGAGGTCAGCTACGACGAGGGTCTGTTCGAGGCGCTGCGGGCCTGGCGCAAGGCGGCCGCGGACGAAGCGTCCGTGCCGGCTTTCGTGGTGTTCACCGACGCCACACTGCAAGCCATCGCCGAGGCCGCCCCCGCCACGGAGGCGGATCTGCTGCGTCTTCCCGGCATCGGGCGGGTGAAGGTTGAGCGCTACGGGGGCGGCGCGCTGAAGGTGGTGCGCAGCCATCAGGGCTGAGCGCAGCCCACCGTCGGGCACCCCGCCTTCCTGGTCCACGCGGTGAGGCTCAGCCCCGGGTGCTCGAGCCGCCAGACCCAGCCGACCCCCACCAGGTCCGTGCTGCCGCGGAGTACGTCACGGACCTGGAGGGCGGCCAGGGAGCTGGCCCAGCTCACCAGCGCCCGGTGTGTTCCACCGCCCGCCGGTGAGCCGGCCTGGGCCAGGCAGCTCGGGCATGGGCCGTGGCCGGGGGCGACGAACGGCCCGACGAGCGCGCCAGAGGCATCCCAGGCGACATGCAGCGCGCCGACCTCCGCGGCGTAGACCTCCGCCTCAAGGGTGGGCTGCGTTCCGGGCGGGGAGCAGAAGACCGTGAGCGCGCAGCCGGAGATCAATCCGGGGGAGCGGAGAGCGGCCGCAGGCTCGACGGGGGTACTCCGGAGCTGCGCCCGACGCAGGGCGGCCTCCAGTGGACGGGTGGCGGTGGGGATCCCCACGACGGCGATCTGCTGGGTGTGCATGGGCCAAGCCTCGCCGTCGAGGCTTCTCAGCAGCAGGCACCGCGGGGCGACGGACAACACATCGTCTGAGTCGGACAACACCGGGCCGGTTCCGGACAACACCGCGGCCGTTCGGGACAACACCTCGGGAGGGTCTGGGCCCGGAGGTGTGAGGGCAGCACAATGGGGCGGTGCCGACGGCTGCCGCCCCATTGAGTGCCCGCATCGGGCTCGATCCGGCCTTGCTCAGGCCTTGCCGAGGATGCGGTTGAGGTTGGTGCCGCACTCGGGGCACTTGCCCTTGGCCATCTTGGTGCCCTTGGCGTTGACCACAACCTCGCCCTTGGCGTCGCGCTTTTCCTTGCACTTGACGCAGTAGAAAGAGCCTTCCCAGATCTCCGCCGTCATTTTTTTCCTCCTTGTTTTGGGTGGTTGCTGCGGTCAGCAACCCCGTTCACTCTAGGCGCCGCCCGGAGCGCTCACAATGAGACACACCGTCCGGACGTGGTGGAGCCCGGCAGCTCGATCCGCCTTCCCCTGCGTAACGAGCTACCGGGACTCTCCCGGCAAGTTAAGCGTCACCGGATCCGCCACGTCAAGGTTGGGCGAGACACTCAGGCCCCTGAGCCTCCGAGGAGCTTGCGCAGCTCAGCGTCAAGGGCGTCCTCAACTGGCTCCGCGGGCGAGACTCCGGCGGCGAACGAGAGGGGATCCGCCAGGTGCGCCCGACTGGGAAGCAGGTCCGGGTGGCCCCAGACCTCGTCGCGGCCGTCAATCCCGCGGTGGTGCTCGACGGCGGCCCACAGATTCTTCGCGTCTCGCACGAGCCGGGGCCGCAGGTCGAGGCCGAGCAGCTCCGCGAAGACGCTGGTGACCGGAGTGGCGGAGGCGCGGCGGCGGTGGATGACCTCCTCCAACTGAGGGGAGTTGGGCATCCATGGGGCCGTGGCCCGACCGACCACGTGGTCCACCCACCCTTCCACCAGGGCAAGCAGGACCTCGAGGCGCTGCAGGATCTCCACCTGGGTGGGGGTGCTCGCAGGCTGGAAGAACGAGCCCCGCACCGTCTCGCCGACCGCCACCACCTGCTCGATGGACAGGTTCTGCAGGTTCTCGGGCTGAAACTGGCTCGCGATGGCGTCGAAGTCGATGGTGATCTCGCGGGCGAAGTGGCCGAGCAGTGCGCTGAGCTGGGGAGAGAGCCAGGCGACGTGATGGAAGAGCCGCTGCCTGGCCGCCTCGCGCAGAAGGAGGAACAGGGTCACATCGCGGTCGCCGGCGGCCAGATCCTCGGTGAAGTGCGCCACGTTGGCGGGAATCATCACCACGTCAGCCGAGCCCAGCAGGTTGAATCCGATCTCGGTCCCGGTGAGGATGTCACCGGCCACCTTGGACAGTTCACGCTTGAGCCGGTCCCGGTAGATCAGCGACGCCGACTGCTTCATCATCGGCGCAAGGAACTTGCCCATCGGTTCCAGCTCACCGCCCGAGTCGTCGACGGTGCCGCGCTTGAGTGCCTCCGCCAGGCCGTCGATGATCGGTTCGATCACCGCTCGCCAGCCGTCCCCCGTCTCGTCGAGCCATGCTCCGCGGGTGATGGCACGCGCAGGCCGACCGGTCTCGGGGAAGGCTGTCTGCGGGGTGAGCCACGCCTGGGCGAGCCGCTCGGCATCGACGATGGCGGCCTTCTCCTCCGGCTTGAGCAGCGGATCAGCGCCGGCGGCCGACGCGAGTTGCTTGGCCGCGGTCAACGTGGTGCGCCACGCGGCGTCCGGGTCCAGATCGGCGTTGGTCATCCCGAACATTCCGGATCCCGACTGCTGCATCCGCTGGACGTGGGCGAGCAACTCCTCAAGGTTCAGCTGGTCTGCGTCGGCGAATCCCATCGACTCCAGCATTTTGCGTAGTTGCTCGAAGTCGAACGCTCCGAACGGGTCAGGGTTTGACATCAGGAGACCTCCTTGATGCCCATTCTTCCCCATCGTGCAAGCGCCGCGCGACGGCTTGCCGCCGGTTGCTAGGGTGAAGCGGAAGACGATGAAGGGAGTCTCGGTGTCGCGCAACGCAATGGCGATCGTTTCCTCCCTGCTTTTCGTGATGCTGGCGGCGGCTCTGGTCGTGATTCCGGTCCCCTATGTGGCGTGGCGCCCGGGGCAGACCGTCGACGTCCTGGAGACCACCGAGGAGGGTGGCGCCGTCATCGAGATCTCCGGCCTTCCCACGTTCGACACCGCCGGTCAACTGCTCATGACCACCGTGTCCACCACCCGGGTGGACTCCACTCTCAGCCTTCCCGAGGTTGTCTTCGTTTTCACAGCCAACGATTCGGACGCGATGCCCAGGGAGGTCATCTACCCGCCTGGCAAGTCGTCGTCGCAGGTGCAGGACGAGGCGGTGGCGATGATGGACAAGTCGCGCATCAACGCCACCGTCGCGGCACTGCGGGCGGCCGGCGTAGCCGTGACCGAACTGCCCCGGGTGGAAAGCGTGGTGCTCTCGGGCCCCAGTGTCGACCGCCTTCAGCCCGGGGATCTGATCACCGCCGTTGACGACATCGAGATGAAGACCCGTGAGAATGTGATCGCCCAGGTGGCCACTCACGCCGTCGGCGACGTGATCGTCTTCACGCTGCTCCGCGACGGGCAGGAACTCACAGAGAGCGTCACCTCCAGCGCCAGCAACACCGACGCCCGCCGTCCAGTGGTGGGGATCTCCCTGGACACGGGCTTCCAGTACGCGCCCCAGGTGGACTTCGGCGTGGACCAGGGCGTCACCGGCCCCAGTGCGGGGCTGGTGTTCGCGTTGGGCCTCTATGACCGGATCACCGAAGGACACCTGATCGCCGACGGGGTGGTGGCCGGCACCGGAGAGATCGATCCCGATGGGCGGGTCTCGAGGATCGGGGCCGTGCGGGAAAAGATCAAGGGGGCGGAGCGCGACGGAGCCACCATCTTCCTCGTGCCCGAGGACAACTGCTCGGACGTCGGCAACCTGGCCACAGACGTCATGCTGGTCAGGGTAGGCACCCTGAAGGACTCCATTGCGGCGCTCCAGCTCATCAACGAAGGAAAGACTGCGGAGGTGCCCACCTGTGGCTGACTCGTCGAAGCTCATCGCCGCCCTCATGGACGTGGAGCGACACGTCTCATCCTCAGGGTGGGACCAGCCGGCCCGCCTGTTCGCCCTGGTCACCACCCGCACGCTGCTCGATGTCGAGCCGCAGCTGCGCGGCCGGGTGCCGGAGAGCAGCCCAGACGCGCTCACCGCCATCGAGCAGGACGAGTTCCACGCCACGGAGAACGTCGTCGAGCGCCTGGCCGGCATCTTCTGGCCGGACACGGTCGAGGGCTGCGCGCTGGCGATGGAACGCGCCTTCCTTCCCCCCGAGCACGAGGCCGAGCTGCCTCAGGAGCCTGAGGCTGCTGCCGAGTTCGTGGCCGCCCATCCGGAGAAGACCGATGTACGCATCGTCGTCGGGGTCCTCCGCGATGGCACCCGCCACGGTCTGGCCCGGCTGGTGAGCAACCCCGATGATCTGCTGGGAGCCGAGGACCTCGTCCCCGGCCTGGCAGACGCCCTCGTCAATACCTTCAGGAGTGAGTTGTGAGCGCCACCACCGCCAACCCCGAGGCCCCGGCCGGGCGCGGGCCCATCCTGTGGACCGTCATGATCGTGGGCGGCCTACTGCTGGTGGCCGTCATCGCCTCCCGGGCCGTCACCGACTATCTGTGGTTCCGCAGCATCAACTTCCAGACGGTTTTCACCACCCAACTTGCGGCGCGGGCCGGTTTGTTCGCCGTGTTCGGGCTGCTGATGTTCTCGGTGGTCTTCTTCAACATGGTGATCGCCTACCGGCTGCGCCCCAAGGTGCGGCGGGCGAACCTGGACTCGGAGTTCCTCATCCAGTTGAGGGACGCGTTGGACCGCAGGTCGAAGGTCCTCATGGCCGTGCCCTCCGTGGTGCTCGGGCTCCTCGGTGGGATGGCGGCCGCCGGCGTGATCGAGCTGTTCCTCGCCTGGTGGAACGCGACCCCGTTCGGATGGGCCGATCCCTACTTCGATCTGGACGCCAGCTTCTACGTCTTCACGCTGCCCTGGCTGGGGTTCGTGGTCGGGTTCCTCCTGTTCACCATGATCGTCGGGATGGTCGCGGCGGCCGCCGTGCACTTCATGACCGGGGCGCTCACCTCGTCGGCCCTGAGGGGCCGGGGCAACACCGCCGCCGGGCTGGGCGCCCAGCGGCACCTGTCCATCCTCCTGGGCATCGTCATGCTGCTCATCGCCGCCAGCACACTGCTGGACCGCTACGCGCTGAGCATCACCGCCAACAGGATCTTCACCGGGCTCTCCTACACCGACGTGACCACGCGCGTGCCTGTGGCCGCCATCATCGCCGCCATCTGCGTGATCACGGCGATCCTGGCGTTCATCAACGCCTGGAAGGTCAGGTGGAGTGTTCCTGGCGCCTCAATCGCGCTGCTGGTGGTGTCCACTCTTCTGCTCTCCATGCTGTACCCGTGGATCGTGCAGAGCTTCGAGGTGATCCCGGACGAGCAGGAGAAGGAGCGCCCCTACATCGCCAACAACCTCGCGGCCACCAGGTACGCCTACGGCATCGAGGACGTGGAGATCGAGGACTACGAGGCCACCACCACGGCCGGCGCGGGGCAGCTGCGGCAGGACGCCGAGGCGCTGCCCGCCATCCGCCTCATCGACCCCGCGGTGGTGCCGGCAGCGTTCGAGCAGCTCCAGCAGGTGCGCGGCTACTACACCTTCCCCGACACCCTGGATATCGACCGCTACGTCATCGACGGCAAGGCAACGGACTCGGTGGTGGCCGTCCGGGAACTGGACCTCGACTCCGTCGAGTCCGGCGACACGTGGAACAACCGTCGCACCGTCTACACCCACGGCTACGGCATGGTGGCGGCGTACGGCAACCAGCGCGAGGCCAACGGCGAGCCGGTGTTCTTCTCCGGCGGGATCCCCACCGTGGGGACGCTGCCGGAGCACGAGCCCCGCATCTACTTCGGCGAGAAGACCGACTACTACGTCGTGGTCGGAGCGCCGGAGGGCATGGACCCCGTTGAGCTGGACACCCCGTCGGGCGGTGAGGGCCGCACGGAATCGCTCTACACCTACACCGGCGACGGAGGCGTGGGCATCGGCAACATCGCGGTGCGCGCTGCTTACGCGCTGCGGTTCGGCGACATCAACCTCATGCTCTCGGACCGGGTCAACGAGGAGTCGAAGATCCTCTACGACCGCCTGCCGGTGCAGCGCGTCCAGGAGGCGGCGCCGTGGCTGACGGTGGATTCGGATCCCTTCCCCAGCGTGGTCGACGGGCGGGTGGTCTGGATCATCGACGCCTACACCACCACGGACAACTTCCCCAACTCGATGCGCAGCGACTGGACCCAGTCCATCTCGGACTCGCGCACCTCGGCCGACAGGCTGCTGATGGGTCAGCAGGTCAACTACGTGCGCAACTCGATCAAGGCCACCGTGGACGCCTACGACGGCACCGTCACGTTGTACGAGTGGGACGAGACAGATCCCATCCTGAAGACCTGGGAGAAGGTCTACCCGGGTGTGGTCACGCCGAAGTCGGAGATCTCGCAGGAGCTCCTTGAACACCTCCGCTATCCTCAGGACCTGTTCAAGGCGCAGCGCGAGATCCTGGGGCGCTACCACACCATCAGCCCAGACACGTGGTACCGGCAGACCGACATCTGGCAGGTGCCCAACGACCCGGTCCGTGCCGGGCAGCAGGGTCTCAAGGAGCCGCCGTACTTCCTCACGATCCGTTGGCCCGGCGACGAATCACCCCACTTCGCCAACACCACCGTGTTCGTGCCGAAGGACCGCGAGAACCTCAGCGTTTACATGTCGGTCAACGCGGACGCCACGACCGAGGATTACGGCCGGATGAGGGTGCTGAAGCTCTCGGACGCCGAACAGATCGCCGGCCCCGGACAGACGTACAACTTCATCGCCACCAACCCGTTGGTCGCGGACAAGCTGTTGCCCTTCAACCGTCAGGGAGCCTCGGCCGCCGCCATTTACGGCAATCTGCTGACCCTGCCACTGGGCGGCGGGCTGCTGTACGTGCAGCCCATCTTCACCCAGACCACCGGAACCACCGGCGCCTACCCGGCGCTGCGATTCATCGTGGTGCGCTTCGGTGAGCAGATCGGCATCGGCGAGACGTTGCAGTCGGCGCTTGATCAGGTCTTCCAGGGAGATGCCGGTGCGGACACCGGCGAACAGCCCACGGAGGAGCAACCCACCGTCGATCCGTCACAACCGACGGTTCCCGCGGACGTCCAACAGCGCGCCCGGAATATGCTGGATGAGGCTCAGTCCCTGTTCGAGGCGGCGGAGCAGGCGCTCCGCGACGGCGACCTCGCCGACTATCAGGCCCAGGTCAAGGCCGCGGAGGCGAAGATCGCGGAGGCCGCGGAGGCGCTCGGCTGAGCCGGCGCCTCAGCGGCGCAGGTCCACAACCTCCGCGACCAACCCGACGGCGGCAAGGGCCGGAAGCAACGCGGAGGCGTCTCCCATCACCGCGACAGTCACGTTCCGCGGCGACACCAGCGCCCTGAAGGCGGCCGTCGCGTCGGCGGGAGTGACCGCCGCCAGGTCTGAGAAGTGGCGGTTCATGTAGCCGGGGTCCAGACCCGCCGCGGCCAGGGCGGAGGCCTGCGCGACGATGTCGGCGGAGGTTTCGGTGGCAAGGGGTGCCACGCCGATCAGGTACCTGCGCGCGTCGTCGATCTCGTCGTCGCCGAACGCCTCTGGCAGCGCAACGCCCTCCAGCAGCCGGGCGACGGCGTCGGCCGCGACCTCGGTGCGGACGCTGCCGCCGACGGTGAAGAGTCCCTCGTCCGGGCCGGGGGAGAAGCCGCCACCGATGCCGTAGCTGTAGCCGAGGCGCTCCCGGAGTTCGAGATTGAGCCTGCTTGCGAAGGCCCCCGCGACCGCGTGGCCGGCCAGCCGCAGGGAGGCCCATCGCGGGTCGGAACGGGTGACGGTCCGGCGGCCCAACACCACCGTCGCCTGAACTGCCCCCGGCTGGTCCACCACGACGATCCGGGGCTCCCGCGCCGGGGCTGCCGCCAGCAGGGTGGGCTCAGGTGGCGGCGCCGTCCAGGGTCCAAGCGCGGCCTCGGCCTGCGTCACCGTGAGGTTCCCCGCGACCACAAGGGTCGCCCCGTGGGGCGAGAAGTGCGCGCGGTGCCATCCGTGTGCATCTGCTGGTGTCACGGCGGCGAGGGTGGCCGGGGTGCCGGCGGCGGGGCGTCCACCGCGATCCCCGGTCCCGAACAGCTCGCGGCGAAGCGCCATCCTCACCGCGGAGGAGGGGGAGGCGAGCGTGGACTCGTAGCCGGCCACCTGCGCCTCGACGTGGTGGGCCACGTCGCGATCGTCGAAGGTGGGCTCGCTGAGCACCTCCGTGAAGAGGGGCAGCACCTGGGGGAGCCGACGGGATGGTGCCTGCCCGCCGAGGGTGGTGTAGCGCTGGCGGGCGGTGCCGTGCAGGGTGGCGCCCTGGTCCTCGAGTAGCTCGCCGATGGCGCCGTCCGGATGGGTGCGGGTGCCCTCGTCGATGGCGTGCAGCGCCACGGTGCCCACGCCCTCACGATCGGCGGGTTCCGCGGCCAGCGGTGCTGGAATCATCACCTCGAAGGTGGCGATGTTCTGCCCGGGGAGCTCGAAGTGCCACATCGTGAGCCCCGAGCCGAGCGTGCTGACGGTGGGGGTGGGGAAGTGCCAGGGAGTGCCGAGGGTGACGTCGGGGCGGTTCATCGGGTTTCCTCGGCTGCGTAGTGGAGCTGGTGGGCCGACGATGGTGCTAGCCAACGTCCGGCGGCGGTGGCGATGTGGTCCGGGGTGAGCGACAGCACGTCCGCGAGGTGGGTGTTGATCTGGTGCGGCGATCCGTGCATCAGCCAGGCCTCGTTGATGGCGTCGGCCCGGCCGCTGGTGGTGGCCAGTTCCCAGAGCCAGTCGCTCTCGTACTGGGCGACGGCGCGGGCCAACTCTGCATCGGTGGGGCCATCGGCGGCGAGACGGCCCACCCCCTCGAGGATGGCCGCCGACATTGCCTCGAGCGAGATTCCGTCGGCGGGGCGGCCCAGGATGGCGGCGATCGACGCCGCCGAGCGGTGGGTGAGCGAGGCGCTGTGCACCTCGTTGGCCACGTCGGCGTGTTTGACCAGGGCGCGGTGCAGCCGGGAGGAGTGGCCGTCGGCGAGGATCGACAGGGCCAGGTCGATGGCGGGCTGATCCGCGTGTGAGGCGGGGGGAGTGGGCCAGGAGAGGTAGGCAAGGGAGTGGGGGACCTGCCGGCTCACCGCGACAGTCGAGGCCTGCGCGACGGGGCGCTCCGTCATGGGCAGGCGCTCCGGCTTGGGGAGGGCGGGAAGGTCTGCGAAGTAGCGCCCGGCGAGATCGAGCGCCTCGTCCGGGCCGACCGGGCCGCACACCACCAGGCGCAGGTTGCACGCCCGGTACCAGGCGTCGAAGAACCCGGACACGTCCTCCAGTGATGCGGCGTCCAGGTCCGCCATCGACCCGATCGTGAGATGTCCGTAGGGGTGGGACTCCGGGAAGTGCTGCGCCGTGAGCAGCTGCAGGAGGTCACCGTAGGGCTGATTGTCGTAGCGCTGGCGCTTCTCCTCCTTGACCACTTGGCGCTGGGCCTCGAAGTTCTCAGGCGTGATGGCCAGGGACGAGAACCGGTCCGCTTCCATCCAGAGCGCGAGCTCCAGCGCGCCGCGGGGGACCGTCTCGAAGTAGTTGGTGCGGTCCGTGGAGGTCGTGGCGTTCACGGTGCCGCCGAGGGACTCGACGGTGGCCATGTGCTCGCCGCTGGCCAGGCCCGCTGAGCCCTGGAACATGAGGTGTTCGAAGAGGTGCGCGAACCCGGTCCGGCCGGGCGCCTCGTCGGCCGATCCCACCTCCACCCACAGGTTCACCGCGACACCAGGCGCGTCCGGATCAGGCGCCACCACCACTTGGAGGCCGTTGTCGAGGCGCGCTTGGGTGAGCTCGTACTGGAGGGCCTCGGTCATGCGCGCAAGGGTAGCCGACGCCGTCGAGGGGTCAGTGCAGCCCGGAATCGGCTGGTCCCGTGGTCCATTCGTGGAATCGGACGACAAGCCCGGAACGCGTGGGGGCGCAGGTGAACGGCCCTGCGGCGGCGCGTGCGTCGCGGGGGAACGGGGCGAGGCGGACGAGGCTGAGGGGGTCGCCGTCGAGGCCGGCGCGGATGGTGAGCGCGTCGCCGGAGCGCGAGACGCGCACCCGGACCCGGCGTCCGTGCCAGGCGTCGACGGGGGCGGACGACCAGTCGGAGAGCGGGTTGGTCACCACCGCACCCAGCTGCGGATGGCCGTCGGCGAACTCGACGCCCGCCTTGACCCAGCAGTCGGCCGCGGACACGACGAACAGGCCGGCCTGATCGAACTGCTCGGAGTATCCGGCGGTGAACACCACCTCCATGGCGCTGTCCGTCGGGAAGGGGGCGACGAGAGCGTGCTCCGTGTCGTGGGTGAAGCCGTAGGACGTGACACGCCACGCATCCGAGCCCTCCTCGGCGGTGACCACGAGATCGGGTCCGTCCTCGTGGACGTCGACGGGTTGGGTGGTCCAGGTGCCGGAGGTCCACGGCAGTGGCAAGGTGTCCATGGCGATGACGCTATCGGTGGGCTGGCCGACCGGAGTAGGTTTTGTTGTATGAAGTATCGCTATCTGGGCAATTCTGGACTCAAGATCACCGAACTCACCTACGGGAACTGGCTGACCCACGGCTCGCAGGTGGAGGCCGACACCGCGACAGCCTGCGTGCGCGCGGCGCTGGACCACGGCATCACGTCGTTCGACACGGCTGACGTCTACGCCAACACCGCCGCCGAGGTGGTGCTGGGGGAGGCTCTCAAGGGTGAGCGTCGGGAATCCTTGGAAATCTTCACCAAGGTCTACTGGCCGGTCGGGCCCAAGGGCGCCAACGACGTCGGGCTCTCACGCAAGCACATCATGGAGGGCATCAACGGCTCGCTGCAACGGCTGCAGACGGACTACGTGGACCTGTACCAGGCCCATCGCTACGACGTCGAGACGCCGCTGGAGGAGACGATGGTGGCCTTCGCCGACGTCGTCCGGCAGGGCAAGGCCCTCTACATCGGCGTGTCGGAGTGGCCGGCTGACAAGATCCGCGAGGCTGCGCGCTACGCCAAGGAGCTCAGGATCCCGTTCGTGTCCAACCAGCCGCAGTACTCCATGCTGTGGCGGGTGATCGAGGACCAGGTGGTGCCCGCATCCGAGGAGGTGGGCGTCTCGCAGATCGTGTGGTCGCCCGTCGCGCAGGGCGTGCTCACCGGCAAGTACCTGCCGGGGCAGCCGGCGCCGGAGGGGTCGCGGGCCACCGACACCAAGGGCGGCCAGGGCATGATCAGCCGCTGGATGCGCGACGACGTGCTGACCAAGGTGCAGAACCTGAGCCCGATCGCCGACGAGCTGGGCCTCACCATGGCGCAACTGGCTGTGGCGTGGGTGCTGCAGAACGACAATGTCGCGGCGGCCATCATCGGGGCCTCGCGCCCGGAGCAGATCGCCGAGAACGTCAAGGCCAGCGGGGTGGAGATCCCCGAGGAGCTGATGGCGCGCATCGACGAGGCGCTTGAGGGCATCGTCGAGCGCGATCCCGTGAAGACCACCGTGCCGGAGGGGCGCCCCTGATCCCCCCCGCGTCGCTCGTCGATTTGGATTGTCCGCGGACAATCCCTATAGTTATCAGAGCGACGCGGGGTGGAGCAGCTCGGTAGCTCGCTGGGCTCATAACCCAGAGGTCACAGGTTCAAATCCTGTCCCCGCTACCACACGAAGAACTCCCGTCCAGCCTCGGCTGGGCGGGAGTTCTTCCTTGTCCGGGCCACGTCGGTGGCCGCAGCGCGTCGCAGGAGCAGGCTCACGTGCAAGTGTCAGCGGCGGATGGGAGGGTGGTGGCATGACGCAGCCGCCCGCATGGTTGGACGAGCCACCACCAGACCCGGAGACCCTCCCGCCGGACGACCTCGACGAGGCGTGGGCGCGTGAGCCCGTGGCGCCCGCCCGACGGCGGCCTGACACGGTTCGCAGGGAGCCCGCCCGGGCGGTGCAACGATCGGCGGCCGGTCTTCGTGACGAGGCTCTGCAGATCCTGAAGGCCCTCACCGGGAGCGCGGAGGCCGATTTCCACCCCGGGCAGTACGAGGCGATCGAAGCCCTGGTGGCGGATCACCGTCGGGCCTTAGTGGTCCAGCGCACGGGATGGGGAAAGTCGGCGGTCTACTTCATCTCCGCCCTGCTGCAACGCAGGGCCGGGTCGGGGCCGGCGCTGATCGTGTCGCCCCTCCTGGCGCTGATGCGTGACCAGGTGGCAGCAGCTGAACGGGCAGGCGTCCGAGCCTCGGCGATCAACTCGGCCAACGTGACCGAGTGGCGCGACATCGAGGAGTTGCTGGCCGCAGACTCGATCGACGTTCTCTTCGTCTCACCTGAGCGCCTCGTCAACCCGATTTTCCGGGCGGAACAGCTGCCCCGGCTCGTCGCGACCTGTGGCCTTCTGGTGATCGACGAGGCACACTGCATCAGCGACTGGGGTCACGACTTCAGGCCGGACTACCGGCGCATCCGTGACCTCATCGCGGACCTGCCCGATGGCGTCCCCGTCCTGGCCACCACCGCGACAGCCAACGCCCGGGTTGTCGACGATGTGGCCGAACAGATGGCTGCCGGTGGGCGTGAGGTGTTCACCCTCCGCGGCGCGCTGGGCCGCGACTCGCTGCGGCTCGGCGTCCTTGATCTCGGCACGCCCTGGCGCCGCCTGGCCTGGCTCAGCGAACATCTCGCGGCGCTCCCGGGGAGCGGCATCGTGTACTGCCTCACCGTCGCCGCCGCCGAGGACACGGCCGCGCTGCTCGCCAAGGCAGGCCATCGCGTCCTCGCCTACACCGGCCGTACGGATCCGGCCGAGCGTCTGGTCGCCGAGGAGGCGTTGAAACGCAATGAGGTAAAGGCGCTCATCGCCACCTCAGCCCTCGGGATGGGCTTCGACAAGCCTGATCTGGGCTTCGTCGTCCACCTCGGTGCGCCGAGCTCGCCCGTTGCGTACTACCAGCAGGTCGGCCGGGCCGGTCGCGCCACCGAGAGCGCTGACGTGCTGCTGCTGCCGGGCGCCGAGGATCAGGCGATCTGGCACTACTTCGCGACGAACGCGATGCCCACCCAGCGCAAGGCCGACGCGGCCTTGGCAGCCCTCGCCGAGGCTGACCGCCCCCTGTCGGTGGCTGCGCTGGAGGCCCGGGTCGACATCAAGCGGGGTCCGCTGGAACTGCTCCTCAAGGTGCTGGCGGTCGACGGTGCGGTGGAGTCCGTGAAGGGCGGCTGGGTCTCGACGGGGGCCCCGTGGACCTACGATGCCGACCGCTACGGGCGCATCGCCGCGGCCCGCCAGCAGGAGCAACGCGCCATGCTCGCCTACGAGCAGCTCGACGAATGCCGGATGGCGTTCCTGACCGCGGAGCTGGATGACCCGCACGCCGCGGCCTGCGGTCGCTGCGACTCCTGTGCCGGTCCGTGGTACCCGACGGGGGTGACGCTGGCCGCCGGCCAGGGCGCCCAGACGGCACTGGACCGGGTCGGAGTCCCGCTGGCGCCGCGCGTGCTGTGGCCCACCGGGCTCGACAGGCTGAGCGTCCGCATCGACGGTCGTCCGGTCAAGGGCAAGATCCCGCCCGAGGAGCAGCTCGCGGCGGGGCGGGCGGTCGCGCGTCTCTCGGATCTGGGATGGGGCGGGCCGCTGCGTGAGCTGTTCGCGGCCGACCGCGACGGCAACCCTATGGACGCCGAGGTGCCGCCCGAGCTGGGCAGGGCGTGTCTTCGCGTCCTCAAGGAGTGGGGATGGGACGCGCGTCCGGTTGCGGTGGCGTGGGTGCCGAGCCTCGGGCGTCCTCGTCTGGTTGAGTCGGTCGCCACGGGCATCGCGGCAGCCGGACGTCTGGAGGTCCTCGGCCCGCTCGGGCTCAGCCCAGGCGCTGAACGGCTTCGGGGCTCCACCAACAGTGCCTACCGCGTCCGCGATCTCTGGGACCGCTTCGTCGTGCCTCCGGCCATGACAGAGCGGCTCGCGAGTCTCGACGGCCCGATCCTCCTGGTGGACGACCTCGTCGATTCGCGCTGGACCATGACGGTGGCCGGGCGGCTCCTTCGTCGGGCGGGGGCCACTGCGGTGCTCCCGCTGGCGCTCGGGTCGGTGGGCTGACGGAAGGGCTGATCCCACGCTGAGCCCGCCCAGTGGTTCCGGGGCGGCCCGGCAGAGACGGATCGACGGCCCCATCGGGGCCGCGCCGGCGAACTTGCCAAGGCCGGACCGGAGCCGTGGCGATGGTCGTACGCTGGAAGGATCCCGACTTCAGGAGGATCCATGGACCTACTCAACCGCTCGGACATCCAGTCGCTCGTCGCGTCCGAGGCCGACGGAATCCACGTGTCGCTGATGCTGCCCACCCACCGCTTCGGCAGTGGAATCCAAGCTGATCAGGTGCAGTGGAAGAACCTCGTGCACGGTGCTGAGGCCGTCTTGCTCGAGGAGATGCGTCGGCCAGACGTCGAGGCCCTCCTGGCCCCAGCGCGCGAACTGCTCAACAACAACCTGGCCTGGCAGTACATGAGCGACGGCCTGGCGATGTTCCTCACCCCGGCCGGTTCCCAGATGGTCCGTATCCCGGCGTCCCTGCCCACCCTCGCCGCCGTCGGTGAGCACTTCGTGACCGGCCCCCTGATGCGGCTGCTCTCCGGCGACGCGCACTTCCTGCTGCTGGCCATCAGCCAGGGCTCCGTGCGTCTGATGGATGGCAGCCGGCACACTGTGCGCCAGATCGAACTCGACGACGTTCCCACGAGCCTGAGAGACGTGGTGGAGCCCAGCGGACGCTCAGACTCCATGGCCCGGTCGTTGACCGCTGGGCGCGGGGGCAGGGCCGTCTTCTACGGCCACGGCGTGGGCGCGGACGAGGCGAAGAAGGACGATGTGATGCGGTTCTTCCGCGAGGTGGAGGCAGGCCTCCGCGAGGTACTGGCCGGCCAGACGGCCCCGCTGGTGCTAGTTGGCCTGGAGCAGAACGTGTCCGCCTACCGGGAGCTCAACACCTACTCCGAGGTGCTTGACGAGGCAGTGCTCCGCAGCCCCGACGAGCTGTCGGCCGACGAGCTGCATCAGGTGGCGTGGCCGCTGGTCGAGGGCCGGCTTCGAGCCGATCGGACCCGGCTCATTTCGCGTTTCCACGACCTGAAGGGCACCGGCGGCCAGGTGTCCAGTGATGTGGACGCGGTGAGCGACGCTGCGGAGCAGGGCCGCGTCGAGACGCTGTTCATCCGCTCGGATCCGTGGTGCTGGGAGCGGGTCGAGGACGGCGGCGACCCTCCCGTCGTCCGTCTCGGGACCGACGACCGCTTCGCCGTGTGCGAGGAGGTGGAGTCCGCGGCCAGGCACACGCTCGCGTACGGGGGCATGGTCCACGCCACGTCGCAGGAGGTGGTGGCGGACAGCGAGTTGGCCGCGATCCTGCGCTACTGAGCCCGGCGGGTCACTCCTTGCGCCCGTCGGCCATGAGGGCCGCCCTGGCGAGCCGGGAACCTGAGGGTCCCGTCGCCAGGCCCGAAATGCGCTGACGGAGCGTGGGGGAGTCACCCAGGTTCTGCAGCACCGGTGAGAGCTCCTGGTAGAGGTGGTGGCCCAGGATTGGTCCATGGTCGCCGAGCTGCCAGCCCAGCCGGGTCAGCATCGAGGCCACCTCATCGGCGGGGACGGCGCCCCTCTCATCGGTGGCCGCGTAGGCCAACATGAGGAGGGCCGCGTCGCGTTCGAAGCCCTCGGCCGACGGGATGACCAGTCCCGCCAGGCCCGCCCACAGTGCGGCCGGGTCCTTCTGAAGCTTCTTCCCCAGCCTCGTGGACTTCAGCCTGCCGTTGTACACCCTCAGCAGCCCCAGGCGCTGCAGCGTGAGACGGAAGCGCAACAGGGGGAGGGCCGATCCCTCCCGGTTCACCGCACCGATCCATCCACTCATGCCGGGAAGCATGGCCGCGGCCTCCGAGACGCGCGCCGGCTTCAGGTAGCCGGCGCTCGTCATCTCCAACCCGTTGCCCGCCGCGGCGTCGAGGAACCACTGGATCGGGGCCAACGCCTCGACCGGGACCGGGTCGTCGTCCATCTCCGGCAAATCGATGAGGCGTTCGAGCAATTGAAGCGCCGCCTCGTCGTGCGACAAGCTCATCAGCATGATCACCAATCGGTGCGGCAGCGAGGTCATCGTGGCCCTGAATCCGGGATCGAGCAGCCAGGCGTTGAGTTCGGCGGCGTCGAAGAGTTCGGGGTCGTAGAGGAACTCGGCCAGCGATTCAGCGTCGCGCAGCCCGCCGCAGTCCTCGGGCGGGGCTGCTCGCGCACCGTCGACCACCAGCGCGGGGGCATCGCCCGGCAGCATCGGCAGAACCTGCTCCAGGCGGAGGGTGATGTCCCAGTGGTCGCCGTAGTCGTAGACGTAGTTCAGGACGTCGCCGGGATGCTGGAGGACCTCGTCCAACCTGACGTCGGCGGCGGCCGCGGATTCGCCGTCGGCCGGATCCTCTTCCTCGACGTCGAACTCGCACAGGAAGATCTGGGCCGAGCGATCGAAAGGATCGCCGCCGAGCGAGAACCGATACAGGTGGGCGCCACTCCACACAAACGCCATCTGCAGCGTGTGATGGACCATCTCAAGAGGCAGATCTGAGCGGAGCGCGAGGGTTCGCCAGATCGGCGGGTTCGAATCGCGAAGCTCGGCGCGGACGTGATAGATCATTGGCCCCGCGAGCCGCGGCCGCCGGAGTTCCGGGCGCACAGGCGTGGCGAGATCGCTGGTCAGGACCGTGGCGAGCCGTCGTAGGTCGGCCAGCTCGGTTCCCGAGACCGCCTGCTCGAATCGACGGCGAAACTCGGCTTCTGCTGGGTCGGTTCCGGTCATGGCTCAACGCTAGCGGCTCGTGGAAGCTCCTCCGATCCGGAATGGGCAGCCACCAGCGCCCTGAAGCCCACGTGGGGCCTCTTCTCGGCCGACGCTCAGCGAGAGACCGTCGTCTCGCCCGACGAACCGAGGTGGTGCTACCTCACGTGCGTAGGCTACTGATGTGAGAGCAGGAAGGGACGCTTCAGCGATGATGGCGCCTGCACGATCTCACGCGTGGGCCGTGGCGGCAATCGGCTCAGCTCTGCTGGGCGCGGCAATCGTCGCGGCATGCCTCTTGGCCGTAAGGCTGGAGCTGACAGGGCTCGGGCGCCCGCGGGACACTGCGCCGCGGCTCGGATATCTCCTCCTTCTGGGCATGGGAATCGCCAGCAGTCTTGGGATCCCCGCGTGGCTGGCCTGGAGAGGCCTGGGGAAATGGTGGCCGATCGTCCCAGTGGTCATGATCCTGGCCACCACCGCCACCTGGCGGGTTCTGGGCGTGTGAAGTACGCGACGGGTGGTCCCCGTCGCCGTGCTGGTGGTTGCTCGTGGCCGAGCGAGTCGTCCCGCCGTTAGGCGAGCATGCGGGTGCCGCTGGGGGTGACTTCGTAGCGGTAGCCCAGGGGACTGGACCAGTAGAGCTGACCTGGTCTGGGTTGGTCGGCGCGCCAGGTGCGGGCGGTGCCGGTGAGGTGGCCGAGGGCGTCGGTGTGGAGGTGGACGGCGAGCTCCAGCTTTTCTAGTGGCCGGTCCTTTCCCGGTCCCTGACCGGTCCTTTCCCGGTCCCTGAGGAGGGCCGCCCGCGGAGCGGCGTGGCCCGTCTCGAAGGGTCGTGACTACCACCTTCACGGGATCTGGTGGTCGGGTGCGGGGGGCCGGGGGGCGGGGCCCGGGGGGGGGGGGGGTGCGGCCGCCCGGGCACCGTCGCCCGTCTCCCCGCACTCGTCGTGCCTGTGGCGTGGTCTTGTCCGGGTGCGGGCCGGAAGGGCGGCGTTGGGGTTGGGTCTGCTTGAGCGGGATGCCAGCGGGGTGATCGTCGGGTTGGGCACCGCGGCGCGGTGCCGCCCTGCCGTCCCTCACCCTTGCGTTTGGCCGCGGGTTCTCGATCCTTGGAGACGTCCTGCGGTTGCTTCGCGACGCGGGCGAGGGCCGTCCCCTCTCCAGTTGCCTCAGGTGACGGCGTCGGCCCCCTCGGCGGGTAGCTCGCGGCACAGGTCGGCCGCCTTACAGGCCCTGGCCGCCTCGATCCGGCCCTCCTGCACCGCCCCATACAGCCGCGGGTGGCGATGCTTCAAGCTCAAAGCATCAGCCAGCTTCGAGGCAGCCACGATCGGTGGGCAGCGCAGCAACCCGGCAAGTTCCAAGCCGATGAACTCGGAGACCGCCGGGGTCCCGATACCCCCGACCACCACCCTGCGCTCAGCCAGCACCTCCAGCACCTGGTCATAGTCAACCTCGTAGTGGTCCGCCAGATCACACAGCAGGGTCAGGGTCTGGGCTTCGGCGAAGCGGCGCAGTTCGTCGGCGGAGCGCAACTGCTCCGCGATCTCGTGTGCCTTGTCCTTCATGGGTTCCACGCTATGTCCGACCACTGACATTTTTGGCTCCCAGCAGGGGCGCCGGGCAGAAATTCTTTGAGAAGTTTTTCTGGTGGTTGCTGGGGGGGCGGCGACGGTGTCGAGGCCTCGATGCGTCGGGTGAGTTGGCTTGCCAGCTCGCGTTTCTTAGGCTTCGAGGCCGCTGCGCGGCACCTCAGCCAACGGTGAATGCCCTCGCCGCCGATCGGCGGCTCCTCAGCCAGCGGGAAGGGCTCCAGCCCGCTTCGCGGCACCTCAGCCGTCGGGGAGGGCTCGAGCCCGCTTCGCGGTACCTCAGCCGTCGGGGAGGGCTCGAGGCCGCTGCGCGGCTCCTCAGCCAACGGGAAGGGTTCCAGTTCCTTCGCGGCACCTCAGCCAACGGTTGATCGCCACCTTCTCGGCCAGCAGTGCGTGACGGTCACTGCGAGTGTGGGGTGGCAGGACCAGGTGCCTGACGGCATCGTCGGTGGGTGTCAGAACGGTAACGATTCGGTCGTTGTCGTTGACACCCGAGCGGCGGGGGTTGGAGCATGGCGGCACCTTGAACGATCAACGGAGGCCCAATGAAGAAGCCGACGCTCGCCAGTCTGGCCGCGGAGCTGAGGGTCTCACGCCAGACCATCTCGAACGTCATCAACTTCCCTGACCGAGTCAGGGCCGAGACCAGGGCCCGGGTCCAGGCCGCGATCGACAACTCCGGCTATCGGCCCTCCGCCGCGGCGCGAGCGCTTCGCAACCAGCGCGCCATGGCCGTGGGCATCCGGCTCAGCCCGCCTCGCAACGGCATCTCCGGCGCCTTCATGGACGACTTCCTGCGCGAGCTCGTCACGGTCGCGGACGAGCGCGGCTACCGCGTCGTCGTGTTTCCGGCCGATTCGCGGGACGAGGAGGTGGAGCGGCTTGTGGAGTTGCGCGCCACCCTCGCGATCGACGGGGGGATCCTCACCGACACCTGGACCGGCGACGATCGCCCCGCCTGCCTGGCCGAAGCGGGTGTGGCCTTCGTGGCGTTCGGGCGGCCGTGGGGCGCAGAGGACCACGGCCAGTGGGTGGACGTCGATGGTCGCGCCGGGGCTTGTGAGGCCGTGCGCTTCCTGCAGGCCCGCGGGCACGAGCAGATCGGGTTCATCGGCTGGTCCGACGGTTCACCCGTGGGGGCCGATCGCCGCGCGGGCTGGCAGGCTGCCATGGCGCTGGGTGACGACGACGCCCGTCGGCTCACCGTCGAGGGCGAGGATTCGGTGGACGCGGGCGGCGCGGGCATGGCCGAGCTGCTGACCCGCGGCGCGACGGCCGCCGTCTGCGCCTCAGACGCGCTGGCGCTGGGGGCCTTCCTCGCGAACCAGGGCGTGACTCGGACGCATGTGGTGGGCTTCGACGACAGCCCGGTGGCGCGGGCCATCGGAATCCCCAGCCTCAGGCAGCCCGTGGACGAACTGGCCCGGCTGGTCTTCGAGAAGGCCTTGGTGCAGATGACAGGAGTCGACGAGGAGGCGGGCGGCGTGTTGGTCAAGCCGGTCCTGGAGGCCCGCGGGAACTGAGCCGAGGGTTGCGTCAGTCCATGTCAGGGACGGCGTCCCTGGCGTCGGTGTAGTCCTCCCCACACAACTCCAAGAGGTCCACCAGCATCGAGCGGACCTGGGCCAGCACCACGGTGGAGGAGAGCTTCGGCAGGATCGGCACGTGGGCCGACCGCTCGGCCAGCGCGCGCAGCGCGTCCAGCTTGGCTGTGGGGAGCCTGCGGGCGAACAGCTCTGCCGCGCACTCGTCGATCACCTGCGCGAACTCGGCCAAGAGCTCCAGGTATTCCTCCGGCACGGTCTCACCCCGGTGCGCGGCCACCGCACACCGGCGCGCCAGCACCCGCAGGTTGCGGATGAACCGGTCCAGCGGGACGACGAGGTCCGCCACCTGCAGCGCGGCGTCACGATGCCGCCGGAGGAAGGGTGAGGTGCGGACCACGGCCATGCCCTCCGACGAGGCGGCAAGCAGCGCGGACAGCTCACCCTCCGTGGCGCGTGCCCGGGTCAGGAGCTGCTCCGCCGCGTCGACGTCGTGCCTCTGCAGGGCGCCCACCATCGCGCGCACCGTGATGGCCGCCTCGTGGAGAACCTTGGCCGCGATCATTCTCGGACGATCGATCGGTGACGTGGGCGCCACCGTGGCGAACAGGAGCGCCACGGCGCATCCCACCAGAGCGTCCTGCCACCGGGAGATGCCGGCGTCGACGCCGGGGAGCACCGTGAGGACCGCCGCCGCCTGGACCGCCGACTGCGTCACCATCAGGGTGCGCGCCCCCAGCCAGGTGGTGATGGACATCGCTACGGCCACCACCAGGATGATCTGCCAGACGCCGGTGCCGAAGTAGTGCACGAACACGTCGCCCACGAACACCCCGATGGTGACCCCAACGGCCACCTCGACCACGCGGCCCAGACGCTGGCCGAAGGAGAAACCCAGACAGATGATGGCGGCCACCGTGGCGAGGAACGGTTCCTCATGGCCCAGAAGACGCCGGGCGATCCACCACGATGCTCCGGCCGCCAGCGAGATCTGCAGGATCATGAACAGCCGCGACCGCCACCGTCCCACGCGCCGCTGCTGAGAGCGCCACCCCCGCCTGGCGGTGCGCTCCGACACGTCGAAGGCCCTGATCGAGGCCCGTTGCAGCGCGCGCCCCGTGTCGTGCCACGAGAACCCGTGCCCCTGCTCCTCCGCCATGGCGCCTATCCTGCCGTCTCGGCCATGTTTGCGCCCGTGGAGAGCGTCGCGGGTGTGAGAGGTGCCCGGTGGGTAGACTGAACCAGCCGTTGACCGTTGCCGGAAGGGAACCCAAGAAATGCGCCGAGCCCGCACCCTGGGGATCGTCATGGTCCTTATGCTGTCGACGGCACTGGGGGCCTGCACCCGCCCGCCCGTCGAGGAAGAGGAGGAGGCGCGCACCCTCACCATCGGGGCCACCGGTGAGCCCGCCGGTCTGGACATGATCACCGTCTCAGGCGCGGGCACGCCCTTCGTGCTCCTCTACAACGTCTACGAGACCCTGGTGAAGCTCGACGGTGAGGGAACGATCCGGCCGCTGCTCGCCTCAGAGTGGCTCACCTCCGAGGACAACACGGTCTACACCTTCACCATCGACTCGGGCGCCCGCTTCGCCTCCGGCACGGACGTCACCGCAGAGGCGGTCGTCGAGAGCTTCGAACGAAACCGGGGCGCCGCGGCCACCGACCAGATCAAGGGCAAGTGGGCCGCCGTGGACACCATCGAAGCCCTCGACGAGGACACCGTCGAGGTCACGCTCAACCAGCCGTCGAACCAGTGGCTCTACGAGATGACCGGCCCGGCCGGGATCGTCACGGACCCCACCGGCGCCGCCAACCTGGACACCACCCCCGCCGGCTCCGGCCCGTTCCAGTTCGTGGCGTGGGAGGAGGGCTCCTCTGTGGAGCTCAAGGCCAACCCCAGCTACTGGGCCACACCCAGCAGGTTCGGATCGGTCATCTTCCGCTACTACGCGGACCCCAACGCCATGAACACCGCGATGCTCGCCGGGCAGCTGGACATCATCTCCAACCTGACGGTGCCCCAGGCCATCGGCCAGTTCGACGACGAGGAGCGCTTCACCGTCCACGAGGGCACCACCGACGGCGAGGTGGTGCTCGGGTTCAACCACCGCACCCCCGCGCTGCAGGACCTCAAGGTGCGTCAGGCCATCAACCACGCCATCGACCGTGAGGCCCTCATCGACGCCGCATGGGGCGGCAAGGGCACCCTGATCGGCTCCATGGTGCCGCCCACGGACCCCTGGTTCGAGGACCTGTCCGACACCTACCCCTTCGACCAGGCCAAGGCGCGCGAGCTCCTCGCAGAGGCGGGCTACGCCACCGGCCTCACCCTGCGGCTGCGGGTGCCGAACCTTCCCTACGGGCCCCCGGCCGGCCGCTACATCGCGGCCAAGCTGCAGGAGGTGGGGATCACCGTCGAGCTCGACGAGCTGGAGTTCCCCGCCCGCTGGCTGGATCTGGTCTACACCGCGCACGACTACGACATGACCATCGTGGCCCATGTCGAACCCCGCGACATCGGCGCCTTCGCCAACCCCGAGTACTACTGGGGCTACGACAACCCCGAGTTCCAGGAACTGGTCACCGAGGCGGACGCCGGCACACCCGAGGAGCAGGTGGCCAAGCTCAGGCAGGCCGCCCGGATTCTGGCCGACGACGCGGCGGCCAGCTGGCTGTTCCTGCTGCCCAACCTCATCATCACCACTCCCGAGATCTCCGGCATCCAGGCCAACCAGATCAGCCTCGCCTTCGATCTCACCACGATTGCTGCCAGGAGCTGACCCATGGCCCTTCGCCGGGCGGCCGCGCGGGTGGCGTGGCTGCTCGCGAGCCTCCTGCTCGCCTCCCTGCTGATCTTCGCCGCCACCAACGCGCTGCCCGGCGACATCGCCCAGGTGATCCTCGGCACCAACGCCTCACCCGGCGAGGCGGAGCGGCTGCGGGCCGAGCTGGGCCTCGACCGCCCCTTCCTCGCCAGGTATCTCGAGTGGCTCTGGGGGGCGGTGCGGTTCGACTTCGGGGTGTCCTACTTCAGCCGCCGGCCCATTGCACCGCTGATCGCGTCGCGGCTGGAGGTGTCGGCCTGGCTGATCCTCTTCGGCATGCTGGCGGCCATCCTCATCGCGCTCCCCGTGGGCGCCTATGCCGCCGTCCGTCGCCGCCACGCCGACGGGGTGGTGGTCTCGGCCCTCTCCCAGGTGGGTCTCGCGGTGCCCGCCTTCTGGGCCGGTATCTGGCTCGTGGTCCTCTTCGCGGTGCAACTCCGTTGGCTCCCGGCCGGCGGATACGTCTCCTACTGGGATTCGGTGGGGGAGTGGATCCGGCACCTGATCCTGCCGGTCACATCCCTGGCCATCGTGCAGGCCAGCGTCATCTCCCGCTACGTCCGCAGCTCGGTCCTGGAGGTGATCCATGAGGACTACTTCCGCACGGCCCGCGCCGTCGGGTGGTCATACACCGGAGCGCTGTGGCGCCACGGGCTGCGCAACGCGGCCATCTCGCTACTGACCGTCATCGGGCTGCAACTCGCGACACTCCTGGTGGGAGCGATCATCATCGAGCAGGTGTTCGCGCTGCCCGGGCTCGGATCCTCCCTCCTGCTGGCGGTCTCGCAGCGCGACCTCGGCGTGGTTCAGGCAATCGTCCTGCTGCTGGTCTGGGCGGTGCTGGTGATCAACTTCCTCGTCGACATCGCCTACCAGATCATCGACCCGCGGCTGCGGCGAAGCGGTGACGCCCGATGAAGCGCGGCACGCTCTACCTGGGGGCCATGCTCATCGGGATCGTGGTCGTGATGGCCGCCCTCGGCCTGGTCTGGACCCCGTTCCCACCCGACGCAGTGGTGTCCACGGGGCTGCAGCCCCCCGGCTGGCCGTACCTGCTGGGCACCGACGGCCTGGGTGGGGACATCTTCTCCCGGCTCCTCAGCGGCGCCAAGATCTGCCTGCTCGTCGGCATCGTCTCTGTGGCGGTGGCGGCCTTGATCGGCGTGCCGTTGGGCATCGTCTCCGGAATGGTCCGCGGCTGGCTGGGAGAGATCCCCGCGCGCCTCGCCGACATCCTGTACGGGTTCCCCGCGTTGCTGCTGGCCATCCTCTTCGCCGCCGCGCTGGGGGGCTCCACCTGGACCGCGATGATGGCCATCGCGCTCGCCTCGATCCCCGCATTCGTGCGCATCGCGCGGGCGGCCACGCTGCAGGTGATGAGCCAGGGCTACGTGGAGGCGGCCAGGCTCAGCGGCACCCCGCACCTCGCCGTCGCGTGGCGGCACGTGCTGCCCAACATCGCCCCGATCGTCGGCGTGCAGGTCTCGGTGAGCATCGGCATCGCGATCCTCGCCGAGGCGGGCCTGTCCTACCTCGGCCTCGGCTCCGGTCCCGAGGCCCCCACCTGGGGGCGGATGCTGCGGGAGGCGCAGGGCTACATCTTCAACGCCCCGCTGCTGGCGCTGTGGCCAGGGCTGGCCATCGCGGTGGCCACCATGGGGTTCAACCTGCTCGGAGACGGGCTGCGGGACCTGCTGGACCCGAGGCTGAGGGAGATCCGATGAGCTACCTCGAGGTCACAGATCTCCGCGTCGAATTCGGCGGAAGCCGGCAGCCGGCGCTGCGTGGGATCAGCTTCGCCGTCGACGAGCGTGAGCGGCTGGGCATCATCGGCCAGTCGGGCTCCGGGAAGTCCGTGACGGCGCTCGCCATCATGGGCCTGCTGCCAGCCCACGCCCGCATCTCCGGCAGCATCAAGCTTGGTGGGCGCGAGCTCGTGGGCCTCCCCGAGCGCGAGCTCCAGAAGCTGCGCGGCGACGAGATCTCCATGATCTTCCAGGAACCGATGACGGCGCTGGACCCCACCATGAAGGTGGGTCGTCAGGTGGGCGAGGTGGTGGCGCTGCACCACGGCGAGCGGCGCGGCGCCATCCACGACGAGGTGCTCACCTGGCTGGGCCGCGTCGGCATCACCGAGCCCGACCGCATCGCCGACTCCTATCCTCACGAGCTCTCCGGTGGGCAGCGGCAACGGGCGCTGATCGCGATGGCGCTGGCCAACCAGCCCGGCCTGGTGCTCTGCGACGAGCCCACCACAGCCCTCGACGTGCTGGTGCAGCGCCAGATCCTGCTCCTCCTCGCCGAGCAGCTCGCGGACCGGGCCGCGGTGTTCGTCTCGCACGACCTGGCTGTGGTGCGGCAGGTGTGCCAACGGGTGGCGGTGATGCTGCAGGGCGAGATCGTGGAGCAGGGCACCATCGACGAGGTCATCGCCCAGCCCCGTCACCCCTACACGCAGGGGCTCATCGCGTCGGCGAGGATAGACCGGGTGCAGCCGGGGCAGCCGCTGCCCAGCGTCGAGGACTACTACCCTGGAGTCTCCTCATGAGCCTGGTGGAGCTGCGTGACGCCGAGGTCACCTACCGCAGGGCGGGCAGGCCGTTCGTCGCGCTCCACGGCATCGACCTCGAGGTCGGTCGGGGGGAGCGCATCGGCATCGTCGGCGGCTCCGGATCCGGCAAGACGACGATGGCGCGCCTGATGCTGGGGTTGCAGCCGCCGTCGCACGGCGACGTGCTCTTCGACGGCCGATCCATCGTCGGGTTGAAGGAGAGGGACCGTGGCTTCCTGCGGTCTGCGGCGTCGATGGTGTTCCAGGACCCGAACTCCTCCCTGAACCCGAGGATGCGGCTGGGCGACATCGTGGCCGAACCGCTGCGGTCTCCCGTGCTCCGCGGTCGCGGCGACGTGCCGGAGCCCACCCGGGACGTCGTCGCCGGGGCGCTGCTCGGCGTGGGGCTGACGGAGGAGATGATGGACCGTTTCCCACACCAGCTCTCCGGCGGGCAGCGGCAGCGGGTGGCCATCGCGCGGGCATTGATCAGCGACCCGTCGCTCCTGGTGGCCGACGAGCCGGTCTCGGCGCTCGACGTCTCGGTCCGGGCGCAGGTGCTGAACCTGCTCACCGCGGAGGTCCAGGAGCGCTCGCTCACGTTGGTGCTCGTCTCCCACGATCTGTCTATCGTGCGGCACTTGTGCGAGCGGGTGGTGGTGGTCAACGCTGGACGGATCGTCGAGCAGGGCACCGTCGCCGATGTGCTGGGCGCGCCCAGGCACCCCTACACCGCGGCCCTGGTGGACGCCACCCTGACCCTCTGACCTACGCCGCGAGCGGACGGGTTCGGGGCACCGGGTCGCGCGGCCCTAGAATGCCCAGCGTGAAGGCACTGCTACTTGAGAACATCCACGCCGACGCCGTCAAGGCTCTCCAGGCCAAGGGCTACGAGGTCGACTCCCGGCCCGGGGCGCTGGCCGAGCGGGACCTGATGGCCGCCCTCAAGGGGGTGGACTACCTCGGCATCCGATCGCGCACCTACGTCACGCGTGCCGCCCTCGAGTCGGCGCCGCAGCTCAGCGCCATCGGCGCCTTCTGCATCGGCACCAACCAGATCGACCTGGAGGCGGCCACGGACCATGGTGTCGCGGTGTTCAACGCGCCCTACTCCAACACGCGCTCCGTCGTGGAGCTGGCCATCGCCGAGATCATCTCCATGGCCCGCCGGCTCACGGACCGCAACCGCGATATGCACGCAGGGATCTGGGACAAGTCCGCAGTCGGCTCGCACGAGGTGCGCGGCCGTACCCTCGGCATCATCGGCTACGGCAACATCGGCTCTCAGCTGTCGGTTGTCGCGGAGTCGCTGGGGATGCGGGTGATCTTCTACGACCTGGTGGACCGGCTGGCGCTCGGCAACGCGCGCCGCGTCGACTCCCTCGAGGAGCTGCTCGGAGAGGCCGAGACCGTGTCTCTGCACGTGGACGGTCGCCCCGAGAACAAGGACATGTTCGGCGCGGAGCAGTTCGCCGCGATGCGGCCGCGTTCGCTCTTCCTCAACCTGTGTCGCGGGGCCGTGGTGGACCTTGACGCGCTCTACGACAACCTCGTCTCCGGCCACGTCGCCGGCGCCGCGATCGACGTGTTCCCCTCGGAGCCGAAGGCCAAGGACGAGCCGTTCGTCTCCAAGCTGCAGGGACTCAGCAACGTGATCCTCACCCCTCACGTGGGAGGCTCGACGCAGGAGGCCCAGGTGGATATCGGCCGCTTCGTCGCAGGCAAGCTCAACGACTACGAGACCCTCGGATCGACATCGATGAGCGTCAACCTCCCCGAGGTGCCGGCCGGCCCCACGTCGACGGCGCGCGTGGTGCACCTGCACCACAACGTGCCCGGCGTCCTGGCGCGGCTGAACCAGCTGTTCGCCACGCACAACATGAACATCGGTTCCCAGACGCTGGCCACCCGCGGCCAGTTGGGCTACGTGGTCACCGACGTGCAGGGCGAGAAGTACGACGGGCTGCTGGCGGACCTTGAGGCGCTCGACGAGACGGTGCGCGTCCGCGTCCTCTGACGCCTCTGGGTCGCTTGTCAGGTTGCGATTCGACCCTTCGAGACGGCCGACGGTCGCTTCGCGACGTAGGCCTCCTCAGGGATCGGTGGACTGAGCTGCGGGGCTCGTGCCTTCGTTCCCGAGGAGAGCCGTCCGCGGAGCGGCGGGGCTCGTGCCTTCGTTCCCTGAGGAGAGCCGTCCGCGGAGCGGCGGGGCTCGTGCCTTTCGTTCCCTGAGGAGAGCCGCCCGCGGAGCGGCGGGGCTCGTCTCGAAGGGTTGTGACGCGACCGTCCAGCGGAGCGCATGGGTTATCCACAGCCACCGGTTGACCACTTGAAGACTCGCGGGGCCGCTGGTCTGATGGCTACATGGCATGGACATACATCCTCGAGTGCGCCGACGGGTTCTTCTACGTCGGGTCGACGCGCAACATCGAACAGCGCGCCTGGGAGCACGGCTTCGGCGGGTCCCGATTCACATCGAAGCGGCTACCGGTGAAGATGGTGTGGGCGCAGGAGTTCGAGAACATCGGTGAGGCCTATGACATGGAACGTAGGCTCCACGGCTGGAGTCGAGCGAAGAAGCAGGCGCTGATCGACGGGCGATTCGAGGATCTGCCGCGGCTGGCGCGTCGAGGAGGTCCGGCCGACAGTGGCCCCGCCGGAACAACTGCGAGCTGACATTTCTCACGGGGCTCGTGCCTTTCGTTCCCTGAGGAGAGCCGTCCGCGGAGCGGCGGGGCTCGTGCCTTTCGTTCCCTGAGGAGAGCCGTCCGCGGAGCGGCGGGGCTCGTCTCGAAGGGTTGTATCTGGCCCTTGGGTGGGGTCGCTTGTCAGGTTGCGATTCGACCCTTCGAGACGGCCGACGGTCGCTTCGCGACGTGGGCCTCCTCAGGGAGCGAGGGGGAGGGGCCGAGGGGTCGCTTCGCGACGTGGGCCTCCTCAGGAGTCGGTGGACTAAGCGACGGGAGCGCGCAGGAACTCCATGGCGGCGTGGTGGAGCAGACCGTTGGTGGCCAGAGCCCCCGGGCCGCCCACGCCGTCGACACCGTCGAGGTTGCTGAACCGGCCGCCCGCCTCGCGGACGATCACCTCGAGGGCGGCCATGTCGTACAGCTCGAGGTCCGGCTCGCACGCCACGTCCACGGAGCCCTCGGCCACCAGCATGTAGCTCCAGAAGTCGCCGTAGGCACGGGTCCGCCACGAGCTGCGCATCAGGTCGATGAAGCCCTGGCCGCGGCCGGTGTCCACCCACTCAGCGATGTCCGAGTAGGACAGCGACGCGTCACTGATGGTTTCAACGCGGCTCACCCGCAGCTCGGTCGAGCTGAGGAGCGAGCGTCCCGTGTAGGCGCCGCCGCCGGTGCTGGCCCACCACCGTCTGTTCAGCGCTGGGGCCGACACCACGGAGGCGGCGATCTCCCCGTCGACCTCCAGGGCGATCAGCGTGGCCCAGACGGGCACGCCACGCAGGTAGTTCTTGGTGCCGTCGATGGGATCGATGATCCAGCGCCGCGACGACTTTCCGGTGTCACTGAACTCCTCGCCGTGGACCGCATCGCGGGGCCGGGTGCGGGCGAGGGTGCGGCGGATGGACTCCTCGACGGCGGTGTCCGCCTCCGTCACCGGGGTGTTGTCCGGCTTGCTGGTGAACCTCAGATCCTGAGCCTTGAACTTGCTCATCGACAGCGAATCCGCGTCGTCTGCCATGAGGTGCGCCAGGCGCAGATCGTCTGTGAGGTCCTTCGAGACAGCCATGGGCCAAACCTAGCGCGTCGGGCCCACGATTCAGGTGAACGCCCGGCCCATCCGGCGGAACGAGGCCAGCCGCTCAGGGGCCAGCGTCCCCGCGGCGACGGCATCGTCGAGGGCGCACTCGATCACTCCGGTGAGGTGGCTGCAGCCACGGGGGCAGTCCTCGGCGAACTCCGCCAGGTCCGGGAAGGCGCCCAGGATCGAGGTGGTCTGCACGTGGCTGATGCCGAAGGAGCGCACGCCTGGGGTGTCGATGATCCAGCCGCCACCCGGGAGCTCCATCGCGATGGCCGACGTGGAGGTGTGCCGCCCCTTGCCGGTCAGCTCGCTCACCTCCGCTGTCGCGCGCCCCGCGCCGGGAATGAGGCGGTTGACCAGCGTGGACTTCCCCACCCCGGAGTGCCCGACGAACACCGTCACCCGGTCTCGGAGGGCCTCCCGCACGGCGGTCAGGTCCGCCTCCGGATCGGTCACCAGAATGGGAACCCCCAGCGGCTCGTAGGCGTGCCGCAACTCGACGGGGCTGGCCAGATCCGCCTTGGTGAGGCACAGCACCGGGTTGATGCGGGCGTCGAAGGCCGCCACCAGGATCCGGTCGATCATGCCCATCCGTGGGGGAGGGTCCGCAAGGGCCGTGACGATGAACAGTTGATCCGCGTTCGCGACGATGGGCCGCTCGAAGGTGTCGGCGTCGTCTGCGGAGCGGCGAAGCACCGTGGTGCGCTCCAGCACCTCCACGATGCGCGACAGGGTGCCCTCCTCGCCGGTGGAGTCCCCGTCCAGCCTGACGTTGTCGCCGACGAGCACACCGCCCTTGCGGTCGATCAGCCGTCCGCGCACCGCCGTGACGTCGTTGCCGTTGAGGGTGCAGCGGTAGCGTCCCCGGTCCACGGAAATGACGCGGGCCACGGGGAGCTCCGAGTAGTCAGGCCGCTCCTTGGTGCGGGGCCTTGAGCGACGGCGGGGCCTGTCGAAGCCGCTGTGGTCGTCCTCGCGCAGGGACTTCACCGGTGCCTCACGGGCGGATCAGCCCGTTCCAGTCCCGCGCGAAGTGCGGCATCGTCTTGGACACGCACTCGATGTCCGTGACTTCGATCCCCCGCACCCTGAGTGCCAGGAGCGCCGCGAAGTGCACCATCCTGTGGTCGGCGTAGGTGTGCAGGACAGCCGGCCTGAGCTCCCCGCCGCCGACGATCCGGAGCCCGTCCTCGGTCTCCTCTGCCTCGGCGCCCAGCCGGCGCAGCTCGGTCACCAGAGCCGCGAGCCGGTCCGTCTCGTGCCCACGGATGTGGGCGACGCCGCGGATGCTGGTGGTGCCCTCGGCGAGCGCCCCCAGCGCCGCGACCACGGGCGTGAGCTCGGAGGCGGTGGTGAGGTCCACGTCGATGCCCGTGAGCCGCCCTGTCCCGGCGACCGTCGCAGTGCCCACCGAGCGCTCCACCGTGGCCCCCATCGCCGTGACCACATCGAGGAACACGGCGCCTGGCTGCAGGCTGCGCCTCGGCCAGCCGGGGACGGTGACCCGCCCGCCCGTGACCGCAGCGGCCGCGAGGAACACCGCGGCGTTGGTGAGATCCGGCTCGATGGTGTGACTGCGGGCCGCCATCCTGCCGGGGAACACCTGCCAGGTCCTGTCGTCCTGCTCCACCACCTGCACCCCGACGTCGCGCAGCATGCTTGCCGTCATCTCGATGTGGGGCCGCGACGGCAACCGGTCTCCGGTGTGTCTCAGCGTCAGGCCGCGGGGAAGCCGGGCGCCGACGAGCAGGAGACCGGAGATGAACTGGCTGGATCCCGACGCGTCGATGTTGGCCGTCGAACGCGGCTCGGCGGGCGGGGTGAGGGTGAAGGGAAGGGCATCGCCGGAGATCACCGCACCCAATTGACGCAGCCCGTCCAGGAGCGGGCCCATGGGGCGTTGGCTGGCGTGTGGGTCACCGACGAACGACGACGGACTGTCGGCCAGCAGCGCCAGCGGCGGCACGAATCTCATCACAGTGCCGGCAAGCCCGCAGTCTATCTGCGCGGCCCCCTTGAAGCGCTGGGGAGGTGACACGACAAGCGTCTCCCCACGGTCCTCGACTCGCACGCCGAGAGCCCTGAGGGCACCTATCATCAGCGCGGAGTCCCGCGACTCCAAAGCACCAGTCAGGGTGCTGGCTGCGTCTGCCAGGGCGGCCAGCACCAGGGCCCGGTTGGTCTCCGACTTCGAGCCGGGCACGAGCACCTGACCCTCGACGGGGGTCAGGGCACGGGGTAGCGGGTACGTCATCAGCTGACGGTGGCCTCGATCTTCTTGCTGAATGCCTTGGCCGACCTGCGTGCCCGCTTGGCGAGCTGCCTCGCCCGCTTCTCGGCGCGATCGGCGGCCTTCTGGGCCGACCGGCTCACGTCCCCGCCCAGGGCGGCCGCCTTCTTCTCGGTGACCTTCGCGGCGTGATCAGCCCGCCAGGAGAGGCTGGGCTTGCCCTCGGTGTCCTGCGCGGCGAGCATCGCGGCGCCCAGCAGCGCAGCGTTGCGCATCACCTCGGGCCGGGCCGCGTCCTTGGCCACCTTGGTGGCGTCCTTGTCCGGCAGGGCGATGGCGAGGTTCAGCACCGACGCCTTGGCCAGCAGCAGCGCACCCAGGCGACGGCCGATCCCCGTGGCGTACATCGCGCCGCCGGCGATCTGCGCCACGCCCGAGAGGCGCACCCACGTCTCGGCCTTCTCAGGCACGTACGAGGCGACGTCTGCCGGCACCACGCGCTGGAGGAGCGGCGAGACAGCGGAGGTGAAGCGCTCGGCATCGGGCGCGAGCTCAGCGGGCCTGGTGACAGCCTTCACCCCCTCGGCGATGAAGTAGCTGGCGAACAGACTCCGGGCAACAAATCGCAGCAGACTCATGCCGCCACACTACTAGGCTTCAGGCATGTGCGGACGTTACGCGGCCACCGCGAATCCCGATGAGCTTGTCGAGGAGTTCGAGATCTCCTTCGTGGCCGACGAGATGGCTGAGGTGTGCGCCCCCCGCTACAACATCGCCCCCACGGACCTGGTTCCGGGCGTCCTGGACCGGGCCTCCGAGGGACAGGTGACGCGCAAGCTGGTGCCGCTCCGCTGGGGCCTGGTGCCCAGCTGGGCCAAGGCTCCGGGCTCCACCATGATCAACGCCCGCGTCGAGACCGTCACCGAGAAGCCGGCCTACCGCAAGGCGGCGGCGGCCCGCCGCTGCCTGCTGCCCGCCGTCGGCTACTACGAGTGGCGCTCTGAGACGCCCGAGGGCGCAGCCAAGCCGGTCAAGCAGCCCTACTTCCTGCGTCCGTCGTCAGGCCTTCTGGTGATGGCCGGCCTCTATGAGTTCTGGAGGGGGCCCGACGGATGGCTGACCTCCACCACCATCCTCACGACGGAGGCCACCGACGAGCTCGGCTGGGTGCACGACCGGATGCCGATGACCGTCCCTCGCCAGTCCTGGGACCACTGGCTGGATCCAGGGTTGACGGACGCGCAGGCGGCGGTGTCGCTGCTGCAGGCGCCGACGTCGCTGGCACACCTGAAGGTGTCGCGGGCGGTCAACACGGTGGGCACCGATGGCCCGCAGCTCATCGAGGCACTGCCCGGCTGACCTTGTGGGCACCGCCGGGAATAGACCCCCGGGGGTGTGCGTTGTGGTGCTACATGAACGTCAAGCCCCTGGCGCCCCGGCTCGCCCGGCCCGCAGCTGACGCCGTCGTGGTGGCTGAGGCGGAGGCAATTGTCGCGGGGGCGCTATTCTCTCTTCTGATGGACAGCGAGCTCGCCGCGGCCCCCGGGGACGCAGACACCCTCGACGCCGAAGCAGAGGCGTTCGAGGAGGAAGCGCTGAGCCATGTGGACCGGCTCTACGCCGCCGCTATGCGAATGACCCGCAACCCTGCCGACGCAGAGGACATCGTCCAGGAGACCTACGCCAAGGCGTTCGCGTCGCGCCGCACCTTCACGCCGGGCACCAATCTGAAGGCCTGGCTGTACAGGATCCTGACCAACACCTACATCAACGCCTACCGCAAGGCGCAGCGCTCCCCACAATCCAGCAGCGACGAGGCGGTCTCGGACTGGCAGCTCGCCCGCGCGGCCTCGCACGATTCGGCCGGACTGCGCAGCGCCGAGATGGAGGCCCTGGACCAGACCCCGGACGGGGCCGTGGCCGAGGCCATCGCACAGCTGCCTGAGAACTTCCGGATGGCGGTGCTGCTCAGCGACGTGGAGGGCTTCTCCTACAAGGAGATCGCCGAGATCATGGGCACGCCCATCGGCACGGTCATGAGCAGGCTCAACAGGGGCCGCTCGCAGCTCCGGGACCTGCTGGCAGATTACGCACGTGACAATGGCATCGGCCGCAGGAGTGGGGGACGGTGATGGCGGATCCGGACATGTCCTCGCACGAGCACGACGAGATGGACGAGTGCGTGCAGGCGCTCTCGCAGGTCCATTCGTTCCTGCGCAACGAGCTCCTCGAGGGTGACGCGGACCTGATCCGGCTGCACCTGCACGCCTGTGAGCGATGTATGGAGAACTTCGAGATCGAGTCCACGATCACCGAGATGATCCAGCGCAGTCAGCTGGCGGCCAAGGCGCCGGCCACGCTGAGTGCGCGGATCCAGACGATGCGAGTGACCCGCACCCACTGATCACAGGACAACGCAACAGCCCCCGCAGGGATCCGCGGGGGCTTATTGGTTTTCGGGGCCTCGGCTCAGGTGTTGGGACGCTTGCCGTGGTTGGCCTTGTTCTTGCGGCGAGCGCGACGCTTGCGTCCGGTCTTACCCATGAGAGTCTCCTTGTATTTCAGTAGCTGTAGGACACCACATTGTGCCAGATCGACCCCCGCGCATGCTAAAGCCCATCCATGGCAAGCTGGGTCCGTGATGCGAGACCTCGGAAAGCTGACCGACGACGAGTGGCTGGACGCCTTCGTCTCCCAGTGGCATCTGCTGGCCGACCTCAGTTTTTCGGATCTGGTGCTGTGGAAGCCCCTCACCGAGGAGGGCGAGGTGTTCTCGTGCACCGCGCAGGTGCGGCCGGTGACGGGACCGACCGCACTGGAGGAGGACATCGTCGGGGAGACGATCGAGTTCGAGCCCGATCATCAGGTGACGGTCGCGTTCATGACGCACGCCATCGCCGAGACCAGCGACAACGAGTTGGGTGCCGGGATCCCAGTGGATGTGTGGGCCATCCCGGTGCTGCGGCACGACCGTCCCATCGCGGTCATCGAACGCCACACCAACCAGATGGGGATGCGGGCCACCGGCGCGCTGGAGGAGAACTTCATCGAGGCCGCCGAGATCCTCACCCAGATGCTCATGCGCGGCGAGTTCCCGCTGGTCACGCCGTCGGACAAGGCGTTGGCGCCGCGCGCCGCCGACGGCGTCCTCAGGGTGATGCCGGACGGCGTCATCTCGTACGCGAGCCCCAACGCCGTGACCGGCTTCCGCCGCCTCGGTGCCGTCGGCGACATCGAGGGGGAGCACTTCCGCGACCTGACGCGCCAGCTGCGCGACCGAGTCGAATCGATGGGGCAGACCGTGGACGCCGATCTCGACGGCCGGCTCACGCTGGAGTTCGACGTCGAGTCACGGGGCGCCTCGATGCGCTTCGTGCTGCTCCCGCTGTGGCTCGAGTACACCTCCGCCGGCATGCTGGTGCTCTGCCGCGACACGACGGACCTCCGCCGCCGCGACCGGATGCTGGTCACCAAGGACGCCACCATCCGGGAGATCCACCACCGCGTGAAGAACAACCTGCAGACGGTGGCCGCGCTGCTGCGGATGCAGTCGCGCCGGCTGTCGTCACCCGAGGGCAAGGAGGCGCTGCGCGACGCGATGCGGAGGGTGTCCTCCATCGCGATGGTGCACGAGACGCTGAGCTACAGCCTGGGCGAGGCGGTGGCCTTCGACGAGGTGTGCGACAAGATCCTGGACATGGTGGGGGACCTGGCGGCGTCCCACGGCATCGTCAAAGCTGTGCGACGTGGATCGTTCGGGGTGATCCCGGCGGAGATGGCCACCTCTCTGTCCATGGTGGTGACCGAGCTCTGCCAGAACGCCGTCGAGCACGGGCTGGACGGCTCCTCCGGGTATGTCGAGGTGCTGCCCGAGCGGGTGGGTGATGCTCTCACGATCAGGATCGTCGACGCCGGTCATGGACTGCCGGAGGATTTCGTCCTGGGCAATCAGACCTCGCTCGGGTTGGCGATCATCTCCACCCTGATCAAGGACCTGCACGGCACGCTGACCATCGAGAACCGGCACGACACGCAGGGGACGGTGGCCACGATCGCCCTTCAGGTGCCCGCCGTCGTCGCCTGACTGGTCAGCGCAGAGGAACGAAGCTGAACAGGCCCTTGGCCCGACGCCGACGGACGGCCCCGTCGGGACGCCTGTGCACCACCACCATCTCCCGGTCCGCCGGGAGGACCATGCGCCCGTCCGGCGCGAGCTGGTCCTCGAGTTCGGGGGGGACCCGGCCCCCATCGGCCGACACCAGGATCCGGTCGAACGGCGCCTCGGCGGGCCACCCCAGCACACTTGGTTGCGCCAGCTCGACGCGGGCCCACGGCCGCCCGCCGCCCAGGTTCGTGCGGCCCATCGACACCAGCTCAGGGGTAATGTCGACGCCGATCACCAGCCCATCGGCGCCCACGAGCTCCGCGAGCAGCGCGGTGGTCCACCCGGAACCGCTGCCGACGTCAAGCACGCGTTGCCCGGGCTGCGCGTCCAGGAGTTCGAGCATGAAGCGCATTGTGGACGGCTGCGAGTTGGTGGCTCCGTGGCCGATGGCCAGCGGGGCGTCGAGGTCACTGAGGTGGCGCTGATCCAGAGGGAGGAACTGCCTCCGAGGGGCTGCGTCGAAGGCCTTCTGAAGCCTGTCCGTCATCCCACAAGTGTGCCGCGCAGGGACGGCTCAGGAGTTGCGCAACCGCGAGCGAGCGGCGCGGCGCTTGATGGCCCGACGCTCGTCCTCGCTCAGACCGCCCCACACCCCATGATCCTGACCTGCCTCCAGCGCCCATGACAGGCACTGTTCCCGGACGACGCAACGCATGCAGATCTTCTTGGCTTCCTCGATCTGCTGCAGCGCCGGGCCCGTGTTCCCGACAGGAAAGAACAACTCCGGATCCTCCGTGAGGCAGGCGGCCTTGTGGCGCCAATCCATAGTGGGGGCTCCTTCGTGTTGGGGATGATCGAGGGCAAGGATAGCCGTCAAGCTCAAGCAGGCTACCCCCGCGACCTACGATAGGCAATAGCTGCTGGCCACGCGGTGATCCACACCCAATGGCCGGGCAACTTGTGGCATTTCGTCCGAGTCGGGCAGGCTCGGGGCGTGAACTCCGTCTTCCGAAGCCCCCTGCTCGCGATCTGCGTGATCCTGACCGCCGCGGCGGGGGTGGCCACCATCGGCATCGGGGTGGCCACCGTGGCGGCCAACGCGAGGCTGTTCGGCGTCGGGATCGCGGCGGTGCTGATCGCCTACGGGGCGGGGCTGCTGCTGATCGCCTGGCTGGTGGTCAAGCGTGTTCCGTGGGCGCTCGGACTGATCGTGGCCTCGTCGCTGCTGCACCTGATGGTGGTGGGCAGCTTCCTCACCACCGCGGACCGGGCCCAGTTCGTCGGCAGCCTGATCGTGGCCCCGTTCGTGCTCGCGACGGCGGTCACAGCGGTGCTCGCCGTGGGCCGTCGAGAGCTTGAACGACGCCCCTGACCTGGTGTGAGGCCCCTGTCAGTGGCCCGGGAGCCGCCCGGCTCCGGGCGCCGGGGTGGCTGAGAACCACTCCGGGGTCCCGTAGCCGGCCTCGGCGAAGGCCCCCGCGACAGCCCTGCCGATCCCATCGGCCTCGCCCGCGTGCGTCAGGGCGATGATGCAGCCACCGAAGCCGCCACCGGTCATCCGGGCTCCGAGGGCGCCGGCGGCCCGTGCCGCCTCCACGGCGAGGTCGACGGTGGGCACCGTGATCTCGTAGTCGTCGCGCATCGAGGCGTGGGAGGCGTCCAGGAGGGGCGCGAGGCCGGGCAGGTCTCCGCGCTTGGCCAGCTCGAAGGCCTGCAGCACCCGCTCGTTCTCCGTGACGACGTGGCGGACGCGCTTGCGCAGCGTCTCGTCCTCCAGCTGGGACAGGGCCTCCTCAAGGTCCGTCACGTCCCGCAGGGCGGGGACCCCGAGGATGGCCGAGGCCTCCTCGCAGGAGGCACGACGGGACCCGTACTCGCCGTCGACGTGGCTGTGCGGGGTCTTGGTGTCCAACACGAGGATCTCGTAGCCCTGCTCTGCCATCGGCAGCGGAACGTGCTGGGTCTCCAGCGTCCGGCAGTCCAGGAACAGGCCGGAATCCGCCTCGCACAAGGTGCTGGCCGCCTGATCCAGCAGGCCGGTGGGGGCGCCGACGTAGGCGTTCTCCGCCACCCGGGCGAGCTTGGCCCGGTCCATCTTGGGGATGTCGAGCCCGTACAGGTCCGCCAGGGTGGCGACGGTGGCGCACTCGATGGCGGCAGAGCTGGAGAGGCCCGCACCCAGGGGCACGTCCGAGGTCATCACCAGGGTGGCCCCGCCCACGTCGTGGCCCGCCTCGCGAAGGGCCCACGCCACGCCGGCCAGGTAGGAGGCCCACCCCTCGGTGCCGGGGGCCAGGTCAGCGAGCGCGACACCCACCTCGTCGTCAAGCTCGAGGGAGACCATCACCAGGCGGTCGTCGTCGCGGCGTCCGCCGGCGATGACGGCTTTGCGCTCCAGGGCGAACGGCAGCACGAAGCCGTCGTTGTAGTCGGTGTGCTCGCCGATCAGGTTCACCCTGCCCGGGGCGAACCACAGGCCCTCGGGATCCGCCCCGGCCACGGTGCGGTAGCGCGCGATGAGCGCTTCCAGGTTCAACATCAGTCGTCCTCCTCGTCGTCCAGCCTTGCCAGCCAGGAGGCGAGGCGCTCAACCGGAGTCTCGAACTCCGGGTTCAGATCCACGAATGTGCGCAGCTGGTCCGCGAGCCACTCGAAGGTGAACTCCTCGTGGCCGCGCCGATGAGCGAGCTCCTCGAGCCCGCGGTCGGTGAAGTACACCGGATCAGCCTAGCGCCGCGTCCAGGAGTACTTCCTCCTGGGCCTTGTGGACCTTCAGCGACCCCACCGACGGTGCCGATGACCACTCCCGCGACACCAGCTGCATCCGCAGCTCGTAGTCCGGCAGGTGCCGTTTGACGCCCCTCGGGAGGTGCGCGGACAGGAACGGCCAGCCGCCCTGGTTCTCCGGCTCGTCCTGCACGAAGCGGACGTCCTCCACATGCCGGTAGCGCTGCAGTACGGCCGCCAGCTCTTCGCTGGGCAGCGGGTAGAGGCGCTCCAGCGCGACGACGGCCACCTTCCCCTGGAGGCCCATCTTGTCGCGACGGGCGACCAGGTCCCAGCGGACCTTGCCGGAGCAGAGGACGACGCGTTCCACGCCGGCGGGATCCTCGACGGTGGGGTCGTCCAGGACCGGGTGCCAGGCGCCCGAGGTGAAGTCCTCCGGCATCGAGGTGGCCAGCTTGCTGCGCAGCATGGACTTCGGCGTGGCGATCACTACGGGCCGGTGGAAGTTGACGTAGGCGTGCTGGCGCAGCAGATGGAAGTAGCTGGCGGGCGTCGACGGCTGACACACGGCAAGCGCGTTCTCGGCACAGAGCTGGAGCCACCTCTCGAGCCGCGCCGAGCTGTGATCCGGTCCCTGGCCCTCGAAGCCGTGGGGGAGCAGGAGCACGACGCCGGACTTCTGGGTCCACTTCGCGTTGCCGGAGGCGACGAACTCGTCCGAGATGATCTGCGCGCCGTTGACGAAATCACCGAACTGCGCCTCCCACATCACGAGCGCATCCGGGCGCGCCACCGAGTACCCGTACTCGAAACCGAGCGCGGCGTACTCGCTGAGCAGGGAATCGAACACATCGAAGGTGCCCTGGTCCCCGGTGAGGTGCTTGAGCGGCACCCATGCCTCGTTGGTGACCCGGTCCACGATGGCGGCGAACCGCTGCGAGAACGTGCCACGCCGCGAGTCCTGGCCAGCCAACCGAACGGGTCGGCGCTCCATCAGGAGCGAGCCGATGGCGATCATCTCCGCGGTGGCCCAGTCGATGGGGCCCTCCAGGATGGCCTGCGCCCTCCGCTCCAGCTGGGGCATCACCTTCGGGTGCACCATGAACCCGTCCGGGAACTGGGTGTGCACGTCGGCGATGGTCCGCAGCATCTCGGGGGTGATCTCCGTGAGCCGGGCATCGGGCTTGGTGGGGTAGTAGGGCACCTTGCGGTAGTCGTCGTCGGTCTCGGTGCTCTCGCGCACCTCGCGGAACACGTTCTCCAACCGGGAGCGGAACCGGTTCATGACGTCCTCGGCGTCGGCGAGGGAGATGTCGCCACGGCCGATCAGCGACTCCGTGTAGAGGCGCCTGGTGGAGCGCTTCTGCTCGATCAGGTCGTACATGTTGGGCTGCGTGAAGCTGGGGTCGTCGCCCTCGTTGTGACCACGCCGGCGGTAGGACACGAGGTCGATGACCACGTCCCTGTTGAACTTCTGACGGTAGTCGAACGCCACCCGCGCAGCCCGGATGCAGGAGTCCGGATCGTCGCCGTTGACATGCAGCACGGGCGCCGAGATGGACTTGGCGACATCGGTGCAGTACGTGGAGCTGCGGGACTCGGTGGGAGCCGTGGTGAACCCGACCTGGTTGTTGACCACCACGTGGATGGTGCCGCCCGTCTTGTAGCCGCGCAACTGACTCATCTGCAGGGTCTCGAAGACCACCCCCTGGCCCGCGAACGACGCGTCGCCGTGCAGGGTCAACGGGAGCACCGGGTAGTCGTCGGCGTCCAGGGTGTCCTGCTTCGCGCGGGCGATGCCCTGCAGCACGGGATTGACCGCCTCCAGGTGAGACGGGTTGGCGGCGACGGAGGCCTTGATGGTGGCGCCGTTGGCCGCGACGAACGTGCCCTCGGCGCCCAGGTGGTACTTCACGTCGCCCGTGCCGCTGCGGTCCACCTGGCCGTCGAACTCCTTGAAGATCGACGCGTACTTCTTGCCCACGACGTTGGCCAGCACGTTGAGCCGCCCGCGGTGGGGCATGCCGATGCAGACTTCGTCGAGCGAGTCGTTGGCGGCCTGCTGGGCGATCTCGTCGAGCAGCACGATCAGCGACTCGCCGCCCTCCAGCGAGAAGCGCTTCTGGCCCACGAACTTCGTCTGGAGGAACGTCTCGAAGACCTCGGCCTCGTTCAGCTTGTCCAGGGCGTGCATGTGTTCCTCGTGCGCCAGCGGCGTGTGCGGCCGCTCGGTGCGTTGCTGGAACCATGCCCGCTGGCGAGGATCGGCGATGTGCATGTACTCCACGCCGATCGTGCGGCAGTAGGAGTCCTGCAGGATTCCGATGATGTCGCGCAGCGGGAGGTACGCACGGTCCTGACCGCCGAACACCCCGACGGCGAACTCCCGATCCAGGTCCCAGATGGAGAGGCCGTGGGTCTCGAGACGCAGGTCCTCGTGGGAGCGCTGCCGGTACTCCAGGGGGTCGGTGTCTGCCACGAGGTGGCCGAAGGTGCGGTAGGCGTTGACCAGCTCCAGCACGCGGGCGGTCTTGCTGACCTGAGAGTCGCGGTGCGCCGACACATCCGGTGACCAGCGCAGCGGCTCGTAGGGGATGCGCAGGGCCTCGAAGATCTCGTCGTAGAAGCGGTCCTGCCCCAGCAGCAGCTCGTGCATCTTCTTGAGGAACTCGCCCGAGGTGGCGCCCTGGATGACACGGTGGTCGTAGGTGCTGGTGAGGGTGGTCACCTTGGACACGCCCAGGTCCGTCAGCCGGGAGGGGCTCATCCCCTGGAACTCGGCCGGGTAGTCGATGTTGCCGACACCCAGGATCACGCCCTGCCCGCTCATCAGGCGCGGCACGGAGTGGTTGGTGCCGATGCCTCCGGGGTTGGTCAAGGAGGCGGTGGTCCCGGCGAAGTCGCTGACCTGAAGGTCACCGGCGCGGGTCTTCTGCACCACCTGCTCGTAGGCGGACCAGAACTGGAAGAAGTTGAGGTTCTCGCAGCCCTTGATGTTGGGCACCAGGAGTTGGCGGGTCTCGCCCTTCCTGACGTCGATGGCGATGCCCAGGTTGATCCCGGGATTCTCGATCAGCGTGGGCTTGCCGTCGACCACATCGTAGGCGTTGTTCATGTCCGGCAGCGCGCGCAGGGCCTTGATCATGGCGTAGCCGACGAGATGGGTGAAGGAGACCTTCCCGCCCTTGGAGGTGCGCAGGAAGTTGTTGATGACGGTGCGCTGGTCGATGACCAGCTTCATCGGCACCGAACGCACCGACGTGGCCGTGGGGACGGCCAGTGACGACTCCATGTTCTTGGCGGTGCGCATGGGCGCCCCGCGCAGCACCGTGTATTTGGGCTCCACCACCGACGGCGCCGGGCGCAGCGCCGGGTTGGGCGCGTTGGCAGACAGCGTGGAGCCGGTACCCGGATTCGCGGGGGAGCCGGTGCCCTTGCGGACCTGTTCGACCTGACTCTTGGAGGACTTCGACGGCGCGGGGGCGGCGGCCGGCGTTGCTGGAGCGGGGGGAGCGGGCGTCGTTGCCGGTGCCGGGGCCGGGGCCGGCTTGGGGGTGGGGTCCGGCAGTGTTGAGGGGGGCGCCTGAGGTGCGGGAGCCTCGTCTGCGGCGAAGAGCTCGCGCCATTCGGCCGCCACCGAGTGGGGATCAGCCTCGTAGGCCTCCCGCATCTCGTCGATCAGCCAAGAATTTGCCCCGAAAGCGTCCAGTGAGTCAGGTGCTGACATGTGTGAGTGGCCGTGGCCACGATCCCCTCTGTGAGTCCTGGTGGCCGCAGACGTCTGCGGCTGCTGCTTACGGGCAGCTTACCCACATCAGAGGGGCGTTGCGGACCTCTGACCAGCGGGGAGGATGGACGCGCCCGGTGCTTCGGAGACGTCCGGAGCAGGCCGGCTGGCCATGATGGTGAGGGCGAACGAGTACCCGGTCAACACCACAAGGGCGAGGTTGCGCAGCAGCAGGATGGAGGTCTCCGGCCCTGACCCCAGGGGGATCGCCATGATCCCGTAGGCGCCCCACGGGTACGTCAGCTGGGTGAGCAGGCCCACGATCACCAACGAGACGGCCAACACGATGAGGGGACGACGCAGCCAGTGACTCGTCCGGGCCACCAGGAGCGCGGCCACCGGGCCACCCAGCCACAGGATGTACTGCGGAGAGAGCGTCTTGTTGGCGACGATCGTGGCGAGCACGATGGTGAGGATGGCCAGCAGGATGGCCTCATGCAGGCGCTCGTCGTCGTCGTGCATGTGACGCATCAGCCGGTAGCTCAGGTAGCCGGCGAGGATCAACGACAGTGCGGTCAACACCGTGGACACGGTGAGGAGGCCCCCCACGTATGGACCCTGGAGCTCAAGGGCGTTGTAGGGGGACAGGAAGATGTTCCACGACGGGTTGTCGGTGAAGGTTCTGAGGAACATCAGCGGCGAGGCGGGTACCGACTCGATCTGCAGACCGCGCTCGCCCTGCCACGTGACAGGGGACGCGGAGCGGGCCCACCCGCTGGTGAGCAACGACGCCAGCGCAAGCCCGAAGCCCACGACGGCGAAGCCGACCACCCTGCCGCGCGCCCGGGCCGACCGCCAGGGGTGCGGGGCCAGCATCGGTCCGATGAGGAGCGCCGGCCACAGCTTGATCGCCGCCCCCAGACCCACGAGGCCGCCGGCCAGCCTCGGGAACCGGGTCACGAAGACGCACGCCCAGGCCACCAGTGCCGCTGGGATCAGGTCGAAACGGAACCACACGATGGGTCCCTGGATGCCGGTGAACAGGATCCAGAAGAGCGCTCCGGCAGCGTTGTCGCGGCGGTACAGCGTCAGCGCGACGGCGGCGTCCAGCAGGACGAACACACCCACGTAGACCGCCGTCCAGGTCTGCCACCCTCCGCCCAGGCGGTAGACGGCCTGAAGTATCCACACCGCGGGCACGGGGTACTCGGTCATCACCCCCGACTCGCCCTCATCCAGGCGGAAGAGGTGATAGCCGTAGTAGGAGACGTCGTTGGCGACGAAAGCAACAGCGTCCAGGCCCAGCAGGAGGTGTGAAACGAAGCGGGTGAGGATGAACGTCGCGATGAGCGCGAGGGCCACCGGCCACCTGGTGAACGGGCCGGCGGGTGCCGGCGACCGCGTGTGGGTCATCTCGGAACTCCTGCCAGCCGGCGCTGAGCGCCCCCGCGAGGATTCGAACCTCGGCTCCCGCCTCCGGAGGGCGGTGCTCTATCCCCTGAGCTACGGGGGCTGGACCACGAAAGGTTAGCACCTCCTCAGTGGGGCTGTAAGTTCCGGCTACGGTGGCCGGGTGCGCACGATCCTCTCCGTATCCTTGACGGTCCTGATCCTGACCGCGTGCGTGGCGCGCCCAGACCCTGCCCCGGCGGTGCTCCGGGAGACGGCTCCGCCGTGGGACGCCCCGCGTGACGCCGTCTCCTACATCCGTGCGGCCGGCCTCCCGGAACAACCGTTGGGCACTGACACAGACCCGTGGGTGCTCGACCTCACGGTCACCGTGGACGGCGAGCCGGTGGACATCCCGGCCTTCATCGGAGCCGACCGGCTGCGCGCGGTCCAGGCGCCCGTCCACACCCACGACCCCGGCGGCGAGGTGTGGCTCGAAGGCGACGGCAACCGCGACATCACGCTGGGGGAGTTCTTCACGCTCTGGGGGGTGCGGTTCGACGACGAGTGCCTGGGCGCCGCGTGCGGAGACCTCATGGTGACCGCGGACGGTCGCCGGGTGGAGGCCCCCGCGGAGCTGGTGCTCCGCGGCCTCACGAGCGTCTCAGTCACGGCCTGAGGCGCGCGGATGGCGGCGGGGCGCGGCGCTCTGGCAGGCTTGGCGCCATGACGCACATGCACATCGCCGGGTCCATCCACGCGGACGCCGCGCACGGGGGGCCGCAATGGCTCGACGTGCCCGCGGATCTCAACGCGTTGGAGACCAAGCTCTGGCCGCGCGGGACCCACCGCGACGACCGGGGCCGCATCGTCGTCGCCGGTGTGGCCCTGACGGAGGTGGCCGAGGAGCACGGCACGCCCGTCTACGTCATCGACGAGGCGGACTTCCGCTCCCGCGCCGCGGACTTCCGCACCGCGTTCCCAGGGTGGGACGTCTACTACGCGGGCAAGGCCCTGCTCACCCGCACGGTGGCGCGCTGGGCGGCCGAGGAGGGCCTCAACCTGGACGTCACGACGATGGGCGAGATGCGCATCGCGCTGGCCGGCGGCATGCCGGCGGCCCGCCTGGGCCTGCACGGCAACAACAAGTCCGACGAGGAGATCGTGTTCGCCCTCGCCCAAGGCGTGGGCCGCATCATCGTCGACTCCTTCGATGAGATCGCCCGCCTCGAACGCGCCTGCGCCGACGGTGGTCACCGGGCGAAGGTGATGGTCCGGGTCACCACGGGCGTGGAGGCACACACGCACGAGTACATCGCCACCGCCCACGAGGACCAGAAGTTCGGCCTCTCGATCACCGGGGGCCAGGCCCTCACCGCGCTGGTGCGCTGCCACAGCTCGCAGTACCTGGATCTGGCCGGCATCCACAGCCACATCGGGTCGCAGATCTTCGACACCCACGGCTTCGAGGTGGCGATCCGCCGCACCATGCGGCTCGCCTCCCAGTTCCGCACCGCCACCGGCGTCGAACTGGCCGAGCTGGACCTGGGTGGCGGGTTCGGCATCGCCTACACCTCCGCCGACACCCCCGCGGCGACCGCGGACATCGCCGCCGGATTCGAAGAGATGATCGACCTCGAATGCCGGGGGTTCGGGCTGAAACGCCCCCACCTGTCCATCGAGCCGGGGCGCGCGATCTGCGGCCCGGCAGGGGTGGCGGTCTACCGTGTCGGCACCGTCAAGGTGGTGGATCTGGAGGGCGGCCGGTCCCGCGTCTACGTCAGCGTCGACGGCGGGATGAGCGACAACATCCGCCCGGCCCTCTACGCGGCCGAATACTCCGCGGCGATCGCCAACCGCACCTCCAGCGCGGGGCCGGTGCTGAGCCGGGTGGTCGGGAAGCACTGCGAGGGCGGCGACATCCTGATCCGCGACGTCTTCCTTCCCTCAGATGTCTCCATCGGCGACCTCATCGCAGTCCCGGGCTCGGGCGCCTACGCGCGCAGCATGGCCAGTAACTACAATCAGATCCCGAAGCCCCCCGTCGTCTCGGCACTGGACGGCGTCACCCGGGTGATGCTGCGTCGCGAGACACTTGAGGACCTGATGAGATTGGACGTGGGAGAGTGAGCAAGCCGCTCAAGGTGGCGCTGTTGGGCGCCGGCGTGGTGGGGTCCCAGGTGGCCCGCATCATCCTCAGCGAGGGCGCCACGTTGGAGTCCCGGATCGGGCGTCGGCTGGAACTGGTCGGCATCGGCGTGCGGCGGCTGGACGCGAAGCGTCCCGGCATCGACCCCGCGCTGCTCACCACAGACCTCGAGTCGCTGGTTGCGCGCACGGATCTCGACATCGTCATCGAGTTGATCGGCGGGATCGAGCCCGCCCGCTCCCTGCTGCTGACCGCGATCTCCAACGGAGCCTCGGTGGTCTCGGCCAACAAGGCGCTGCTCGCCGACGACCTGGGGGAGCTCTCCCGCGCGGCCGAGGCCAAGGGCGTGGACCTGTACTACGAGGCCGCTGTCGCCGGGGCCATCCCGATCGTGCGGCCGCTGCGTGAGTCGCTCGTGGGGGACGACATCACGGCCGTGATGGGGATCGTCAACGGCACCACCAACTTCATCCTGGACAAGATGGTCACCGACGGCAGCAGCTTCGAGGCGGCGCTCGCGGAGGCCCAGGCGCTCGGATACGCGGAGGCGGACCCGACGGCGGACGTGGAGGGCCACGACGCCGCGGCCAAAGCGGCGATCCTGGCCGGGCTCGCCTTCCACACGGAGGTCAAGCGCGACGAGGTGTTCTGCGAGGGGATCGCGGACGTCACCGAGGCTGACATCGCGGCAGCGGAGCAGATGGGCTGCACCATCAAGCTGCTCGCCATCGCCAAGCTCACCGACGACGATCGCGTGATCGTCAAGGTCCATCCCGCGATGGTGGCCAACAAGCACCCCCTCGCCAGCGTGTCCGGCGCCTACAACGCCATCTTCGTCAAGTCACGCGAGGCGGGCGAGTTGATGTTCCTCGGCCAGGGCGCCGGCGGCGCCCCCACCGCCAGCGCCGTCATGGGCGACGTGGTCACCGCGGCCCGCAACCGGCACCGCGGCACCGCCGCCCACGGAGGCTCCAGGTACGCCCGCCGCCCCGTCGCGCCGATCGGCGAGTCCCAGGCACAGTTCTACGTCAGCTTCGACGTGGTGGACCGGCCCGGGGTCCTCGCCCGGTGCGCCGCCATCTTCGGCGAGCACGACGTGTCGCTGCGCATCGTGCAGCAGAGCTACCGCGAGGGGGGAGACCACGAGGCCGGCTTCGCGGCGAGCCTCGGGGTGATGACGCACCTCACCAGGGAGAGCGACCTCGCCGTCGTCACCGACGAGCTGCGGAGGGCGGACTTCGTCGGCTCGGACGTGCGCGTGATGCGCGTCGAGGGCTTCTGATCCATGACACGGCTCACCGTCCGGGTCCCGGCCACCACCGCGAACCTCGGCTCGGGGTTCGACTGCGTCGGCATGGCCTTCGACTGGTTCGACGAGCTCACGCTCGACCTGGTGGAGAGCCCGGTCCTGGAGGTGGTCGTCACCGGTGAGGGCGCCGACGGCGTGCCCCTGGACGACAGCCACCTGGTGATCAGCTCCCTGCTCGACGGGTTGGCGGAGTTCGGTGTCGAGCGCCCCGCGGGGATGCGCCTGACCTGCCGCAACACCATCCCCCATTCGCGCGGGCTCGGTTCCTCCGCCGCTGCCATCGTGGCCGGGCTCACCCTGGCGTGGGGGATCGCCCGGCCGGGCGAGCCGGTGGACCGCGCGGCGATCACCAGGCTGGCCACCTTCGCGGAGGGGCACCCGGACAACGCCGGGGCCGCCGTGTGGGGCGGGGCGATCCTGGCCTGGGCGCGGGAGGGTCGGGTGTCGCTGGTGCAGCTTCCGCTGCCGGAGGGGTTCGAGGCGGTGGCCTTCGTGCCAGACTTCGAGTGCCGCACCGACGACGCGCGCCGGGTCCTGCCCGAGACCGTGGCCCGGGCGGACGCCGTCGCCCAGGCCATCGCGGCGGCCGCGCTGCCGCTGGCTCTCACCCTGCGGCCGGACCTGCTGCTGGACGCCACCGCGGACCTGTTGCATCAGCAGTACCGGGCGGATCTGATGCGCCCCGCCCACGAGCTGATGCTGCGGTTGCGCGCCGCCGGAGTGCCGGCGGCCATCTCCGGGGCGGGCCCCACCGTCATCGCCGTGGGTCTGCCGGAACAGTTGGCGGGCATCGCGGGGGTCGCGGCGGACGGGTTCGAGGTTCGTCGACTGGTGCCGGCGGGCGGCGTCGAGCTCACCACCGGGTGAGGCCGCACGCCGCAGATCCCGGGTTTCTTTGGTTGTGGCCCTCGCAGTTGCTAGGCTGAGGAACGGTTTACCCGAAGGCGCCGCCGTGGACTTCTTTTCACACCGGCTCGTTGGCGCCCAGTACTCCACCACTTTGACGCTGTCGGCGCGCCTCCTCAGGTGCCCCCACGGCTCCATGGAAGGAACCATTCGTTGAGCGAATCCAATGACCTTGCCGCTTTGAAGCTGGTCGAGCTCAAATCCGTCGCCGCAGGCCTGGGGATCAAGGGCGTCTCCGCCATGCGGAAGGGGGACCTTGTCAACGCCATCCAGACCGCCGGCGGACAGGGTGCTCCCGCCGCCCAGGGCGCCCCCTCGGACGCGCCAGCCGCGCCCAGGCAACGTCGCCCCCGCAACGAGAAGCCGGCCGAGCAGCCGGAGGCCGCGCCCCAGCAGCGCGAGCCCCAAGCCCAGACCCAGGCGCCCGTCGAGGCGTCCAGTCAGCAGGGCGAGCAGCAGGAGGGCGGACGGAACCGCCGCCGTCGTAACCGCGAACGAGGGCCCCAGCAGGAGACCCTCAACGAGGTGGGCGAGCTGTTGGAGGCCGCCATGGGGGGCGGAAAGCCGGCCACCGCGCCCCAGCAGCAGGCCCCGGCCCCTGCGTCGACCTCGGTCACCATCGAGCCAGGTGGCTACGACGAGGATCAGGGCGGATCGCGCCGCAGCAGCCGCCGTCGCCGCAACCGCGAGCGCCCCACCAACCGCCGCCCCGCACGCGGATCCCAGGGCATGGAGCGCATGGAGGCCGAGCCGACGGTGGGGGAGGGCGACGTCCTGGCCAACATCTCCGGCATCGTCGACATCCTGGACAACTACGCCTTCGTCCGCACCACCGGCTACCTGCCGGGACCCAGCGACGCCTATCTCTCCACCTCCACCCTGCGACGCTACGGGCTGCGCCGCGGTGACGTGATTACCGGCGCCATCAAGACCACGCGCGAAGGCGAACGCAAGGAGAAGTTCAATCCCCTCGTGCGCCTGGACACCATCAACGGCGACGACCCGGAGAAGGCCAAGGCCCGCCCCGAGTTCGCAAAGCTGACACCCCTCTACCCGCAGGAACGGCTGCGCCTGGAGACGGTCCAGACCAACATCGCCGGGCGGATCATCGACCTGATCGCCCCCATCGGCAAGGGCCAGCGTGGGCTGATCGTCTCGCCGCCCAAGGCCGGCAAGACGATGGTGATGCAGGCGATCGCCAACGCGATCGCGGCCAACAACCCGGAGGTCCACCTCATGGTGGTTCTCGTCGACGAACGTCCAGAGGAGGTCACGGACTTCCAGCGGACAGTCTCCGGCGAGGTCATCGCCTCCACGTTCGACAGGCCCGCGGAAGACCACACCATGGTCGCCGAGCTGGCCATCGAGCGGGCGAAGCGACTCGTCGAGCTGGGCCACGACGTCGTCGTGCTCCTCGACGGCATCACCCGCCTCGGCCGTGCCTACAACCTGGCGGCCCCGGCCTCTGGTCGGATCCTCTCCGGTGGCGTGGACTCCGCCGCGCTGTACCCGCCGAAGAAGTTCTTCGGCGCGGCCCGCAACATCGAGAACGGCGGCTCGCTCACCATCCTCGCCACCGCGCTCATCGAGACCGGCTCCAGGATGGACGAGGTCATCTTCGAGGAGTTCAAGGGCACCGGCAACATGGAGCTGCGGCTGCGCCGCGAACTGGCGGACAAGCGCATCTTCCCGGCCATCGACGTTGACGCCTCCGGCACACGGCGCGAGGACCTGCTCCTCGGCCGCGACGAGCTCAACATCATCTGGAAGCTGCGGCGGGCGCTCTCGGGCCTCGACGATCAGCAGGCTCTGGAGACCCTCAAGTCCCGGATGATCAAGACGGCCAGCAACCACGAGTTCCTGCTGAGCGTCCTCAAGACCACTCCCGCTGCCGACGGCTGATCGGCCGACTTGGAAATGCTGGACCGGCGGGGCACAATTGGGGGTCGCGCCGGTTCACGCATCCTCCAGGCCCATCGGGCCAGCGACCCGGCCACCGGATAACAAGGAGTCCATCATGAAGCAGGGAATCCACCCTGACTACGTCGAGACCCAGGTTCACTGCACCTGCGGTAACGCGTTCACCACGCGCAGCACCAGCAAGAAGCCGTTGAGCGCCGACGTGTGCGCCGAGTGCCACCCGTTCTACACCGGCAAGCAGAAGATCCTCGACACCGGTGGCCGCGTGGCCCGCTTCGAGAAGCGCTACGCCAAGAAGTAGTTCCACGCTCGGGCGTCGGGAGGGTAATACCCGCCCGGCGCCCGTTTCGTTTGCCGCCCCGGAAGGAGCCGTCATGTTCGACAACGCCCAGCCCCTGGTGGACGAGTTCCGAGACCTGGAGCGGCAGCTCGGGGAGCCGGAACTCCACTCGGACATGGCGCGCTCCCGCAAGGTGGGCAGGCGCTACGCGGCGCTGCGCCCCATCGTCGAGGGAATCGAGGCGTTCCGGAGGCTCTCGGAGGACCGCGGCGCCGCGGCCGAGCTCGCCGCCGACGACGCCTCCTTCGCTGACGAGGTGGCGGACCTGGACGCCCAGCTGGAGGTGGCCACGCAGCGCCTCACCAAGCTTCTCGCTCCGCGGGACCCCAACGACGACACCGACGCTCTGATGGAGATCAAGTCCGGCGAGGGCGGAGACGAGTCCGCGCTGTTCGCCGGCGACCTGCTCAAGATGTACTCCAAGTACGCCGAACAGGTGGGCTGGAAGATCGAGGTGCTGGACTCCCAGGAGACCGATCTCGGGGGCTACAAGTCGGTCACGGTGGCGGTCAAGGCGGGCACCGGCACCGAGTTCGGGCCCTACGGCCGGCTCAAGTTCGAGGGCGGCGTGCATCGCGTCCAGCGCGTTCCCGTCACCGAATCCCAGGGCCGCATCCACACCTCGGCGGCCGGCGTGCTCGTGTCGCCGGACGTGGAGGCCGACGAGGTGGAGATCAACGACGACGATCTACGCATCGACGTCTACCGCTCCTCGGGCCCCGGGGGTCAGGGCGTCAACACCACCGACTCCGCGGTGCGGATCACCCACCTCCCCACCGGCACCGTGGTGTCCTGCCAGAACGAACGCTCGCAGCTGCAGAACCGCGAGTCCGCCATGCGGATCCTCCGCGCGCGGCTCATCGCCCTGGCCGAGGCGGAGGCCGCGACAGCGGCGTCGGCGGTCAGGAAGTCGCAGGTCCGCACCGTCGACAGGTCGGAGCGCATCCGCACCTACAACTACCCGGAGAATCGGATCACCGATCACCGGATCGGCTACAAGGCCCACAACCTGGACCAGGTGCTGGAGGGGGCGCTGACGCCGCTGCTCGACGCGCTGGCGGAGCAGGACCTCGCCGAGCGGCTCGCAGGAGTGGGTGGGTGACCGAGGTCGCCCACCGGGTCGCCCAGCGGCTTTCCAAGGCCGGCTCGCCCAGCCCGGGGCCCGAGGCGCGGCAGTTGGTGGCCCACGTGCTGGGCGTGGAGCCGTCCCAGTTGGTCCGCGTCGACGCCGTCACCGACGAGCAGCGGTCGGCCATCGACGAGCTCGTCACGCGCCGCGCCGCCGGGGTCCCGCTCCAGCACCTCACCGGCGTGGCGTACTTCCGCTACGAAACGCTGGCGGTGGGTCCCGGGGTGTTCATCCCCAGGCCGGAGACCGAGGAGATGGTGGGCTGGGCGCTGCGGCAGCTGGACGGCCGCCCCGTCGAGGAGCGTCGCGTCGTCGAACTGTGCGCGGGGTCGGGCGCCATCGCGTCCGCGCTCGCGCGTGAGCTGCCAGGGGTGCGCCTGCATGCCGTCGAGCTGTCCGCCGAGGCCATGGCCTACCTGAGCCGGAACCTTGCCGGGCTGGACGTCGAAGTGGTGCACGGCGACATGGTCGAAGCCTTTCCTCACCTGGACGGCGCGGTGGATCTCGTCATCGCCAACCCGCCCTACATCCCGGAGAACCACCGGGGGCTCCTGCCCGCCGATGTGGTGGACCACGACCCCGACTTGGCCCTCTTCTCGGGCCCCGACGGGCTGGACGCCCTCCGCGTAGTGGTCTCCGTCGCCGAGCGGCTGCTCCGCCCCGGAGGGCTGCTGGCCACCGAGCACGACGAGAGCCACGCCGACGCCGTCGTCGATCTGGTGGCCGCTGCCGGGTTCGGCGAGGTGCTCAGCCACCAGGACCTGACAGGTCGCCCGCGGTTCGTCACCGCCGTGCGGCTTCCCGCACATGGCAGGATGACCCCGTGAGCACAGTGTTCGACCTCAGCACCGGTCCCGAGACGGGCCTCGCGGAGGCGGTGGCGGCCGTCCGCGAGGGACGGTGCATCGTCCTGCCCACCGACACCGTCTACGGCATCGGAGCCAACGCGTTCGAGGCCGCCGCGGTCCAAGGGCTGCTGGATGCCAAGGGCCGCGGCCGCGACATGCCGCCGCCGGTGCTGATCGCCGAGCCGTCGATGCTGCGTGCCATCGCCGACGTGGTCCCCGCCGGTGCGACGGCATTGGCCAAGGCCTTCTGGCCCGGCGCGTTGACGCTCATCCTCAAGGCCCAGACCCGTTCCGGCATGTCGCTGGGGGAGACCAAGGGCACCGTCGCGGTGCGCGTGCCGGACCACGACGCCGCCCGCGCCCTGCTGCGCCGCACCGGGCCCCTGGCCGTCAGCTCGGCCAACCTCTCAGGCCGGCCCGCGGCGTTGACCTGTGACAAGGCCAGGGAGCAGCTCGGCGAGAGTGTCGCGGTGTACCTCGACGGCGGACCTGTGAGTGGGGGAGTGGCCTCCACCATCGTGGACTTCGCCTCGATTCCTGAGGGGCGGGTGCTCAGGGCGGGTGCGCTGTCACTCGAGGCGCTCCGCGAGGTGGCCCCGGACATCGAGTCGCAGGGCTAGGCCCCTGTGCGCGAGTACCTCCTTGTGCTGCTGGTAGCGGCCGGCACCACCTATCTGCTGTCGGGGCTGGCCCGCAGCCTCGCGGTGCGCACCGGCGCGCTGGCCACGGTCCGCAGCCGCGACGTGCACACCCAGCCCATCCCCTACTTCGGCGGGTTGGCCATGTTCGGCGGGCTCGCGGTGGCGTTCCTGCTCGCGCTCCAGATGCCGTTCCTCGGCCGCTACACCACCGTCGAGCACGACGCGTGGGCCGTTCTCTGGGCCGGGCTGGTCATCACCGTCATCGGGGTGCTGGACGACAAGTACGACATGCCGGCGCTGGTCAAGCTGGGTGGCCAGGTGCTCGCTGCAGGGGTCGCGGTGCTGCAGGGGGTGCGGATCTACTGGATCCCGCTACCCAACCGGATCGTGGCCCTCGACGACGCGACCAGCATCCTGATCACCGTGTTCTTCATCGCCCTGTGCGTCAACGCGGTCAACTTCGTCGACGGGCTCGACGGGCTGGCCGCCGGGGTCGTGGCCATCGGCTCCGGTGCCTTCTTCAGCTACACCTACGTCCTGGCCTACGAGCAGGAACTCGTGCGGGCCACCACGGCGAGCCTGATCACGGTGGCCACCTGCGGGATCGCGATCGGCTTCCTCCTGCACAACTTCCACCCCGCGAAAATGTTCATGGGCGATTCCGGCGCCATGCTGCTCGGTCTGCTGATGGCCATGAGCGCGATCTCGTTCACCGGTCAACTGGATCCGGGGGCCACTGAGCAGGACGGCAGCCTCCTCCCGGCGCTGCTGCCCATCCTGCTGCCGCTCGCGGCCCTCGCCCTCCCCATCCTCGACCTGATCCTCGCCTGGGCGCGGCGCACCTGGAAGGGGCAGCACGTCTTCCATGCCGACAAGCAGCACCTGCACCATCGCCTGCTCGAGCACGGACACTCGCATTGGGGAGCGGTGCTGCTGATGTACGGGTGGACGGCTGTGGTGTCGGTGGGTCTGGTGGTGGTGGCCCTGTCGCAGTGGCCCCACACCGTCTGGGTGGTCATCCTCGCGCTGCTGGTGGTGCTGGTGCTCACCCTGCGCCCTGCCCGTCGGGAGGTGGAGGGTGGCTGAATCGCGGATCACCGACGCGACCAGGCGCTCCCGGCAGATGATGATCGGGGGACTGGTCGGTGCTCACGCGGCCGGCGGGCTCATCCTCCTGCTGGCCGTTCTCGTCGGAGGTCCCGGCGCCGTCCTCACCACCGTGCTCGGCTTCGCCGCCGTCGTCATCTTCTACTCCGTCGGGCAGGCGCTGGAGGTGGTGGCCTCGGAGTTCGGCGACATGCAGGGCATGGCGCTGGTGCTGGTCAGCTACGCGGTGCGGGTGGTGGGGATCGCCGCCGGGCTGTGGTTCATCCTCGGGCATCCTGCGGTGGCGCCGCAGGTGCGCGACGGCTGGCTGCTGCTGAGCGTCGTGGGCACAGTGTTGGCGTGGGTGACCGGGGTGGTTCTGGTGGCCTCCCGGCAGAGGGTTCCGGTCTACGACACCGAGTACCGGCCCCCGTCCGATCAATGACCGGGAGAAATATGATTCACGGACCCGTTTCCGCTAGGCTCACACACGACATGGGCAACTCACCGTCAGAGAACGCGCCAGAAGGACCTTCGCGCACCGATGACGGCATGCTCGTGCTCAGCTACCTGCTCAGCGGGATCATCTTCTACGGTGGACTCGGGTGGGTCGGGGACTACCTGTTGCACACCTCGTGGTTACTGCCGCTGGGCCTCATTCTTGGCCTGGTGACCAGCATCTACCTCATCATCAAGCGATACGGGAGCGGTACGTGACACTGGGGCTACTTCCGATGGAGACAGGCGACGGAGGCGGATACCACCCTCCTGGCACAGACGATTTCCTGTGGTACTCGGTCTGGCCGGGCGTGCTGCCCGACTGGATGAACAAGCCGTTCTTCCAGGCCCTCATCGGCGCGGCCATCGTGATGATCCTCTGGTGGCTGGCCTCCCGCAACCTCAAGGTCAAGCCCACGAAGACGCAGTTCTTCGCCGAATACGTCTACGAGTTCGTCCGCAACGGCATCGCGCGTGACATCCTCCACCACGACTTCAAGAAGTTTCTTCCCTATCTGTTGGGCCTGTTCTCGTTCATCCTGGTCAACAACTGGTTCGGCGAGTTCTTCCTCTTCATGTACCCCACGTTCTCCAACGTCGGCTACGCCTACGGCCTGGCGATCCTGTCGTGGCTGATCTACGTGGGCGCCGGGTTCAGGAAGTGGGGGTTCGGCGGGTTCCTCAAGAAGTCGCTGATCCCGGACGGCGTGCCGGGCTACCTGCTCGTACTGGTGATCCCGCTGGAGTTCCTGGCCACCTTCATCACGCGCCCCATCACGCTGGCCCTGCGTCTCTTCGCCAACCTGTTCGCCGGTCACCTCGTCGTGCTCGTGTTCGTGGTGGGCGGCGGGTACCTCCTCACGGTGCAGGACAACCTGTTCTTCAACGTCGCCGGCGGAGTGTCGTTGGCGTTCAGCCTGCTCATCCTCTGCCTCGAGCTGTTCATCGGCGCGCTGCAGGCCTACATCTTCACGGTTCTCACCGCCCAGTACGTGTCCACCTCGATCGCCGAGGCGCACTAAAGTCAATCCGACTCCTGAGAAACAAGCCCGTTCTCAGAAGCCATCCGAAAGGAAAGTAATGTCCCTCCTCGAAATCACCGGCTCGCTGAACATGATCGGCTACGCGATCGCCACGATCGCCCCGGCCCTGGGTGTCGCCTGGATCTTCGCGTCGGTCATCAACGGCACCGCCCGTCAGCCCGAGGCCCGTGGCGCCATGATGGGCACGGCCTTCATCGGCTTCGCCGTGGTTGAGGCGCTCGCCATCATCGCCATCGCTCTCGCCTTCGTCCTCTGAGCAGCGTCATGTTCCCCTTCACCGGGGCGCTTCTCGAGATCGATCTGGGGCCCCTGTTGCCCCACTATCTCTCGGAGATCGTCGTCGGCATCGTCCTGATGCTGCTGATCTACGCTCTGATGCGTAAGGCCGTTGTACCGGCCTTCGAGAAGATGTACGAGGAGCGCTCGAACAAGATCGAGGGCGGCATGCAGCGTGCGGCGGCGGCGGAAGCCAAGGCTGAGGCTGCACTCGCCGAATACAACGACCAGCTGACGGCTGCCCGCGAGGAGGCCGCGCGGATCCGTGAGGATGCCAAGAACCAGTCGGCCACCATCGTGGCCGAAGCCCGGGACAAGGCGGCCAAGGAATCCCAGCGGATTCTGGAGTCCGGACGCGTCCAGCTTCAAGCGGAGCGCGCACAGCTGGTCAAGGACCTGCGAGGCGAGGTCGGCGGCATGGCCACCGTCCTGGCCGGCAAGATCGTGGGCGAGTCGCTGAGCGACGACGAGTTGGCCATGCGCACCGTTGACCGGTTCCTGGCCGAACTCGAGTCCGCGGGTCAGGCCCGATGATGGCCCGCGGCGCCGCACCCGCTGGACTCGATGCGTCCGTCGACGGCATCCTCACCGATGCGTCCACGGCCTCCGAGCTGTTCGCCGTCGTCGATCTGATCGACGGCCAGCCGGTGCTGCGTCGTTCGCTGTCGGACCCGTCGTCGTCCTTCGACGACCGCGCGGGCCTGGCGAGGCGTCTTCTCGGCGGCCGCGTCTCGGCCGCGACGATGTCCGTCCTGTCGGAGGCCCTCCGGGCGTCCTGGGGCAGCGGCGTGGACCTGGTGTCCGGATTGGAGCGCCAGGGCATCCGCGTGGCGCTGGCATCGGCCCATCGGGCCGGACAGATCGACCAGGTCTCCGACGAGCTGCACGCTCTGTCCTCCACCATCGTCGGTAGCCCGGAGTTGGCGGCCACCCTGCGCAACCAGACCTATCCCGTCGAGGCCAAGCAGGCTCTCGTCGATGGGCTGATCGAGGGTCGCGTCCATCCCGTCACCCGCACGCTGGCGGCTCGCGCGGTCAAGGCCCGCCGTCGCAACATCGCGCAGATCTTCTCCGTCATCCTTGAGATGGCTGCGGACCTGTCCGGAGAGAAGATCGCCCGGGTCACAGTGGCCCGTCCGCTGGACGAGGGTCGCATCGCCCGCCTCAAGGCGGCGTTGGAGGCCCAGCTGGGCACCACGGTGTCGCTCCAGATCGAGGTGGACCCCTCGGTCCTCGGTGGCATGAACGTGGCCATCGACGATGACGTCATCGAATCAACAGTTGCTGCGCGGCTAGACCAGGCCCACCGGCAACTCACCACTCTGTAGACGAAAGTAGAAACGCAATGGCTGAACTCACCATCAGTCCGGACGAGATCCGCAGCGCGCTGGACGACTTTGTCCAGGCATATCAGCCCCAGGCCGCGTCCCGGACCGAGGTCGGCACCGTCGTGACCTCCGGCGACGGCATCGCCCGGGTCGAGGGCCTGCCCTCGGCGATGGCCAATGAGCTGTTGCGGTTCGAGAACGGAACCCTGGGCATCGCCCTGAACCTCGACGAACGCGAGATCGGCGTCGTCGTCCTCGGAGACTCCGAGGGCATCGATGAGGGCTCCGTCGTGCACGGCACCGGCGACGTGCTCTCGGTGCCCGTTGGCGACGGCTACCTCGGACGCGTCGTGGACGCCATGGGCAACCCCATCGACGGACTCGGCGAGATCGACGGCATCGACGGCCGTCGTGCGCTCGAGCTTCAGGCTGCCGGTGTGATGGACCGGCAGGAGGTCCGGGAGCCACTGCAGACGGGCCTGAAGGCCATCGACGCCATGATCCCGATCGGCCGCGGCCAGCGTCAGCTGATCATCGGTGACCGCAAGACCGGCAAGACGGCCATCGCGCTGGACACGATCATCAATCAGAAGGCCAACTGGGCCTCTGGCGACAAGAAGAAGCAGGTGCGCTGCATCTACGTGGCGATCGGCCAGAAGGGCTCGACCATCGCCGAGGTGCGCAGCACCCTCGAGGCAGCGGGCGCCCTGGAGTACACCACCATCGTGCACTCGCCGGCCTCAGACCCGGCCGGCTTCAAGTACATCGCCCCCTACTCCGGCTCGGCCATCGGCCAGCACTGGATGTACCAGGGCAACCACGTCCTCATCGTGTTCGACGACCTCACGAAGCAGGCCGAGGCCTACCGCGCCATGTCGCTGCTGCTTCGCCGGCCCCCGGGCCGTGAGGCCTACCCCGGAGACGTCTTCTACCTCCACTCCCGCCTGCTGGAGCGCTGCGCCAAGCTCTCCGACGAGCTCGGCGGGGGTTCGATGACCGGCCTTCCGATCATCGAGACCAAGGCCAACGACGTGTCGGCCTACATCCCCACCAACGTGATCTCCATCACCGACGGCCAGATCTTCCTGCAGTCGGACCTGTTCAACGCCAACCAGCGCCCGGCGGTCGACGTCGGCGTGTCCGTCTCCCGCGTGGGTGGCGCCGCGCAGGTCAAGGCGATGAAGGCGGTATCGGGCTCGCTGAAGATCAATCTGGCGCAGTACCGCGACATGCAGGCGTTCGCCATGTTCGCCTCCGATCTGGACGCGGCGAGCCGCCGCCAGCTGGCCCGGGGCGAGCGCCTCACCGAGCTCCTTCGGCAGGGTCAGTACGCCCCCTACCCGGTCGAGGATCAGATCGTGTCGGTGTGGTCCGGCATCGAGGGGCACTTCGATGACGTGCCCGTCGACGACGTGCTGCGCTTCGAGGGTGAGTTCCTGGACTACCTCCGCCACAACACCACCGTCCTGCAGTCGATCGCGGACACCTTCCTGTTCGGCGACGAGCTGAAGGCTGCGACGATCACCGCCTTGGCCGATTTCAAGCGCGTGTTCCGCACGTCCGAGGGCAAGCTGCTCGTCGGACGCGAGGAGCACAAGCCGCTCGAGGACGAGGAGATCGGCCAGGAGACGATCGTCCGTCAGAAGCGGAGCTGATCGATGGCTAGCAGTCTGCGGGAGCTTCGCGAGCGCCGGAAGTCGGTGAGCACGACGAAGAAGATCACCCGTGCCATGGAGCTCATCGCCGCGTCGCGCATCATCAAGGCGCAGAACGCGGCCCGGTCCGCCCTGCCCTACGCGCGGGAGCTGACCAGGGCCGTCTCCGCCCTGGCCAGCGCCCACGACCTGGAGCATCCGCTCCTGGTCGACGTCGAGAACCCGCAGCGGTCGGCCATCCTGCTGATCACCTCTGATCGTGGCCTCGCCGGCGCCTACTCGGCCAACGTCATCAAGGCGGCCGAGCAGCTGTACGCGAAGCTCACGGGCGAGGGCCAGGACGTGGTGATGTACATCGCGGGCCAGAAGGGCGTGGCGTACTACGAATTCCGTCACCGCACCATCGAACGCAGCTGGACCGGATTCTCCGACCGCCCCACCTACGCCGAGGCTCGGGAGATCGCCGGGGTGCTGCTGAAGAAGTTCATGCAGCCCACGGAGGAGGGCGGGGTGGACCAGCTCCACGTCGTCAACACCCGGTTCGTGTCCATGCTCACCCAGACCGCCGTGGCCCGCAGGCTGCTGCCGCTCGTCGTCGAGGATGCCCCGACGGATCCGGACCCGGATCCGGAGGAGCTCAATCCGTTCTTCCACTTCGAGCCGGACATCGCCACCGTGCTGGACTCTTTGCTGCCGCTGTTCGTCGCAGAGCGCATCCACAGCGCGCTCCTCCAGTCCGCTGCCTCGGAGCTGGCCAGCCGCCAGCGGGCGATGAAGTCCGCGACCGACAACGCCCAGTCGCTCATCGAGCAGTTGACCCGTGAGGCGAACCAGGCCCGCCAGGCCGAGATCACCCAAGAAATCACTGAAATCGTCGGTGGCGCCTCGGCGCTGTCCGAGTAGCCGAACGAATGAGGAACTAATGACTGCCACTGTTAGCGAGACGCAGCCGGCCACCACAGGTGGCGTCGGTCGAGTTGCCCGCGTCATCGGCCCCGTCGTGGACGTCGAGTTCGCGGCCGACCAGATCCCCCCGATCGGCAACGCGCTGCTGGTCGAGACGGAGGTCATGGGCGAGAAGCGCACCATGACCATGGAGACCGCCCTGCACATCGGCGACAACCTGGTGCGCGCCATCGCGCTGAAGCCCACCGACGGCATGCGGCGCGGCGCCGAGGTGCGCGACACCGGCGCCCCCATCACCGTCCCCGTCGGGGACGTCACCAAGGGCCACGTCTGGAATGTGACCGGTGACGTGCTCAACGTCGACCCGTCGACCATCGAGATCACCGAGCGGTGGCCCATCCACCGCTCCGCCCCGAAGTTCGACGCGCTGGAGCCCCGCACCGAGATGCTGGAGACCGGCATCAAGGTGCTGGACCTCCTCACCCCGTACGTGAAGGGCGGCAAGATCGGCCTCTTCGGCGGCGCCGGCGTGGGCAAGACAGTCCTCATTCAGGAGATGATCTACCGCATCGCCCACAACTTCGGCGGCACCTCGGTGTTCGCGGGCGTGGGGGAGCGGACCCGTGAGGGCAACGACCTCATCAACGAGATGGAGGAGGCCGGCGTCCTCAAGGACACTGCGCTCGTCTTCGGGCAGATGGATGAGCCGCCGGGCACCCGCCTCCGCGTCGCGCTCTCGGCGCTGACCATGGCCGAGTACTTCCGTGACGTCCAGAACCAGGATGTGCTGTTGTTCATCGACAACATCTTCCGGTTCACCCAGGCCGGCTCCGAGGTCTCCACGCTGCTCGGCCGCATGCCGTCCGCCGTGGGCTACCAGCCCACCCTGGCCGACGAGATGGGCCAGCTGCAGGAGCGGATCACCTCCACGAAGGGCCACTCCATCACGTCGATGCAGGCCATCTACGTGCCGGCCGACGACTACACCGACCCCGCGCCGGCCACCACGTTCGCGCACCTTGACGCCACGACGGAGCTGTCGCGTGAGATCGCCTCGCGCGGCCTCTACCCGGCCGTGGACCCGCTGACCTCGTCGAGCCGCATCCTCTCCCCGCAGTACATCGGGCAGGAGCACTACGACACCGCGGTGCGCGTGAAGCAGATCCTGCAGCGCAACAAGGAACTCCAGGACATCATCGCCATCCTCGGCATCGACGAGCTGTCCGAAGAGGACAAGATCATGGTGAACCGCGCCCGTCGTCTCCAGCAGTTCCTCTCGCAGAACACCTACATGGCGGAGAAGTTCACCAACATCCCAGGCTCCACGGTGCCGCTGGCCGACACCATCGAGGCGTTCCAGATGATCACCCGCGGCGACGTGGATCACATCTCGGAGCAGGCGTTCTTCAACGTCGGCGGCATGGACGACGTCATGGCCAACTGGTCGAAGATGCAGAAGGAAGACTGATCGTGTCCCGACCCCCGCTCCACGTCGAGGTCGTCGCGGCCGACCGCCTGGTCTGGTCCGGCGAGGCGGTGAACATCATCGCGCGCACCGTCGAGGGTGACGTCGGTATCCTGCCTGGCCACGAGCCGTTCCTGGCGGTGTTGGTGCCATGCGTGGTGGAGATCGTCACGGCAGACGGCAGGAGCGAGTCGCTCGCCGTCGACGGCGGATTCATCTCCGTCGCCAATGGCCGGGTCTCGGTGCTCAGCCAGATGGCGAGGCTCGGACATGAGGTGGGCCTGGAGGAGGCGCGCCGAGAGGCGTCCACCCTGGAGGCCAAGGCGATGCAGGGCGAAGCCGACGAAGACGAGCTGCATCACCTGCGCATCCTGCAGGCGCAGATCCGTGCCGGTGAAAGGGCAACCACGTAGCCCACGTAGTCGAACCGCTCAGGGCGGCTCTCCGCGCCAGGGGAGCTGCCCTGAGCGCATACCGGGGTCAGAACCTGGGAGGAGAGGGAGGCACCGATGGTGTGGCAGTTCGTCATGACGACTGTGATCGTCATGGCCGTCGTACTGCTGCCCTTCGTGCTGCTCTACCTCCGCCGCCGCTGGCTCACGGGCCAGGGCGGCCTCTTTGACTGTGCGCATCGGGTCCGCGACGATGCTCCCGGCGTGGGTTGGGTGCTGGGGATGGCCCGTTTCCGGGGCGAGAGCCTGGAGTGGTTCAGGTCCTTCTCGTTCAGCCTGCACCCCAAGCTCGTCCTCCAGCGCGCGGGCACGGCCTACCTGCACCAGCGCACACCGGAGGGTATCGAGCTGATCGCGCTGTTCGACAACTCCGTGATCGTGACGGTGAAGGACCGCAGTTCCTCCCATGTGCACACCCTGGCCATGGCCAGCGACGAGGTGCTCGCGCTGATGAGCTGGCTGGAGTCCGCCCCGCCAGGGAGCCACTACTTCCCCGCGAGCGCGGACTCGCCCTTTTAGCTGGCTGTGTCTCCGGGCTTGACCCGGTCCGTTCCGGGCACCCACAGGATCTCACCGGCCGTGCCGTTGGCCGCGCGGGACATGATGAACAACAGGTCCGAGAGCCGGTTGAGGTACGTGATGGCCAGCAGGTTCACTCCGCCGTCGGCGTCCGTCCCGTAGCGCTCCACGCACCGCCAGGCGGCGCGCTCGGCCCTCCTGGCCACCGTACGGGCCACGTGCAGTTGGGCGCCGGCCGGGTTCCCGCCCGGGAGGATGAAGCTGCGCAGCACGGGCAGGCCCTCCTGCAGTTCGTCGCAGAACGCCTCCAGCCTGTCCACCGAGGACTGCTCGATCCGCAGCGGAGGCCAGGCCGGGGCAGGGTTGAGCGGCGTCGACAGGTCCGCTCCCACGTCGAACAGCTCGTTGCTGATCAACGCCAGCATCTCCTGGAGCCGCGCCGACAGGCCGCCGGTGGCCACCGCGACACCGATGGCGGAGTTGGCCTCGTCGACGTGTCCGTACGCCTCCACGCGAAGGTCCGTCTTGGACACCTCGGAGTTGTCGGAGAGTCGGGTGGTGCCGGCATCGCCGGTGCGGGTGTAGATCTTCGAGAGGGTGACCATGCCCCCAATCTATGCCAAGCTGTCATCCGTGCGCATCCCACCCCTCCCGCTGCTGACCGTTGCGGCGCTGCTGTCTCTCAGCGCCTGCCAGAACGCCAACGAGTCCAACCCAGGATCAGTGCAGGCAGCCACCGGAGTGACCTGCGAGTACCCCTCGGACGGTGAGCCGGCGCGCCCCGTCGATCCGCCGGTAGGTGAGAACGTCCCGGATCAGGGCACCGTCGGCCTCACGCTGCACCTCACCGCCGGCGACGTGGACCTGACTCTGGACCGCGCGAAGGCCCCCTGCACCGTCAACTCGTTCGTGTCGCTGGCCGAGCAGGGCTACTTCGACGACACCCAGTGTCATCGGCTCGTTGACTACGGCATCTTCATCCTCCAGTGCGGGGATCCCACCGCCACGGGCACCGGCGGCCCGGGCTACACTATCCCGGACGAACTGGACCCGGCGCCCACCTATCCGGCGGGCACCGTCGCGATGGCCAAGCGTCAGCCGCCGGACACCGGCGGCTCCCAGTTCTTCCTGGTGTGGGCGGACACGCCGCTGCCGCCCGAGTACACCGTCTTCGGCACCATGGACCAGGAAGGCCTCGACGTGGTGGCGGGGATCGCGGCGCAGGGCGTCGACGGCACGGATCAGACTTCGCCCAACGCCGAGGCGAGGATCGAGTCAGTCACGCTGGGCTGAGGCCGCGTCACCGTAGTCGGTGAGGAAGTGCCGCACCACCGTCACGAAGCCGTCCGGGTCGTCCGAGTGCACCCAGTGCCCGGCGCGCTTGAGCGTGAGCTGCAGGACGCGGGGGAACAGGCGGCGCATCGGTTCCAGGTGCTCGGGCAGCACGTAGGGGGAGCGGCCTCCGTTGACCCACAGCACCGGGCCGTCGAAGGTGGCATCGATGGCCGGCCACCCTCCCACGGTGTGCAGGGAATCGCCCAGCAGGTCCAGGTTGGCCTGCCACGACCAGTGCGCGCCCTTGTGCCGCAGGTTCTGCAGGAGGAATCGACGCACCACGACGTCCGGGATGAGTTCGGCCAGCTCCTCGTCGGCCTGGGCGCGGCTGGTCAGGGAGTCCATGTCCAGCGTGCGCAGGGCTGCCACCAGGTTGACGAAGGTGGCCGCCGCGACATTGCGGGCCGGCGAGATGTCCAGCACCATGAGGCGGTCCACCAGCTCGCCGCGGGTCAGCGCCAGCCGCATCGCCACCTTCCCGCCGAGGGAGTGCCCGATCAGCGCCACCGGGCCGTCGAACCGGTGCGCCAGCCAGTCCGCGACCACCTCGGCCTGTCCGTCCAGGGTGAACTCCTCGGTCCACGCGGAGCGCCCGTGGTTGGGTAGATCGACGAGGTGGCAGGTGGCGATGTCGCCCAACCGGGCGGCGACGGTGCCGAAGTTCTTGCCCTGACCGAACAGGCCGTGCAGGAACACGGCCTCCACAGGCCCCGAGCCGACGACCATCTCGTGCAGGGTCACCTGTTCAGCCCCCAGCAGTGCGTGTGCCAATGGCGACGGACCTCCAGCCCTGAATCGGCGCCCAGTGGCGGGGTGTCCGGCCAGGCCACCACGTGCGCCGTGCTGGGCTGGATCCGCTGCTCACAGCCGGGGCAGCGGTACTCCTTGCCCGCGCGGTGCGCGGGCACGTCTCGGACGATGTAGTCCGTGCCCCGTCGGCGCTCGCGGCGCTGCGCGCCACCCGACAGCAGGGGCCGCGGCGCGCGGAGGTGCTTCGACGGGCGCCGGGCCATCAGAACAGCCGCTCCTCGGCGTTGTCCAGGCCGCGGAGCACGTCGTAGTCGATGAGGCGCCACTCGATGTTGCGGTCCGCAGCCAGGGTGCGCGCCTGCGGCTTGATCTGCTGCCCGGCGAAGATCCCGCGCACCGGCGCGAGGTGGGGGTCCCGGTTCATCAGCTCGAGGTAGCGGGTGAGCTGCTCGACGCCGTCGATCTCGCCGCGCCGCTTCACCTCCACCGCCACGTAGCCTCCCCGCTCGTCGCGCAGCAGCAGGTCCACCGGGCCGATGGGGGTGAGGTACTCCCGCTGGATGAGCTGCAGCCCGTCCCCCAGGGTGGCGGGATGCTCGGCCAGCAACGCCTGCAGGTGGGCCTCGACGCCGTCCTTCTGGAGGCCCGGATCGATCCCGAGCTCGTGGGCCGAGTCGTGGAACACCTCGGCGAGCGCGATGCGCAGGGTGTCGCCGTCCTTGGCGCGGACCTGCCACACCTGCGTGACGCCGAGAGAGGCCGCGGACTCCACGTCCGGCTCATCGACGACGAGCGTGCAGGGCGGGCTCATCCAGTTGAGGGGCTTGTAGGCGCGGTCATCGGCGTGCACCGACACCGAGCCGTCCGCCTTGACGAGGATCAGCCGGGTCGCCATCGGGAGGTGGGCCGTCAACCTTCCGACGTAGTCCACCTGACACTTCGCTACCACCAAACGCACGGGGCCAACATAGCGTGAACTCAGGCAGCGTCCAGCGCCGGCTGCACGATCTCGCGGTAGAGCAGCAGCATCGCGGCCGTGGTCGGGATGGCGATCACCGCCCCAATCACCCCGAACAGCATGCCGCCGATGATGGCGGACAGGACCACCAGCGCGCCCGGAATCCGTACGGTGCGCTTCAGCACATTGGGGTAGAGGACGTAGGCGTCGAACTGCTGGTAGATGAGGAAGTAGATGATGGTGGCGATGCCGATGGTGGGGTCCACCGCGAACGCCACGATGGCCACGGATGCCATCGCCAGCGACGAGCCCACCAGGGGGATGAAGCAGAACAGTGCCACCACGAACGCGAGGGCCAGCGAGTAGCTGCCGAGGCCGGCGAAGTTCATGAACACAAAGGCGCAGACGGAGGCCACTGAGACGATGACGAACATCCCCGTGATGTAGCCGGAGACGCCCCTGAAGATCTCGTCGGCGAGATACCGGGTGCGGGCGCGACGGCTCCCCGGGGAGAAGGTGTAGAGCGTCTCCTTGATGGTGGGGAGGGAGGCGAGGAAGTAGATGGTCAGCACCAGCGTGACGATGACCGAGAAGACGAGGTTGGCCACCAGCCGCCCCGCCCCCCACAGCCCGCCGAAGAGGTTGTTGATGAGCGCACCCGAGGAGAAGAAGTCCGTGATCGTCTGGGTGATGTCGTACTGCTCCTCCCACTGCGCGATCTGAGGGTGTCGGGCCAGGTTCTGCAGCAGCGTGGGCAGGTTCCTCGTCAGGGCGGCGGTCTGCTGGGTGAGCACCGGGACCAGGGCGGTCACGCCCAGCGCTATGACGGCCAGCAGCGCGATGGTCACGATGGTCACCGCGAAGGGTCTGGGGATCCGCCGCCTGGTGAGGAACTCGACGGCGGGGCTCAGCCCGAGCGCCAGGAAGAGCGCCATCACCACGAGGATGAGGACGCTCTGCACGGTGATGACCGCTTGGGCCAGTGCCACCGCCACGAGGACGCCGAGGGCTCCCATGAACCCGAACACGAACGGCGAGGGCCACGGGGAGCGGGCCAGCGGGTCCACGGGCGCCGGCGGGACCGGGACCACCACGGGCTCCGGGGTTGGGGTGAGCAGCGTACGGGCGCCGCGCGCGACGAGGCGCACTCCTCGCCCCAGGAGGCTGCGCCGTCTGGCCGCGGGTGCGGGAGCCGGGGCGGCGACCTCGATCGGCTGCTCCTCCCCGCCTGCGGGTGGCTCGGTCACTGGGGTGGGCTGTCCTTCTGGATCACGGCGGTGAGCTCTTCCTCGAAGCGGGCGGACTCCTCCGCCAGCGCCCTCAGGTTGCTCAGTTGGGCCAGTGCGGTGGCGCGGCGGCTCTCCAGGGTGGCGATGTCGCGCTCCAGCTGCTCCTTGCGCCAGGCCAGCTTCTCCTCCAGGGCGGTTTCGGCATCGAGGGCGCGGGCGCGCATGGTGGCCAACGTCTCCTCGCTCTGCCGCGTTGCACCCAGGCGGATGGACTCCGCCGACGCGACCGCCTCGGCGCGGATCCGCTGGGCCTCCTCGCGTGCTTCGGTCACCCGGTTGTCCGCGGCTGCCGTCTCCGCGTCCGCCTGCGCGAGCCGGTCCGTGACCGACTCTTCGGCCTCGCGAGCGGTGCGCGACGCAGCCGCCAGGGTCTCCTCGGCGGCCTTCTCGGCGGCCAGCTTGATCTCGGTGGCGGCGCGTGAGGCGTCCTGGGCGCGGCGCGCGCCCTCGATGGTGGCAGCCTCCAGCTGTGTGGCGGCCTGCAGGGAGGCCGCGTCCAGGATGGCCTTGGCCTTCAGCCGGGCGTCGGCGATCATCATGTCCGCGTCGCGGCGCGCCATCTCCAAGGTGGACTTGCCGGCGTCGGCCTGCTGCTGGCGCAGTTCCCGGAGCCCGGCCAGGCCGGTGAGGCGCACGTCGTCGGCCTCCTGCTGCGCCGACTCGCGCAGCGCCGCGGCCGTCCGGCGGGCCTCGGTCTTGATCCGTTCGGCCTCCTGCTGCGCAGAGTTGACGATGTCTCCGGCCTGCGCCTCCGCCGAGCGCAGGAGCCCGGTGGCGTGCGCGCCGAGGCGGGTGAAGTCCGTGGTGCCCTGCTCAGCCTTGATGAACGCGATCTCGCGGGTGCGTTCGCGCACCTGCATCTTCAGCTGGCTGACCGACGTCTCCACTTCGCGAACGTAGGTGTCCACCGCATGCTTGTCGTAGCCGAGCATCGAGTGGGGGAAGCTCCCCGCCGCGGTGGCCCGGTCGTCGAACAGGTTGAGACCGGTCTCTTCGCTCTCGAAGTCGCTTCTCGGTGTGGACACCGGCACTCCTCTCCTCGACGGGGGATCGTCACGTCCGAGCCTAGTCGCTCCGGAAGACGGGCGAGGGCCGGGTGCGCTCACCCGGCCCTCGTCAGTCAATCCGCGCGAACTCAGTGCGCGGCCGGTTCCTTGGGCAGCTCGACGAGCTCGAGCAGCACCCCGCGGGCGTCCTTGGGGTGCACGAAGTTGATCCGCGACCCGCCGGTCCCGCGCTTGGCCTCCGGGAACAGGAGGCGCATGCCGCGCTCCTTGAGAACCTCGGAGACGTGGTCCAGGTCCGCCACGCGGTAGGCCAGCTGCTGCATGCCGGGGCCGTTCTTGGCCAGGTACTTGGCGATGGTCGAGTTCTCGTTGAGGGGGGCCAACAGCTGGATCTTGCCGTTCTCCTCGCCCTGCTCGCCGGTGCCCATCATGGCCTCGGCCACGCCCTGCTCCTCGTTGACCTCGCGGTGCAGCTCGCGCCACCCGAAGGTCTCGGTGTGGAACTTGACGGCCTCGTCGAGGTCCGGGACGGCCAGGCCGACGTGATCGATGCAGATGAAAAGGTCAGTGTTGTCCATGCCGCCAGTTTTTCACACCGGCGGCCGCCGCGGGCGATGGGGGTCGGGGAAGACTCGGCTGCTTCGGCGCGTCGCGACGGGGCCGTTCGGTGCGTGCGGCACACTGGCAGCTGACGACGCGAGGAGGACGCCGTGCTTGGTTGGCTGAAGAAGGCCCTGTTGGTATTGGTGGCCGCCTTCGTGCTGTTCTACCTGTTCACCCGCCCTGAGGCCGCCGCAGAGGCGGTCAAGTCGTTCTTCGGTGCATTCGAGGCGATCGGAGTCTTCTTCACCTCGCTGGCCGCATGAGGTGAACTTCTTCCGCAGCCTGGTTGAGCCGGACGTCCAGGGTCACCTTCTGGTGGACGAGGGCGAGGTGATCATCGACGAGGTGCGCAAGCACTGGGCCGCGACGATCTGGTGGTACGGGCTCGCCAGCCTCAGCATCCCGTTGTTCATCTCGGCGATCGGCGCCGGCAGCCTCTACTGGGTGCCAGTGATACTCGCGTTGGGCACCCTCAGCACCGGGCTGTGGAAGGTGCATGTGGCGCACATGGACCGATTCGTCATCACCAACATGCGGGTGTTCCGAGTGCACGGCGTGTTCGACAGGTCCCTGGCCACGATGCCGATGACCCGCATCCTCGACATCTCGATGTACCGCTCCCTGGTGGGGCAGCTGCTCGGCTACGGCCACTTCGTGTTCGAGTCCGCCGCCCAGGGCCAGGGCTTGCGCGAGATCCGCTATGTGGGGGACCCAGACAGCCGCGACCTCACCATCCAGCGGGTCATCCAGCGCTCGGGGCTGCGGCAGACCATGCGGATGGACACCGCCGTGCTGAACATGGACCCGGTCAGCCTCGACAGCCCCAACGAGGCCGACGGCGTCTGACCGGGTCCGCCCGTCTCAGCCTGCCAGAGCCTGGTCCACCAGCGACTTGGCGGCCTGCTGGACCTCGATCAGGTGGTCTGCACTCTTGAGGGATTCGGCGTAGATCTTGTACTTGTCCTCCGTGCCGGACGGGCGCGCGGCGAACCAGGCGCTGTCCGTGGTCACCTTGATGCCGCCGATGGCCGCGCCGTTGCCCGGTGCGTGGGAGAGCACCGCGGTGATCTGCTCACCGGCCAGCTCGGTGACCGTGACGTCCGAAGCGCCGAGGTGGCCCAGCCGCGCCTTCTGCTCGCGGCTGGCGTCAGCGTCCACGCGGGCGTAGTACGAGCGGCCGAACTCGGCCTCCAGCTCGGCGTAGTGCTGCGAGGGGGTCTTGCCGGTGACCGCGATGATCTCGGAGGCCAGCAACGCCAGCAGCAGACCGTCCTTGTCCGTGGTCCACGTGGAGCCGTCCATGGCCAGGAACGACGCCCCGGCCGACTCTTCGCCACCGAAGCCGATCGAGCCGTCCATCAGGCCGGGCACGAACCACTTGAAGCCCACCGGCACCTCCACGAGGCGGCGGCCGAGCTTGGCTGCCACCTTGTCGATGATCGACGACGACACCAGGGTCTTGCCGATGCCGGCGTCGGCCGCCCACCCCGGGCGATGTGCGAACAGGTAGTTGATCGCCACCGCCAGGAAGGCGTTGGGGTTCATCAGTCCGTGGTCCGGGGTGACGATGCCGTGGCGGTCGGAGTCCGCGTCGTTGCCCGTGGCGACGCTGAACGAGTCGCGTTGCGCCACCAGCGAGGCCATCGCGTTGGGGGAGGAGCAGTCCATCCGGATCTTGCCGTCGGTGTCCAGCGTCATGAAGCTCCACCGGGGATCCACCCGCGGGTTGACCACCGTGATCGGCAGGCCCATCTCGGCGAGGTGCTCCCAGTACTGCACCGACGCCCCGCCCATGGGGTCTGCCCCGTGCACCAGCCCGGAGGCCTTGATGGCGTCGAAGTCGATGGCGGTGGACAACTCCTGGCAGTAGGGGGTCCGGTAGTCGTACCGGTTGACCTCCGTGGACCCGTAGCTTCCCCGGCGGATGCCGGAGGGATCGCCCATCAGCTCGTTGGCGCGGGCGGCGATCACCGAGGTGGCGTCCGAGTCCGCGGGGCCCCCGGTGGGCGGGTTGTACTTGAAGCCGCCGTCGCGAGGCGGGTTGTGCGAGGGGGTGACGACGATGCCGTCGGCCTTGGCCGAGTTGAGGCGGTTGTAGCGGATGATCGCCCGCGACACCGCGGGCGTGGGCGTGTACTCGTCCTCGCGCTCGGCGCAGATCTCGACGCCGTTGGCGCCAAGCACCTCGATGGCCGTCTTCCACGCGGGCAGTGAGAGGGCGTGGGTGTCCTTCCCGATGAACAGGGGGCCGGTGGTGCCCTGTTCGGCGCGGTATTCGACGATGGCCTGCGTGGTGGCCGCGATGTGGAGGTCCTGGAAGGCGGTGTCCAGCGACGATCCGCGGTGCCCGGAGGTGCCGAAGACCACCATCTGGTCTGGGTTGGTGGGGTCCGGGGTGCGGTCGTAATACGCGGCGAGTAGCTCGTCGACGTTGATGAGGTCCTGTTCCTGGGCCGGCTGGCCGGCTCGCTCATGTGCCATGGGCCCATCCTTCCACCCCGAAGGCCGGGTTGCATGCGGTTGCCCTGGGGTGGGTCCTGGTGGGCTGGCCGTGGCACCGCTCGCCCGGCATCGCCTGGCGCTGAGTCAGGTCAGAACAGGACCGTGGCCAGCCTGCGCCGCGCCTTGAGGACGGCGGGATCGGTGCGGCCCACCACCTCGAAGAGCTCCAGGAGCCGCACGCGGATGGTGTCGCGGTCCTCGGGGCCGGACTGCGAGGCCAGCCCGAGCAGCCGCTCGAAGGCCTCCGCGTAGCGGCCGCTGATGATCTCGAGATCGGCCGCGTCGAGTTGGGCGGCGAGGTCCTCGGGGTTGGCGTTGGCGCGGTCCACGATGGCGGCCGGGTCGAACGAGGCGCTGCGCTCCAGCAGGGCGGACTGGGCGCGCCCGGCGATCACCTCGGCATCGCCCGGGGTCTCCTTCAGCAGGACGTCGAACTCGCGCACGGCGGCCGCGTAGTCCCCGGCCTCCAGGGCGGCGTCGGCCTTCGCGAAGCGCGGGTTCGCGGCCGGCTCGGCCGGCGCACCCTCGGCGACGGGGGAACCTGACACGGGCTGGGCGCGTCCCGTCATCCCGTTGGCCACGGCGAGCTGGGCGATCTGGTCCAGCACCGCCGAGATCTCCTCGCGGGACTTGGTGCCCTGGAACAGGGGCGCCATCTGGCCGCCGATGACCGCCACGACGGTGGGCACGGCCTGGATCTGCAGCGCCTGCGCCAGGCGAGGCTCGGCGTCAACGTCCACGCGTCCCAGCAGGAATCGGCCGCCTGCGGCGTTGACCAGCTCTGCCAGCGCGGCGGAGACCGCCTGGCCGTTGGGGTCTCGCGGGGAGTGGAACTCGAGGATGACCGGATGCTGGGCCGACATCGCCGCCAGGCCCTGGAAGTCCGACTCCGACACCTGGGTGACGTAGCCGCCGCCGCTGCTGCTGGGGCGCGCGGGCTGGGAGAGGGCGGAGAGGTCCACGGCGCCGGGGCGCGAGAAGTTGGCATCAGTCATGGCCCCCATCTTGGCCGCACACCCGGCCTCGTTCAACTGACGGCGATCACCGCGCCAGGTCCGCGCAGCCGGTACCGGCCCCCGCCCAGGTCCGCGCCGTCGTCCCACGAGGCGAGCAGGCGCCCGCCGAGTTCCACGTCGCGGCCGGCGCCCCGGGTGGCAGCCACCCGCACGTCGCCGCGGTGCAGGACCACGGTGTCGTCGTCGATGATCTCCACCCGCGTGGCGCTGAGGTCCGGGGAGCCGACGCCGGGCTCGGTGCGGCGCAGCTGCAGGAGCCGCCGGTACCAGCGCAGCATCCTCGCGTGCGCGGGCTCGCTCCGCTCATCCCAGCGGAGCACCGCCGAGCGCCAGGTCTCCTCGGCCTGCGGGTCCGGCGTGGGCACCGACCACCCCGTGGCCTCGAACTCGCGGGCCCGGCCCTCCGTCACGAAGGGGCCCAGCTCCGGGCCGAGGTGGCTGAAGTAGGGGAAGGGGGTGGAGGCGGCCCATTCCTCGCCCATGAAGAGCATGGGGGTGAACGGCCCGAGCAGGTAGAGGGCCGCGGCGGCCGCCTGCAGGTCCGCCGAGGCGTGCTGGGCGAATCGGTCGCCCACCGCCCGGTTGCCCACCTGGTCGTGGTTCTGCAGGAACACCACGAAGGAGTGCCCGTCATAGTGGGGGCTGTCCGGATCCACCGGAGCGCCCCACTCCTGGCCGCGGTAGGTGGACAGGGCGCCGTCGTGGACGAAGACCCGGGTGAGCGCCTTGGCGAGGACCTGGGCGGACCCGAAGTCCACGTAGTAGCCCTGCTGCTCGCCGGAGAAGAAGCTGTGCAGCGCGTGATGCACGTCATCTGCCCACTGCGCGTCCATGCCTGCCGCCCAGGTACCGGACCCGGCAGGGGCCATCATGGAGGGCTGATTGAGGTCCGACTCGGCGATCAGGCTCAGCGGCCGACCGGTCTCATCCGCCCACCTGGCCACGTTGAGGGACAGCTCCGCGAGGAAGTGCTCCTCGGAGTTGTCCTCCAGCGCGTGCACCGCGTCCAGCCGCAGCCCGTCCACGCCGACGTCGACCAGCCAGTGCCGGGCCGAGTCCAGGAGGAACCGGCGGACCTCCGCGCTGCCCTCCCCGTCCAGGTTGACCGCGTCGCCCCAGGGGGTGGTGTGCTGATCCGTGAAGTAGGGCCCGAAGAGGCTGAGGTAGTTGCCCTCGGGGCCGAAGTGGTTGTGCACCACGTCCAGCACCACGCCGAGCCCGCGATCGTGGCAGGCGTCGACCAGCCGCACCAGCCCGGCGAGGCCGCCGTAGTTCTCGTCGGCGGCGTACAACGCCACCCCGTCGTAGCCCCAGCCGCGACCCCCGGGGGCCGCCGCCACCGGCATCAGCTCCACGGCCTCGATGCCCAGCCCCACGAGGTGATCAAGCCGTTCGATCGCCGCGTCGAAGGTGCCGGCCTCGGTGAAGGTGCCCGCGTGCAGCTCGTAGAGCACGGCGCCGCGCAGGTCCAGCCCCGTCCACGTCGTGGCGCGCTGGAGCAGCGACGGGTCCACCACGGCTGAGGGGGCGTGGACGCCGTCGGGCAGCCACAGGGCCCGCGGGTCCGGGAGCGGCGGGCCGCCGTCGAGGCGGAACGCGTAGCGCTCCCCGGGGGCAAGATCGACCTCCGCGGCGAACCAGCCGTCGCCGCGACGCACCATCTGGTGCTCGCCGGACGTCGTCACCATCGCCACCTCGCGGGCCAGCGGGGCCCACACCTCCGGCCTCATCGGGCCACCAGCAGCGCGACGGGGAGGGTGGCCAGCACCTCGGCCAGGGAGGTGGAGCCGCCCGGGAACTCGCGCCCGGTCAGCGCATCCACGAACGGCGCCTCAGGCAGGATCACCTGATGCTCGCCCCATCCGCCCCGCTCCGCCAGCAGCGCCGGGAGGCGCGTGGCCACCGCGACCGCCGCGACACCACCGTCGCGCACCCCCCGGGCGAACGCGACGGCGTGGCCGCTGGTGCTGGGCACCGGCGAGTAGGTGGCGGACTCGCCGCGGAACGCGTCCGGGAGGTCCCGGCGCAGCCGCAGCGCCCGGCTTGTGACGAGCAGCTTCTCCGCGTCGAGGCTCTGCTGCGCGGAGCCGTCGACGGCGGCGAGCAGGTCTGCGCGCGCGACGTAGTCCACGGCGCGGCGGTTGTCCGGGTCCACGAGCGAGAGGTCCACGACCTCGCATCCCTGGTAGACGTCCGGGACGCCCGGCATGGCGAGCTGGATCAGCTTGGCACCGAGCACCACGCAGCGCACCGACTCGGCGACGGTGGCGGTGAAGGCATCCAGGGCGGCGCCGCAGCGCTCGTCGGCGAGCACGGCGTGCGCCAGCCCGAGCACCGCCTGCTCGTAGGCGGGATCCGGGGACGACCAGGTGGTGTGCAGCTTCGCCTCGCGCATCGCCTTGGTGAGGTAGCCGTCGAGCCGTTCGGCCGTGATGGGCGCCGCGCCGGCGGTGGTGCCGGGCAGCCGCCAGGTGGCGGCCAGGGTCTGCCAGAGCAGCAGCTCGGTGGCGCCGTCGACGCCGGAGCGCTGCGTTTCGGTGGCCGACCGCAGCTCCGCGACGCACGCCTCCCATTCCTTCGCGTGCTCCAGGAGCGCGGCCAGGCGTGCGCGGACGTCCTCCGATCGCTTGGTGTCGTGCGTGGACAGGGTGGTCATGGTGGAGGGCCAGGTGCCGCTCAGGTCCTCGCAGAAGCTGTGGAACGCGTCGACGGAGACGCCCACCAGCGTGGGCTCGCTGCCCACCTCGTTGACGCCGACGAACCGGTTCCAGCGGTAGAAGGCGGTGTCCTCCTTGGACTTGGCCATCACCGGCCCGCAGGTCTGGGCGAAGCGGACCATGAACTCGGCGCGCAGCTCCGCGACCCCGTGCCCCTCGGCAGGCAGCTCCGTGGTGACGGACCCGGAGCCGACGGTGGGTAGGTCCTCGGCACCACCCGGCACGCCCGGCCTGGTGTCGCCGCAGGCCAGCGCGACGATGAGGTCCAGGGTGGCCTGCTCGTCGTCGTCGAGCTGGGGGCGGGCGCGGTCGGCCGCCTCCAGGATGACGGCACGCTCCTCGGGTGGCGCGGGGAGGCCCGGCTCCACGTAGGCGCGGTAGCGGTCCATCGACACCAGGAGCGCCCGGATGGCGCGGTCCAGCTGGCGGCGGGTGTGGTCGCGCAGCCGGACGTCGGCCTCGCACACGGCCACCGCGATGGAGACCAGCCGGTTCACCTCGGCGAACAGCATGGTGCGCACCACCTCGTCCTTGGCGCGCAGCAGCATGGCCCCGAACCAGCCCTCGTTGCCGGCCACCCGCTCCCACAGGTCGTTGAGGCGGGGCAGCTGCGCCGGATCGTGGAACAGGCCGTCTACCCGCAGCAGCGCGTCGTAGCCCGTGGTGCCGGCGCAGCGGGAGCCGGCGGGCAGGGTCTCGTGTGGCTCCAGGATCTTCTCTACCACCACCCAGCAGCCGCCGGTGGCGCGGTGCAGCTTCTGCAGGTAGCCGCGCGGCGTGGCCAGCCCGTCGGGGTGGTCGATCCGGAAGCCGTCGATCAGGCCCTCGTCGTAGAGGCGTAGCAGCAGGGCGTGGCTGGCGTCGAAGACGGACTGGTCCTCCACCCGGATGGCGGCGAGGGTGTCCACGTCGAAGAAGCGGCGGTAGTTCAGCTCCTCGTTGCCCACCTTCCAGTACGCGAGCCGGTACCACTGCTGATCCAGCAGCTCGTCCAGGGGCAGATGCTCGGTGCCGGGCCGGATGGGGAAGACGTGGTCGTGGTAGGCCACCACCGTCTCCGTGCCGCCGTCGATCTCCCGCTCCACCACCTCGATGGTGCCCTCGGCCAGCTCGTCGCCGATCCGGCGGCCGAGCATCGGCATCAGGATGGCCCGGGACCGGCTCACGTCGATGTCGAACCAGTTGGCGAACTCGGACTCCGGCCCGGTGCGCAGCACGTCCCACAGCGCGCGGTTCAGCCACAGCGGGGTGGGCACCGCCATGTGGTTGGGTACCACGTCGACGACGATGCCCAACCCGTGTTCGCGCGCGGCAGCGGCGAGGCGCCGGAAGCCCTCCTCGCCGCCGGTCTCCGTGGAGACGCGGGCGTGGTCGACGACGTCGTAGCCGTGCACCGACCCGGGGGCCGCCTGCAGGATGGGGGAGCAGAACAGGTGGGTCACCCCCAGTGAGGCCAGGTACGGCACCTGCGCCGCGGCGTCGTCGAACGTGAAGGACGCGTTCAGTTGGAGTCTGTACGTGGAGGCTGGGGTGGCTGTCACACCCCCAGACTAGAAGGCCACGCCGCCGGAGTCGATCAGCCGCGCGTCCTGCGCACCGCCTTGACCGCCTCCTCGACGAGGATCACCACCAGCCCGGCCCCGGCCGCGACACCCCAGTGCGCCCAACCGAGCGACGCCGTGCCGAAGGCGTTCTGCAGCACCGGAAGGTAGACCACCGCAACCTGCGCCAGGAGCGCGCCGGCCAGCGAGAGCCACAGCCAGGCGTTGGTGAAGAGGTGATCGACGATGCTCGCCTTGTCCGAGCGGCTGTTGAGCGCGTTGGCCAGCTGCATCACCACCAACGACGTGAACACGGTGGTCCGGGCCAGGTCGAGCTCGCCTCCGGCGGGCGCCAGGTGCTCGAGGCCGCCGATCAGCCCCCCGGGCAGGGTGAGGTCGTAGGCCACCAGGCTGAGCAGGCCCATGAGGGCACCGATGACGAGGATGCGCTGCCACATGTGGCGGTCGATGATGCGTTCGTCGAACCGCCGCGGCGGGCGGCCCATCACGTCGTCGATCTCCGGATCCACCCCCATCGCCAACGCCGGACCCGAGTCCGTGACCAGGTTGATCCACAGGATCTGCGTGGCCAGCAAGGGAACCACCGCGGCGCCCGGCGCCGACGGGTCCGCCAGGCCGATGACGCCACCCAGCGTCACGCCCAGGAACACGGTGGCGATCTCGCCCATGTTGGAGCTCAGCAGGTAGCGCATGAACTTGCGGATGTTGTCGAAGATGACCCGTCCCTGGCGGACCGCGGCCACGATCGTGGCGTAGTTGTCGTCGCCCAGGATCATCTGCCCGGCTTCCTTCGTGACGGCGGTGCCGGTGATGCCCATCGCCACGCCGATGTCCGCGGACTTCAGCGCCGGCGCGTCGTTGACGCCGTCGCCGGTCATCGCCACGATGTGCCGTCCGGCCTGCAGCGCGTCGACCACCCGCAACTTGTGTTCGGGGGCCACCCGCGCGTACACGCGGGCGTCGACGGCGGCGCGCGCCAGCTCCTCGTCGTCGGATTCGTCGACCTGGCGACCGGTGACCACGACGGGGCTGTCGGTGCCCGAGATGCCCAGGTCCGCCGCGATCCTGGCCGCGGTGACGGGGTGATCCCCGGTGATCATCACCGTGCGGATGCCGGCCCGGTGAGCCTCGGCGATGGCCGCGGCGGCCTCCTCGCGCGGTGGGTCCAGCAGTGCGACGACGCCGAGGAAGGTGAGGTTGCGCTCGGCGGACTCGCCGAAGGTGTGCGACTCGGCGGCGGTGGCGCCGCGCCACGCCACGCCCAGGGTGCGATACCCCTCGGCCCCGAGCTCCTCGATGGTGTGAGCCAGCTCGTCGCGCCGGGCCGGCGTGAGCGGGGTGGTGTCGTCCCCCACCTGTTCGTCGGTGCAGCGCTCCAGCAGCACGTCCGGGGCACCCTTGGCGTAGAGCACGTGGCCCCGCGAGGGGTGCGTGCTGAGCACCGACATCATCTTGCGCTCGGACGTGAACGGCACCTCGCCGGTGCGCGCGTGGCCAGAGATGAGCTCTGCGGCGCCGTCGAGCTTCCGGGCGCCGACGAGGAACGCGGCCTCCGTCGGGTCGCCCTGGATCTCCCAGGAGCCCTCCAGGTGGGTGAGCTGGGCGTCGTTGGCCACGGACCCGGCCACCAGCGCCCGTCGGGCCTCGTCCAAAGTGCGGTCGACGTCGCCCTCCACCAGCACCTCGCCCACCGGCGTGTACCCGGTGCCGCCGAGGGTGACCCTGCCGGAGGCCGTCACCACTTCGCGGAGTGTCATCTCGTTGCGGGTGAGGGTGCCGGTCTTGTCCGAGCAGATCACGGAGACCGACCCCAGCGTCTCCACCGAGTGGAGGTCCTTCATCACCGCGTTGCGGCGCGCCATGGCCTGCACCCCGATGGCGAGCACGAGCGACAGGATCGCGGGCAGGCCCTCCGGGACGGCGGCCACGGCCAGCGAGACGCCCATCAGCAGGATCTCGACGGCGCCCTCGAGCGTGTTGACCCGGTTGACCAGGGCGGTGGTGAGCATCACCACCACGGCTATCCCGACCACCAGCAGTCCCAGCGTCTGGGAGATCCTGCCGATCTCCGCCTGCAGCGGGCTGGGCTCGGCCTGGGTCTCGTCCAGCAGGGTGGCGATGCGCCCCATTTCGGTGTCCATGCCGGTGGTGGTGACCACCGCGCGGCCCACGCCGCGGGCCACGGAGGTGCCCTTGAACACCATGTTGCGGCGGTCGCCGATGGCCGCGGGCTCCGGGAGGGCGGCCGGGTCCTTCTGGGTGGCCTCCGATTCGCCGGTCAACGAGGCCTCCTGCGTGAGGAGGGACGTGGCGGTGAGGAGGCGGGAGTCCGCGCCCACGGCGTCGCCCTCGGCGAGGACGAGCACGTCCCCGGGGACCAGCTCCGCGGAGGGGACGGAGGCAAGGAGTCCGTCGCGCAGCACGGTGGCGCGGGTGGCGGTCATGCCGGCCAGGGCGGCGACGGCCCGTTCGGCCCGATTCTCCTGGACGAAGCCGATGACGGCGTTGGCCACCACGATGACCGCGATGACGATCGCGTCCACAGGTAGCCCGGTGCCGCCCTCCACCACCCAGGCGATGATCGAGATGACGATGGCGGCCAGCAGGAGGTAGATGAGGGGGTCGGCGAACTGGCGCAGGAACCGGCGCCAGGCCGGGTCCGGGGGAGTGGCCCGCAGCTCGTTGCGCCCGTACAGGTCCTGGCGGGCGGCGACCTCGGCGGGGCTCAGCCCCACCGACGGGTCCACGCTCAGGGCGAGGGCCACCTCGTCGGAGGGAAGGAGGGTGACGTCGCGTGTCGCGAGGGGCATAGCCCCATTGTTCCCCCCCCGTTGGCTGAGGTGCCGCGGAGCGGCCTCGAAGCCTGAGAGACTTGAGCGGACGACGTTGCGCTTTCTAGGCTTCGAGTCTCGTCGCTGCGCTCCTCGAACCTCAGCCAGCGAAGTTCGCGAGTCCTCAGGGGACCGGGTGGCCGTTCTCGGTCATCCCGCGAAAGCCCGTCAGCATCAGGGCGATCCTGCGCGCGGACAGGTCCGTCACGTGGCGGTGCACGTCCCCAGGCTCCACCCAGTGGATGGCGCGGATCTCCCGGTCGTCGGTGCCCAGCTCGGCCGCGACCTCCGGCGCCAGCACCCCGCCGTCGAAGATGAACTCCACCGCATCCGACCACCCGAGGTAGGGCGGCATCCAGTCGGTCAGCAGCGGCTGCCCGAACGTGACCTCGATGCCCAGTTCCTCCATCGTCTCCCGCTCGCCCCCGGCGCGGGGCGTCTCGTGCGGCTCCACCACGCCGCCGGGGAGCTCCCAGTCCTCCTTGTAGGAGGTCTCGAGCAGGAGCACCAGGCCCTGCTCGTCGCGGAACAGGGCGTGGGAGATCACCCGCTTGGTGGGAAGGATGGAGTCCAGCACCCCGGAGAACCCGTGCGGGCCGTAGACCGTGTCCACGGCGAGGCGCGAGTAGATGAGGATGTCGCGGAAGACGCCTGGTTCTGGCTCGACGGCGGAGCGCAGCCGCCCCTCCAGGCGGAAGCCGCAGCGGTGGAGGGCCACCCGGGCCGCCGTGTCCCACTCCGGCAACTCCACCTGCAACCGGCGCAGCTCGTGCGCGAGGATGGCGTCGTCGGCGGCCAGTGAGAGCGCGCGGCGCAGCGTGTCCACGTCGACCTCCTGCTCGGCCCACCGCAGGGTGCCGACGCCGCCGACGATGTCCACCGACACCTTGAAGTCGCTCACGTCACGACCGTACCCGGTGGGTCCCGCGCCACGCGACACGGGGCCACCCACCGGGGAGACGGGTCAGTCGGCCTGCCGACGCAGCCAGATGGAGCCCAGCGGGGGCACCGTGACGCGTGCGCGGGCGGGGAAGTGGCCCCAGGGCTCGTCGTAGGCCGTGACCTCGCCGAGGTTGCCGAACTCGCCGGACCCGTCGTAGGTGGGCGAATCCGTGTTGAGGATCTCCTCCCACGCACCGGCGGCGGGAAGCCCGATCTCGTAGTCGCGCAGCGGCTCAGGGGAGAAGTTCGTCACGCACGCGATGTGGTTGTAGTCCTCGTCGTGGCGCACCCAGGAGAGGGCGTTGCGGCCCGCGTCGTCGGCGTTGATCCAGCTGAAGCCCTTCGGCGAGCTGTCCAGCTCGTAGAGGGGGCGGTTGGACTTGTAGATGTGGTTGAGGTCGCGGAAGAGACGCTGCAGGCCGCCGTGGCCCCACAGCTCGCTGACCCACCATTCGAGGGAGACGGACTCGCTGAACTCGGGCCGCTGCCCGAATTCGCAGCCCATGAAGATCAGCTGCTTGCCGGGGAAGCTCCACATGAAGGAGTAGTAGGCGCGCAGAGTGGCGAACTTGCGCCAGTCGTCCTGCGGGACCTTGTTGATCATGGATCCCTTGCCGTGGACCACCTCGTCGTGGCTGATGGGCAGCACGAAGTTCTCTGAGTAGGCGTAGACCATGGCGAAGGTGAGCAGGTTGTGCTCGTACTGGCGGTAGACCGGGTCCAGCTGCAGGTAGCGCAGCGTGTCGTTCATCCAGCCCATGTTCCATTTGAAGCCGAAGCCGAGGCCGCCCTCATGGACGGGCTTGGTGACGCCGGCGAAGCTGGTGGACTCCTCCGCGATCATCAGCACGCCCGGCTCGCGCTCGTAGAGGTGACGGTTGCAGTAGCGCAGGAAGTCGATGGCCTCGAGGTTTTCGCGGCCGCCGTACTGGTTGGGCACCCACTCGCCCTCTTCGCGGGAGTAGTCCAGGTAGAGCATGGAGGCGACGGCGTCCACGCGCAGGCCGTCGATGTGGAATTCCTGGATCCAGTACAGCGCGTTGGAGACGAGGAAGCTCTTCACCTCGTTGCGGCCGTAGTTGAAGATGTAGGTGCCCCAGTCCTGGTGCTCGCCCTGGCGCGGGTCCGCGTGCTCGTACAGGGCGGTGCCGTCGAAGCGGCCCAGCGCCCAGTCGTCCTTGGGGAAGTGGCCGGGCACCCAGTCCATGATCACGCCGATGCCGGCCTGGTGAAGCCTGTCGACGAGGTAGCGGAGATCATCCGGCTTGCCGAAACGCGACGTGGGGGAGAAGTAGCCGGAGACCTGGTAGCCCCAGCTTGGCTCGAACGGGTGCTCGGACAGCGGCATGAACTCGACGTGGGTGTAGCCCTGCCACTTGACGTAGCTGACCAGCTCCTCCGCCAGGTCGAGGTAGCTCTTACCCTTGCGCCAGCCGCCGAGGTGCACCTCGTAGACGCTCATCGGCTCTGCGTGGGCCTGGGAGGCGCGTCGCTTGGCGATCCATTCGTCGTCGTCCCACACGTACTTCGACTCGTAGACGATCGACGCGTTGGCCGGCGCCTGCTCGCTGAACTTGGCCATCGGGTCGACTTTCTCGATCCACTGGCCGTTCTGGGTCTCGATGCGGAACTTGTACAGGGTGCCCTCGTCGAGGCCCTCGATGAACGCGCCCCAGACGCCGGAGCCGGGGATCAGCTCCATCGCGTCGCCGGTCCACCAGTTGAAGTCCCCGATGATGGAGACGGACTTGGCGTTGGGGGCCCATAGGGCGAAACGCACCCCGGTGACGGTGCCCCTCTCGTCGTCCTCGACTGTGACCACCTCGCTGCCGAGGCGCTTCCACAGCTCGGTGTCTCCACCACCATGGAACCCTTCGAAGTCCCAACCGGTAAGTCCACCGAAGCGGTCGTGCGCCATTTTCTTGACTCCTTCGAAGCGATGTCGTTTGCGCGCCAATCTAGCGTGCCGAGCGTCGCCGCGGGCGGACTGAGGCCGCACCGCGGGGGTTCCGCGGGTGCGGGTTATGAGATCGTTATCAACGATTCGAGGTGCTGGAGGGGGACCTGCAGCAGGTGCGGGCGGAACCGGGCCTCGTAGACGGCCTCGTATCCTGCCTTGTCCGTCTCGTATGCGGCCAGCACCGGGTCCCCGGCGTCCGCGTCGATGCCGTAGCCGCGCAGGAACGCGGATCGGCACTCGGCCAGCCACCCGGCGGAGGCGCCGCCGGCGGCGCGGGCGTAGGCGAACGAGCGCAGCATCCCCGCCACGTCACGCAGCGGCGAATCGGGAAGCCGCCGCTCCTCCATGGACTTGAGCGGTTCGCCCTCGAAGTCCACGTAGCGCCACCGGCCCTCGCTGAGCAGCACCTGGCCCAGGTGGCAGTCCCCGTGCACGCGCTGCGCGGGCAGGCGGGCATGGTCGATGGCGGCGAAGACCGCCTCCGCGGCGTCCGCATAGGGCGCCACAGCATCCACCTCGGCGACCACCGCGGCGAAGCGACGGCGGCAGTCAGCGGCCAGGGCGGCGCCGTCGACGGTGGCCGTGGCCAGCCGTTCGGCGAGGACCCTGTGCACCGTGGCCAGCGCCTCGCCCAGGGCATGGGAGTGCTCGGCGAAGCTGCGGCCCTCGGTGGCGTACTCGCAGGCCAGCACGTAGCCGTCGGTGGGCTCCGGCAAGGCCTCGAGGAAGACCGCCAGGTCTGTGCCGTCCCAGGTCCACGCCCCGTACAGCTCCGCCACCACGCCGGTGCCGGCCAGCGCGGCGTGCAGCTCGACGTCCACCGAGCGCCCGGGCTCAACGCGCCGGAACACCTTCACCAGCAGCTCGTCGCCGAAGAAGACCGAGGTGTTGGACTGTTCGCCCGCGTAGCGACGGGCGGGCAGCCCGGGCGCCACCGCCCGGTACCGCTCGAAGCCCGGGGCCTCGTCGTGGAGGGCGCGCAGCAGGACGCCGCCCTCGTCGCAGGCGTCGGTGGGCTCACCGTCGCGGTAGAGCAGCGGGACGTGGAAGCGCTCCTGGTGGCCGTCGTCGAACTCGACGACGAGCAGCGCGGGACGCAGCGCGGGCCCGGCCCACGGGCCGAGCTCGACGCCGACCGGGCGACCGCTGCGCCCTGAGAACCAGCGCGAGCTGAGCGCCAGGTCCCAGAGCTGCTGCTGCAACTCCGTGCTCACTCAGCCACCACGTGGAAGATGTGCGCCGGCTTCCCCGGCCACAGCTGCACCCAGGACCGCTCACCCCAGACGTACTCCTCGCCGGTGAGCTCGTCGACCACCCGCACGCTGCCCTGCCCGTGGACCCCGAGCGCGCCGAAGTCCAGCATGATGTCCGAGGACACCGTGTTGTCCGGGTCCAGCGAGCACACCACCAACACCGTGTCCGTGCCGTCGTTCTTGGAGAAGACGATCACCGAATCGTGGGGCGCGTGGTGGAAGTGGATGTCGCGCAGCTGCTGGAGGGCGGGGTGCGTGTCGCGGATCTGGTTGAGCTTGCCGAGCAGCAGGTTGAGGTTGGGCTGGGCGTTGAAGTCACGCGGGCGGTACTCGAACTTCTCCGAGTTGAGGTATTCCTCCTTGCCCGGAGCCAGCGCCTCATGTTCGAAGAGCTCGAAGCCGGAGTAGACGCCCCACGTGGGCGACATCGTCGCGGCGAGGATGGCGCGGATGGAGAACGCCGCGTGATTGCCCGACTGCAGGAAGAACGGGTTGATGTCCGGGGTGTTGACGAAGAAGTTGGGCCGGTAGTAGGACGCCATCTCCTGTGACAGCTCGGTGAGGTACTCGGTGAGCTCCCACTTGAGGTTGCGCCACGTGAAGTAGGTGTAGCTCTGCTGGAAGCCCACCTTCCCGAGCGCCGCCATCATCTGCGGGCGGGTGAATGCCTCGGCGAGGAAGATGACCTCCGGGTTGGTCTCGTGGATGCGCTCCATCAGCCAGTCCCAGAACTCCACAGGCTTGGTGTGCGGGTTGTCGACGCGGAAGATGGAGACCCCGTGGTCGATCCAGAACCGAACGATCCGCAGCACCTCGTAGTAGATGCCCACGGGGTCGTTGTCGAAGTTGATGGGATAGATGTCCTGGTACTTCTTCGGGGGGTTCTCCGCGTAGGCGATGGTGCCGTCGAGGCGGGTGCTGAACCACTCCGGGTGCTCCACCACCCACGGGTGGTCCGGGGACGCCTGCAGTGCCAGGTCGAGGGCGATCTCCAGGCCCAGCGAGCGGGCCTTGGACACGAAGGCGTCGAAGTCGTCGAAGTCGCCCAGGTCCGGGTGGATCGCGTCGTGGCCGCCGTCGGGGGACCCGATGGCCCACGGCGAGCCGGGATCCTCCGGGCCGGGGTTCAGCGTGTTGTTCCTGCCCTTGCGGAACGCGGTGCCGATGGGGTGGATGGGCGGCAGGTAGACCACGTTGAAGCCCATCGCGGCGGCGGCCTCGAGGCGCTCGTGCGAGGAGTTGAACGTGCCGGAGTGCCAGTGGCCGTCGTCGTCCTGCCAGGCGCCCTGCGAGCGGGGGAAGAACTCGTACCACGACGAGTACAGGGCCCGGCGGCGCTCCACGCGGATGGGGAACTCGGCGGTGGGCGAGACGAGCTCGCGGGGCCCGAAGCGCGCCATCGCCCGGGTGATGGGCGCAGACGTGATGAGCTCGAGGATCTCCTCGACGTCGGTCTCCGGGTTGACTGTCTCCGCGGCGGCGCGGAGGAGGTTGGCGGCCCCGGGGACGCGCATCGAATCGGCCTGCTGAGCGGAGCGGGTGAGGAGGTCCCGGCCCTCCAGGCACACCAGCTCCACGTCCATGGACACCGGCAGCTTCGCCTCGGCGTGGTGGCGCCAGGTGCCCCACGGGTCGCTCCAGCCCTCGATGCGGTAGGTCCAGTCGCCCTCGGCGGCCATCCGGACGTACGCCTGCCAGATGTCCAGGCCCTTGGGCTCGACCTGCTTCATGTCGATGCGGCGCTGGGTGCCGCCCGGAGAGGTCAGGATCACCGACGCGTTGACCGAGTCGTGACCCTCCCGGAACACGTTGGCCTGAATGAGGAGCCGTTCATGGACGACTGACTTGACGGGGTAGACCCCGCCCTCGATCACGGGGGAAGCGCCGGTGACCGGGATGCGGCCGAGGCCGCCGTCGGTCCGGACGATGCGCTTGAGGGACATGGTTGGGTAATCCGCACTCACGCCCGTCAGCCTAGCTGGCGGGGCGCCCTGCATGCACCGTTCAGGAGAGCAGATCCAGCGACGACGGCTCGGCCTCCGCCTGCAGTGCGAGCAGCTCGCGGGTGCTGGTGGGCACCTGGACCCGCATCAGCACCACGGACCGGGCCGGCATTGTCATCTCGGCCAGGGCCGGCAGGACGCCTCCGGGCAGCTCGTAGGACTCGGCGCTGTGCCACACGATCTCGTAGCCGTAGCCCCACGGAAGGGTGGGCAGCGTCAGCGGCACGGGCGCAGCGCCGGAATTGAACCAGGTGAGGAACGCCTCGCGCTCGTCCGAGACGTACATGCCGAGCAGGCGGCGGCCGCCGTCGTGCCAGGCGTCGTGGCTCATCTCGCCGAACTCGCCGTCCATCCAGGTGAGGTCCACGCGCTGCAGGTTCTCGCTGTGCTCGGTGATGATCTCGGTGTGGTAGGCGAAGTCCACCGGGCGGAGCACCGGGTGGCTCTGGCGGAGCTTGATCAGGGCGGCGATGCGGCTCTGTACCTCGAGCCACTCGAACGGGATGTCCCAGCTGACCCACGAGAGGGGGGAGTCCTGGCAGTAGGCGTTGTTGTTGCCCTTCTGGGTGCGGCCGAACTCGTCGCCCGCGGTGAGCATGGGCGTGCCGGCGGCCAGCAGCTGGGTGGCCATCAGGTTCAGCACCTGACGACGGCGCAGCGCGTTGATCTCCGGGTCCTCGGTCTCGCCCTCCCAGCCGTGGTTCCAGGAGCGGTTGTTGTCCGAGCCGTCGCGGTTGGCCTCGCCGTTGTCCAGGTTGTGCTTGACGTCGTAGCTCACCAGGTCCCGGAGGGTGAAACCGTCGTGGGCTGTGATGAAGTTGATGCTCGACTGCGGCGCGCGGCCCGGTTGATCGAAGATGTCCGGGGAGCCGGCCAGGCGCGTGGCGAGCTCCTGGACGCCGTGCACGGCGCCGCGCCAGTAGTCGCGGATGTGATCCCGGAAGCGGTCGTTCCACTCGTACCAGCCGGGCCCCCAGGCGCCCACCTGATAGCCGTACGGGCCGATGTCCCACGGCTCGGCGATCATCTTGATGCCCTCGAAGGCGGGATCGGACTCGACCAGCCGCTTGAACGCGTGGTTGTGGTCCACGTGGTGCTGCTCGTCGCGGATCAGCGTGGTGGCCAGATCGAAGCGGAACCCGTCGATGCCCATCTCGCTGACCCAGTAGCGCATCGAATCCAGCACCAGCCGCAGCACCATGGGGTGCGAGGTGTTGACCGAGTTGCCGCAACCCGTCACGTCGTAGTCATCACGGCGGTCGTTGGTGAGGCGGTAGTAGGCGTCGTGGTCCAGGCCGCGCATGGACAGCGTGGGCCCCTCGTGGCCGCCCTCGCCGGTGTGGTTGTAGACCACGTCGAGGATCACCTCGATGCCGGCCTCGTGCAGCGCGCTGACCATCTGCTTGAAGTCGGCCACCTGGTTTCCGACGGTGCCGCGGGTGGCGTAGTAGGCGTGCGGGGCGAAGAAACCGAGCGAGTTGTAGCCCCAGTAGTTGCGCAGCCCCTTGGTGGCCACGAACGGCTCCGAGACGAAGTGATGCACGGGCAGCAGCTGGATGGCGGTGATGCCCAGGCCGGTCAGGTACTCGAGGACCGACGGGTCCGCCAGCGCCAGATATGAGCCGCGGAGGTGCTCGGGGACCTGCGGGTGCAGCTTGGTGAAGCCGCGCAGGTGCGCCTCGTAGAGGATGGTCTCCGACATGGGCCGTCGGCGCTCGATGGGCTTCGGCGGGGGCGTGTCCGCCACCACCACGCTCAGCGGCACCGCCCCGAAGGAGTCCCGGGTGGAGATGCTGAAGGGGCTGCCGGGGATGTGGTCCAGGATGGGGCCGCGGAAGTCCACCCCGCCGCTGATGGCGCGGGCGTAGGGATCCAGCAGGAGCCGCGCGGGGTTGAATCGGCTGCCCGACGACGGGTCCCACGGCCCGTGCACGCGGAAGCCGTAGTGCTGTTCGGCGTCAACGCCGGGCACCTCGACGGTCCAGATGCCCTCATCGTCGCGGGTCATCTCGATGTTGTGCTGCTGGTTGAGAGGATCGATGAGCGCCAGCTCGACCCCGGTGGCACGCGGCGCCCACAGGCCGAAGCGCACGCCATGGGCGGTGATGCGGGCGCCGAGGGCGCTCGTATCAGGCGGGGTGAGGGATGTCATCGGTGGCTTCCTGGAATCGATTTTTTCGACGGCGCCCCATTGTGCCACTTTCTGGCACAAACTCCACTTCGCTGGGGGGTTTGCCGTCGTGGCGGCCTGGCTAGCATGGACGGTGGGAGTCGCGTGTGCGGGGCCCGACAACGAGGGGGAGCCGTGGAGTCCGTCTATCTCGACCATGCCGCCACCTCCCCGCTGCGCCCGGAGGCGTTGGAGGCCTTCGTCGACGCGTCGGGGCTGGTGGGGAATGCCTCGTCGTTGCACCGGCCGGGGCAGCGCGCCCGGCGCCGGTTGGAAGAGGCGCGGGAGGAGTTGGCGGCTGCGGTGGGCGCACACCCGACGGAGGTTGTGTTCACGTCAGGGGGGTCTGAGGCGGACACGATCGCGGTGCTGGGGGGTTGGGAGGCGGGACGGTCGCGGGGTCGGGGGCGGTGTCTGGTCTCGGCTGTGGAGCACCCGGCGGTGCTCGGGGCGGTGTCGCGGGGGGCTGAGGTGGTGCCGGTGTCTTGGGAGGGCGTGGTGTCGCTGGGCGCTCTCGAGGAGACGCTGGATGAGGCCGTGGCGGTGGTGTCGGTGATGTGGGTGAACAACGAGACGGGGGTTGTGCAGCCTGTCTCTGCCGTGGGGGAGTCGGCTTCGGCGGTGGGGGCGTGGATGCACACGGATGCGGTGCAGGCGTTGGGGCATCTGCCGGTGGACTTCGGGGCCAGTGGTGTGGATCTGATGAGTGTGTCGGCGCACAAGATCGGTGGGCCGGTGGGCGTGGGAGCTCTGCTGGCGCGTCGTGGGGTGGTGCCGTCCGCCGTCGGGTTGGGTGGTGGGCAGGAGCGCGAGGTGCGGTCCGGGACCCAACCGGTGGCGTTGGCGGCGGCGTTCGCGCGGGCCGCGAGTGTCGCAGTGGGGGAGTTGTCCGCCGAGGCCGCACGGCTGGCGGCGTTGCGGGACCGGGTCGCGGAGGCGTGTGTCGCGGCGGGCGGGCGGTTGAACAGCTGGCCCCGGCCCACGAGTGGCGGGCAGGAATCGAGCCAGCGTACGGAAGGGGTGGGTGGAGCCCCACCGGTCGGCGCGCCGCACATCGTGAACGTGACGTTCGACGGGGTGCGGGCCGACGACCTGCTGTTCCTGCTGGACCAGCGGGGGATCGCCGCGTCGGTAGGGAGCGCGTGTCGCGCGGGGGTGCACCAGCCGAGCGAGGTGCTGCTGGCGATGGGTCGCTCCGCGGACGAGGCGACGCAGTCGTTGCGTTTCTCGCTGGGCTGGACGACGACGTCGTCCGACATCTCGCGGCTGGTGGAGGTCCTCCCGGAGGCCCTGACCGTCGCCCGCTCCGCCTTCTAACTTCAGCCCCGCTGGGTGAGCCGGTCGGGCGCGCAGCGCCGCCGACCGCGTCGAAGCCCCTGGGCACCCGTCCGCTCACCCGGCAGCCGCGACCACCTTCCCGCCGGAGCCCGCGCCGCCTCCTTCGGTCCCTGAGGAGGCCGGCGTCGCGAAGCGACCGTCGGCTGTCTCGAAGGGTCGTGACGCAACCCGTCCGCTGACCCGCCCCAGCTGTGGGTGCCGGCAGCCGTGAGCCGAGCCACGGGCGGCCGCGGACAAGGGTCTCCCCATGTGCAGCGACTGGGCTGTGTCCAAAGTGATGAGGCCGCCCGTGCCTCGTCTCCGGTCTCCCCGCACTCGATCGCCTTTGGCGTTGCCACCCCGGGCGCGTGCCGTCAGGGCGGCCTCGCTCAGGTCTGCGCAGGCGGGAGGCCAGCCGGGCGAACCTCGAGTGGGGCATCCCGACGCCGTACCGCCCTGACGACCCACACCCTTGCGGTCAGGTCGCGTTCTCGAGGTTTGCTTCAGCGTCGTTCAGACAGCTCCAGGGAATCAGCTGCATCGCGGCTAGACTCCGGTCACTAACAGTTTCGATGCGGGGGAGCTTGGTGTGATCGAAGCAGAGAATGGCGAATCCCAACCCATCGAAGTAGCCGCTGTAGGCATGTCGTCCGAGCGCGGCGCGACCGCGGTGGAGTACGCAATCATGGCCAGCCTCATCGGCGCAGTGGTGGTGACGACGGTGACAGTCCTGGGCACTCGGGTGGCCGCGCTCTTTCAGTCTGTCCTCACGGCGATGGGCTGGTAGCAGTCCGAATCGGGAACCTGGCTCCGGCGGACTGGCCGCTCGGGCTACCGACTTCAGGTCTACGCTCCCGGCATGGAACAAGCAGACTTGCGGATCCGGAACCTCGCCGTCGGTCTGCCCGTCCGCGATGGTCACGTTCTCGTGCAGGAGTTCGGTGGGGCAGACGGCGAGCCTCCCTTCGTGCGTGCGATCGGTGGGGGAATCGAGTTCGGTGAGCGTGCCGACGAGGCGTTGCTGCGTGAGTTCTTGGAGGAGTTGGGTGTCGCGGTGACGGCAGCTGAGTTGCTGGCCGTCACGGAGAACATCTTCACCTTCCTTGGCCGAGCTGGACACGAGATCGTGCACATCTTCTCCGTGGAGTGTCCTGCCCTCGAGGCGTGGCCGCTCGACACAAGGGTGAAAGTGATTGACGACGTGAGCATCGTCGCGTGGCACCGGTTGGACACCCTGGGCGGCGAAGGCCTTCCGTTCTACCCCGACGGTGCGCTGGACGCCGCGCGCTCCGTGGTGGGGCCTGATCCGCGGGTTGAGTCGCGCCGAAGTTGAGCCCCGCCACCGCTGGCTGAGCCGCGCTGAATCCGGGCATCAACGCCGGCTGAGCCGTCGAGGCTGAGTCCGCCCCCCGCTGGCTGAGCCGCGCTGAAGCCGCGTAGCGGCGCGGCGCGCGTCGAAGCCCACGTAACGCGGTGTGCGAGGACGCGCGCCCAGTCCCGACCACGCAGGTCGCTCAGATGACGGGGGTGGGCAGTGTCAATCAGGTTCGCTCCGGCATCCGGTCCCAGGTGGGGTCGTCGGGGGTGGCTCATCCCCGCCCGGCGTACTGGTGACCCAAAACTATTCGATCACTCGGACAAGTTCGAGGGAGCGAGAGCGGCTGTGGATAAGTCTGACGGTCGGATCGGTAGAGTGGAGCACTGCTGAGCAGAGGAGCGCGAAGTGCGGGTGTTGGTGGCCATGTCGGGTGGGGTGGACTCCGCCGTCGCTGCCGCGCGCCTTGTGGCCGAGGGCCACGATGTCACGGGCGTTCACCTGGCCCTGTCCAAGAACCCTGCGTCCTACCGATCAGGGGCGCGGGGGTGCTGTTCGCTGGAGGACTCTCACGACGCGCGCCGCGTGGCCGACAAGCTGGACATCCCCTTCTACGTGTGGGACTTCGCCGAGGAGTTCCACGAGGCCGTGGTGGAGGACTTCGTGGCCGAGTATCGAGCCGGCCACACGCCCAACCCCTGCCTTCGGTGCAACGAAAAGATCAAGTTCGCTGCGGTGCTGGACCGCGGCACCGCACTCGGCTTTGACGCCGTCGCCACGGGCCACTACGCGGACCTGCGCCGCCACGAGGACGGCTCCGTCTCCCTCCACCGTGCTGCCGACGCCGCCAAGGATCAGTCCTACGTCCTCGGCATGCTCACCCAGGAGCAGCTGAGACAATGCCTGTTCCCGCTCAACGACGTGGAGAAGCCGGTGGTCCGCGCTGAGGCGCAGGCGCTCGGGTTGGGAGTGGCGAAGAAGCCTGACAGCCACGACATCTGCTTCATCGCCGACGGCGATACCCAGGGTTTCCTGGCCCGCTACCTGAAGGACGCTCCTGGGCCCATCGTCGATGCAGACGGGGCCGTGCTAGGGGAGCATCGCGGCACCCACCGCTACACGGTGGGTCAGCGCAAGGGCCTGGACCTGAGGGTGCCCGCACCCACAGGGGAGCCGCGATACGTGCTGCGGATCGAGCCGGTGGACAACACCGTCGTTGTGGGGTCGCGGGAGGACCTGGCCGTCACCAGGTTGCTGGGAATCCGGCCCTCATGGACCGCGGAAGCCGTCGACGGTCCCTGGCGAGGGCAGGCGCAGTACCGGGCGCACGGGACGCCGCAGGAGGCGACCATCGAGGCGAGCGACGGCGGGCTGTCCGTCATGTTGGATGAGCCTGGGCACGGCGTGGCACCGGGGCAGACCGTGGTGGTCTACGACATTGACCGCGTGGTGGGCAGCGCCGTGATCGCCGAGGCGAGTTGATGCTGATTACCGCTGCAGGCTCGCTGCCGGGCACCGACTTCCGGGGTGCCCTGGCGGCCATGGCCGAGACTCTGCCTGAGGTGCTGCCTCTGCCGGAGCTGCCGGAGCGGGGTGTGGGGTCTGACATGATCGGGCGCGCGCTTGGGCTCATCTCGGGGCTTGGATTCGACGTGCAGCCGGCCGGCTGGCGTCTCTCGCCTCACTCGGGGGCCGAGCATCGCCGGGCCCGCGCTCAGTGGCGCCAGGACCTCGACGACACGGAGGAGCTCCTCCAGGGTTTCGACGGCGTGCTCAAGGTCGGAGTGGCCGGCCCGTGGACGCTGGCATCCTCCGTCGAACGGCCCATGGGCGACCGGGTGCTTGCCGATCACGGGGCCCGGCGGGAGTTGGCCCAGGCGCTGGCTGAGGCTGTGTCGGGGTTGAGGGCTGAGGTGTCGCGGCGGGTTCCCGGGGCCACCTTGTGGCTGCAGGTGGACGAGCCGTCGATGATCGCAGTGGCCGAGGGGCGCGTGCCCACGGCGAGCGGGTTCTCGCGGCATCGTCGGGTGGATCTGCCGGGCCTGGTGGAGGCGTTGCGTCCGCTCGCCGACGGCGCCTGGCTGCACTGCTGTGCTCCGGGGCGGTGGCTGGAAGTGTCGCGGCGGGCAGGTTTCACTGGGGCGTCGGTCGATGGTGCGCTGGTGGACCTCGACGAGTTGGCGCAGTGGCGCGACGAGGGTCGCGGGCTGATCCTCGGCGTTGTCGACACCGCGCGCGGGCCGCAGAGCACCGACGAGCTGGTGCGAGCTGCGCTCAAGGTTCTCCGCGCCATCCAGGTGGACTCGCTCGAAGGCCTGCATCTCGGTACCGCGTGCGGCATGTCGGGATGGCGACGCGACGACGTGGTCCCTCAGATGGAGTCGCTGCGGAAGGCGGCCAGCCTGGTTGAGGAGTCGCTTTCGCGGGGGTGACCCCGCGAGGCTCGCCTAAGCTGGGCGCGTGCGCATCTTCTCCAACCTGAACCTCAGCGGCGACGCCCCCGTGCGGGCGCAGGTGGGGCGCGGTCCCTGGGGGCCGACGGGAGTCCCCAGCACCCGCTGGAAGAAGATCCAGCGCATTCTGATCCCCTTCGTGGTGGTGGCCATCGGGGTGGGGTTGTTCTTCCTCGGGCGGATGTTCTACCTGATCCTGACGGGTTCCTGAACCGAGATCTCGCGCCGACGTCACGTATACAAGCCTTCGAGGCCGCTCCGCGGCACCTCAGCCAGCGGGATGGTGGCGGCCGTTTCGGGAGTCACCAGCCGAGGAGGCTGGCGGCGCCGGGGGCGACGAGAACGCCTAGGACCATGAAGGGGCCAAAGGCTATCTCCGCATCCCGCTTGATCCTCTTGGTGGCGAGCAGGAGGCCGCTGATCACCGCCATGAGGATGAATGCGGCCGCCAGTCCTATGAGGACTGTGCCGAGGCCGAACCAGCCGAGCGCCGCGCCCGTGCTGAGCCCGAGCTTCACGTCGCCGAGACCGAAACCGTTGGGGTTGATGTACGCGAGGGCGAAGAGGATGGCCGCGGTGAGCAGGGCTCCCAGTAGCGCCTGAACCAACCGCCGATTCCACTCGCCGCTGGTGACCAGCCACGGCAACTGCAGGATCAAGAAGAGCAGAAAGGCAGCGAGTGTCGTGACGTCAGGCAGGCGATGCTCCACGAGGTCGACTGCCACCCCGGCGCCCCACAACACAGCCAGCGCGGCGAACCCCGCCAGAGCCCAGCCCTCTACATGCATCGCCGCCCAGACTGCCACTCCAGCGGCTGTGGCGGAAGCCACCCACCAGCCGGCACTGGTCGAGAGACGATGGGCAAATGGCGGTGCCAACAGAGCAGCCAGAGCCGATACTAGGACCACCAAGATGGGGTGTGTCACGCGCAGTGAACCATTGCCGGAGTGAACCGTGCTCAATTCAGGGCCGGGAACAGCGTTTCCATCATGGAGATGGCTGCTGGGCCGAGGATGACGACGAAGATGACGGGGAGAATGCAGATGATCAGGGGAAAGACCACCTTGACAGGGATTTCCATGGCTTTTCGCTCCGCGCGCTGTCTGCGGGCGATCCGCATCTCGTCCGCTTGGGCTGTCAGCACGTCGGCAAGCGGGATACCGTACGACTCGGCTTGGATGACCGTGCGGACGAATCGACGCAGTGGGATCGACCCCGTGCGTTCCGCGAGGTCCTCATACGCGTTGCGGCGTGACTGCCCCACCTGAATGTCGGGGTCCGGGGAAGAGCGGTACGGCAATTCACGCTAAGGACGTTCCGGTGTTGATTCCGGCATGGGGGATGAAATTCTGTGGATCTAAGCTAAGTGGGCGACATCGTCGCGGCGAGGATGGCGCGGATGGAGAACGCCGCGTGATTGCCCGACTGCAGGAAGAACGGGTTGATGTCCGGGGTGTTGACGAAGAAGTTGGGCCGGTAGTAGGACGCCATCTCCTGTGACAGCTCGGTGAGGTACTCGGTGAGCTCCCACTTGAGGTTGCGCCACGTGAAGTAGGTGTAGCTCTGCTGGAAGCCCACCTTCCCGAGCGCCGCCATCATCTGCGGGCGGGTGAATGCCTCGGCGAGGAAGATGACCTCCGGGTTGGTCTCGTGGATGCGCTCCATCAGCCAGTCCCAGAACTCCACAGGCTTGGTGTGCGGGTTGTCGACGCGGAAGATGGAGACCCCGTGGTCGATCCAGAACCGAACGATCCGCAGCACCTCGTAGTAGATGCCCACGGGGTCGTTGTCGAAGTTGATGGGATAGATGTCCTGGTACTTCTTCGGGGGGTTCTCCGCGTAGGCGATGGTGCCGTCGAGGCGGGTGCTGAACCACTCCGGGTGCTCCACCACCCACGGGTGGTCCGGGGACGCCTGCAGTGCCAGGTCGAGGGCGATCTCCAGGCCCAGCGAGCGGGCCTTGGACACGAAGGCGTCGAAGTCGTCGAAGTCGCCCAGGTCCGGGTGGATCGCGTCGTGGCCGCCGTCGGGGGACCCGATGGCCCACGGCGAGCCGGGATCCTCCGGGCCGGGGTTCAGCGTGTTGTTCCTGCCCTTGCGGAACGCGGTGCCGATGGGGTGGATGGGCGGCAGGTAGACCACGTTGAAGCCCATCGCGGCGGCGGCCTCGAGGCGCTCGTGCGAGGAGTTGAACGTGCCGGAGTGCCAGTGGCCGTCGTCGTCCTGCCAGGCGCCCTGCGAGCGGGGGAAGAACTCGTACCACGACGAGTACAGGGCCCGGCGGCGCTCCACGCGGATGGGGAACTCGGCGGTGGGCGAGACGAGCTCGCGGGGCCCGAAGCGCGCCATCGCCCGGGTGATGGGCGCAGACGTGATGAGCTCGAGGATCTCCTCGACGTCGGTCTCCGGGTTGACTGTCTCCGCGGCGGCGCGGAGGAGGTTGGCGGCCCCGGGGACGCGCATCGAATCGGCCTGCTGAGCGGAGCGGGTGAGGAGGTCCCGGCCCTCCAGGCACACCAGCTCCACGTCCATGGACACCGGCAGCTTCGCCTCGGCGTGGTGGCGCCAGGTGCCCCACGGGTCGCTCCAGCCCTCGATGCGGTAGGTCCAGTCGCCCTCGGCGGCCATCCGGACGTACGCCTGCCAGATGTCCAGGCCCTTGGGCTCGACCTGCTTCATGTCGATGCGGCGCTGGGTGCCGCCCGGAGAGGTCAGGATCACCGACGCGTTGACCGAGTCGTGACCCTCCCGGAACACGTTGGCCTGAATGAGGAGCCGTTCATGGACGACTGACTTGACGGGGTAGACCCCGCCCTCGATCACGGGGGAAGCGCCGGTGACCGGGATGCGGCCGAGGCCGCCGTCGGTCCGGACGATGCGCTTGAGGGACATGGTTGGGTAATCCGCACTCACGCCCGTCAGCCTAGCTGGCGGGGCGCCCTGCATGCACCGTTCAGGAGAGCAGATCCAGCGACGACGGCTCGGCCTCCGCCTGCAGTGCGAGCAGCTCGCGGGTGCTGGTGGGCACCTGGACCCGCATCAGCACCACGGACCGGGCCGGCATTGTCATCTCGGCCAGGGCCGGCAGGACGCCTCCGGGCAGCTCGTAGGACTCGGCGCTGTGCCACACGATCTCGTAGCCGTAGCCCCACGGAAGGGTGGGCAGCGTCAGCGGCACGGGCGCAGCGCCGGAATTGAACCAGGTGAGGAACGCCTCGCGCTCGTCCGAGACGTACATGCCGAGCAGGCGGCGGCCGCCGTCGTGCCAGGCGTCGTGGCTCATCTCGCCGAACTCGCCGTCCATCCAGGTGAGGTCCACGCGCTGCAGGTTCTCGCTGTGCTCGGTGATGATCTCGGTGTGGTAGGCGAAGTCCACCGGGCGGAGCACCGGGTGGCTCTGGCGGAGCTTGATCAGGGCGGCGATGCGGCTCTGTACCTCGAGCCACTCGAACGGGATGTCCCAGCTGACCCACGAGAGGGGGGAGTCCTGGCAGTAGGCGTTGTTGTTGCCCTTCTGGGTGCGGCCGAACTCGTCGCCCGCGGTGAGCATGGGCGTGCCGGCGGCCAGCAGCTGGGTGGCCATCAGGTTCAGCACCTGACGACGGCGCAGCGCGTTGATCTCCGGGTCCTCGGTCTCGCCCTCCCAGCCGTGGTTCCAGGAGCGGTTGTTGTCCGAGCCGTCGCGGTTGGCCTCGCCGTTGTCCAGGTTGTGCTTGACGTCGTAGCTCACCAGGTCCCGGAGGGTGAAACCGTCGTGGGCTGTGATGAAGTTGATGCTCGACTGCGGCGCGCGGCCCGGTTGATCGAAGATGTCCGGGGAGCCGGCCAGGCGCGTGGCGAGCTCCTGGACGCCGTGCACGGCGCCGCGCCAGTAGTCGCGGATGTGATCCCGGAAGCGGTCGTTCCACTCGTACCAGCCGGGCCCCCAGGCGCCCACCTGATAGCCGTACGGGCCGATGTCCCACGGCTCGGCGATCATCTTGATGCCCTCGAAGGCGGGATCGGACTCGACCAGCCGCTTGAACGCGTGGTTGTGGTCCACGTGGTGCTGCTCGTCGCGGATCAGCGTGGTGGCCAGATCGAAGCGGAACCCGTCGATGCCCATCTCGCTGACCCAGTAGCGCATCGAATCCAGCACCAGCCGCAGCACCATGGGGTGCGAGGTGTTGACCGAGTTGCCGCAACCCGTCACGTCGTAGTCATCACGGCGGTCGTTGGTGAGGCGGTAGTAGGCGTCGTGGTCCAGGCCGCGCATGGACAGCGTGGGCCCCTCGTGGCCGCCCTCGCCGGTGTGGTTGTAGACCACGTCGAGGATCACCTCGATGCCGGCCTCGTGCAGCGCGCTGACCATCTGCTTGAAGTCGGCCACCTGGTTTCCGACGGTGCCGCGGGTGGCGTAGTAGGCGTGCGGGGCGAAGAAACCGAGCGAGTTGTAGCCCCAGTAGTTGCGCAGCCCCTTGGTGGCCACGAACGGCTCCGAGACGAAGTGATGCACGGGCAGCAGCTGGATGGCGGTGATGCCCAGGCCGGTCAGGTACTCGAGGACCGACGGGTCCGCCAGCGCCAGATATGAGCCGCGGAGGTGCTCGGGGACCTGCGGGTGCAGCTTGGTGAAGCCGCGCAGGTGCGCCTCGTAGAGGATGGTCTCCGACATGGGCCGTCGGCGCTCGATGGGCTTCGGCGGGGGCGTGTCCGCCACCACCACGCTCAGCGGCACCGCCCCGAAGGAGTCCCGGGTGGAGATGCTGAAGGGGCTGCCGGGGATGTGGTCCAGGATGGGGCCGCGGAAGTCCACCCCGCCGCTGATGGCGCGGGCGTAGGGATCCAGCAGGAGCCGCGCGGGGTTGAATCGGCTGCCCGACGACGGGTCCCACGGCCCGTGCACGCGGAAGCCGTAGTGCTGTTCGGCGTCAACGCCGGGCACCTCGACGGTCCAGATGCCCTCATCGTCGCGGGTCATCTCGATGTTGTGCTGCTGGTTGAGAGGATCGATGAGCGCCAGCTCGACCCCGGTGGCACGCGGCGCCCACAGGCCGAAGCGCACGCCATGGGCGGTGATGCGGGCGCCGAGGGCGCTCGTATCAGGCGGGGTGAGGGATGTCATCGGTGGCTTCCTGGAATCGATTTTTTCGACGGCGCCCCATTGTGCCACTTTCTGGCACAAACTCCACTTCGCTGGGGGGTTTGCCGTCGTGGCGGCCTGGCTAGCATGGACGGTGGGAGTCGCGTGTGCGGGGCCCGACAACGAGGGGGAGCCGTGGAGTCCGTCTATCTCGACCATGCCGCCACCTCCCCGCTGCGCCCGGAGGCGTTGGAGGCCTTCGTCGACGCGTCGGGGCTGGTGGGGAATGCCTCGTCGTTGCACCGGCCGGGGCAGCGCGCCCGGCGCCGGTTGGAAGAGGCGCGGGAGGAGTTGGCGGCTGCGGTGGGCGCACACCCGACGGAGGTTGTGTTCACGTCAGGGGGGTCTGAGGCGGACACGATCGCGGTGCTGGGGGGTTGGGAGGCGGGACGGTCGCGGGGTCGGGGGCGGTGTCTGGTCTCGGCTGTGGAGCACCCGGCGGTGCTCGGGGCGGTGTCGCGGGGGGCTGAGGTGGTGCCGGTGTCTTGGGAGGGCGTGGTGTCGCTGGGCGCTCTCGAGGAGACGCTGGATGAGGCCGTGGCGGTGGTGTCGGTGATGTGGGTGAACAACGAGACGGGGGTTGTGCAGCCTGTCTCTGCCGTGGGGGAGTCGGCTTCGGCGGTGGGGGCGTGGATGCACACGGATGCGGTGCAGGCGTTGGGGCATCTGCCGGTGGACTTCGGGGCCAGTGGTGTGGATCTGATGAGTGTGTCGGCGCACAAGATCGGTGGGCCGGTGGGCGTGGGAGCTCTGCTGGCGCGTCGTGGGGTGGTGCCGTCCGCCGTCGGGTTGGGTGGTGGGCAGGAGCGCGAGGTGCGGTCCGGGACCCAACCGGTGGCGTTGGCGGCGGCGTTCGCGCGGGCCGCGAGTGTCGCAGTGGGGGAGTTGTCCGCCGAGGCCGCACGGCTGGCGGCGTTGCGGGACCGGGTCGCGGAGGCGTGTGTCGCGGCGGGCGGGCGGTTGAACAGCTGGCCCCGGCCCACGAGTGGCGGGCAGGAATCGAGCCAGCGTACGGAAGGGGTGGGTGGAGCCCCACCGGTCGGCGCGCCGCACATCGTGAACGTGACGTTCGACGGGGTGCGGGCCGACGACCTGCTGTTCCTGCTGGACCAGCGGGGGATCGCCGCGTCGGTAGGGAGCGCGTGTCGCGCGGGGGTGCACCAGCCGAGCGAGGTGCTGCTGGCGATGGGTCGCTCCGCGGACGAGGCGACGCAGTCGTTGCGTTTCTCGCTGGGCTGGACGACGACGTCGTCCGACATCTCGCGGCTGGTGGAGGTCCTCCCGGAGGCCCTGACCGTCGCCCGCTCCGCCTTCTAACTTCAGCCCCGCTGGGTGAGCCGGTCGGGCGCGCAGCGCCGCCGACCGCGTCGAAGCCCCTGGGCACCCGTCCGCTCACCCGGCAGCCGCGACCACCTTCCCGCCGGAGCCCGCGCCGCCTCCTTCGGTCCCTGAGGAGGCCGGCGTCGCGAAGCGACCGTCGGCTGTCTCGAAGGGTCGTGACGCAACCCGTCCGCTGACCCGCCCCAGCTGTGGGTGCCGGCAGCCGTGAGCCGAGCCACGGGCGGCCGCGGACAAGGGTCTCCCCATGTGCAGCGACTGGGCTGTGTCCAAAGTGATGAGGCCGCCCGTGCCTCGTCTCCGGTCTCCCCGCACTCGATCGCCTTTGGCGTTGCCACCCCGGGCGCGTGCCGTCAGGGCGGCCTCGCTCAGGTCTGCGCAGGCGGGAGGCCAGCCGGGCGAACCTCGAGTGGGGCATCCCGACGCCGTACCGCCCTGACGACCCACACCCTTGCGGTCAGGTCGCGTTCTCGAGGTTTGCTTCAGCGTCGTTCAGACAGCTCCAGGGAATCAGCTGCATCGCGGCTAGACTCCGGTCACTAACAGTTTCGATGCGGGGGAGCTTGGTGTGATCGAAGCAGAGAATGGCGAATCCCAACCCATCGAAGTAGCCGCTGTAGGCATGTCGTCCGAGCGCGGCGCGACCGCGGTGGAGTACGCAATCATGGCCAGCCTCATCGGCGCAGTGGTGGTGACGACGGTGACAGTCCTGGGCACTCGGGTGGCCGCGCTCTTTCAGTCTGTCCTCACGGCGATGGGCTGGTAGCAGTCCGAATCGGGAACCTGGCTCCGGCGGACTGGCCGCTCGGGCTACCGACTTCAGGTCTACGCTCCCGGCATGGAACAAGCAGACTTGCGGATCCGGAACCTCGCCGTCGGTCTGCCCGTCCGCGATGGTCACGTTCTCGTGCAGGAGTTCGGTGGGGCAGACGGCGAGCCTCCCTTCGTGCGTGCGATCGGTGGGGGAATCGAGTTCGGTGAGCGTGCCGACGAGGCGTTGCTGCGTGAGTTCTTGGAGGAGTTGGGTGTCGCGGTGACGGCAGCTGAGTTGCTGGCCGTCACGGAGAACATCTTCACCTTCCTTGGCCGAGCTGGACACGAGATCGTGCACATCTTCTCCGTGGAGTGTCCTGCCCTCGAGGCGTGGCCGCTCGACACAAGGGTGAAAGTGATTGACGACGTGAGCATCGTCGCGTGGCACCGGTTGGACACCCTGGGCGGCGAAGGCCTTCCGTTCTACCCCGACGGTGCGCTGGACGCCGCGCGCTCCGTGGTGGGGCCTGATCCGCGGGTTGAGTCGCGCCGAAGTTGAGCCCCGCCACCGCTGGCTGAGCCGCGCTGAATCCGGGCATCAACGCCGGCTGAGCCGTCGAGGCTGAGTCCGCCCCCCGCTGGCTGAGCCGCGCTGAAGCCGCGTAGCGGCGCGGCGCGCGTCGAAGCCCACGTAACGCGGTGTGCGAGGACGCGCGCCCAGTCCCGACCACGCAGGTCGCTCAGATGACGGGGGTGGGCAGTGTCAATCAGGTTCGCTCCGGCATCCGGTCCCAGGTGGGGTCGTCGGGGGTGGCTCATCCCCGCCCGGCGTACTGGTGACCCAAAACTATTCGATCACTCGGACAAGTTCGAGGGAGCGAGAGCGGCTGTGGATAAGTCTGACGGTCGGATCGGTAGAGTGGAGCACTGCTGAGCAGAGGAGCGCGAAGTGCGGGTGTTGGTGGCCATGTCGGGTGGGGTGGACTCCGCCGTCGCTGCCGCGCGCCTTGTGGCCGAGGGCCACGATGTCACGGGCGTTCACCTGGCCCTGTCCAAGAACCCTGCGTCCTACCGATCAGGGGCGCGGGGGTGCTGTTCGCTGGAGGACTCTCACGACGCGCGCCGCGTGGCCGACAAGCTGGACATCCCCTTCTACGTGTGGGACTTCGCCGAGGAGTTCCACGAGGCCGTGGTGGAGGACTTCGTGGCCGAGTATCGAGCCGGCCACACGCCCAACCCCTGCCTTCGGTGCAACGAAAAGATCAAGTTCGCTGCGGTGCTGGACCGCGGCACCGCACTCGGCTTTGACGCCGTCGCCACGGGCCACTACGCGGACCTGCGCCGCCACGAGGACGGCTCCGTCTCCCTCCACCGTGCTGCCGACGCCGCCAAGGATCAGTCCTACGTCCTCGGCATGCTCACCCAGGAGCAGCTGAGACAATGCCTGTTCCCGCTCAACGACGTGGAGAAGCCGGTGGTCCGCGCTGAGGCGCAGGCGCTCGGGTTGGGAGTGGCGAAGAAGCCTGACAGCCACGACATCTGCTTCATCGCCGACGGCGATACCCAGGGTTTCCTGGCCCGCTACCTGAAGGACGCTCCTGGGCCCATCGTCGATGCAGACGGGGCCGTGCTAGGGGAGCATCGCGGCACCCACCGCTACACGGTGGGTCAGCGCAAGGGCCTGGACCTGAGGGTGCCCGCACCCACAGGGGAGCCGCGATACGTGCTGCGGATCGAGCCGGTGGACAACACCGTCGTTGTGGGGTCGCGGGAGGACCTGGCCGTCACCAGGTTGCTGGGAATCCGGCCCTCATGGACCGCGGAAGCCGTCGACGGTCCCTGGCGAGGGCAGGCGCAGTACCGGGCGCACGGGACGCCGCAGGAGGCGACCATCGAGGCGAGCGACGGCGGGCTGTCCGTCATGTTGGATGAGCCTGGGCACGGCGTGGCACCGGGGCAGACCGTGGTGGTCTACGACATTGACCGCGTGGTGGGCAGCGCCGTGATCGCCGAGGCGAGTTGATGCTGATTACCGCTGCAGGCTCGCTGCCGGGCACCGACTTCCGGGGTGCCCTGGCGGCCATGGCCGAGACTCTGCCTGAGGTGCTGCCTCTGCCGGAGCTGCCGGAGCGGGGTGTGGGGTCTGACATGATCGGGCGCGCGCTTGGGCTCATCTCGGGGCTTGGATTCGACGTGCAGCCGGCCGGCTGGCGTCTCTCGCCTCACTCGGGGGCCGAGCATCGCCGGGCCCGCGCTCAGTGGCGCCAGGACCTCGACGACACGGAGGAGCTCCTCCAGGGTTTCGACGGCGTGCTCAAGGTCGGAGTGGCCGGCCCGTGGACGCTGGCATCCTCCGTCGAACGGCCCATGGGCGACCGGGTGCTTGCCGATCACGGGGCCCGGCGGGAGTTGGCCCAGGCGCTGGCTGAGGCTGTGTCGGGGTTGAGGGCTGAGGTGTCGCGGCGGGTTCCCGGGGCCACCTTGTGGCTGCAGGTGGACGAGCCGTCGATGATCGCAGTGGCCGAGGGGCGCGTGCCCACGGCGAGCGGGTTCTCGCGGCATCGTCGGGTGGATCTGCCGGGCCTGGTGGAGGCGTTGCGTCCGCTCGCCGACGGCGCCTGGCTGCACTGCTGTGCTCCGGGGCGGTGGCTGGAAGTGTCGCGGCGGGCAGGTTTCACTGGGGCGTCGGTCGATGGTGCGCTGGTGGACCTCGACGAGTTGGCGCAGTGGCGCGACGAGGGTCGCGGGCTGATCCTCGGCGTTGTCGACACCGCGCGCGGGCCGCAGAGCACCGACGAGCTGGTGCGAGCTGCGCTCAAGGTTCTCCGCGCCATCCAGGTGGACTCGCTCGAAGGCCTGCATCTCGGTACCGCGTGCGGCATGTCGGGATGGCGACGCGACGACGTGGTCCCTCAGATGGAGTCGCTGCGGAAGGCGGCCAGCCTGGTTGAGGAGTCGCTTTCGCGGGGGTGACCCCGCGAGGCTCGCCTAAGCTGGGCGCGTGCGCATCTTCTCCAACCTGAACCTCAGCGGCGACGCCCCCGTGCGGGCGCAGGTGGGGCGCGGTCCCTGGGGGCCGACGGGAGTCCCCAGCACCCGCTGGAAGAAGATCCAGCGCATTCTGATCCCCTTCGTGGTGGTGGCCATCGGGGTGGGGTTGTTCTTCCTCGGGCGGATGTTCTACCTGATCCTGACGGGTTCCTGAACCGAGATCTCGCGCCGACGTCACGTATACAAGCCTTCGAGGCCGCTCCGCGGCACCTCAGCCAGCGGGATGGTGGCGGCCGTTTCGGGAGTCACCAGCCGAGGAGGCTGGCGGCGCCGGGGGCGACGAGAACGCCTAGGACCATGAAGGGGCCAAAGGCTATCTCCGCATCCCGCTTGATCCTCTTGGTGGCGAGCAGGAGGCCGCTGATCACCGCCATGAGGATGAATGCGGCCGCCAGTCCTATGAGGACTGTGCCGAGGCCGAACCAGCCGAGCGCCGCGCCCGTGCTGAGCCCGAGCTTCACGTCGCCGAGACCGAAACCGTTGGGGTTGATGTACGCGAGGGCGAAGAGGATGGCCGCGGTGAGCAGGGCTCCCAGTAGCGCCTGAACCAACCGCCGATTCCACTCGCCGCTGGTGACCAGCCACGGCAACTGCAGGATCAAGAAGAGCAGAAAGGCAGCGAGTGTCGTGACGTCAGGCAGGCGATGCTCCACGAGGTCGACTGCCACCCCGGCGCCCCACAACACAGCCAGCGCGGCGAACCCCGCCAGAGCCCAGCCCTCTACATGCATCGCCGCCCAGACTGCCACTCCAGCGGCTGTGGCGGAAGCCACCCACCAGCCGGCACTGGTCGAGAGACGATGGGCAAATGGCGGTGCCAACAGAGCAGCCAGAGCCGATACTAGGACCACCAAGATGGGGTGTGTCACGCGCAGTGAACCATTGCCGGAGTGAACCGTGCTCAATTCAGGGCCGGGAACAGCGTTTCCATCATGGAGATGGCTGCTGGGCCGAGGATGACGACGAAGATGACGGGGAGAATGCAGATGATCAGGGGAAAGACCACCTTGACAGGGATTTCCATGGCTTTTCGCTCCGCGCGCTGTCTGCGGGCGATCCGCATCTCGTCCGCTTGGGCTGTCAGCACGTCGGCAAGCGGGATACCGTACGACTCGGCTTGGATGACCGTGCGGACGAATCGACGCAGTGGGATCGACCCCGTGCGTTCCGCGAGGTCCTCATACGCGTTGCGGCGTGACTGCCCCACCTGAATGTCGGGGTCCGGGGAAGAGCGGTACGGCAATTCACGCTAAGGACGTTCCGGTGTTGATTCCGGCATGGGGGATGAAATTCTGTGGATCTAAGCTAAGCGGCGGCCTCGCGCAGCGTTGCCTCGGTTAGG
>NZ_JACJGA010000007.1:0-276581 GCF_014164725.1 Tessaracoccus sp. MC1627 | reverse complement strand
CAACCAGCATTCTACCTAGCCAACACGTCATTGACCCGGCTCAACACCCACTGATCAACCATCCACCCCGACAGACCAGGCCGGCCCATCAAATCCCAGGCTCGCCGATTAATCAGCGTTTCCCTAAATGTCAGGCTGAGTGTCGAGTACGACCCTGAGCGTGACAATTAGCAGGGACCCGGATTCCGCTCGCAGACAGCGACGGGCCCCGAAAGGAGCGCCCGCCTGGCGGCAGACGATCTCGCCCCGGCGTGGATTCGACGAATGGCTTCAGCGGCGCTGCGGGCCGCCACGCGTACGGCGCGCCATCGACACGGCCCCGGGCGCCTGCATGAGGAAGACCACGAACGCGACGCCGCTGACCGCCTGCAGGGGCGTGGCCCACGGCGAATGGTCTCCCCCACCGATTCCGTACGTGTCAGCCAGCGCCATCCCGGGGCCGAAGCTGGCCCAGAAGTAGCCGAACGCGCCCAGCGCCACGAGCGCCAGGTACTGCACCGCGACGATCCGGGCCTCGACGTCGGGCCGCCTCCATGTGCGGACCAGCAGGCCGATCGCGACGACGGGACCAACCGCCAGGCCGGCCAGGACCAGCGGCGCGCCCATGGACTCCCCCGCCGCGGAGACGTCGGCGTAGATCTGGGAGAGCTCGGCACCGGGCACCGCCGCAAGCGGGTTCAGCACCAGGATCTGGACAACCGCGAGCAGCGCGTACGCGACCACCACGACGGTGCCGATCACCGCAACCACGATGGTCCGCCGGCGGCGAGGCCCCTCGCCGGATCGGCTCATGTCGGTCATGGGACGAGAGTATTCACCAAGAGCCCGGGCGCAGGAGGAATCCATGGAGATCTTGTTGAACATATCCTGGTTTCGTTGCACAATTGAAGAGTGAGGTTGAAGCTGACTCAAGCGGCTCGCAAGCATCGCATCGGTGCAGCCCGGATCACCCACGTGGTCAGCACTAGTCAGCCCACAGTAGGGGTCAGAACCAGCGGGGAACCTGAGTATTGCTGGATCGGCGAGGATGACCGTGGACTGGAACTGGAGATCGTCGGGGTCCTCGTCAAGACGGACGGCGAGCCGACGATGCTGATCATCCATGCCATGCCGACGGCACTGAGGAGGAAATGAGCGCCATGCGGATCCAGCTCGGTGACGGCACCAGCGCCGAGATCACCAGCATCGAGAACATCAACCTGGACGACGAGGTCGTCTACTTCGAAGGTGAGCGGCTCACGGAGGCCCGCGCCGCCGCTATTGCCCGCGACATCGCTGCCCGCCACGGCCGCAAGGGCGGGCGCCCCCGACTGTCCACCGAGACGAGCCGGATCGGAGTCCGCCTTCCCCGCGAACTGCACGACCGGCTCAAGTCGGCCGCGGACGCCGCAGGAGTGAGCGAGTCCGAACTCGCCCGCGAAGCTATCAACCACTACCTGGCCAAGGGCGCGTGACACCCTTCCGGCGCTAGGCAACGTCTCGAAGGATCGCTGCTCCGGCTCGTCCTGAATCCCGACACACGAAAGGACGTCACTCCATGAAGATCACCCACAGCAGCGGCCAGACAACCCAAGGACCCGCGGACTGGTTCACCGGCACCGTGTTCCTCGACGCCATCCGCACCCCGGACGAGCAGTCGGCCGTCGGCTCCGCCCACGTCAGGTTCACCCCCGGCGCGAGGACGGCCTGGCACAAGCACCCCAAGGGTCAAACCCTGTACGTCACCGACGGAATCGGGTACATCGCGCGGCGCGGCGGCGAGGTGCAGGAGATCCGCCCCGGCGACGTGGTCTACATCGAGCCGAACGAGGAGCATTGGCACGGCGCCACGTCGGACCGGTTCATGGCGCACGTCGCCATCCACGAGGCCGACGATCAGGGCGAGACCGTGACCTGGCTGGAGCACGTCACCGACGACGAGTACCGCGCCTGACGGGACGATGACCCCATGGAGATGCAGGACTTCCTCGCCCACGTCCAACGCCGGCAGCTCATTGAGAGCGGCTCGGAGCTCCACCGGTTCATGATCGGAGCCTCGGAGGAGGCGCTGCGGATCACCGCGGAGCTCAACAACGCGTACCGGTCCGCCGACGAGGTGCGCGCGCTCCTGTCGCGGCTGACCGGCCGCACCGTGGACGAGTCGGTGACGGTGTTCCCGCCGTTCTACAGCGAGTTCGGCCGGAACCTCACGGTGGGCAAGCGCGTCTTCATCAACATGGGTTGCCGATTCCAGGACACCGGCGGCATCACCATCGGCGACGACACCCTCATCGGGCACGGCTGCACCTTCACCACCATCAACCACGCGATGGACCCGGACCGTCGCGGTGACATGATCCCCGCACCCATCGTCGTCGGCCGCAAGGTGTGGTTCGGCGCCAGCGTCACAGTGGTCCCGGGGGTGACCATCGGCGACGGTGCGGTGATCGGTGCCGGCTCGGTCGTCACCAAGGACGTGGAGCCGGACATGATTGTCGCGGGCGTTCCTGCGAGGCCCATCCGCCCCACCGGATTCCGCACCACCTGACCGGTTCCTCAGCCGTGGCCCCAGGCAGCCCTGTGGTCCCGGATGAACTCCCGGAAGCTCGTCGCCGGGCGCCCGGTCAACCGACGGATGGAGCGGTTCGGCAGTGCAGACACGTTGAGCCGCACCACCCGGTAGATCATCTTCTGCACCGCGATGTAGTCCGCCGGCCGACCGTCAGCCTCCAGCAGCGCAAGGTACTCCCGCTCCGTCGGCCGGGTGTAGGTGATCTCGCGGCCGAGGACGTCGGTCATGGTGCGGGCCACGTCACGGTAGCCGAGGCTCTCCTCCCCGGAGAGCGTGTACGCCCTGCGTTCGTGCCCCGGCTCGGTGAAGACGGTGGCGGCCACGCGTCCAATGTCGCGGGCGTCGATGAATGCCGTCCGAGACCTCCCCGCCGGGACGCGGATTTCACCCCGCTCACGGATCTCTGCGGCGTAGGTTGCGGACAGGTTCTGCATGAAGAAGTTGGGCCGCAGCATCGTGTAGGGCGCCCCGGTTGCCTTCAGCCGCGCCTCGACGGCGTGGTGCGGGGTCCTGCGATTGGCCTGCACCCCCTGCAGCGACAGGAACACCACCTGCCGGACGCCCAGGTCACGGGCGGCGTCGATCACCGGGAACAGGTAGCGCTGCACGTCGGCGACCTGCGGGGGCCGGACGAGGAACAGCCTGTCCACGCCAGTCATCGCCCGCCGGATCGCGCTCGCCGGGGTGTCGAAATCGAACTCCCGCGCCTCGACGCCGGCCGGCAGCCGATCAGCGGCCTCGACGGAGCGCACCGCCGCGACCACCCGCTCCCCCCGCGCGAGCAGCTCGGACACCACTCCAGCCCCGACGGTTCCGGTGGCACCGGTGACGAACACCCCGGTCACGACGGCGACCCCGAGCTGCGGCCGAGCAGCGCCACGAGCGTGCGCAGCTCGTCGTCATCGAGGCCTGCGAAGTGGGGGGCCATCCGTTCCACGACCTCGCGCTCGAAGCCCGCCACCTCGAGCTGGCGCTCGGGCTCCAGTACCAGCACCCGACGACGCCCGTCGGCCGGATCGCGGTCCTGCCGCACCAACCCCAGGTCGACCAGTCCGGCCACGAGCTGCGTCACCGCCGCGGGCGTCACCCCGAGCCGGTCCGCCACCGCGCCGGGTGTGGCCGGGCCATCGCTGTGCACGATGAGGAACAGGACCTCCAGCTGCGCCCGGCTCAGCTGCAGGTCCCCGAACGGCACTCTGCGATGCCCGTCCAGCGTCCGCGACCACATCACCAACTCCTCGACCGCGCTCCCCACCAGCGCCATCCGGTGCGGCGCGCCCATCACCGGCTCACGAAGGGCATCAGCCCGACGAAGCGCCGATCCGCCACCTGGGAGACGATGAAGTCGGCCAGGTCATCCCGCGAGATCTGCGTGCTCCCGTCGACGCCGACCCATCCCACGCGGTATCGCCCGAGCCCGGGTTGGTCGGTCAGGCGCGGGCCGCGCACCACCGTCCAGTCCAGGCCCGAGCCCTGCAGGACCGCCAGGTGTCCCTCGGCGTCGGCGAGGACATGGCCCGCCATCAGCTTCAACAGCCCTCGGAAGGCCCGGTCGGCCAGCCTCGGCTGGTCCTGCTCGGCCCTCAGGCCGCCGCCGGAGAGCGTGACAAGCCGGGTGACCCCATGGCGCTGCATCGCCTCCACGATCGCTCGCGTCCCGTCGGTCTGCAGCGTGCGTGGCGATCCTTTGACCTGCCCGAACACGCCCAGCACCGCGGACGACGCTTCGACCGCCGCACCCACCGCCTCGGGGTCGAGCACATCGCCGACGACGACGTGCACCCGCGGGTCGACCTCCCCCAGCTTCGATTTGTCCCTGACCAGCACCCGAACGCCGTAGCCCTCGGCCAGCAGGCGATCCAACACCCTCCGGCCCGTGCCGCCGGTAGCACCGAACAACGCAATCACATCCATGGCAGGTAGTTTAGCCACTTAACTAGATCGGCGAGCGGCGCGTGGCCATCCCCGCCCCCTGAGGGCCCCACCGCCGAAGGCGCGTGGGCGTCTCGAAGGGTCGAATCGCTCCTGACAAGCAGTCCCACGAAGAGGTTTCTGTCACGACCCTTCGAGACGGGCCACGCCGCTACGCGGACGGCCCTCCTCAGGGAGCGGGTAGGACGGGCCACGCCGCTACGCGGACGGCCCTCCTCAGGGAGCGGGTAGGACGGGCCACGCCGCTACGCGGACGGCCCTCCTCAGGGAGCGGGGGATCTTCAGGGAGCGGGGATCTCAGGTAGCGAACGGCTCGGCCTGGTTCGACGCGGCCACGTCGACGAGCCGGCCGGCGACGCCGCGAGGGGCCGGGCCGCCCAGCCAGACGGCGCGCAGTTCCCGCTCGATCGACCCACCCTCGACGGGGACCGCGAGGACCCGGCCGTCCATCAGCGCGCCGCGGACGGCGTGGTTGCTCAACACGGCGGGGCCGAGCCCGGCAGCAACCGCAGCCACGATGGCGGCATTACTCGACAGCTGCGCCACCGGCGTGGCCCGCGTCGACACCCCCGCGGACGCGGCCGCCCAGTCAAGGAAGCGACGCGTCCCCGAGCCGGGCTCCCGCTCGACCAGCGGAGTGGCGGCCAGCTCCGAGACCGTCACCGCCCCGCGACGCTCGGCCCACGGATGGTCCGGTGGGATGATCACGACGAGTCGGTCGCGGCCCACGAGGCGGCTGGACACGTCGTCGGGGACGTCCGGGGACTCGACGAACCCGACGGACACGCGCGCGTGCCGCACCGCCTCGATCACCGCGTCGGAGTTGAGGATCTCGAGGGAGACGACGGCGTCGGGCTCCACCCGACGAAGCGCAGCGAGCCACCCGGGCGCCAGGTACTCGGCGATCGTCATGCTCGCCGCAACCGTCACCGCTCCCCCGGCGGTGGCCGTGACAGCACCGGCGCCGGCCATGAGCCGGTCCATGGCCTCGACCACCTCGCGCGCCCAGCCCACCACCAGCGCACCCTCGGGCGTGACGTCGGAGCCGGCGGCGCTGCGGTGCACGACGGCGAACCCGAGCCGTCGCTCAAGCCCCGCCAGGGCGCGGCTCGCGTTGGACTGCGCCATGCCGATCTCCCGGGCCGCGGCTCCCAGCGACCCCTGCTCGGCGACGGCGACGAGCAGCCGCAGGGCCGGCAGGCCCGGCTCGTCTGGAGAAGGGGTGGTCATATCGCGATCATATGGGTTGCTGTCCCGATCGGGTTACCGTCACAGGCGGGATCCGGCGCACGGTAGTGGAGTGAACTCCCTCCGCGCCGTCGCCCCCGGGCTGGCCGCCTGCCTGGCGGTCGCCGTCGCATCGGTCGCGGTGAACATGGTGGTGCCGATCGCCAGCCCTCTGCTAGTGGCGATCCTCGCCGGCGTCGCGTGGCGGACGGCGCGCGGCACGAGTGCTTCCTGGGCTCCGGGGGTGGGGCTGGCCGGCCGACAGCTCCTGCGCGTGGGGATCGTGCTGCTGGGGCTGCAGGTGTCGCTGCTGACCGTGGCGGCGCTCGGACCCGCGACCCTGACGCTGGTGGCGGCAGCGGTAGGCGTGACCTTCGCCGCCACCGCCTGGCTGGGCCGACGGCTCGGGCTGGGCGCGGAGCAGTCGCTACTGGTGGCCGCCGGTTTCTCGATCTGCGGGGCGGCGGCCATCGCGGCCGCCGAGGGCGTGACCGACGCGGACGAAGAGGAGGTGGCCAGGGCGGTGGCGCTGGTCGTGGTGTTCGGGACCGGGATGATCGTGGCGCTTCCGGTGCTCGTCGCTCTCCTGGGCATGACGCCGACTTCCGCCGGACTCTGGATCGGCGCCTCCACCCACGAGGTGGCTCAGGTGGTGGCGGCGGCAGGCCTGGTGGGCGACGAGGCCCTCGGGGTCGCCGTCACGGTCAAGCTCGCCCGGGTGGCGCTCCTCGCCCCGGTCATGGCCGTGCTCGCCGGACTCGAGCGACGGCGGATCCAGCGGCTGCACGGAGTTGAGGGCAAGGCTGTGCGGCTGCCACCGGTGGTCCCGCTGTTCGTCGTCGGCTTCCTGGTCGCGATGGCCGCGCGCACCACGGGGCTCGTGCCCGAACCGCTGCTCACCGCGCTTGGCCACCTGCAGCAACTGCTGCTGGCGGCGGCGATGTTCGCCCTCGGGCTCGGTGTGGACCTGCGCGCCCTCGCGACGGCTGGGCGCGAGCCGCTGCGGTTGGGCGCAGTCGCCACCCTCCTCATCACCGGCATCGGGCTCGCGGGGGCGGTCGCGATCGGCTAGGGACGCCGTCGACGATCAGATCAGCCCTCGCTCGTCGGCCACCGGAGCAACGCGTCCAGCGCCTTCGGGATCTGGCTGCAACCTGCTATCCAGACAGCGGTATCTGTGCATATCCACACATACCGCTGTCTGGATAGCATCCTGCAACACCTTGGACAGCCGGGCCCGCTCGGGCAGGACTGACGCTGACCCGGAATATGCCGAGGAGACGACGAGTTCCCTGTGTAGCCCAACCACGAAAGGTGCGCAGGTGTCCGGGAGCGAGCGCGAGCAGATCAACAAGCGGAACGTGCAGGAGTTCTACGACCTCATGTTCAACCAGTGCCGGCCGGCGGAGGCCATCCAGCGGTACGCCGGCGACACCTACACCCAACACAACCCCCACGTCGGCGACGGCAAGGAGGCCTTCATCGACTACTTCGAGCGGATGGCCGCCGGGTACCCCGGCAAGCGGGTCGAGTTCGTGCGGGCGATCGCCGAGGACGACTTCGTGGTGCTGCACTGCCGCCAGACCTGGCCCGGCGATCATGACTACGCCGGGATCGACATCTTCCGCCTCGACGCGAACGGGAAGGTCGTGGAGCACTGGGACGTGCTGCAGGTGGTGCCCGACCATTCGGAGAACTCCAACGGCATGTTCTGAGCACGCCGCCACGGGAGCCTGCGGGACCCCTGCGGATCAGGATCCGGTGACGCGGGCGATGGCGGTTCTGGCCAGCGCGGGGTCCTGGGGTTCGGTGTCGAGGGCGCGGTGGATGGTCAGCCCCTCGATGAGCGCGTCGAGGAGGCGGGCGGTGGCTGGGTCGAAATGCTGCTCGAGCGCGGCGCGGCTGCTGCGCATCCAGGCGTTGGTCAGCGCGCGATAGGAAGGGTCGCGCGCGGCGAGCGTGTAGAGCTCGTGGGTCAGGACCAGCTCTCGCTGGCTGGCCAAGAGGTCGGCGGTGATGAGATCGAAGACGGCCTGCCGGGCCTCGTCGATGCTGGTGGCGGCACCCATCCGGTGTTTGAACCGGTCGATGACGGTGCGGGTGAAGCTGGCGAATGCCTCGTGCAGCAGCTCGTCGATCCCTGTGAAGTGGTAGGTCATGGATCCCAGCGGGACGCCCGCCGCGGCGGCGACGGCCCGATGCGAGGTGCCGGCCACTCCGCGCTCGGCGATCACGTCGAGGCAGCTCTGGATGATCCGATCGCGGCGGCCGGGGTCGGGTCGTCGGTGCGGGGCTCGCCCCTGGGCCGCTGTTGGTGAGGTGGGCACGGCGCTCAGATGCTGCGGATGACTCGGGCGGGGTTGCCGACTGCGACGGCGTTGGCGGGGATGTCGCGGGTGACCACCGACCCGGCCCCGATCACCGCGTTCTCGCCGATGGTGACCCCGGGGCAGACGATCACGCCTCCGCCGAGCCACACGTTGTCCCCGATGCTGATCGGCTTGGCCGCCTCCAGCTTGTCGCGACGCGGTTGGGGCTCGATCGGGTGGATCGGGGTCAGGAGCTGCACGTTGGGCCCGATCTGGCAGTCGGCGCCGATGGTGATCGGCGCCACGTCGAGTGCGGTCAGGCCGGCATTGACGAAGGTGCGCGCCCCGACGGTGATGTGATCTCCGTAGTCGACGAACAAGGGGGGTTTGAGCACCGCGTCCTGGCCGAGGTCGCCGATCAGGTCGTCGAGGAGGGCGCGGGCATCGTCGGCGCCGCTGACGACGGCGCGGTGGTAGCGGTCCGCGAGCTCGACGGCGCGTTGGCTCCGCGCTGCGAGCTCGGGGTCGTCGGCGATGTAGTAGTCGCCGGCCAGCATGCGTTCCCGATTGGTGCGGGGGTCATTGGCGAAGTGGTCGATGGTGGTCATGTGTACGATCGTACATCACTAGTGTACGCTCGTACACATGACGAATGAGGTTGAGTCGATGCCCACCACCGCAGGTGGGCGGGCGACTGTGGTGGGCGCCCGCAACGGCGACTTCGCGGTGTTCGCCGTGAACGGGTTCGCGTTCGCGTCCTGGATGTCGCGGGTGCCCGACGTCAAGGAGCAGTTGGCGCTCAGCCCGGGGCAGCTCGGACTGCTGCTGCTGGCCGTGTCCGCCGGCGCGCTGTGCGGGCTGCCGATCGCCGGGCTCGTCACCCGCCGCCTGGGAGCGACCCGCGCCGTGCGGTTGGCGATGGCGGTTGCCCTGCCCGGCCTCGTGCTGGCTGCGGTGAGCGTGCAGGCGGGCCTCGCCATGGCGGCGGTGGCGGCCAGCCTGTTCCTGCTCGGCCTGGGAACCGGGGTGTGGGATGTCGCTCAGAACCTCGAAGGGACGATCATCGAGCGCGGCCTCGGCCGGTCGATCATGCCGTGGTTCCACGCGGCGTTCAGCGGCGGGACCGTGCTCGGCGCCCTCGTCGGAGCGCTCATGGTGTGGCTGGAGGTGCCCATGATCTGGCACATCGGCGCCGTCGGTGCGGTCTCCGCAGCGCTGGTGCTGTGGGGCACGTCGAGGTTCCTGCCTGCCTTCGAGGACGGCGCACGCGACGACGCCTCCCCCGCCCCCGCCGTCCGCTCCCGTTCGGCCTGGACCGAGCCTCGCACGCTCCTGATCGGGGTCATGGTGCTGGCCGCCGCGTTCACCGAGGGCACGGCCAACGACTGGATGGCGGTGGCCTTCGTCGACGGCCACGGCCTGGACAAGACCTTCGGCGTGCTGGCCCTGGCCGTGTTCCTCACCTTCATGACGGCCGGACGGATCCTCGGCACCCGGCTGCTGGACCGCTACGGACGGGTGCCGGTGCTGCGCGTCCTGTTCGTCTCCGCGATCATCGGCTGCCTCCTGGTGGTCTTCGGCACGCCCTGGCTGGCCTTCGTCGGCGCCGCGATCTGGGGGGTCGGCGCCAGCCTCGGCTTCCCGGTCGGCATGTCGGCGGCGGCCGACGAGCCGGCCCGCGCGCACGCCCGGCTCAGCGTCGTCTCCACCATCGGCTACACCGCCTTCCTGGCCGGCCCGCCGCTCCTCGGCTTCCTCGGAGACCACTACGGAATCCTCCGGGCGCTGATCGTCGTCGGTGCGGTGTCGCTGCTGGCGCTCCTCGTCGTGCCTTCGGCCAAGACACTCCCGCTGACGGGACACCTGCGGGAACCGGATCAGTCCGCCTAGGTTGGCACCATGGCCACCCCCCAGCACACCACCTCCCACCCCTGGTCAACCATGCTGGTCGGTGCCCTGATCGGCGCCGCGGCGCTCCTGGCGCTCGGTCCCCACCCCGCCGGGCTTGGCTCGCCCACCGGCGACACCGCCCTCGCGGGGGACGCCTCCGCGGCCCTCGCCACGGCCACGCACCTGGAAACGGTCAGCGTCGCGCGGATCCGCGACGGTGCTGCCTCCTGGGCCGGTTTCGGCGAGGTGACCCCTGACAGCAGATACGAGCTCGGCTCGATCACCAAGACCTTCGACGGACTCCTCCTGGCCGACGCCGCCCAGCGCGGGGAGGTCGGCATCGAGGACCCGCTCGAGACCCACCTGACCGAGCTGGCGGGCACGGAAGTGGGCTCGGCGACACTGGCTGAGTTGGTCAGCCACCGCGCAGGCCTGCCCAGCCTGCTCAGTCTCAACATGGTGCGCGTCGTCGCCGAGGACCTTGCCGGCGCTGCCCTGTCCGTCTACACCGCCACCACGCCGGATGAGCTGATCCGTCAATCGGGCGCGCTCGCCTTGTCGGGTCGGGGGACGATGCAGTACTCCAACCTCGGCGCCTCCCTCCTCGGCTTTGCACTGACCCGCGCGGCTGGGATGCCGGACTGGCCGTCCTACGTGCATCAACGCCTCCTGGCGCCACTCGGCATGAACGACACTGCGTTCGCCGAGCCGGGACGGCCAGCGCCCGACCTCATGCAGCCGCACCAGGGGCTGGGCAGCCCCACCGAAGCGTGGACCGGCAGCGGCTACGCCCCGGCCGGACTCGGGGTCACCACGACCGCCGCGGACCTCACCCGCTACGCCCAGGCGATCCTCGACGGCACGGCCCCGGGAATCGAGGCCCTCGACGCCCGCTGGCCGGCGATGATGGGCTGGCAGATCGGCCTGGCCTGGATCGTCACCGACATCGGCGACGGCCCCGTCGCATTCCACAACGGGGGCACCGGAGGCACCAGGACCATGCTGGCCATCGACCGCACCCACGAACGGGCCGCGATCGTCCTGAACAACAGCACCCAGGACGTGACCGGTGCGGGTCTGGCGTTGGCGGGCGTCGTGCTCGACGACTCCCTCGCGCCACCGCCGTTCGACACCGACACCGTCGCGTGGGTGGGCCTCGGCATCCCGCTCGTCCTCCTGTTCGCTGTGGGCGCGGTCCGCGGACGGAGCAGGACTCGCCTCATGGGACAGGGGCTGGCCGCCGCGGGCACGCTCCTGATGTGGTGGCTGGCCGCCCCGTGGGACTGGTCGGCGCCTTGGATCTTCGGCGCCTCCGCCGGGCTCGCCGTCGCCGCGACCGTCGTGGTTGTCCGGCGCTGGGCGCACCTGCCCTGGATGCCGACGCGCTGGCGACTCGGGACGCTGATCGTCCTGGCCCTGGGCAGCGCGTGGCTGGTCGCCATGGTGACGCTGGCGGTGTGGGTGGCAACGATCAGGCCCTGAAGTCCGGACCTCAGGGGATGAGGCTGTCAGATCTCGTGCGGATAGTCCTGGTCACGCGTCTGGAAGGACCAGATGGCCGGGTTCTGGATGACACCGTTTCGGATCTCGATGGCGCGACTGATCGTCGGGTTCGCGTCCCACGTCTCTTCCCCGCCCAGGATCGTGGGGAGGAACGGCAGGAGCGCCTCGCTGATCTCCCACGTCGCCGAGTTCCACAGATACGACGGGCTGTGGTCGACGGCGTAGTAGAGGACGTTGTCGCCGACCACGAACGTGGGGGCGCTGAAGGTGGTCGGGCGAGCCCAGCTGAACCCCATGGCCTCGTCGCAGGACACGTCGACGATCACGGTTCCGGGTTTCACGTCCTCAAGATCCTCGTCGGTCATGAACGTGAGCGGCGCGTCGGTGTTCTGCAGCACGCAGTTGACGATGATGTCGTGCTCGGAAAGGAAGGCCGCGATGGACACCCGGCCCTCGGGCGTGATCGCGTGGCTGAGATTGGGCGCGGCGCCGTCGGAGTCGAAATGGACGATGCGCGCGGAGTGGATCGGGGAGGCGACGGCCGCGATCTCACGGTGGGTCAGGACGTCGACGTCACTGACCCCCATCGCGTTGAGTGCCGTGACCGCCCCTCGAGCTGTCGCGCCGAAACCGATGACCACGGCACGTAGCCGTCGCCCGTAATCCCCGCTGGAGCCCGCGATCTGCATGGCGTGGAGCACCGAGCAGTAGCCGGCCAGTTCGTTGTTCATGTGGAACACGTGAAGGTTGAACGACCCGTCGCGGTGCCAGTGGTTCATGGCCTCGAACGCGATCAGCGTGAGCTTGTGGTCGATCGCGACCTGGGTGAGCTTGTCGTCCTGCACACAGTGCGGCCACCCCCACAGGATCTGCCCTTCGCGCAGCTCGGCGATGTCGCTGAGGACCGGTTTGGGTTGAAGGATGATGTCGCACTCGGCGATGAGCTGCGCGTGCGTCCTGAAACCCGCCACCCAGCCCATCAGCTCGTCGTCGGACTTCCCGAAGGGGATTCCGTAGCCGTGCTCGAGGAAGATGCTCGCCCGCAGCTCCTCGGGAATCCGGGAGAGGTGGTCCGGATGGAGCGGCAGACGGCGCTCGTTCTCCTTCAGGGAGCGCGCCAGCACCCCGAGAGTGAGTTGGTTCATGCGCGGCCCCGCGTCCGGTAGAGGATCAGTTCATGTCAGGCTAGCTGACTCGGCGCGCCGCACCCGGTTCCGACAGAGTGCAGCCCGGGCACCAGAGGTCCTCTGATGCCCGGGCTGGGGGTCGGTGTTCGGCTGGCTCAGGCCACCGAGTCTGCCGTCCGCACGGGAAGAGTCTTCGGCTTGAACGACGGCCGCGTGGCCTCGTAGGCCGAGATGGAATCCGCCTGCATCAGGGTCAGCGAGATGTCGTCGAGTCCGTTGAGCAGCCGGTGCTTGGTGTATTCGTCCATCTCGAAGCTGACCACCAGGGCGCCGCGGGTGATGGTCTGGCTCGGCAGGTCCACCGTCGTGGGCACGTTCGGGTCCGCGTCGATGGCATCCCAGAGCCGATCGACGTCCTCGTCGGAGATCAGTGCCACGAGCAGCCCGGCCTTGCCGGAGTTGGAGCGGAAAATGTCGCCGAAGCGGCTCCCGATGACCACCTTGAAGCCGTAGTTCTGCAGCGCCCACACGGCGTGCTCGCGTGAAGAGCCGGTGCCGAAGTCCGGGCCGGGGATGAGGATCGTGCCCGCCTTGAAGGGCTCCTTGTTGAGCACGAACTCCGGGTCGTTGCGCCACGCGGCGAACAGCCCGTCCTCGAAACCGGTGCGGGTGATGCGCTTGAGGTACACCGCCGGGATGATCTGGTCGGTGTCGACGTTGGAGCGGCGCAGCGGGACGGCGACGCCGGTGTGGGTGACGAAGGGTTCCATGATCAGCGTCCAATCAGGTCGGCGGGGGCGGCCAGGTGGCCGACGATGGCGGTGGCGGCGGCAACTGGCGGCGACACGAGGTGCGTGCGGCCACCCTTGCCCTGGCGGCCCTCGAAGTTGCGGTTCGACGTCGACGCCGCCCGCTCTCCCGGCGCCAGCTGATCCGGGTTCATGCCCAGGCACATCGAGCAGCCGGCGGCGCGCCACTCGGCCCCGAAGTCCAGGAAGATCTTGTCCAGGCCCTCGGCCTCGGCCTGCAGGCGCACCCGGGCCGAGCCGGGCACCACCAGCATGCGCACCCCGTCGGCGATGTGCTCGCCCTCGAGGATCGAGGCGGCCAGGCGCAGGTCCTCGATGCGGCCGTTGGTGCAGGAGCCCAGGAAGACGGTGTCGACGGTGATGTCGCGCATGGGCGTGCCGGGCGTCAGCGCCATGTACTCCAGCGCGCGCTTCGCGGTGGCCTGCTCCACCTCGGACTCGAAGTCCTCGGGTGCCGGCACCACGCCGCCCAGCGGGACGCCGTGGCCCGGGTTGGTGCCCCAGGTGACGAAGGGGCTGAGCTGGGTGGCGTCGATGTCCACCTCCACGTCGAACGTGGCGTCGTCGTCGGTGCGCAGCGTCTTCCAGTACTCGACGGCGGCGTCCCAGTCCTCGCCCTCGGGCGCGTGGGGGCGTCCCTTGAGGTAGGCGAAGGTGGTCTCATCGGGGGCCATCATGCCCGCCTTCGCGCCCCACTCGATGGACATGTTGCAGATGGTCATCCGGCCCTCCATCGAGAGCGCCTCGACGGTGGAGCCGCGGTACTCGACGATGTAGCCCTGGCCGCCGCCGGTGCCCACCTTGGCGATCAGCGCCAGCACGACGTCCTTGGCGGTGACGCCGTCGGGCAGCTCGCCGTTGATGTTGACCGCCATGGTCTGCGGCCTCTTCTGCGGCAGCGTCTGGGTGGCCAGCACATGCTCCACCTCGGAGGTGCCGATGCCGAAGGCCAGCGCACCGAAAGCGCCGTGGGTGGAGGTGTGGGAGTCGCCGCAGACGATGGTCATGCCGGGTTGGGTGACGCCCAGCTGGGGGCCGATGATGTGCACCACGCCCTGGTCGCGGTCACCCAGCGAGTGGATCCGGATGCCGAACTCCGCCGCGTTCTTGCGCAGCGTGTCCACCTGCGTGCGCGAGACGGGGTCCGCGATCGGCAGGTTGATGTTGAGCGTGGGCGTGTTGTGGTCCTCGGTGGCCAGGGTGAGGTCCGGGCGGCGGACGGGGCGGCCGGCCAGGCGCAGGCCGTCGAAGGCCTGGGGGCTGGTCACCTCATGGACGAGGTGCAGGTCGATGTAGAGCAGATCCGGCTCTCCCTCCACCGCGCGGACGACGTGCGCGTCCCATACCTTCTCGCTCAGGGTCTTGCCCATAGCTCCTCTTCTCAAACATTCGACGTGGAAATCTGTCGCCAAGTATGACCCGCAACACGCCCGCCACCGGTTTGCATGTCCACATAGTGGATTGATAATCTCACCATATGGACGACACAAGTGGCGTTGGCGTACTCGACAAGGCGGCCTCGGTTCTCGCAGCCCTGGAGCGCAATCCCCTCACCCTGGCAGGCCTCGTGACGGCCACCGGCCTGGCGCGCCCGACGGCGCACCGGCTGGCGGTGGCACTCGAACATCACCGGCTCGTCGGACGCGACCTTCAGGGGCGCTTCGTCCTCGGGCCGCGGCTGATCGAGCTGGCCGAGTCCGCCGGTGAGGATCCCCTGCTGGCCACCGCGGGCCCCATCCTGACCAGGCTGCGCGACATCACGGGCGAGTCGGTACAGATGTTCCGCCGCCAGGGGGACATGCGCATCTGCGTGGCCTCCGTCGAGCGCCCCACCGGCCTCCGCGACACTGTCGCCGTCGGCTCGCAGCTGTCCATGACGGCCGGATCCGCGGCGCAGGTCCTGCTGGCCTGGGAGGAGCCGGAGAAGCTCGAGAAGCTGCTCGACGGCGCCTCCTTCACCCTGACCACGCTGCAGTCCGTCCGACGGCGGGGCTGGGCCCAGTCAGTGGCCGAGCGGGAGGCGGGGGTGGCGTCCGTGTCCGCCCCGGTGCTGGCACCGTCGGGCAAGCTGATCGCGGCCGTGTCGGTGTCCGGCCCCATCGAGAGGCTGACCCGCTCCCCCGGGCGCCTGCATGCTCCTGCGGTGCTGGCCGCGGCCGAGCGGCTGAGTGAGGTGCTGCGGCGCAGCGGCGCCCCGGAGTAGTGGCCATGTCCGGTCACGTGTTCGTCGCGGGACCGGCGTCGTGGAACCAGATCGTCATGCTGGACGCGCTGCCGCAGCCCGTTTCGCACATGGCGTTCGCGCGCTCGCACCGATGGGCCCTGGGCGGGACGTCCGCCGGGAAGGCGCTCAATCTGCGCTCTCTCGGGGTCGACGTGACTCTGCGGACGGTGGTGGGTGATGACCCCGAGGGGCGACAGGTGTTGATGGCGCTCCGCGAGTCCGGCATCGACGTGCTCGCCGAGGAGGCCTCGAACCGGGTCACCGAACAGCACCTCAACCTGATGAACCCCGTTGGTGGGCGGGTGTCGCTGTACCTGCGCTCGCCCACGCTGGAGGAGGCAGACGTCCGCTTGGCAGATGAAGCGCGCCGGGCGATGCAGTCCGCCGACGCCGTGGTGATCGACCTGTCGGACCCCGGCCGAGCGCTCCTGGGCCAGGCGCGCGAGCTGGGCCGCCCAGCCTGGTGCGACCTGCACGACTACGACGGCACCTCACCGTGGCACCAGCAGTTCGTCCACGAAGCCTCCTTCGTCTTCTGCAACGACGACGCCCTCCCGGATCCTGCTGGCTTCGTCGCCGACCGCATCAGCGCCGGCGCCCAGCTGGCAGTGGTGACCCGCGGCGCGGCCGGAGCGATCGCGATGGCGACCGACGGGGTGCTCAGGCACGTCGAGGCCCTCCCCGTCGAGGAGGTGGTGGACACCAACGGCGCCGGAGACGCCTTCTTCGCAGGGTTCCTTGCCGCCCATCTGGCGGGATCCCCCGTCGACATCTGCCTCCTGGCCGCGGCGCGCCAGGCTTCCCTGTGCATCCAGAGCCCTGCTCTTGCGCCCCGTGAGCCGACGACGGCAGCGACCCGAGGCCGCGACTGAGGGCAGGAGTCGGACAGCGCCACAGCGGCAGTCGCCAGGCATACCCGGAAGGAGCTGGGCGGGTCCCGCGATGGGCCTGACACGGAAAAATCCCTTGCCGGATCTCTCCGGCAAGGGATTCAACTCGTAGCCCCGACGGGATTCGAACCCGCGCTACCGCCTTGAGAGGGCGGCGTGCTAGGCCGCTACACAACGGGGCCCTAGCGAGAAGGAGTTTAACACCTTCCGCAGGGGTACTAGGACTCGAACCTAGACTGACGGAACCAGAATCCGGCGGGCTGCCAATTACCCCATACCCCTGTGCGCCCGGTCACCCGGGCACGAAGATGAACCCTACACCAGGGCTTCGGCGCCCCGCAAACCGACTCCCCCCCCCCGTCGCTCCGCCTCCGGTCGCCCCACCCCCGGCCGCTCCACCCCCGGTCGCCCCCCCGGTCGCCCCACCCCCGGTCGCCCCACCCCCGGCCGTTCCACCCCCCGGCCGCTGGGTTACCGGCTCCGTGGCCGACCCGGCCGCCCCACCCCCGGCTCCCGTGGCCGCCCCGGCGGCCCCTCGCCGCTGTGCCCAGTCACCTGTGACTCTGGGGAGGCTCATGTCCCCCACCGGGGAGGGAGTTGAGCAAATGGCAAGGATCGCGAGGACCTCCACGCTCAGCCCACGCGTGGCGCGCACCGCGAACCCTGCCATTTGCTCAACTCCCTCCCCCTACCTCTCCCGAGGACCCCCTCCACGGCTCGACGAGTTATCCACAGGCCGGCGCTCGCCCCTTGGCTGCGAGGGTCGCAGTGCACAGACTTGGGGCGTGGATCCCGATGTGATGAGGTCTCTGAGCGACGGCGTCGTGACCGCACGCCTCGCCCCGCGCAAGGCTCGCGCGCTGAACTCCTACGCCTTCCGCGGTCAGCTCGAGCGTCTGCTTCCGGGCGTCTACGGCCGTCCCGGGGCCGGCGAGACGACGGAGGGTCGGCTGCGGGCAATCAAGGCATATGGCGACGACATGGTCGTCGTCGGGCGAAGCGCCGCCGCACTCACGTTCTGGCCGGAGATCGAGCAGGAGGGTTCATTGGAGGTCGCCTGTGCTCGGGCCATCACCCCGGGCTACGGTCTTCGCATGGAACAACGGCTCATCCCCGTTGAACTCCTGACGCGACGTGACGGCGTTCTGTGCACCGTGCCGGCGCTGACGGTTCTGGATCTCATACCCGATCTGGAAGCGGAGCCAATCCAGGAGGCACTCCGACGTCGGGCGTGCACCCTGAAACAGATGAAGCACGCGCTGTCACTGACCCCCCACCGTCGCGGCAACAAGCTCAGACGCGATCTCCTCGCACAATCTGCAGACTCGCCCTGGTCCCCACTTGAGTTGTCAGCGCACGCCGCGCTACGCGGCGCCGGCATCACGGGATGGCGGTCAAATCTGCCCGTCTTCGTTGGCGGGCGGAAGTACTACGTCGATGCCGGGTTCCGCGAGAAGAAGATCGCGTTGGAGTTCGACGGCTACGCCTTCCACAGCTCTCAGGACGCCTTCCACGCCGACCGTCTTCGCGACATCGCCCTGATCAAGGCGGGCTGGCTCGTGGTCCACTTCACGGAGAAGAGCCTCCCGACGCTCGTTGAGACCACCCTGAGTCTGATCGCTCTGCGGTCCACCTGATAGCGCGCGTCCGTCTCGGGGCGACGCGCTCCCCGGCTCTTGCGTTGAGCAAATGGCAGGGGTCACGGAACCCCGCACGCTCAGGCTGAGCGCGGGCGGCGCCGTGACCCGTGCCATTTGCTCAACTCGCCACCAGCCCAGCCACAAGCCACATCTGCAAGGAGGCGCCGGCCACCGCGACGGCGGCGCCAGGGGGCGACCGTGGCGCCAAGGGGTGACAGTGGCGTCAAGGGGTGACGGTGGCGACTCGCAGCCGACGCCCCAACCACCACGCCGCGACACCGAAAGCCGCGAACGCCGCGACATTCCAGCCCGCCTCAGCCCACGTGATGGTGGTCACGCCGCGCAACTCCGCCACCGACATGGTGAACATCGCATACCCGTACGCCGCGACATTGTTGACCACGTGCGCCGCGATCCCCGCCTCCAGCCCCCCGGTGACCACCACCAACGTCCCCGCCACCAGCCCGAACGCCAGCCGGTGCGCGAACAGCGCCGGGCTCTGCACCCCGTGCAGCAGCGCGAAGATCAGTGCGGATCCGACGACGCCCGCCCAGGTCCGGCCGGTGGCCGACCCGATCACCTGCAGCAGGTAGCCCCGGAAGAACACCTCTTCCGCCGCCGCCTGCAGCGGCGAGGTGATCGCGACCACCAGCAGGAACCACACCCAGCCGTCCTGGCCGTCGTGAAAGACCGGCATGTCTCCCACGAGGAACGAGGCCCACGTGAACGCGTTGAGGATCACCGCCGCCACCACCAGCGACATCGCGAGATACCGCCATCTGAGTCCTGGCTGCACCGACGCCAGCCAGCGGGGCCGCACGCCGTGGACGTAGCGCACCAGCAGGATCGACAACGGGATGAGCGCAGCCAACGCCAGGTGACCCGCAGCCGGTCCCTCCGGCAGCTCATACGCCGTGGCCGCCCGCTCGTAGGCCGCGTAGTCCCCACCGCCCCGCAGCAGGAAGCCCAGGCGAAGCACGACGGCGGACACAGCAGGCACCACCAGCGCGAACGCGCTGAACGCGAGCAGCGCACCAAACACTGTGATCGGGACCGTGAATCCCCGGCGCCGCAGCGCCAGCGGGTAGCTCAATCCCGACGGCGGGTCCTGCGGCTCGCCGGCCAGCAACAGCAGCGGGGGCTGGGTCACGCGTCCGCGACGGGGTTGCTCAGCACGCCCAGGCCGTCGATCTCCACGCTGACCCGGTCTCCCGGCTCCATCGAACCCACGCCGGCCGGCGTGCCGGTGAGGATCAGGTCGCCCGGAAGGAGCGTGGTGAACGACGTGATGTAGCTGACGAGCTCGACGATGCCACGCACCATCTGCGCTGTGGAGCCCTGCTGGCGCACCTCGTCGCCGAGGCGGGTCTCGATGGTGAGGTGTTCGGCCTCCTCGACGGTGAGGTGCGTGTTGACCCAGGGGCCGAGCGGGAGGAACGTGTCCGAACCCTTCGCCCGGGCCCACTGACCATCGGTGGCCTGCCAGTCCCGCGCGGTGACGTCGTTGGCGATGGTGTAGCCGAAGATGACCTCCGGCACGCGCTCGGCGGGCACCTCCTTGCAGATCCGCCCGATCACGATCGCCAGCTCGCCCTCGAAGTGGAGATTCTCGCAGCCCGCGGGGCGGATGATGGTGTCATCGGGCCCGATCACGGACGTGTTGGGCTTGAAGAACAGCAGCGGCGATTCGGGCACCTCGCCGCCCATCTCCTTGGCGTGGTCCGCGTAGTTCTTGCCCACCCCGACGATCTTGCTGCGCGGGATGACCGGCGCGAGCAGGCGCACGTCGACGAGGTCGTGGCGCTCCCCTGTGTAGTTGACCGCGAGCCCCGCGAGGGGATCGTTGGTCAACGCGGCGATGGTGTCGGGGTGATCTCCCCCGTCAACAGCGAGTTCGATGATCCCGTAGGTGGGGTCCTGGCCATCCTTGACGAAACGTGCGATGCGCATGGTTCCCAGCGTAGTGGAGGCGAGGGAACCACTGATTCCCTAGGCCGGTGGCAGATGCGTGAGGATGCCGTAGGCCAGGGAGTCCATCAGCGCCTCCCAGGAGGCCTCGATGACGTTGGTGCCCACCCCCACCGTCGTCCAGGTGAAGCCGTTGTAGGAGGTGTCGATCAGGGTGCGCACCGAAGCGTCGGTGCCGTGCCCCTCGTCGAGGATCCGCACCCGGTAGTCGGTCAGCTCGAACTCGGCCACTGCCGGGAAGGGCATCGCGAGCGCCTGACGCAGCGCGCCGTCGAGCGCGTTGACGGGGCCGTTGCCCTCGCCCACCACCATGTGCCGCTCGCCCTTGGCGGTGAGCTTGACGGTGGCCTCGGAGATGTTGACCCCGTCTCGCTCCTCGGTGAACACACGCCACGACTGGACCTGGAAGGGCAGCGCGAGGATGCCGAGCTCGTCGCGCAGCAGCATCTCGAAGGACGCGTCGGCGGACTCGTAGGAATAGCCCTCGTTCTCCCTGGCCTTGACGCGCTCGGTGATGGAGGCAGCCAATGCGCGATCCTCCAGGTCGAAGCCCAGCTGCTCGCCCTTGATCTGGATGTTGGCGCGGCCGGCCATGTCCGAGATCAGCATCCGCATGTCGTTGCCCACCAGCGACGGATCGATGTGCTGGTACAGGTTCTCGTCCACCCTGATGGCGGAGGCGTGCAGCCCCGCCTTATGGGCGAAGCTCGAATGCCCCACGTAGGGCTGGCGACCCACAAGCGGCTGGTGCGCCACCAGCGCGATGGCGTGGGCCACCCGGGTCAGCTCGGCGAGCTGCTCGGGGGGCAGCACGTCCCATCCGTACTTCAGCTGCAGGTTGGGGATGAGCGCGGACAGGTCCGCGTTGCCGGTGCGCTCCCCGTACCCGTTGAAGGTGCCCTGCACGTGCATGACACCAGCCTCGACGGCGGCCAGGGTGTTGGCGACGGCGCAGGCGGTGTCGTTGTGGCAGTGGACACCCAGGTTGGCCCCGGTGGCGGCTGCGGCCTCGATGATCTCCCCCATCCAGCTGGGCAACATGCCTCCGTTGGTGTCGCAGAGCACCACCACCTCGGCGCCGGCGTCGTGGGCCGTCTGGACCACCTGGATGGCGTACTCGGGATTGGCGCGGTAGCCGTCGAAGAAGTGTTCGCAGTCCACGAACACCCGCTTGCCCTGCGAGCGGAGGTACTGCACGGTGTCGGTGACCATCTCGAGGTTCTCCTCGAGCGTGGTGCGCAAGGCCCGGTACACATGTTCGTCGTGCGACTTGGCGACGATGCAGATGAAGTCCGTGTCCGCGTCGACCAGCGCCCGGGTCAGCGCGTCCTCGGCCGCCTTCGCCCCGGCCTTGCGGGTGGCGCCGAACGCCACCAGCTGGGAGCGCTTCAGGTTGAGCTCCTTGGCGCGGACGAAGAACTCGGTGTCGTTGGGGTTGGCGCCCGGCCAACCCCCCTCGATGAAGGTGACGCCCAGCTCGTCGAGGTAGCCCGCGATCTTCAGCTTGTCCTGCACCGACAGGTGCAGGCCCTCCTGCTGCGCGCCGTCGCGCAGTGAGGTGTCGAAGACGTGGAACTCGGCCGGTCGGGTCGGCAGCATCGGCATTGATCTCTCCCAGGGGTGGTCAGTCAGAGCGAAGGATACCCCGAGCGGGCGGACCCGCCCCGTCTCAGCCAGTGGACGGGCACGCCCCACCCCTTCCCGCCCGAAAGCGCCAAGCCGTAGGGTCCTGCCCATGACTCAGACCAGCACCATCGCCGTCATCGGCGGCGACGGCATCGGCCCCGAGGTGACCGCCGAGGCGCTCAAGGCCCTCACCGCCGTCGCCGGCGCAGACGCCTTCGACTTCGTCCACTACGACCTGGGCGCCGAGCGCTGGCAGCGCACCGGCGAGGTGCTACCGGACTCCGTGTTGGAGGAGCTCAAGGGTGTGGACGCGATCGTGCTGGGTGCGGTCGGGGCGGCACCGGGGTCGAAGGCGATCCCGAGCGGGCTTCTCGAGCGCGGCCTGCTGCTCAAGCTGCGGTTCGCGTTCGATCACGCGATCAACCTCCGCCCCTCCAAGCTCTACCCGGGAGTGCCCACTCCCCTGGCCCCCCGCATCGTCGAGGGCAAAACCGTTGACTTTGTCGTCGTACGCGAGGGAACCGAGGGTCTGTACTGCGGCAACGGCGGGGCGGTGCGCGTCGGCACCCCGCACGAACTGGCCACGGAGGTCTCCGTCAACACGGCCTACGGCGTGGAGCGGGTCGTCCGCGACGCCTACCGCCGCGCCCAGGCGCGTCGGGGCCAGCTCACGCTGCTGCACAAGCACAACGTGCTTGTCAACGCCGGCACCCTGTGGAACCGCATCTTCACCGAGGTCGGCGAGGAGTTCCCGGACGTGGAGCGCAGGTACCTGCACATCGATGCGGCGATGATCGCCATGGTGGTGGACCCCAGTCAGTTCGACGTCATCGTCACCGACAACCTGTTCGGCGACATCGTCACGGACCTGGCTGCCGCGGTCACCGGGGGCATCGGGCTGGCTGCGTCGGCCAACATCAACCCCAGCGGCGAGTTCCCGTCGATGTTCGAGCCAGTGCACGGATCGGCCCCCGACATCGCCGGTCAGGGCATCGCGGATCCCACCGCAGCCATCTCGTCGATGGCGCTCCTTCTGGACCACCTGGGCAGGCCGGAGCTGTCGGCACGGATCGACGAGGCGGTCAGCGCCGACATCACCGAGCGGGGCTCCGCGAGGCTGCGCACCACCGAGATCGGCGACCGGATCGCGGCACGCCTCTCCTGAGGCTCACCCGACGGGGTCTCAGGCGTCGAGGTCCTGCTCGATCAGCGCTGCGATCTTCTCGACCGCCTCAGCGTTGTCGGACTCGACGGTGACCTCCGCGCCTGCGCCGGCACCCAGGGTCATGATCATGAGGCTGGAGGCGGCGTCCACCCCATCGTCGGCGGGTGTTCCGGCGAGCCTGATGAGGATGTCGTCGTCGTAGGCCCCGGCCGCCTGGGCGACGAGGGCTGCGGGGCGGGCATGGAGGCCGACGGAGGAGCCGACGGTGACGGTCTTGCTTGCCATGATGGTGTCCTTCTGGTGTGGGTGAGCCCGCGGCCGGTCAGCCGAGGGCGATGACGTCGACCTGACCGGTCGTCAGATCTGCAGGGGTGGGCAGGGTGGTTCCCGGGAGCGCAGCGGCTGCCGAGCCGTAGGCGACGGAGGTGGCGAGGCACTGGGCGGGGTCGGCCCCGCGGATGTCGGCCAGAATGAAGCCGGCCACTGACGAGTCGCCGGCCCCCACCGTGCTCCGCACACTGATCCGCGGCGCACGCGCGAACCAGGCGCCGCCGCCGGTGACCAGCACGGCACCCGACCCGCCGAGGGTGACCAGGACGGCGCGGATCCCGCGCTCCTGCAGACTGCGGGCCGCCGCGACAATCCCGTCCAGCTCTCCACGCTCCGCGGCCGCCTCGAACTCCTGCGGGCTGCCACCGGTCAGCTGGGCCAGCTCTTCGGCGTTGGGCTTGATGAGATCGATCGGTGCGTCGAGCGACGCCACCAGCGCGTCGAGCGCTGGGCCTGAGGTGTCGACGGCGATTCGGCAGCCGAGCCCGGAGAGCCTCCCCACCAGGCTCGCGTACCAGTGGTCCGGGGCTCCGGGCGGGAGCGACCCGGCCAGCGCCACCCAGGCCGCGCCCCGTGCGACGTCGACCAGCGAGTCCGCCGCCACCTCCAGGTGTGCCGCGGTCAGCAGTGGCCCGGGCTCGTTGAGTTTCGTGGTGGTGCCGTCAGGCTCGGTGACTGTGGTGTTCATCCGCACCCGACGTCCGTCGTCGAGCGACTGCCCGAGCACGGTCAGCGGCGGCTCGGCGTGTTCTGCCAGCATGCGGAATCCGCGATCCAGTGCCGCGGCCACGACGGTCACCGGCAGCCCTGCTGCACTCAACACCCGCGCAACGTTGACGCCCTTGCCCGCCGCCTGCTCCGTCACGCCGCTGGCCCGGAGCAGCTGGCCCCGCAGCAGGGGGCCGTCGAGGGTCAGCGTGCGGTCGATACTGGGGTTGGCCGTGAATGTGACCACTCTGCGTGCGACGTCGTCGACCATGCTGTCCGCTCCCTCGAGGCTCTGCTTACCTCCGTTTATATCCCAATTTGACTCACAAAGCAAGGTAAACCGACATAAACAAACATTAACCCGCCACGTCGACCCGGAGTTCGAGCGCCTCCAGAGCAGTCCGCGATGCCGGGGCCAGACGGGTATCCGTCACCAGCGCGTCGACGTCCCCGAGCTCCGCGAACCGGACCAGATAGTCAGCCCCGAACTTGGTGGCGTCGGCCAGCACGTACACCTCGCGGGCAGCCCGCACCATGGCCTGCTTGACGGCGGCCTCGGCCGGATCGGGCGTCGAGAACCCGTGCTCGGCGGAGAACCCGTTGGCCCCGAGGAAGGCGACGTCCACCCGCAGCCGGGCCAGCGCGGCGTGGGCCTCCGCCCCGACGGTGGCCTGGGTGAGTCCGCGCACCTGCCCCCCGAGCAGCAGCACCTCCACGTCCCCGCGGTCCGCGAGCGCCCCGGCAGTGGGCACGGAGTTGGTGACTACGGTGGAGACCCACGCCGGTAGGAGCGCGCTCAGCTTGGCCGTGGTGGTGCCGGCGTCCAGCAGGACGGTCAGCTCGTCGCGCTGCGGGAGCAGCGAGACGGCATGGGCGGCGATGGCGAGCTTCTCGTCCTGCGACGTCGCCTCCCGTTGGCCCACCGGGGCCTCGGCCAGCCACAGCTTGTCCGAGGGCACGGCCCCACCGTGGACGCGGCTCAGCAGCCCACGCGCGGCCAGGGCGTCGAGGTCGCGCCTGATCGTCTCGGGCGTCACACCGAAGCGCACGGCCAGGTCGGCCACGGCCACCCGGCCCAGGCCCCTCGCAAGCGTCACGATGTCGTGCTGGCGCTCTTCGGCGTACATCCGACCTCCTCGGGGCTCGCCCCGTTTCCCACATGATCAAACGGGGCCGAACCTGTGTTTATGTTGACTTCATGGTCCCTGCAGGCGACGATAGTCATAACTACCCCCTCATTGTGGAGGAACCATGGAATCGAAGTCCCTTCGCGGCACCGGTGTCGTCGGCGGCATCGCCTACGCGCCCGCCCTCTGGCCCCGCCCCGCCATCCCAGCGCCCCCACCCCGCGGCACCCTCCCCGAGGATGCTCGGGAGCAGGAGGCCGAGCGCTTCGCCGCGGCGGTGGCCGCCGTCGCCCAACGGTTCGACGAGCGCGCCAGCGCGGTCACCGGTGTCTCGTCCGAGGTCCTCACCGCCACGGCCGCACTGGTCCGGGACCGCGGATGGGTGCGCGCCGCGCGCAAGCTCATCACCGCCGGGACCCCGGCCGAGGAGGCCGCCGGCACCGCGATCGAGGGGTTCGTGACCCAACTCGTCCAGCTGGGCGGCCTGATGGCCGAACGGGCGACGGATCTGCGCGACATCCGCAACCGCGTGCTCGCCGAGCTGTTGGGGCTCCCCGAGCCGGGCATCCCCACCCCCTCGTCGCCCGTCATCCTGTGCGCGGAGGATCTCGCCCCCGCGGACACCGCCGGCCTCGACCCAGCGCTCATCACCGCGCTCGTCACCCGGCTCGGTGGCCCCACCAGCCACACCGCGATCATCGCCAGGCAGCTCGGCATCCCCTGCATCGTCGCCGCGGCGGAGCTTGACTCGGTCCCCGAGGGGGCCCCCCTGCTGGTAGACGGCACCTCGGGGTTCATCACCGTGCACCCCGACCCGGACGAGGCCACCGAGCTGATGAACCGGGACCGGGAGCTCCGGGCACTCACGGCCACCTGGCAGGGCCCCGCCCGGACCTCCGACGGCGTCAGCGTGCAACTGCTCGCCAACGTGCAGGACGGCGCCGCCGCGCGCACGGCCGCCGGCTCGGAGGCGGAGGGCGTGGGCCTGTTCAGGACCGAGCTGTGCTTCCTCACCGCCCAGACCGAGCCCAGCGTCGAGGAGCAGGCCCGCATCTACGGAGAGGTCTTCGCCGCGTTCGCAGGCCGCAAGGTAGTGGTGCGCACGCTCGACGCCGGTTCCGACAAGCCGGTGCCGTTCGCCAACCACGAGGATGAAGCCAATCCCTCGCTCGGCGTGCGGGGCATCCGCCTCGGCTGGACCAACCCGGGGCTGGTGGAACGCCAACTGGACGCGATCGCGCTCGCCGCCGCCGGGGCCGGTGTGGCGGAGGCGTGGGTGATGGCCCCCATGGTGGCCACCGTCGACGAGGCCTTCGAGTTCTCAGCCCTCTGCCGGGCCCGCGGCCTGAAGCCGGGCATCATGGTGGAGGTCCCCTCGGTAGCGCTCCTGGCGGACCGCTTCCTCGCCGAGGTGGACTTCTTCTCCATCGGCACCAACGACCTGACCCAGTACGCGATGGCCGCGGACCGGATGGCCAGCGCCCTGGCCCAGCTCACCGACCCCTGGCAGCCCGCCGTGCTGCGGCTCGTCCAGTTCGCCGCCGAGGCCGGGCTGGCCGTCGGCAAGCCGGTGGGGGTGTGCGGGGAGGCAGCTGCGGATCCGCTGCTCGCCTGCGTTCTGGTGGGGCTGGGAGTCACGTCTCTGTCGATGGCCGCCACGGCGATCCCGTCGGTGGGGGTGCGCCTCGGCAGCGTCACGCTGGACCAGTGCCGCGAGGCCGCCGAGCGCATCGTCGGCACCCGCAACGCACGCGACGCGAAGGAGCTGGCGCTCGCGCTGCTGGGCTGAGGGCGCACAGAAAGGGCCGGGAACCTGAGGTTCCCGGCCCTTTCGGCGTTCAGATCATGGTGCTACGGCTCGACGGTGACCTTGATGGCCTCGCCGCGGGCGACGATGTCGAACGCTGTGAGCGCGTCGACGAGCGGCACCCGCCGGGTGATCAGATCCTTCACCGGGATCTGGCCCGACGCGATGTAGGACAGCGCATCCTTGTGGTGCTTCGGCGCAGACCCGTTGGCGCCGTGGATGTGCAGCTGGCGGTAGTGCACCAGGTTGCTGTCGCAGGTGATGGTCGGGTTGGTCTTCGGCAGGCCGCCGAAGAACGAGATCCGGCCGTTGCGCGCGGCCATCGAGATGGCCTGCTCCTGGTTGATGTTGGCCGGGGTGGCGGTGATCACCACGTCCGCGCCGCGCCCGTCTGTCATGCGCATGATCTCGGCCACGACGTCGGTGCTGGAGGCGTCGATCGTCGCGTCCGGATGGACCGCCTCGGCTGACATCGCCAACCTCTCGGCGTTGATGTCGACCAGGACGATGGTGCCCACCTTGTGCACGCCCCGCGCGATCCGGATGTGCATGCAGCCGATCGGACCGGCACCGAAGACCACCACGAAGTCGCCCTCCTCGATGCCGAGCTGCTCCTGGGCGTTGATCGCGCAGGCGAACGGCTCGACGGCGGAGGCCTCGTCGAAGCCCACCTCGTCCGGGATGCGGTTCAGGCCGTCGACCTTCAGCACCTCCTTGGGCACGATCATGTACTCGGCGAACCCGCCGTCGTACTGGTACCCGACGGAGGTCTGGTTCTGACAGACAGCCATCCAGCCCTTGCGGCACTCGTGGCAGTCGCCGCACGGCACGGCCGCGATCACCTGCACACGGTCGCCGACGGCGAAGCCGCCGAGCGCCTCGGGGCCAACCTCCACCACCTCGCCGGCGATCTCGTGGCCCATCGTCGTGACGCGGGTGATGTTGACGTGACCGTTGTTGCGGATCTTCACGTCGGTGCCGCAGGTCGAGCAGTTGCGGACCCGGATCTTGACCTCCTCCGGGCCGCACTGCGGCTCAGGGACGTCCTCGAGCCGCACATCGCCGGGGGCATGGAATCTCAGTGCCTTCATAACTTCGTTCACTCCTCGGTGGGGGTCAGGAGGTCGATGACCTCGTCAACGGAGGTGGCCGAGCGCAGTCGCGCGGCCCGCTCCTTGTCGGACAGCGTGGTGGCAAGCGCCGCCAGGAGCTTGACGTGCTCGTCGCTGTTCGAGGCGATCGGGATCACGACATTGACGGTGTTCCCGTCCCAGTCGATGCCCTCGGGGTACTGGAGGAAGCCCAGGGCGGCCGAGTTGATGTGGGCTCGTGCCTCGTTGGTGCCGTGGGGAATCGCGACGCCCTGGCCCAGGAAGGTCGTGGTCTGCAGCTCACGGGCGAGCATCCCGTCGATGTAGGCGGGTTCCGCGGCGCCGGAGGTCACGAGGACCTGACCCGCCTGGCGGATGGCGTCGTCCTTGCGGGTCGCGGTCAGCCCTAGCCGGATGTTCTGTCGCGGCAGGATGCCGGGGGCGAGCCGCTTCTTGGGGCGGGCGAGAGTCGCGGTGGTCGCGGCGGGTGCCGCTGCCGACGAGATCGGCTCCCCCTCGGCGTCGCCGACACCGGTCGCGGTGAGGGTGCGTCCCTCACGGATCGCGAGCTCGACGCGGTCGAAGGCCGGGTCCCCGAGGTACGAGGCGAAGGGGACGACGACGGTGCCGGGGACACGCTTGCCGGCCCGGTCCGCGAGGCCCTCGTGGGTCAGCACGACCTGCGCGTCGGTGGGGATCTGATCGACCGGCGTGTGGACAACCTCGACGCCGTAGGGGGCAAGGCGCTTGCGCATCTGGCTGGCCACCATGACCGAGGAGCCCATGCCTGCGTCGCACGCGATGACCACCTTGCGGACGTCAGAACCGAGGATGCTCACGCCGTCGCCGAGCGAGCCGGAGGACGCCAGGGCCGCCGCTTCGGCCTCGACCGAGTCGTCGGAGCCCCGTCCGAACTTCAGGAGGGCGGAGGTCACCAGGAATGAGACGACGGCGGCGGTCAGCACGGTGAGGATCATCGGGAGATGACCACCGGGAGGCGTCACCGCGAAGTAGGCCAGGATCGATCCGGGCGACGGCGGGCCGGCCAGCCCGGCACCGGTGGCGGTGGCGACGAACAGGCCGGACATGGAGCCGGCGATCATGCCCAGGAGCATCACCGGGCGCATGAGGATGTAGGGGAAGTAGATCTCGTGGATCCCGCCCAGGAAGTGGATGACGATGGCGCCGGAGGTGGAGGCGCGCAGAGACCGGGGTCCGAACAGCATGAAGGCGGTCAGCAGGCCGAGGCCCGCACCCGGGTTGGACTCCACCATGTACAGGATCGACTTGCCCGTCTCCGCCACGTCGAGCGCGGCCAGCGGCGTGAAGATGCCGTGGTTGATGGCGTTGTTGAGGAACAGCACCTTGCCGGGCTCGACGAACAGTGACGCCAGCGGCAGCAGGTTCGCGGCCACCAGCCAGTTCACGCCGGCCGACAGCACGCCGACGATGGCCGCCACCACGGGGCCGACGCCCAGGGTGCCGACGATCGCCAGCAGCATGCCGATGATGCCGAGCGAGAAGTTGTCCACCACCATCTCGAAGCCGGCGCGGACCTTGCCCTCGACAGCCCGGTCGAACTGCTTCAGCGCCCAGCCGGCGAGGGGACCCATGATCATCGCGCCGAGGAACATCGGCGTCCCGCTCAGGGTGGCGAACTCCGTGATGCCGCCGATGATCACGCCGGCGGTGGCGATGGCACCGACGACCGCGCCGCGGTTCCCGTGCACCATCTTGCCGCCGGTGTGGCCGATCAGGATGGGCAGGAGAAAGTACAGCATGGGGCCGACCAGGCCGGCCAGCGTGGCGTTCGGCAGCCAGCCTGTCTCGATGAACATCGCCGTGATCAGGCCCCAGGCGATGAAGGCGCCGATGTTCGGCATGATCATGCCGGCCAGGTAGCCGCCAAATTTCTGAATCCGGGCGCGGAGGCCGGGTCCTTCAAGGTTCTTGTTGACGCGTGCGTCAGGAAGAGCGGTCATCATCTACTCCCGTACTCGGCCGGGCAGCGCCTCGATGCGCAGCCGGGTGGGGGTTGCCCACACCGCAATCTTGAAGGCAAAACCAACAGAAGTCAAGTAAACCGGAGAACTTCAATGTTGGATCGTGTTGTTTTTGGAGCCTGGGCAGCCAAAAGGGCCCGCGACGCGCGTCGCGGGCCCTCAGGTCATGGAACAGATCAGCGGGAAGCCGAACCCTCGACGTAGTCGGCGTCGTCGGTCTTGACCCAGCTCATCAGCCCACGGAGCTGACGGCCGGTCTCTTCGATCGGGTGCGCCTCACCCTTGGCACGCAGCTCCTTGAACTCGGGCGCACCCGCATCCTGATCGTCGATGAAACGCTGGGCGAACGCGCCGGTCTGGATGTCGGTGAGCACCGCCTTCATGTTCTCCTTCACCCTGGCATCGATGACTCGCGGGCCGGAGACGTAGTCGCCGTACTCCGCGGTGTCCGAAACGCTCCAGCGCTGCTTGGCGATGCCGCCCTCATACATGAGGTCCACGATGAGCTTCAACTCGTGCAGGCACTCGAAGTAGGCCACCTCTGGCTGGTAGCCGGCCTCGACCAACGTCTCGAAACCGGCCTGGACCAGCGCCGACGCGCCGCCGCACAGGACGGCCTGCTCTCCGAACAGGTCCGTCTCGGTCTCCTCGGTGAAGGTGGTCTTGATCCCGCCTGCGCGCAGCGCACCGATCGCCTTGGCGTAGCTGAGCGCCAGCGGCCAGGCATTGCCGGTCTCGTCCTTCTCCACTGCGATGATCGCGGGCACGCCGCGTCCGTTGGTGTACTCGCGGCGCACCAGGTGCCCCGGGCCCTTGGGCGCCACCATGCACACGTCGACGCCCTCAGGCGGGGTGATGTAGCCGAAGCGGATGTTGAAGCCGTGGGCGAAGAACAGCGCGTCACCCTTGGTGAGGTGGGGCTCGATCTCCTCCTTGTACACGGTGCGCTGGACCTGATCGGGGGCCAGGATCATGATGAGGTCGGCCTCCTCGACGGCCTCAGCGACGGGGAGCACCCGAAGGCCCTCGGCCTCGGCCTTGGCGGCCGACGGTGAGCCAGGGCGAAGGCCCACGCGCACATCGACGCCCGAGTCGCGCAGCGACAGCGCGTGCGCATGCCCCTGCGAGCCGTAGCCGATGACGGCGACGTGGCGACCTTGGATGATCGACAGGTCGGCATCCTGGTCGTAGAACATTTCTGCCATGGGTTCTCCTTCTTCGGTTTCTACTTAGCCTTGTGTTCGGACATGCTCCTGGCGCCTCGGGTGAGCGCCACCTGCCCGGACTGGACGAGTTCGATGATGCCGTGCGGCGCGAGCATCTCCAGCAGGGCGGCGAGCTTCTCGTCGCTGCCGGTGGCCTCGACGGTGATGGACTCCGCCGAGACATCCACGGCCTTGCCCCGGAACAGGCCCACGACGTCGATGACCTGGCTGCGGCTCTGCACGTCCGCACGGACCTTCACCAGCATCATCTCGCGCCTCACGGCCGAATCCCCGAGCTCGAGGACCTTGCGCACCTCGATGAGCTTGTTGAGCTGCTTGACGATCTGCTCGAGGGCGGCGCTGTCCTCGACCTGGGCCACCACCGTCATCCGCGAGACCTCCTCGCGTTCCGTGGGACCCACGGCGAGAGACTGGATGTTGAACCCGCGGCGCGAGAAGAGCGCCGCGATCCGGGTCAGCACGCCTGGGCGGTTTGCGACCAGGATGCTCAGGGTGTGGTTGTTCACAGCACTTCCTCTTCCCATTCGGGGGCCATGTCGCGGGCCACGCGGATCTCGTCGTTGCTGACACCGGCGGGCACCATCGGCCACACCATGGCGTCCTTGTGCACGACGAACTCCACAACCACCGGCTTGTCGTTGATCTCGAGCGCCTGCTGGATCACCGCATCCATCTCCACCTCATTGGTGGCGCGGAGCCCCACGCACCCCATCGCCTCGGCGAGCATGGGGAAGTTGGGCAGCGACTCGGTCATCAGGTCCGTGTTCGAGTACCGGCCCTCGTAGAACAGCGACTGCCATTGGCGGACCATGCCCAGCGCGTGGTTGTTGATGATGGCGATCTTGATGGGGATGTTGTTCAGCGCGCAGGTGACCAGCTCCTGGTTGGTCATCTGGAAGCAGCCGTCCCCGTCGATGCCCCACACCGTGGTGTCCGGGTTGGCCACCTTCGCGCCCATCGCGGCCGGCACGCAGAAGCCCATAGTGCCCGCTCCCCCGGAGTTGATCCAGGTGCCTGGTTTCTCGTGGGGCAGGAAGTGGGCGCACCACATCTGGTGCTGCCCCACGCCGGAGGCGTAGATGGTGTCCGCCGGGCTCAGCTCGCCGATGCGTTTGATGACCTCCTGGGGCGACAGCCGCCCGTCGGGCGCCTCCTCCCAGCGGGGCTGGTAGCGGGCCTTCATGAGGCCCAGCTGACGGCGCCAGGCGTCGGCCTCCGGAGCCGGGTAGGCCTCGATCGCCTCGTTGAGTTCCTTGAGCGTCTCCCTGACATCGCCCACGATGGGGATGTCCACCGCCTTGTTCTTGCCGATCTCGGCCGGGTCCACATCGGCGTGGATGACCTTGGCGTGGGGGGCGAAGCTGTCCAGCTTGCCCGTGACGCGGTCGTCGAAGCGGGTGCCCAGCGCGATGAGCAGATCGGACTTCTGCAGCGCACCGACGGCGGCGACGGTGCCGTGCATGCCCGGCATGCCCATGTTCAGCTCGTGGCTGTCCGGGAACTGGCCCCGTGCCATGAGCGTGGTGACGACGGGGATCCTGGTCTTGGCCACGAACTCGGCCAACTCCGGCGCGGCCTTGGCCAGGCCGACGCCACCGCCGACGTACAGCACGGGGCGCTTCGACTCCGAGATCAGCTTGGCGGCCGCCCGCACCTGCCGCGCGTGCGGCTTCACCGTGGGTCGGTAGCCGGGGAGGTCCAGCTCCAGCGGCCACACGAAGGGAGCGGTGTGCACCATCGCGTCCTTGGCGATGTCCACCAACACCGGACCCGGCCGGCCCGTCGCGGCGATGTGGAACGCCTCCTTGATGGCCAGCGGGATGTCCTCGACGCGCTTGATCAGGAAGCTGTGCTTCGTGATAGGCATCGTGATGCCTCGGATGTCGGCCTCCTGGAAGGCGTCCGTGCCGATGGAGTGGCTGTTGACCTGGCCGGTGATGGCAACGAGCGGGGTCGAGTCCATGTAGGCGTTGGCGATCGGCGTGACGAGGTTGGTGGCGCCCGGGCCCGAGGTGGCGATGCAGACACCGACCCGGCCTGAGCTCATCGCGTAGCCCTCAGCGGCGTGGCCCGCGCCCTGCTCGTGACGCACCAGGATGTGGCGGATCTTCGAGTCGAACAGCGGATCGTAGGCGGGGAGAATGGCGCCGCCGGGAATCCCGAAGGCTACATCGACACCCATTCGTTCCAGTGACTCGACGAGGGCCTGCGCCCCCGTCATGACCTGACCGTCCGTCTGTGTCATGCGCCTCTCCCTTCGTTGATCGCTCGCACTGTTGTCATCCCAAGAAAAAACCCCCGCTGCCCGTATCGGGCACACGAGGGAGCGCTTCGGTTCGTTGATGAGCCGAAACGCTTAGGGAATTACGAGCCAGCTAGTGGGCATGGGTACATGCTTGCCGGTGACGTGGCCGGCTGTCAAGCATTGGTGCCGCGTGGTCCGAAATGTAAGACGGCGGGCAGGACCTGAGTCCTGCCCGCCGTCTGAGCCCAGTGGGCGGTGTCACTCGGTGACGGTGGCCGACTTCGCGGAGGGGTACTTGATGGTGGTCAGGGCCCAGCCGATGATGGCGAACAGGAGGCCGAGGCCGATGACGAGCGCCGCGATGCCGTAGGACACCACAGAGGTGAACAGCGACGCGCGCAGGAACGAGGCGTTCATGGCGGTGGTGCGCTGCGCGGTGTATTCCTCAGCGGCGGCGGTGTCGCCGGCTTCGTTGGCCTCGCGGGCCAGCGCGCCGAGCTCGGCGTAGGTCTTGCCGCCGGCGCCGTCGAGGGCGTGGTGGTTGATGATGTCGGCCTGCGCGAAGGCGCTGAGGGGGCCGGCGACGGGCTTGCCTGCGTAGGCGCCGCCCATGAATGTGGAGTCACCCGGAACGGTGATGTTCTCCGCGGCCAGCTGCGAGCTGACGGTGCCCCAGGTGAGGGCGCCAGCGACGATCATGACGATTCCGGCGACAATGGAGAGGATCCCGGCGATCTTGGTGGCCTTCATGAAAGTCCCTTTCTCTTTCTTTACGGGACGCGTCCACGTCCCTTGATACACATCAATGTAGACCAGCCTGTCTAGACCCTAACCGGGGGGTGGTATTGCCAGGGGACGTTGATCCGTTAGGGTGCCCCACCCACCCTGGCCCATACCCCGTCCAGGTCTGAGGTCACCGGCCCCCGGAGGCCCGCGATGCCAGGATTATGCGCATAGCGAGGCAGCACGTGGACGTGCGTGTGGAGGACCTCCTGACCGGAGACCGGCCCAGCGTTGGACAGGATGTTGCACGCGTCGGCGCCGAGCCGCTCCTTGAGGAGTCTGCCGACGCGGGCCACCGCGGGGCCGATCTCGGCGAGCACCATGTCATCAGCTAGGGCATCGGCGGTGTGGCGGCGGGGCACCACCAGGGTATGGCCCTCCTGCCAGGGCTGGATGTCCAGGAACGCGACAGCGACGTCGTCCTCGTAGATCATCCGGGCCGGGATGTCACCGGCGACGATGGCGCAGAACAGACACTCCATGGCTCTCCTCCTTCTCTATCGGACCTCGAAGCCTGCCTCGCGCAGGCCGGCCTTGACCTGATCGACGGTGAGTCGTTGGTAGTGGAACACGCTGGCGGCCAGCACGGCGTCGGCGCCGGCCTCGGCCGCCCGCACGAAGTGCTCGATCGTCCCGGCGCCGCCTGAGGCGATCAGCGGCACGTCCACCACGGCCCGCACGGCCCGGATCATCTCGAGGTCGAAGCCGTCGGTGGTGCCGTCGGCGTCCATCGAGTTGAGGAGCACCTCCCCCACGCCGCGCGCGCAGGCCTCTTTCGCCCAAGCCAGGGCGTCGACGCCCGCCGAGCGACGCCCGCCGTGGGTGGTGACGCCGAATCCCGAGGGCATCCCTTCCTCGCGCCGGGCGTCCACGGACAGGACCAGGACCTGGTTGCCGAAGGTGCGCGAGATCTCGTCGATGACCCCCGGCCGCGCCAGCGCGCCGGTGTTGATGCCCACCTTGTCCGCCCCGCTGCGCAGCAGGAGATCCACATCCGCCACCTCCCGCACCCCGCCTCCGACCGTCAGGGGGATGAACACGGTCTCCGCGCAGCGCGCCACCATGTCGCGGGTGGTGGCCCGGCCATCGGAGGAGGCCGAGATGTCGAGGAAGGTCAGCTCGTCGGCTCCCTCGGCCGAGTAGCGCGCGGCCAGCTCGACGGGGTCCCCCGCGTCGCGCAACTGACGGAAGTTCACACCCTTGACCACGCGACCGTCGTGGACGTCGAGGCAGGGGATCACGCGCAGAGCTACGGCCATGGGGGCAAACCTAATCCTCCGTCAGGTCCGCCGCCACCACGCCGCGACGCATGGCGTCGGCCGCCTCACGGCAGGTGCGCCGGAGATCGCCGGGCCCGGTGGCGGTGGCCAACTGCCCGGCCAGGTCGATCACCTGGCGCACCCAGCGGACGAAGTCTCCCGCCGAGAGGCCGGTGTGCCGGAGCACCTTGGACAGGTCCTGCCCGCTGGCCCACCTCCAGGCCGCCTCTGCGAACCCGATGTCCGGCTCCCGCCCGCGGTCCCGGTGGTGGACCCGCTCCAGCCGTCCCACCTCGAGCCACACGGCGCGCAGCTCGGACTGGGCCCTTTCGGACGCCGCGTCGGGCATCCGGGGCGGCGCCGCGTCGCGCGTGGGGCGCGATTCGTACAGCAGCGTCGAGAGCACGGCCGCGAGCTGCGGTGGGGTGAGGCCGGCGAAGGTGTCGCGGCGGACACACTCGGCGGCCACCAGGTCCAGCTCGTTGTAGATCCGTCGCAGCATCCTGCCGGCGTCGGTCAGCTCATCGCCGTCGAGGTAACCCAGCGCCTCGAGCACCGCCGTGACCCTGTCGAACTGGGTGCCCAGCGAGTTCGCGCGGCCGGTCACCTCGGCATCCGTGCGCTCGGCCTCGCGCTCAAGGCGCAGCACCCGGGCCGCCTCCACCGCGTGCTCCTCCCGCTCCGGGCATTGATGGCACGGATGCGCCTTCAGCTCGCCCCTCAGCTGCCTGATCTCCCGGGCCACCGCCTCGTCGCTCGGGAGGGCGGTGTCCGGGATGCTCGGGTCGAGCTGCTCCAGCTTGGTTTCCATCGCGGTCAGCAACGAACGCCTGTCCTTGCGCTCCCGCAGGGAGAAGTCGCGCGGCACCCGGACGCGGCCCACGGGGAGCAGCGGGCCGGGGAGATCGTGTGGCTCCAGCTTGAGGACGGTGTGATCGGCGCTGATCACCTGCACCCACGGGTCCGCGCCCCGATGCGCCCTCTGCCCCACCTTCAGCACCACGGACCATCCTTGCCGCGGCACGTGGACCAGATCCCCTGCGAACAGGGTGGTGATGCTGTCGGCCACCGCCTCGTCGTGCTCGGCTCTCCGAGCCTTCGACGAGGCCGCCTCCAGCCTGGAGATCTGGTCGCGCAGCCGCGCGTAGGTCATGAAGTCGCCCAGGTGACACTGGGCTGCGTCCTGCGCGTCTCGCAGCTCGGCCTGGCGCCGCCTCCCGACGCGTGCCGCGGTCACCACGGACTTGTCGGTCTGGAACTGCGCGAACGACTGGTTGAGCAGGTCCCGGGCACGCTCGCGCCCTAGCGTGGCCATCAGGTTGACGGCCATGTTGTAGGTGGGGGCGAAGCTGGAGCGCAGCGGATAGGTGCGCCGCGAGGCGAGGCCGGCCACGGCGCGGGGGTCCATGCCCGCCTGCCACAGGACCACCGCATGCCCCTCGACGTCGATGCCACGACGCCCCGCGCGGCCGGTCAGCTGCGTGTACTCCCCCGGGGTGATATCCGCGTGGCTCTCGCCGTTGTACTTGACCAGCTTCTCCAGCACGACGGTGCGGGCGGGCATGTTGATGCCCAGCGCAAGCGTCTCCGTCGCGAAGACGATCTTGAGTGCCCCCGTCGCAAAGGCCTCCTCGACGATCGCCTTGAAGGCGGGCAGCTGCCCCGCGTGGTGCGCCGCGACACCCGCCTGCAGCGCGTCCCTGAAGGCCTCGAACTCCAAGGCCTCCAGGTCCTGGGCGCTGAGCCCCGCCACGTGACGGTCCGCGATGCTCCCGAGAAGGGCGGCCTCCCCGCGGCTGGTGAGCCTGATCCCGGCGTCGTGGACCTGCCGCACCGCGGCGTCGCAGCCCACCCGGGAGAAGATGAAGTAGATGGCGGGCAGCAGGGAGCCGCCCTCCAGGGCGATCGCCACCTCGCCGCGGCTCGTGGGACGCCCCGCGAAACGCGGATGGGTGGCGCCGCCGTACTGTCCGGAGCCCTGGCCCTGTCCGGTCTTGCCGCGCCCGCTCCGGCCGCGGGGGCGCCGCGAGTCGTCGCGCACCCGGGATGCCTCGTTCCTGCTCACCTGCAGCAGCTCGCGGTTGACCCTGGCCATCCGCTCGGCGGGCAGTTCCGTGGCGGTGGGGGCCACCCCGTCGAACAGGTCCAGGAGGCGACGTCCCACCAGGACGTGCTGGAAGAGCGGCACGGGGCGGCGTTCGGAGACCACCACGGAGAACTCACCCCGCACGGTGCGCAGCCACTCGCCGAAGTCTTCGACGTTGCTGACGGTGGCCGAGAGGGCCACGATCTGCACCGAGTCCGCCAGACCGAGGATCACCTCCTCCCACACCGGCCCACGGAACCGGTCCGCCAGGTAGTGGACCTCGTCCATCACCACGAAGCCGAGGTTCCCGAGCGTGGGCGAGCCCGCGTAGATCATGTTCCGCAGCACCTCGGTGGTCATCACCACGATCTGCGCCTCGGAGTTGACCGAGATGTCTCCAGTGAGCAGCCCGACCCGTTCCGGGCCGTAGCGGTCAACCAGGTCGTGGTACTTCTGGTTGGAAAGCGCCTTGATGGGGGTGGTGTAGAAGCACTTGCGGGACCTGGTGAGCGCGAGGTGGACGGCGAACTCCCCCACCACGGTCTTACCTGCGCCAGTGGGAGCGGCGACCAGCACCCCGCGGCCTAGCCCAAGCTCGCGGCAGCCGTCGATCTGGTACTCGTCCAGGCCGAACGGATAGAGGGCGGCGAACTCGCGCACCTCGTCTGGCAGGGCGTCAGTGCTCACCCATCAAACCTAGTGTCCTGCGTCAAGAGTTCGTGCGATTTCCGGCGCCCCAGCGGCGCCTCGCCGCGTTCTCGTCGCTCGACGAACAACCAAGTGCTACTTCGCTCGTCGGCCTTGCGACCCATCCGCTGGGACACCGGCACTCATCAACGAACCCCTGACGCAGGACACTAGCAGCGCTTCCTCCCGGCCCGGTTCAGGCGACGATGAGGCGCAGCACCCCTGGATGCGATTCCACCTTGGCGGGCACGTCGCCCATCTCCTCGCCGTCGCCCATGAGGAACAGGTCGTTCCCGTCAACCTCGACGGTGCGCGCCCTCAGGCGCTCCACCACAGGTGAGTTCACGAAGCTGCCGTTGTAGGTGAGCGGGAGCAGGCGCAGCAGCTTCCCGCGTGAGGCCTTGTGGATGATGGTCACGTCGAGCAGCCCATCGGCCGCGTCCGCGTCCGGGGAGATCTGCATCCCGCCGCCGAAAACGCCGGTGTTGCACACGGCCACCAGCATGGCCTCGACCTCGCGGGGCTCGCCGTCGATGACGAGCCGGTAGGTGAGCGGGGAGAAGTGCACCAGCTCACGCAGCGCGATGTAGCCGTAGCTGAGGGGGCCCAGGCGGAGACGGATGTCGTTGGTGGCCCGGTTGACGCGCGCGTCGTAGCCGCTGGAGACCACGGCGCCCACGTAGCGGGAGCCGCTGGAGTTGGTGAGCAGGGACAGGTCCATCACGCGCACCTTTCCCCGCACCAGTGCCTCCACTGATTCCTTGATCGAGCCGGGCACACCGGCGCCCCGGGCGAAGTCGTTGCCCGTCCCGGCCGGGATGACGGCCAGGGTGGCGTCGGTGTCTGCGCAGGCGTTGAGACCAAGATGGGCCATGCCGTCTCCGCCCATGACGGCCACCACGTCACCCTCGCGCGCGATCAGCGCGGCCGACCTGGTGAGGTCCCGGGCCTGCTCGTAGGACGTCGACGTGACGACGTGCAGCTCTGCGTCGGTGACGCCCGCCTGGAGGCGACGGACCACCTTGGGGAGGGCCCGTCCGGCGCGTCCGCCGCCGGATTGTTGGTTGCACACGACGGTGACCAGCCGTCGCTTGGCGAGCTCGCGGCTCACTTCCCGTCGTCCAGGTCCACTGCGAACTCGCCGGCCGTCTCCTCGGAGATGCCCCGCCTGCGGTCCCAGACACGGCAGATCATCTCGGCGATCAGGAACATCACCGACAGCGGCACCGCCAGCGCAAGCATGGAGAACGGGTCTGTTGACGGGGTCGCGATGGCGGCGAAGACCACGCTGCCGAACATCACGAACTTCCTGGCCTGCCGCAGCTGGTAGCCGCGCACGACGCCGGCCATGTTGAGCCCCACCAGGATGACGGGGAGCAGGAAGGACAGGCCGAAGACCAGGATGACCTTGAGCTCCATGGCAAGGAAGCTGCTCATCTCGAGCAGGTTGACGATGTCCATGTCCTGGGGCGTGAAGCTGAGGAGCACCGTGATGCCCTTGGGCCACACGAAGTAGCCCAGAGCCGCGCCGCTGAGGAACAGCGGCAGGGCCGTGCCGACGAAGCCGAGAGCGTACTTCTTCTCCTTGGATACCAGTCCAGGTGCGACGAAGCTCCACACCTGGTAGAGCCACACGGGGCTGGACAGCACGATGCCACCGGCGACACAGGCGATGACCGCGAGCGTGAACGGTGACACCACGCCGTCGTTGACGATCATGGTCTGCGCGTCCGGCCGCAGGTTCTTGAGCTCGTCGACCGCCGAGTAGTACGGGGCCATGATGATGGCGATCAGTTCGGTGTAGAACAGGATGCAGGAGAGGGCGGCGATGGTGATGGCCAACGCGGAGACGGTCACGCGGTAGCGCAGCTCCCGCAGATGGTCCGTCAGCGACATCGTGCCGCCGGGGCCGCCGTCCGGGGGCCGCAGCCAGGCGAGCCGACGCGGCTTCGTCGCCGGCTCAGTGGGTGCGGCGGACACGATCAGCTTTCGGCGGGGGGCTTGCGATCGATCTCGGGCTGAACGATCTCGGCGTCGACGACCTCATCCGTGGTGGTCTTGGGCTCCTCGACGCTCTTGACCTCTTCCTTGAACTCGCGGATCGAACGGCCGACTCCCTTGCCCAGGCCCGCCAGACGCGAGCCTCCGAACAGCAGCAGGGCAACGGCCAGAATGATGAGCCATTCCATCCCTCCGGGCATGAATGATTCTCCTGTCTGCAGCGGCGCGCCACTGCGAGTGATGGTGTTCAGTCTACTTCAGTGATCTCGAGGGCAGATCGAGCTGCCCGATGAGGACGCCGATCTCCTCGACGCGCTTCCTGACGACTGCGACCTCGGCCATCACGTCGTCCATCTTGTGCCTCAGCATCACGGCGTACACCGCGACGGCGACGAACCCCAGCACGGCGATTCCGCCCACTACCGCTACCCAGATCACCGGGCCGATGCTACCCGACCGCGTCGGGGTAGAGGGCAAGGGCCTCAACGGCCGTGGCCCTCGCCGCCGCGCTCATCGCGTCGTCCGAGACGGATCGGACCTTGTCGCCGAGGCGCAGGAGCAGCGAGACCGCCCATTGGGTCGATGCCACGGGGAAGGTGACCTCGATCCCGTCCTCCGATTCCTGGACCGACGTGGTCGGAAAGTACTCGGTGATCCAGCGGGCGCTCGGGGCCACCGTGATCGTCAGCCGCCTCGCCACGTCGTCGAACCAGGCCGACGGGGGCTCGCCTCGATCGTCCGCCTTGTCGTCGAGCACGTCCACACCCTCGATGCGGTCCAGCCGGAAGGACCTCCAGGCTTCGCGGGGCCTGCTCCACGCGTCGAGGTAGGTGAAGCCTGCGACGAAGTGGAGCCGGGCCGGTTCGACGACGGCCTCCGATGGCCCGGTGCGCCCCGGGGTGCGGTAGGTCAGGCGCACCGCACGGCGCGCCGCGATGGCGGCGGCCAACTCGGAGCGCCGGCCCGGGTCGGTCGCGGCCACGGCCACCTGGACCCGCTGCCCCTCCCTTCCGACTGCGGCCTCGAGCTTGGCCAGGGCGGAACGGGCGGCGTCCGATTCCCCCGCCACCTCCACCACGAGGCGCAGCGCGGCAAGCAGGCCCGCTGCCTCGACGGGCCGGAGGCGCAGTGGTCGACGGAGGACCTCGGCGTTGCGGAAGTAGACGTGCCCCTCCTCCCGAGCGGCCTCGATGTCGACGTCGAACAGGTCGTCGTAGTAGCCCCCCGGCAGCCCGCAGAACTGCAACACCTCCAGGTCCCTGACCACCTGGGCGGGTGTCGTGCCGAAGACCCGTGCCACCTCCGCCACGGCCACGCCCTGGTGGGCGGACAGGTAGGGCACCATCCGCAGCATCCGCGCAACCTGCTCCTCGGCCCTCACGACGCCATCCTCCTCAGCCGCTCGATGACCTGGCGGCGCAGGTCCGGGGGCGCGAGCACGATCGCATCTGTCCCGGAGGCCGCCACCTCGTCGACGATGGCGCTCTCACTGCTCAGTCGAATCCGGTGGGCGCTGAAACCCGGCGGCAGTTCGGCAGGCCACTCGACCGGCTCGATCGCCTGCCAGGCGTGCGCGGCGTCATTCCGGAGGCCGATCACCGCGGTCACCTCAAAGGTGGGTTCGAGGCGGGCCGCCCTGTCGTCGACGTCGTCGGGCACGACGAAGGAGCCGGGTTTCCCCGTGCGGCCGGCCGGGGCCGTCATCCGGCCCAGCTTGAAGAAGCGGTCAGCCTGCCGATCCGGGTCCAAGCCGAAGACGTACCACTGTCCGCGCCGCTGGATCAGCTTCCAGGGTTGGAGCCGCCGCGGCGCCCCGCCGTACCCGAAACTCACCTCGGTACGGGTGAGGACCGCCTCGTAGACCTCGTCGAAGTTGGGGTCGCGGACCGCCACGCGCGGCGCCACAGTGGGGACCAGAGCCGGGTCCGGGGCCGCCCCGCCGGCCTGGAGAGTCTCGAACGCCTGCGCGGTGTGCTCCGCGGCGACGGAGTCCTGCCAGACCTGCCCCGCCACCCCCAGGGACGCCAGTTCCTCCGGGGTGAACGTCAGCGGGGGGAGCTCGAACTCGCTGCGGATGATCCGGTAGCCGCTCTCCTCGTCGGAGTCGGGGTTGTTCGAGCCCGTCTCGATGGGCACGCCCAATCCGCGCAGGTCCTCCTTGTCGCGTTCGAACTGGCGCTCGAAGCCCACCACCGTCCCGCCGCGGTAGCCCTCCACCATGTGACGCAACTCGCGTTTGGTCAGGTAACGGCGGGTGCTGAGCAGCGCGATGAGCAGGTTCAGCAACCGCTCGGATTTCCTCGCCGACATGACACCTCCGCCACCCAGGCTATCTGCACCGGGGTCTCGGAGGCGTCAACCCGCCTAGGGGTGGCAGCATGGACGACGTGCCCCACGTCGACCGCTACGCGCCCAGCCCCACCTCGGACCTGCACGTCGGCAACCTGCGCACAGCTCTGGCTGGATGGCTGCTGGCCCGTCACGCGGGCGGGTCATGGCTGATGCGGATCGAGGACCTCGACGCACAGCGGGTGCGGGCCGCCGACGGCGTGGAGGCCCGGCAGCTTGCCGACCTCCGTGTCCTGGGGCTCACCTGGGACGGAGAGGTGCTCCGCCAGTCGGAGCGCCTGGACCTGTACCGGGACGCGGTGGCGTCGCTGCCCACCTACGAGTGCTACTGCACTCGCCGCGAGATCGCGGAGGCGTCCTCGGCGCCGCACGGGGCCCATCGACCATATCCCGGCACCTGCAGGGGGCTCACCGCCGCTGAGCGGGCCGAGCGAAGGAGAGCCCGCCCGCCTGCCATCCGGCTGGACTCGCGCGGGGAGAGCTACACCGTCGAGGACGCCACGGCCGGATCTGTCACCGGCCTGGTCGACGACTTCGTCCTGGTCCGCAACGACGGGCAGTTCGCGTACAACCTCGCCTCGGTGGTCGACGACATCGGCTCTGCCGTCACGCACATCACCCGCGGCGAGGACCTGCTGGCGTCCGCGCCACGTCAGGCCTGGCTCACCGAACGCCTGGGTGCGCGCCCCGCACGGTACGCGCACGTGGGGTTGGTGACCAACGAGCAGGGCCGCCGTCTCGCCAAACGCGACGGTGCGGTGTCGTTGGCAGACCTGGGAGACCACACCCCGGCCGACGTGATGGCCCTTCTGTGCACATCGCTGGGGCTGGACGGCTGCCGCACGGCGCAGGAAGCGCTGGCCGCCATGCCAGGCGACCAGCGCTTCTTCTCGTCCGCTGTGTGGGGAGGCGGGATGCTCCGCCCACTCAGCCCTGCACGTTGAGGATGTCGATCACGTAGACCAGCGTCTGAGCGGGTGCGAGTGTGGGCGTCGCCTGCGGCAGTCCGTCCGGGTAGGCCATGGCCGGGGGCACCACCAGCATGACGCGGGAGCCGCCGGTCTGACCCAGCAGGCCCTCGGTCCAGCCGGGGATCAGATTGGCCAGGGGGCCCTCCTGTGGCTGCCAGGCATCCTGCCAGAGCTGTCCGTCCGCGTAGGTCCAGGCGCGGTAGCGCACCTGGATGGTGGAGGCCTCGGTGATGGCCGCCCCGGGACCCTTGATCAGGGGCGCGACGGTCAGCTCAGCCGGGGCCGCGACCCCGTCCACCACTGTCAGCTCCGGCTTGCCGTCGGTCATGGTGACGGTGGGCAGACCAGCGGCCGGGGTGACAGCCTCGCCGGTGGCGTCGTCGAAGTTGGCCGAGAGGATGTCCACGACGAAGACGATCGAATCACCGGCGGAGATGCTGCCGTCCTGGGTGCCGTCGGGGTAGCCGTCCTCGCTGGGCATCGCGATGAGCACTCGCGAACCCACCGCCTGTCCCTCGAGTCCCTTCTGGAAGCCCGCCACGACCCCCTCGAGGGAGAAGGTGGCGGCCTCGCCGCGCTCGTAGGAGCTGTCGAAGACCTCACCCGTGGTGCCGTTGACGCCCACATAGTTCAGCGTGACCACCGAGCTGGCGGACAGCTTCTGCGCGCCGCCCTCCCGCAGTACCTGCGACTGGGTGGAGGAGATGCCCCACGGGGCCGGCACGGTGATCTCCGGGACGTCCCCGTCGCTGACCTCGATCAGGCTGAGATCAGCCGACGGGCTCACCGACACGGCCGGGCTGGCGCTTGCGCTCGGAGAAGCGCTTGCGGAAGCCACCGACGGCGAAGCCGAGGGCGAGTCTGTGCCCTCCGGGCTGGTGCAGGCGGTGAGGGCGATCAGGGACGCCGTGGCCGTGGCCAGGACGGCGCGGCGCAGCGTGCGGGCGGAGAATGTCACGCCGGAATGTTAACCCAGCGCCCCAAACCTGTTCACATCCCCACCAGGTCGAGCAGCGCCCCCAGCTCCTCGCGGGTGACGTCGCGGGTCTCCCCCGGGCGCAGGTTGCCGAGCCTAATCGGGCCGATCTCGGTGCGTGAGAGCCTGTCGACCGGGTGGCCGACGGTGTCCATCATGCGGCGGACGATGCGGTTGCGGCCCTCGTGCAACGTGATGGCCAGGAGGGTGCGGTCCTGGCCACGGGAGATGAGTTTGACCTTGTCCGGGCGGACCGGGCCGTCCTCGAGGGTGACGCCCTTCTCGAGGCGCCGGATGATCCTGTTGTCCATCACGCCCGCGGCCTGCACCGTGTAGGTCTTGGGGACCTGGTAGCTCGGGTGGGCCAGGCGGTGCGCGAAGTCGCCGTCGTTGGTGAGGACGATCAGCCCTTCGGTGTCGGTGTCGAGGCGGCCCACGTGGAACAGCCGTTCCTTGGTGGCCGGCAGGTAGTCGCTCAGCGTGGGGCGACCTTCGGGGTCCTCCAGCGTGGAGACCACGCCTCTGGGCTTGTTCAGGACGAGGTAGAGGTGCCTGCGGGGCGGGGGGATCCGGGAGCCGTCGACGCGGATCTGGTCTGTTTCCGGGTTGACCCGACGGCCCTGTTCGGTGACCACCTTGCCGTTGACTTCGACGCGGCCCTCGTCGATGAGAATCTCACTGGCGCGGCGCGACGCGATTCCCGCCGCCGCCAGCACCTTCTGCAACCGCGTGCCCTCGGTCTCCTCAGTCATCGCTGCCCTCGCTCTCAGGCCCGGCCCCGGCGGCCTCAACGGCGGCCAGCTGACCAAGCTCAGCCTCCAAGGCTACGGCGTCCGGCAGCAGCGGCGCCAAGTCGGGCAGTTCTTTCAGCGAGTTGAGCCCCAACTTCTGCAGGAACAGCGGCGTGGTAGCGAAGGTCATGGCTCCGGTCAGGTGGTCCTCGCCCGACTCGCGGATGAGGCCGCGCACGAGCAGCGTCTTCACGACGCCGTCGACGTTGACGCCCCGCACAGCCGAGATCCGACCCCTGGAGACGGGCTGCAGATAGGCGATGACCGACAGCGTCTCCAGCGCGGCCTGCGTGAGGCGCGCCCGCTGATCCGAGACCAGCCATGCCTCCAGCACATCGGAGAGGTCCTCCCTGGTGGCGAACCGCCAGCCCCCGGCGACGGCACGCAGCTGGATCCCGCGACCGTGCAGCTCGTAGAACCGCGCGATGGCCTCCAACTCGCCCTGCACCTCCGCCGACGGCGCCTCCAGCGCGGCTGCCAGTTCGTCGGCCGGCACGGGTTCGGTGGCCATCAGCAACATGGCCTCCAGCGCGGCTGCGATACTCATGCGTCCTCCAGTTCGGGTTGTGGGCCGTAGTCGTCGGTAACCTCGACGGCGGCCTGATCGCCGGCTGTCCACCGGACGGTCAGTTCGCCCAGCGGTGACATCTGGTCCAGGGACACCTGCTGGGCCCGGAACAGCTCGAGGATCGCCAGGAAGCGGACCACGACGGTGAGTCGGTCGCAGCCGCCGACGAGCACCCGGAACGAGGCGGAACCGTCGCGGCGGAGCCGGTCGGCGAGGAGGTTGGCCTGCTCGGCCAGGCTCACCGTGGAGCCGTGGAGGTGGGCCAGCTCCACCACGGGCTCTGGCCTGGGCGCCATGGCCGCCGCGGCCAGCCGTGCCACGTCGGCGGGGCTGAGGCCCAGCTCAACCTCGGGCATCACGCCGCGGAACTTGTCTTCGAGGCCTCCCGGGCGCCAGTGGATGGAGTCGGCGGCCGTCATGGTTTCGGCCAGCCACGTCGCGATCTGTTTGAACGCCCGATACTGCAGGAGCCGGGCGAACAGGAGGTCCCGGGCCTCGAGCGCCGCGTAGTCCTCCGGGTCGGTCACCTCGCCGCCGGGCAGGAGCCGAGCCGCCTTGAGGTCCAACAGCGTCGAGGCCACGACGAGGAATGCGCTGGTCTTCTCCAGGTCCCACACTGCGCCCCCCAGCTTCACGTGGGAGATGAACTCGTCGGTCACCTGTGACAGCGCCACCTCGGTGACGTCCAGCTCACGGCGCGAGATCAGGTGCAGGAGCAGGTCGAAGGGCCCTTCGAAGTTCCTCAGGTGCACCTCGAAGCCGTCCACCCCATCGTGGCGCTCCATCGCAGTGGCGCGGCTCACTGCTGTGTGAGCTCGCTCACCAGGAAGCTGTCGCCGCCGTTGGCAGTCAGGTCCGCGATGGCCCGCGAGACCGCCAGCCTGACGATCCGCCCCCGGTCCACCCGGATACCGTGCTCGCGGCGTAGCTGCCCGTTGGCGTCCTCCAGGGCGATGAGTTCATCATCGCTGAAGTAAACCGTGATCTTCTGCGAGTGCCGGACCCGTCCAGTGGCACGGGGCGTGGCCTCGCCGTCGTCCCGGGCCTCAGGCTCGGCAGCGGCGTTCTGCTGCGTCTCCGCCTGCACTGGCTCGCGGGTGGGTCGGAACAGCTCGGATGCTCCGGGCAGTGAGGCGCGTCGCTTCACTGGTCCTGGCATCGCAGCAGCACCTCCCGGGCGAGTTGGCGGTAGGCTTCCGCTCCCGGCGAGGCCGTCGCATAGGTGGTGATGGGCTCTCCCGCGACGGTGGTCTCGGGGAACTTGATGGTGCGGCGGATGACCGTGTGGAACACCTCGTCGCCGAACGCCTGCACCACGCGCTCCAGCACCTCGCGACCATGCAGCGTGCGGGCGTCGTACATCGTGCCGAGGATGCCGAGCAGCTGGAGGTCTGGGTTCAGCCGATCCTGCACCTTGGAGATGGTGTCGGTGAGCAGGGCGATGCCGCGCAGCGCGAAGAACTCACACTCCAGCGGCATGATCACGTAGTCGCTGGCCGTGAGCGCGTTGATGGTGAGCAGCCCCAGGCTGGGCGCGCAGTCGATCAGGATGAAGTCGTAGTGGGGGCGCAATTTGGACAGCACGCGCAGCAGGGTCTGCTCGCGGGCCACCTCGCTGACGAGCTGCACCTCGGCCGCAGACAGGTCGATGTTGCTGGGGAGCACATCGAGGCCCTCGACGCTGGTCTGGGTGATCACGTCCATCGCGTCGATGCCCCGGGTGAGCAGCAGGTTGTAGATCGACAGATTGAGGGTGTGGGGGTTCACGCCGAGCCCGACCGACAGCGACCCCTGCGGATCGAAGTCCACCAGGAGCACCGAGCGGCCGAGCTCCGCCAGCGCCGCGCCCAGGTTGATGGTGGTGGTGGTCTTCCCCACGCCGCCCTTCTGGTTGCACATCGACACGATGGTGGCGTGCTTGCGTCCCGGCGCCACCGGCAGTGGCTCAGGAAACACGGGAAGGGGGCGCCCGGTGGGTCCCATGGTCCCCGAATCCACCAGCGTTGAAGGCCCGGGCGCGTCCGGGACGTTGAATGTGGGCGCCTCGAACAGCCCGTCTTCAGCCACCTGTCGGCCTCCTCGTCTCAGTGTCCGATTCAGCCTAGTATGCCGTGCCCTGCATCCCTGACGTGGGTCGCACCGTCAGCGGGCCCGCGGATGCGCTGCGGCATGTACCTCGCGGAGGTGCTCGATGGTGACCAGGGTGTAGATCTGGGTCGTCGCCACCGAGGCGTGGCCCAACAACTCCTGCACCACGCGCAGGTCCGCCCCGCCGTCGAGCAGGTGGGTGGCGAAGGAGTGCCTGAGCGAGTGTGGCGAGACGTCCACGGCGATCCCGGCTGCCGCGGCCGCGCGCTGAAGGACGGCCCACGCGGATTGGCGGCTGAGCCGCTTCCCCTGCTGGTTCAGCAGCAGGGCAGGGTCGTGTCGTGACGCCGCACCCGCGAGGACCGGCCGTGACCTCACCAGGTACGCGTCAAGTGCCTGAGCCGCGTAGGACCCGAGGGGGACGGCCCGCTCCTTGCTGCCCTTGCCGCGCAGCCGCAGCCCGGCGTCCGGGGCAGCGAGGGCGGCCGTCGCCTCGTCGACGTCCATTCCGCATACTTCGGAGACGCGGGCGCCCGTGCCGTAGAGGAGCTCCAGAAGCGCCGCGTCCCGGAGTCCGACCACCTCCGACCGGTCCGGTGCGTCGAGGATCCGCGTCACCTCGTCGACGCTGAGTGCCTTGGGGAGGCGCTGCTCGAGCTTGGGCGGGGAGATATCGGCGGCGGGGTTGGTCTCGGCCATCCCCTCGTCGGCCGCGAACTGGTGCAGGGTGCGGATGCTGGCCACGTGCCTCGCCACGGACGACCTGGCCTGCACGGCGCTGAGCTCCCGGACATAGGCGCTCACCTCGACGGGGGTGACCTCGCCGATGGCCTCGATGCCACGCCCCGCCAGGAAGGCGGCGTAGCCGGTCAGGTCGCGGCGATAGGCGGCGATCGTGTTGGCCGCCAGCCCCCGCTCCACCCGCGCGTGGTTGAGGTAATCGGCCACCGCGTCGGTGATGCTACTCACTCCCGGATCGGCCACGGGGCGCTGGGGGCCCGCAGCCGGTCCACCGATCCGGTCAGGCGCGCCACCTCGAGGGCCAAGACGCCGGCGACGAGCGTGGGGCTCTGACAGCGGCCCCCCATCACCGCGGCGACCAGCTCGGCGCGCGGCACCCACTCCCATGTCATGTGCGCCTCCTCGCCCTCCAGGACGAAGCCGACGGGGCGTTCCGCCGGGGCAAGGTCGCGGGCGAGGAAGATCCTCAGCGACTCCTCACAGGCGCCCGGCGTGGTGCACATGTCCACCAGGACGTCCCATCGCGACGCCTGAAGCTCCGCCTCCTCGGCGAGCTCGCGCTGGGCCGCAACCACCCACTCCTCCCCGTCGAGGTCGAGGAGCCCGGCGGGGATCTCCACCAGCTCCATCCGTACCGGGTGCCGGTACTGGCGCAGGACCGCGATGTCGTCGCTGTCCTGCCTCCATGCCACCACGGCCACCGCTCCGGGGTGGGTGAGGTACTGCCTGTCCATCACCTCGCCCGACGGCGTGGTCACCTGTTCGTCGACGAACGCGGACACCCGCCCCTCGCCCAGGACGGTGCGGGACCGGACCGGCCAGCTCATCGGCTCGTCAGTTCGCATCGGCGCTGGACTCCCGTCGGGCGAGGGCGGCCTCGATGAGCCCGACGAAGAGGGGGTGTGGCCGGGTGGGCCTGGATTTCAGTTCGGGGTGGGCCTGCGTGCCCACGTAGTAGGGATGGACCGCCTTCGGGAGCTCGACGAACTCGACGAGCCGCCCGTCCGGGGAGGTGCCGGAGATGACGAGCCCCGCCTCCTCCAGCTGACCGCGGTAGGCGTTGTTGACCTCGTAGCGGTGACGGTGCCGCTCCGTCACCCGCAGCGCGCCGTACGCCGACGCCACCACGCTGCCCTCGACGAGGACGGCCGGGTAGGAGCCGAGCCGCATGGTGCCGCCGAGGTCTCCCCCGCCGTCGACGATGCTGACCTGCTCGGCCATCGTGGCGATCACGGGGTGGTGGGTGTGGGGGTCGAACTCGCTGGAGGCCGCGTCACCGATGCCGGCGAGGCTACGGGCGGCCTCGATCACCATGCACTGGAGCCCGAGACACAGGCCGAGGGTGGGGATGCGGTGCTCACGGGCGTAGGTGAGCGCACCCAGCTTCCCCTCCACGCCGCGGATGCCGAATCCGCCCGGCACGCAGATGGCGTCGACATCGGAGAGCCGGCTCGCCGCCCCCTCGGGGGAGTCGCATTCATCGGAGGCGACCCACCGGATCTTCACGCTGGCCCAGTGGGCGAATCCGGCGGCCCGCAGCGCCTCGGACACCGACAGGTACGCGTCCGGCAGGTCGATGTACTTCCCGACGAGGGCCACCGTGAGCGCGTGCCGGGGATGCTCGACGCGCTCGAGAAGGTTGTTCCACGGCTTCCATTTCACATCCCGGAAGCTGAGGTTAAGGCGGCGGACCACATACGCGTCGAGGCCCTCGTCGTGGATGACCCTGGGGATGGCATAGATGCTGGGCGCATCAGGGCAGCTGACCACCGCCTCCTCGTCGACGTCGCACATGAGGGCGATCTTGCGCTTGAGCGGCTGCGAGATCTCCAACTCGGAGCGGCACACGATGGCATCGGGCTGGATGCCCACCTGGCGGAGCGCTGCGACCGAGTGCTGGGTGGGCTTTGTCTTCATCTCCCCCGAGGGCTTGATGTAGGGAACCAGGGAGACGTGCAGGAAGAACACGTTGCCGCGGCCGATCTCGTGACGGACCTGCCGGGCGGCCTCCAGGAAGGGCAGCGATTCGATGTCGCCGACGGTGCCACCGATTTCGTGGATCACGACGTCGACGCCCTCGGCCTCCATGGCCATCATGCGGTCGCGGATCTCGCCGGTGATGTGCGGGATGACCTGGACGGTGTCGCCCAGGTAGTCGCCGCGCCGCTCCTTCGCGATGACGGTCGAGTAGACCTTGCCGGTGGTCACGTTGGCATCGCCGGTGAGGTTGACGTCCAGGAAGCGCTCGTAGTGGCCGATGTCCAGGTCCGTCTCGGCGCCGTCTTCAGTGACGAACACCTCGCCGTGCTGGAACGGGTTCATGGTCCCCGGGTCGACGTTGAGGTAGGGATCCAGCTTCTGCATCGTCACGCGGAGCCCACGTGCGACCAGGAGGTTGCCGAGGCTGGAGGCCGTGAGCCCCTTGCCGAGCGACGACACCACTCCGCCGGTCACAAAAATATGCTTGGTGATCTTCGAGTTCTCCACGGAACTTCAGCCTATGGGGTTGAGGGCGCCGAAGTACAGCCGCGCCGGGGGTCGAAACGAGAACGTAACACCTTGGGCGTTACCGGTGGCTGGCCCTCTCCAGCAGCTCCGCGGCGTGCTCCACGCCCTTCTCCGAGGAGGCCTGGCCGCCCATCATCCGGGCCAGCTCCGCGGCCCGCTCGTCCTCGTCGAGCCGCCTGACCCCTGAGGTGGTGACCTGACCGTCCGAGGACTTGTGGACCACGAAGTGTGCGTCGGCGAAGGCCGCCACCTGCGCCAGGTGGGTGACGACGATCACCTGGGACCGCAAGGCAAGCCGCTGCAGCCGCCGACCGATCTCCAGACCCACGGCACCGCCCACCCCGGCATCCACCTCGTCGAAGACGAAGGTGTGGCCCTCCGCGCCCGAGGCGAGCACCACCTCCAGCGCCAGGCGGACCCGCGACAACTCACCGCCAGAGGCCACCTTGCCCAGCGGCGCGGGCGAGGAGCCCGGATTGGCTGAGAACAGGAGCTCGATCCGGTCCGCCCCGTGCGGTCCCAGCGGCGCCTCCCCCACTTCGAAGCGCAGCTCGGCGTGCGGCATGGCCAGCGCCGCGAGCTCGTCCCGGACCCGGGTGGACAGCTCGGTCGCGGCCCGTCGCCGGGCCTCGGAGATGGCGGCGGCATCGGCGGCCAGCTGCGCGTCCAGCTGGGTCAGGCGGGTGCGCAGCTCTGTGATTCGCTCGTCGCTCCCGACGAGCTGTCCAAGCCGATCCTCCGCCGCGTCGGCCCACTCCAGCACCTCCTCGACGGTGGCGCCGTACTTGCGGGTCAGACCGGCCAGCTGCGCGCGGCGCGCCCCCACCGCCTCCAGGCGCAGCGGGTCGGCCACCAGGTCGTCCAGGTAGCCCGCCACCTCGGCCGCCAGGTCGTTGGCCAGCATGCCCAGCTCCACCGCGCGCGCTGCGAGGGCGCCGGCCCGGTCGTCGCGGTCAGCCAGCTGCGCGAGCGCCTTGCGCGCCTCACCGAGGAGCGCGACGGCGCTGGGCGCGTCGTAGTCCGTCTCGGAGCCGCTGAGGTCCTGCTGGGCGAGGCTGCCGAGGCGTCGCAGGTCGTCGAGGTCCATGAGGAGCGATTGCTCCGCCGCCAGAGCCCGGTCCTCGCCCGGCTGCGGGTCGACGGACCTGATCTCCCCGAGCCCGAATCGCAGCATGTCGGCTTCGCGTGCCCGGGCCATCGCCTCGTTCTCGAGCAGGTGCAGCTCGGAGGCGGCGTCGCGGCGCTCGGCGTAGGCGAGACGGTAGTGCGCCAGCTGAGGGGGACGTGCATGGGCGTCGAGCAGGTCGCGCTGGCGGTCAGGGGAGGAGAGGCGTAGCTGCCCTGACTGGCCGTGGATGGTGGCGGCGTCGCTGATCAGGTCCGCGAGCGCGGCGACCGGGACGCCGGCGCCCCCCACCACGGCCCGTGACCGCCCGGTGGCCGACACCTGCCGGAGGGTGATCACCTCACCGTCGTCCGCGTCTCCGCCCAGCTCACGGACGCGCTCCACCATCCAGGGGGGAAGGACCCACCGGCCCTCCACGACGGCACGGTCGCGGCCGCGGCGCACGATGCCCGCATCGGCACGCGCCCCCAACAGGTGCCCGAGCCCGGCCACGACCATGGTTTTGCCTGCACCGGTCTCGCCGGTGAGTGCGGTCAGCCCGGGGCCGAGCTCCAGCTGGGCCTCGTCAACCACCCCGAATGCCGTCAACCGCAGCGCGGTAAGCATCAGCGATCGCTCCGCTTCCGCCATCCGTCGATGGGGAGGGCGAACTTCTTCACGAGCCGCGTGGTGAACGGCTGCTCTCCGATCCTCGCGATGCGCACCTGATGACGGTGTGAACGCACGCTCACCCACTGCCCTGGGGCCAGATCGTGGCTGCGTCGCCCGTCGCACCACAGCATGCCGAGGGTGTGGGAGTCATCAGGGAGTTCGAGTTTGACCACCGACGAGGGGCTGAGCACCATCGGCCGGTTGAAGAGTGCGTGCGCGGCCAGCGGCACCACCAGCATGGCCCGGACGTCCGGCCACACCACCGGACCGCCGGCCGAGAACGCGTAGGCGGTGGATCCGGTGGGCGTTGCCACAAGCACGCCGTCGCACCCCCACCGCGACAGTGGTCGCTCGTCGATGCTGACGAGCACGTTGAGCATGCGCTCCCGGGCCAGCTTCTCCAGCGACACCTCGTTGACGGCCATCGAGGACCAGGTGAGGTCCCCCCCGGCGTCGCGCACCTCCACCTGCAGGGCAAGCCGCTCCTCCACCAGGTACAGCCGGTGGGCAACCACCCCTGGGAGTGCGTGGATGTCTGAGGGCTCCAGCTCGGCCAGGAATCCCACGTGCCCCAGATTCACGCCGAGCAGCGGCACGCCGAGCGGCAGCGCCCACTCGGCCGCTCGCAGGATGGTGCCGTCACCTCCGAAGACGACGGCCAGCTCTGCTGGGGTTCCGTCCAGCGGGTGGATCCGTGCGCTCGGCACCCTGCCCCGGAGCCGGTCGAGGTCGTTGGGGAAGACGATGAACCCGAAGCCCATGGCGTGAAGGTCTGAGATGAACTGCGCCGCCTTGTCGATGGCCTCATCGCGCTCCGGGTGGACGAGCACCGCCACAGTTCGTTGCATCACCCCTCCACCCTACCGAGTGAGATGCACGAAGTACTCCACGTTTCCGGACGCCCCTGGGAGGGCGCTGCGGGCACGCCAGCGCTCGCTCCACCCCAGCTCGTTGGCTGCCAGCACCACATCGTCGACGCAGCGGCGCCTCGCGTCGTCGTCGCGGACCAGTCCGCCGCTGCCCAGGAGTTCCCGGCCCACCTCGAACTGCGGCTTCACCAGCAGTAACGCCTCCCCATCGGGCGCCAGAACGGAGAGGAGCTGCGGCAACAGCAGGCGCAGGGAGATGAACGACACGTCGCCGACGACGAGGTCCACCGGCACACCGTCGATGTGGTCCAGGTTCAATGAGCGGAGGTTAAGTCCTTCGTGGACCCGCACCCGCGGATCGGCCCGCAGCGCGGGGGCCAGCTGCCCGTGGCCCACGTCGACGGCGTAGACCAGCGACGCACCTCGCTCGAGGCAGACCTGGGTGAAGCCGCCCGTGGAGGCGCCGGCGTCGAGCACGCGCCCCTGCACGGAGATCCCCGCTCCGTCCAGCGCTCCGATGAGCTTGTGGGCCGCGCGGGAGACCCACGGCTCGGCGTCGGCGGTGAGGACATCGGTTGGGCCGACGGGTGTGGACGGTTTCCTCACCACGCGCCCGTTGACGGTGGCGCGCCCATCGGCGATCAGGAGGGAGGCGTGTGTCCGCGACCGGGCGAGCCGGCGGTCGACGAGCGCTAGATCAAGCCTCACGGCCCACGCCGGGGATACCCGGCTGGCCAACGCCGGGGTCGTTGTTGAGCACGCCCGCGAGGACTGCCTGTGCCTCAGTCAATCTCGCGGTCTGCTCCTCCACAGGCAGCTCCTCGACGCCCTCGAGGCCGGCCATGACGCTGACGACCACCTCGCTGCGGCGCACGTCCGACGGCGCGGCAGCGCGCGGCGTGGGGACGCTCACCTGAGTGTGTCGAGGGAGTTCAGCACGGCCGAGATGTCGACGCCGTAGCGCCATCTGGCCTGCAGCCCAGCCCAGAGGGCATCGAGCTGCTCGTCCCGGGTCACCGGCTTCGTCGAGAGGTAGCCGTGGTCGTCCATGAGGTCGACTTCCTGGTAGCCGCAGACAAACCGCTGCCCGATGATCTCCACCTCGCGCGGAGGCTCCAGCAGGGCGGAGGCGTCGTAGCCGATGTAGGTGGGCCGGTACTCGGGTCGAGCATCGGCGAGGTCTGCCTTGCCGTGGGCACCGGTGAAGACGAACAGGGAATCCATGGCCACCGTGTTGGCGCCGAGAATGTCCGTGTCGGTGCGATCCCCGACGAAGATCGGGCGGTCCGCGCCGATGCGCCGGACGGTTTCGTCAAGGAGTGGACGAAATGGCTTGCCGGCGATCTTGGGATCCACGTCCACGCAGACCCGCACCACGGCGAGCTGCGACCCGAGGCCGGGAACGATTCCGCGGTCCGACGGGCGGGTGAGATCCGGATTGGTGGCGTACCAGGCGGCCCCTCGCTGAACCGCCAGGGCGGCCTCTTCGAGCCGATGCCAGGCGATCGTCGGGCTGTACCCCTGCACGACGGCGACCGGGTCATCGTCGAGTGAGCCGACGACGGTGAACCCGGCCCCGCTCAACTGTTCCTCGAGGGCGTTGGTCCCGACGGCGAGGACGCGAGATCCGGCGGGGAGGTCCGCCTCCAGCATGCGCAGCGTCGCCTGCGTCGAGTTGACCACGTCGGCCTCCTCCGCGTGGATGCCGAGCTCCGTCAGGTGCTCTGCCACCGTCGCGGGGGTGCGTGCGGCGTTGTTGGTGACGAAGCCCAGGCGGGTGCCACGTGAGCGGAGCTCGTCGAGCGCCTCGGCAACCCCCTCGACGGCGTAGGGGCCCAGGTAGATCACCCCGTCGAGATCGAACAGCGCCGCGTCATAGGCGGCTGCCAAGGCCAGCATCAGTCCTGCTCCTCCTCCGCGACACCGCCGTCTTCGGCGGCCCGCTCCTCGTCCTCATCAGCGCCCGAAGGCTCATCCTCGCTGAGCTGCTCATCATCGACGCCCTCAGCCTCGACGTCACGCTCGGGCTCCGGCTCGACCTCCAGGTCGAGCTGCGGCTCCGGCTCGAAGTCGAGCTCCGGCTCAACCACCTGGAGTTCGGGTTCGTCGCCCTCGAGTTCCGAATCCTCTGGCTCGACCTCGGTGTCGCGAGACTCATCGCCCACATCACCCTCGGGTTCGTCGTCCTCGTCACCCTCGGGTTCGTCGTCCTCGTCAGCCTCGGGTTCGTCGCCCTCGAGTTCCGAATCCTCTGGCTCGACCTCGGTGTCGCGAGACTCATCGCCCACATCACCCTCGGACTCGTCGTCATCCTCCTCGTCAGGCGTGAAGTCTGGCAGGACCACACCGTCGAGCTGAGCGATTCGATCCGAGGTGTCCAGCTCCGCGCCCTGATCGAGGGCCGCCGCAGAGCTGAACCACTCCCGGGCTCCCTCCACATCGCCCTCCTCCTCGAGAAGGTTGGCGTAGGCGTAGCGGAGACGTGCCTGGCCGAACGGGGGCCCGACCTTGCGGCTGATCGCGGCCTGCAGAAGTCGCATTGCCTCAGCCCGCTGGCCGAGATCGGCGCGGATGCCCGCCTCAACCAGGAGGCACTCCATCCTCAGCCACATGTCCTTGGTCTTCGGATCGAGCTCGGCCAGGACCTCGAGGGCATCGCGCGGCCGGCCGAGGGCGCGTTCACAGTCGGCGATGACGGGGATCAGCTGATCGCCCCCGGACATCCGACGAATCGCCCTGAATTCACGCAACGCGATCGCGTATTCACCGGCAGCGTAGGCGGTCTCCGCGGCCGCCTCGCGGACGATCGGGAGCCGGCCCGCTCTGCGCCTCGCGGCCTCAGCGTGCCGGAACGCGAGTTCGGGATCCTCGTCCACCAGCTGACCGGCTGCCCAGATGTGGGCTCCGACGATATCAGCCAGGTCCTTGGGCAGACCCTTCAGTTCGGCGCGCACGCCCACGGGCAACTCGGACTCCACGAAGCCCGACGGCGTCGCCGGTTCGTCGATCTTCGGTGCTGTCCCGGGGCGATAGGTGCGTTCTTCGCCGTCACGCTGAGTCCGCTGCGGGCGGTCACCACCCTCGGGGCGTGATCCACCACGGTTGTCATCCCGACGGGACCCACCACGGCTGTCGCCACGGTTGTCCCACTGACGACGCTCACCATCCGGACGCAACCCACCACGGTTGTCATCCCGACGAGGCCCGCCACGGTTATCGCCACGGTTGTCCCACTGACGACGCTCACCATCCGGACGGGACCCACCACGGTTGTCGCCGCGGTTGTCCCACTGACGACGCTCACCATCCGGACGGGACCCACCACGGCTGTCGCCACGGTTGTCCCACTGACGACGCTCACCATCCGGACGCAACCCACCACGGTTGTCATCGCGACGAGGCCCGCCACGGTTATCGCTGCGGTTGTCCCACTGGCGACGCTCACCATCCGGGCGTGATCCGCCGCGGTTGTCGCTGCGGTTGTCCCACTGACGGCGTTCGCCCTCGGGGCGTGATCCGCCACGGTTGTCATCGCGACGGGGTCCGCCGCGGTTGTCGCTGCGGTTGTCCCACTGGCGACGCTCACCATCCGGACGGGACCCACCACGGTTGTCGCCGCGGTTGTCCCACTGACGACGCTCACCATCCGGACGGGACCCACCACGGCTGTCGCCACGGTTGTCCCACTGACGACGCTCACCATCCGGACGCAACCCACCACGGTTGTCATCGCGACGGGGTCCGCCGCGGTTGTCGCTGCGGTTGTCCCACTGACGGCGTTCGCCCTCGGGGCGTGATCCGCCACGGTTGTCATCGCGACGGGGTCCGCCGCGGTTGTCGCTGCGGTTGTCCCACTGGCGACGTTCACCCTCGGGGCGTGATCCGCCACGGTTGTCATCGCGACGGGGTCCGCCGCGGTTGTCCCACTGGCGACGTTCACCCTCGGGGCGTGATCCGCCGCGCTTGTCCCACTGACGACGCTCACCATCCGGACGCGACCCACCACGATCGTCGTCCCGGCGCGGAGCCCCACGGTTCTCCCCTCCCTGGCGACCTCCGTGGTCGCGCTGTGGTCGGCCGTCGCCGGCGCCTCGGCGATCGTCACTCGGTGTAGAGTTATCAGTAGACATACATCCATCTTCTCAGGCAAGGCCAGTTCCGCCCAATCGCTCACAGCATGAGACGCCAGAAGTCGGCCGTGAGTCCCAGGCGAACTCTGGGTGTGGAAAAACAAAAAACCCCCTGACCGAAGTCAGGGGGTTTTTTAAGTCCGGCGGCGTCCTAGTCTCCCACAAGGTCCCCCTTGCAGTACCATCGGCGCTGAGAGGCTTAACTTCCGGGTTCGGGATGGGACCGGGTGTTTCCCTCTCGCTATGGCCACCGAAACACTATTGAAATAGTGTCGGTAATCCGCGACAGTTTCAGTTGTCGACGGTTCCCGACCGTATCTCGGGAACCTCACAGTGGACGCGTAGCATCTTTGTAGAACAAGCCCTCGGCCTATTAGTATCGGTCAGCTCCGTGCATTGCTGCACTTCCACATCCGACCTATCACCCCATGGTCTATAGGGGGCCTTACCAGATTATTCTGTGGGAGCCCTCATCTTGAAGCGTGCTTCCCGCTTAGATGCTTTCAGCGGTTATCACTTCCCAACGTAGCCAACCAGCCGTGCTCTTGGTAGAACAACTGGCACACCAGAGGTTAGTCCGTCCCGGTCCTCTCGTACTAAGGACAGCTCTTCTCAAGACTCCTACGCGCGCAGCGGATAGGGACCGAACTGTCTCACGACGTTCTAAACCCAGCTCGCGTGCCGCTTTAATGGGCGAACAGCCCAACCCTTGGGACCGACTCCAGCCCCAGGATGCGACGAGCCGACATCGAGGTGCCAAACCATGCCGTCGCTATGGACGCTCGGGCAAGATCAGCCTGTTATCCCCGGGGTACCTTTTATCCGTTGAGTCCTGGCGCTTCCATGTGCCACCAGAAGATCACTAGTCCCGACTTTCGTCCCTGCTTGAGATGTCTCTCTCGCAGTCAAGCTCCCTTGTGCACTTACACTCGAAACCTGATTGCCAACCAGGCTGAGGGAACCTTTGGGCGCCTCCGTTACCTTTTAGGAGGCGACCGCCCCAGTCAAACTACCCATCAGGCACTATCCCTGATCCAGATAATGGACCTAGGTTAGATAACCAAAGTGACCAGAGTGGTATTTCAACGATGACTCCACCTGAACTGGCGTCCAAGCTTCAAAGTCTCCCACCTATCCTACACAAGTCACTCCGATCACCAATACCAAACTATAGTGAAGGTCCCGGGGTCTTTCCGTCCTGCTGCGCGTAACGAGCATCTTTACTCGTAGTGCAATTTCGCCGAGTCCATGGTGGAGACAGCGCCCAAGTCGTTACTCCATTCGTGCAGGTCGGAACTTACCCGACAAGGAATTTCGCTACCTTAGGATGGTTATAGTTACCACCGCCGTTTACTGGGGCTTAAGTTCAAGGCTTCGCCGAAGCTAACCCTTCCCCTTAACCTTCCAGCACCGGGCAGGAGTCAGTCCGTATACATCGTCTTACGACTTAGCACGGACCTGTGTTTTTAGTAAACAGTCGCTTGGGCCTGGTCTCTGCGACCCTCGACGCTTTCGAAGTAAATTCTAATACGTCTCAGGTCCCCCTTATTCCGAAGTTACGGGGGTATTTTGCCGAGTTCCTTCACCATGGTTATCTCGATCGCCTTAGTATTCTCTACCTATCCACCTGTGTCGGTTTGGGGTACGGGCGGCTAATATCTCGCTCACGAAGCTTTTCTAGGCAGCATAGGATCACTCTTACGATTACCAAAGTAATCGACCCATCATGTCTCAGGCACATGAAACGCGGATTTGCCTACGTTTCGCCCTACGCACTTAGCCCGGGGATATCCAAACCCGAGAAGAGCTACCTTCCTGCGTCCCTCCGCAGCTTGCCTAATACAAGTTTGGGTCGCAGACTCAGTCAACCTCGGTCCGAAGACCTCCGTTGACCTTGCGTGCTTAGCATTACTCGCCTCAGCATTGGCGATATTTCGCCGGTACGGGAATATCAACCCGTTGTCCATCGACTACGCCTGTCGGCCTCGCCTTAGGTCCCGACTTACCCAGGGCAGATTAGCTTGACCCTGGAACCCTTGGATATTCGGCGGACGGGTTTCTCACCCGTCATTCGCTACTCATGCCTGCATTCTCACTCGTGTGCTCTCCACGGCTGGGTTACCCCGCCGCTTCACTGTGCACACGACGCTCCCCTACCCATCCATACAACCTTACGGTCATGCGTATGAATGCCATAGCTTCGGCGGATAACTTGAGCCCCGCTAAATTGTCGGCGCAGAATCACTTGACCAGTGAGCTATTACGCACTCTTTCAAGGGTGGCTGCTTCCAAGCCAACCTCCTGGTTGTCTCCGCAACTCCACATCCTTTTCCACTTAGTTATCGCTTAGGGGCCTTAGCTGATGATCTGGGCTGTTTCCCTCTCGACTATGAAGCTTATCCCCCACAGTCTCACTGCCGCACTCTCACTTACCGGCATTCGGAGTTTGACTGATTTCGGTAAGCTTTTGGGCCCCCTAGACCATTCAGTGCTCTACCTCCGGTAAGAAACATGCGACGCTGCACCTAAATGCATTTCGGGGAGAACCAGCTATCACGGAGTTTGATTGGCCTTTCACCCCTATCCACAGCTCATCTCCTCGGTTTTCAACCCAAGTGAGTTCGGGCCTCCACGACGTCTTACCGTCGCTTCACCCTGGCCATGGATAGATCACTCCGCTTCGGGTCTAGAGCATGCGACTGAATCGCCCTATTAGGACTTGCTTTCGCTACGGCTTCCCCACACGGGTTAACCTCGCCACATACCACTAACTCGCAGGCTCATTCTTCAAAAGGCACGCCGTCACCCTTGCGGGCTCCGACGGATTGTATGCGATCGGTTTCAGGTACTATTTCACTCCCCTCCCGGGGTACTTTTCACCTTTCCCTCACGGTACTTGTCCGCTATCGGTCACCAAGGAGTATTTAGGCTTAGCGGATGGTCCCGCCAGATTCATGCGGAATTTCAGGGGTTCCGCATTACTTGGGGTTACGCTCGAGAGTGAATAACTTACGTCTACAGGAGTGTTACCTTCTTTGCTGTGGCCTTCGCAGCACACTTCGACTTCGTTAATCATTTTTTACTCTCTGACTGCTTGACAGCACAGTCTGAACGGCCCCACTACACCCCAATTGCAACGCCTGTCAGCTATCACACAATTGAGGTTTGGCCTCTTCCGCTTTCGCTCGCCACTACTCACGGAATCACGGTTGTTTTCTCTTCCTGCGGGTACTGAGATGTTTCACTTCCCCGCGTTCCCTCCAACTGCCCTATGTGTTCAGGCAGAGGTTGCCGGACATGACTCCGGTATTTCAAGGTTTCCCTATTCGGAAATCCTCGGATCAAAGCTCGTTTACCAGCTCCCCGAGGCTTATCGCAGGTTACAACGTCCTTCTTCGGCTCTTGGTGCCAAGGCATCCACCGATCGCACTTAGTAGCTTGTTAATCTACAAAGATGCTCGCGTCCACTGTGAAGTTCTCAAGATACGGGCGGGCCCAGGCTGGCCGGCATCATAGATGCCTTTCGACCTGGTCCGCGTTGAAAGGGGTTGCTTGCGCAACCGACCCTTCAGGACCCAACAGCGTGCTCAGGTGTCGCTTCGACTGACTGACTTTCCACTCCTGATTGCTCAGGTTGTACTGACAGACCGACTCCACTTCACTTAATGGTCAATGTTCCACGATTCCGGTGCCTGCCTGACCGAAGACGAATGCTTCGGAATCAGACATTGGACTGAGACGCTATGCGCTCAGTCTGAGGCTCCTTAGAAAGGAGGTGATCCAGCCGCACCTTCCGGTACGGCTACCTTGTTACGACTTAGTCCTAATTACCGGTCCCACCTTCGACGGCTCCCTCCACAAGGGTTAGGCCACCGGCTTCGGGTGTTACCGACTTTCATGACTTGACGGGCGGTGTGTACAAGCCCCGGGAACGTATTCACCGCAGCGTTGCTGATCTGCGATTACTAGCGACTCCGACTTCATGGGGTCGAGTTGCAGACCCCAATCCGAACTGAGACCGGCTTTTTGAGATTCGCTTACCCTTGCAGGTTCGCAGCTCTTTGTACCGGCCATTGTAGCATGCGTGAAGCCCTGGACATAAGGGGCATGATGACTTGACGTCATCCCCACCTTCCTCCGAGTTGACCCCGGCGGTCTCCTATGAGTCCCCGGCATTATCCGCTGGCAACATAGGACGAGGGTTGCGCTCGTTGCGGGACTTAACCCAACATCTCACGACACGAGCTGACGACAGCCATGCACCACCTGTAAACCGACCATAAAGGGGCATCTATCTCTAGATGTTTCCGGCATATGTCAAACCCAGGTAAGGTTCTTCGCGTTGCATCGAATTAATCCGCATGCTCCGCCGCTTGTGCGGGGCCCCGTCAATTCCTTTGAGTTTTAGCCTTGCGGCCGTACTCCCCAGGCGGGGTACTTAATGCGTTAGCTGCGGCACGGAGAACGTGGAAGTCCCCCACACCTAGTACCCACCGTTTACGGCGTGGACTACCAGGGTATCTAAGCCTGTTTGCTCCCCACGCTTTCGCTTCTCAGCGTCAGGAAAGGTCCAGAGAACCGCCTTCGCCACTGGTGTTCCTCCTGATATCTACGCATTCCACCGCTTCACCAGGAATTCCATTCTCCCCTACCTTCCTCAAGTCTGCCCGTATCGGAAGCAGGCTCAGGGTTGAGCCCTGAGTTTTCACTCCCGACGTGACAAACCGCCTACAAGCTCTTTACGCCCAATAATTCCGGACAACGCTTGCGCCCTACGTATCACCGCGGCTGCTGGCACGTAGTTAGCCGGCGCTTCTTCTGCAGGTACCGTCACTTTCGCTTCGTCCCTGCTGAAAGCGGTTTACAACCCGAAGGCCGTCATCCCGCACGCGGCGTTGCTGCATCAGGCTTTCGCCCATTGTGCAATATTCCCCACTGCTGCCTCCCGTAGGAGTTTGGGCCGTATCTCAGTCCCAATGTGGCCGGTCGCCCTCTCAGGCCGGCTACCCGTCGAAGCCTTGGTGAGCCGTTACCTCACCAACAAGCTGATAGGCCGCGAGTCCATCCTTGACCGCCGGAGCTTTACAACCTCCCCGATGCCGAGGAAGTTCATATCCGGTATTAGCACCTGTTTCCAGGTGTTATCCCAGTGTCAAGGGCAGGTTACTCACGTGTTACTCACCCGTTCGCCACTCGTGTACCCCCGAAGGGGCCTTACCGTTCGACTTGCATGTGTTAAGCACGCCGCCAGCGTTCGTCCTGAGCCAGGATCAAACTCTCCATTGAAATTTATCGGTGCAGGCCGAGGCCTGTTTAACCGTCAATCTAATTTTGGTTTGAAACTGACAGGATCCATTGCTGGATCTATCAATATTCATTCAAAGGAATCCGTACGTGACCGAGGTCACGTGACGGGTTCGCAATTGCAAGGCAAGCCCTGCAATGTGCATTTTTGGCATTGACTTTAAGCACGCTGTTGAGTTCTCAAGTTTCGGGTGCGTCCCGCGCCTCTGTCTCTCGACTTCCGCTTGGGGCAACTCGATCAACTTTACTTTGGAATGTTTCGCCTGTCAAATCGGCGAGTTCCTCAGTTTAGTTGTTTGCCGCTAGGCGGCTCGTCCAACTTTACTCTCTTGCGTTCGGCCTGTCAAATCGTTCTGACAGCTTCGAGCTGCTTGCAAGTGGCTTGAAATCCCTATTGACTAGGGCTTTTAGCCTTGAACTCCGCTTTCGCGGCTTGTCCTACGTTACTCACTCTGCTCACCCCTGTCAAACCGCTTGGTTTGGGGCCGACCGCTATTGAGTTGTTGCCGGTTGCCGGAGCAACCTGTGGAACACTACCCGAGTCCCTCTGGCCGATCAAATCGACTTCTTCGGGGCCGCACTCGCCGCCCGGGCCTTGAGCGGGTTCTTGTTGAACACACACTCGCCCGACCTTGTGAGTTTGGGTGGTGGCTTCGGGTCCGTCCTGATCGTCCGGTGCACCGTCGAAGCTTGATGAACCTTACACACCCCGCAGCGGCCGTGCAACTCGACGCTGGTGAGCCTTTGGGAGTGCCTCAAGGCGCGGCGTAGCCTTGCGCAATGAAGACGCTCCGTTCCCCTTGGCCGGTCCTGGCGATCCTGCTGGCTACGGGCTGTGCGCCCATGGGGTTGTCCCCCGCCGGACCTGATGAGCCACAAGCCACACAGTCCACCGTCTCGCAGGACGGACAAACCCCGCAGGCCAGTGGGAGCGCGTCCCCGTCCCCGAGCGCGGCGCCGTCGACCACCGTCCCCCCTCGGACGGTGACGATCAACGTCAGCGGCGACCTGCTGTGGCACAACTCCCTCTGGAACAGTGCGGAGGTGGACGCCAAGGTCACAGGCGCCCCTCGTTTCGATTTTCTCCCCCAGCTGGAATCGCTCCAGAGCTACGTCTCGGCGGCGGACATGGCCATCTGCCACTCGGAGGTTCCCTTCGCCGCCGTCGACGGGCCCTTCCGGAACTATCCCCTGTTCGCGGCACCCCAGGAGATCGCTCCCGCGATCAAGGCCGTGGGCTGGGATCTCTGCACCACGGCGTCGAACCACACCATGGACGCGGGATGGGAAGGCCTCGTGCGCACGATCGACGTGCACCAGGCTGCGGGCATCATGACCGCCGGCTCGTACGCCACCGAGGCCGCGGCCAACACCCCCGTCGTCTACACCACAGCCTCGGGCGTCAAGGTAGCCGTCATCAGCCAGACGTACGGCCTCAACGGGATTCCGAAGGCCGAGGGCAAACCGTGGTCGGTCGAACTGCTCGACGCTGACCTGGCCATCGCCCAGGCTCAGCGTGCCCGTGAGGCAGGCGCCGACCTCGTCGCGGTGCACATCCACGCAGGCGACGAGTACTCCAGCAGCATCAACGAACAGCAGCGCCTGTATGCGGAACAGGTCACCGCCTCGCCCTACGTGGACTTCCTCTTCGGTCAACACGCCCACGTCGTCCAGCCCATCGATCGGGTGAACGACAAATGGGTGGTCTACGGAGCGGGAAACCTCATCGCCTCAAGTGGACCGGCCCAGCCGCTCACCTACGACGGCTACGTGGCCCAGGTCACCTTCACCGAGCAGGGCGGAGGAGGCTTCGCCGCCACCGCAGCCGAGTATGCGCCCACCATGATCACCAAGCACAGCAGCAGCAATCCCGCGCGCGTCTACCTGATCCCCGACGAGCTGGCCGCGGGCACCTCACTGGAGGACGAGATGCAGGCCTCCGCCGCGCGCACCCGCGCCACCGTGAACTCACTCGGCGTGGAGGGCTTGACGGAACGCGGGTGACTCAGGAGCGGTAAACCCCGCCCACCGTCTTGCGCCCTCGTCGGAGGACAGCGAAACGCCCGTGCAGGAGGGTTGAGGGCGTGAGCATGAGCTCCGGGTCCTCCACCTTCACGTTGTTGAGGTAGGCGCCGCCCTCGGCGATGGCGCGCCGCGCGGCGCCCTTCGACTCGACCACGCCGGACAGCGCCAGCGCGTCGACGATGGATACGTCCGCGTCGACGCTCTTGGCGCCCACCTCACTCAGCACCGTCTCCAGCGTCTGTGGCGTCAGGTCTTCCAGCTGCCCCCGCCCGAAGAGCGCTCCAGCGGCGTGCACCGCGGCCTGCCGCTCGTCGACTCCGTGCACAAGGTCCGTCACGTCGTCTGCCAGGGCGCGCTGCGCCTCCCGCTTGAACGGAGCCTCGACCGCGGAGCGCTCGAGAGCCTCGATCTCCTCCCGTGAGCGGAACGAGAACACCTTGAGGTAGTCGATGACCTTGGCATCCTCTGCGTTGAGGAAGAACTGATGGAACGCGTACGGCGAGGTCAACGTCGGATCGAGCCAGATGGTGCCGGCCTCGGTCTTGCCGAACTTGGTGCCATCGGCCTTCGTCAGCAGTGGCGTGGCCATGGCATGGACGTGCCCCTGGTCGCTGCGCCGGATGAGCTCGACCCCGGCGGTCAGGTTGCCCCACTGGTCCGAGCCGCCCGTCTGCAGCGTCACGCCGTGACGCCTGTGCAGCTCGCGGTAGTCCATCGACTGCAGCAGCACGTAGGAAAACTCCGTGTACGAGATGCCGGACTCCAGCCGCCGGGCGACGACGTCGCGCGCGAGCATCCTGTTGACGGGGAAGTGCTTGCCCACGTCGCGGAGGAAGTCCAGGACCGACATCTGGCTGGTCCAGTCGAAGTTGTTGACCATGGTGGCGGCGTTGGGCCCCTCGAACAGGACGTAGCGCTCGACCTGGGCCCGGATCCGCTCCACCCAACCCGCCACGACGTCGGCTGAGTTCATCACACGCTCTCCGGACTGCTTCGGATCCCCGATGAGGCCCGTAGCACCGCCTACCAGCAGGAACGGCTGGTGCCCCGCATCCTGAAGCCTTCGGGCCAGCAGAAGCTGGACCAGGTTGCCGGTGTGCACGCTCTGCGCGGTGGGATCGAACCCCACGTAGAACCTCACCGGGCCGTCGTCCAGATGCGCCGCCAGCGCATCGGGGTCCGTCGAGTGGGCAATCAGGCCACGCCAGCGAAGGTCGTCGAGCAGTGCGTTCACGCCGGTCAGCATAGCCCGAGGGCTCCTCGGGGCTCAGCCTGCGTGGAACCCGGCGAGCTCCACCTGGGCCGCGCGCAGCTCCTCGAGCTGCTCACCCACGCGATCCGGCGCCGTGCCACCCCGCCCATTCCTGGAGGCGACGGATCCCTCCACCGTCAGGACCGCCAGCACCGACCCGTCGAGATGGGGCGAGATGGCGGGAAGGTCCTCGGCGGTGAGCTCCTGCAGCGTGATGCCCCTCGCCTCGCAGTAGCGCACCGTCTCCCCCGCTACCTCGTGGGCGACGGCGAACGGTACATGGGCGCGGACGAGGTGATCCGCCACATCCGTGGCCAACGAGAAGCCCTTCGGCGCCACCTCGGCCATCCGGTCCGGATGGAAGGTCAAGGTCCCGACCATGCCCGCGACGGCGGGCAGCAGCACGTGAAGCTGGTCCACGCCGTCGAAGATGGGCTCCTTGTCCTCCTGGAGGTCCCGGTTGTACGCCAGCGGAAGCCCCTTCAGGGTCGCGAGCAGCCCCGCCAGGTTGCCGATCAGGCGCCCCGCCTTCCCGCGCGCGAGCTCCGCCACATCCGGATTCTTCTTCTGCGGCATGATCGAACTGCCCGTGGACCAGGCGTCGTCCAGGCTGGCGAATCCGAACTCGGCGGTGCACCAGAGGATCACGTCCTCCGCCAGGCGGGACAGGTCCACACCGATCTGGGCCAGCACGTAGGCGGCCTCGGCGATGAGGTCCCGTGCCGCGGTGCCGTCGATCGAGTTGGGCACGGAGGAGCCGAATCCGAGCTCGCGGGCGACCAGCTCGGGGTCCAGCCCCAGGGAGGTGCCGGCGAGCGCCGCGGAGCCGTACGGGCTCACCGCCAGTCGGCGGTCGAGGTCGCGCAGGCGGTCGATGTCGCGGGCGAGCGGCCAGGCATGCGCCAGTAGGTGGTGGCTCAGCAGGATGGGCTGCGCGGACTGGAGGTGTGTGCGGCCGGGCATCACCACGCCCAGATGCCGGTGGGCTTGCGCGGCAAGCGCGTCGATGACCTGATCCACGTCCTGGGCGATCAGCCGGGCCTCCTCGCGCAGATAGCTGCGGATGAGGGTGGCGATCTGGTCGTTGCGGGAGCGTCCCGCCCGCAAACGGCCTCCAAGCTCCGCGCCGACGATCTCCTTCAACCCGCGCTCCAGGGCGCCGTGGACGTCCTCGTCGCTCTCGGCGGCGACGAACTCGCGCGCCTCGACCCGACGGGATAGCTCCGCGAGACCCTCGTCCATGGCGGCCGCCTGCTGATCGTCCAGCAGTCCCGCGGCGTGCAGGGCCTTGGCATGGGCCCGGGACCCGGCCACATCGTGGAGCGCCAACCGCCAGTCGAACTGCGTGGACTTGCTCAACGCGAACATGGCCTCGCTGGGTCCCCCCGCGAATCGACCGCCCCAGAGTCGTCCCTGCTCAGTGCTCATCGAGAAGCCCTCTTCCTGGTCGTCCGCTCTTGGTCATCTCGGAGATCCGCAGCACCACGCCGTCGGCCGCCTCCTCGTCTGCGGCGATGACGAGGATGGTGTCATCCCCGGCGATCGTACCCATCACGCCCGCCATCGCGGCGGCGTCGAGGCTGGCGGCGAGATACTGAGCGGCCCCCGGGGGCACCTTCAGCACGATCTGATTGCCGGCCGCACGCAGCGACTGGAGCATCTCCGCGCACAGGCGGGCCAGCTTGTCCATCGTCGCTCCGTGCCCTTCATCGGAGCCCGCGGCGTAGACGAGGGAGCCGTCATCCGCCCGCTGCCTGATGGCGCCGAGCGCCAGAAGGTCCTTGGACAGTGTGGGCTGGCTCACGCTGATGCCTTCCGCGGCCAAGGCCTCGATCAGATCCGCCTGCGAGGCGTAACGCGCCTCGTTGACCAGCTGGCGCAGCGTGGCCAGCCGTCCCGCCCTCGTCACTTCAGGCATGCGGCGCCAGGAGGCCCGGCAGCGCGTCGACGAAGGGCTGCAGTTCTGCTGGCGTGGAGATGAGCGGCGGCGCCACCCGCAGGACGTTCGGGCGCGGCGCATTGATGATGAATCCCGCGTCCAGCGCGTCGTCTGCCACCCGCGCCGCCACCTCATCGGTCAGGACCACCCCGAGGAGCAGGCCCCGCCCCCTGACTCCCCTGATCAGGGGATGACCCAGATCCCGCATGGCGTCGGCGAGCCAACGCCCGGTGGTGCGGGCGTTGTCCAGGACGCCGCCCTCCAACGCATCGAGGACGGCATGTCCGGCGGCCGCAGCGACCGGGTTGCCGCCGAAGGTGGTGCCGTGCTGCCCCGGCTGCAGCAGGGACGCCGCAGAACCTGTGGCGAGGCAGGCACCCACCGGAAAACCGTTGCCGAGCCCCTTGGCCAGCGTGACCAGGTCCGCCACCACGCCCTCAGCGCGGTGCGCCAGGTACTCGCCGCACCGGCCGAGCCCCGTCTGCACCTCGTCGATCCACAGCAGCGCGCCCGCCGCGGTGGCGATCTCGCGCGCCGCGGCCAGGAACCCCTCCGGCGCCGGGACCACGCCGTTCTCCCCCTGGATGGTCTCCACCACCACTGCCGCCGTCGTGTCGTCCACCGCCTCGCGCAGCGCGGCGACATCGCCGAAGGGCACGAAGGTCACCTCGCCGGGGAGAGGTTCGAACGGCTCGCGGTACTTGGGATTGTGGGTGAGCGCCAGGGCCCCCATGGTGCGGCCGTGGAAGGAGCCCTCCATGGCCACCAGCTTGGTACGGCCCGTGAGCCGCGTCAGCTTGAAGGCCGCCTCGTTGGCCTCCGTTCCGGAGTTGGTGAAGAACACGCGTGCCTCGGGCGCGCCCGTGAAGGCAGCCAACCGCTCGGCGAGGCGGATCTGCTGCTCGCTGGCGAAGAAGTTGGACACGTGGCCGAGGTGGCCCAACTGGCGAGTGATCGCCGCGGTGACGCCGGGATGATTGTGTCCGAGGCCGTTGACCGCGAGCCCGGAGAGGAGGTCGAGATAGCGGGCGCCGTCGGCGTCGTAGAGGTGCACCCCTTCACCGCGCTCGAACACCCGTTTCGGGGGGCCGAACGCGTTCATCATCACAGCGCCGTACCTCGCCTGGAGATCTGCCTGGCTCATGCCGCTGCCCCCTCGTTGGTGACCATGGTGCCCACGCCCTCGTCGGTGAATATCTCCAGCAGGAGGCAGTGCGGGATCCGCCCGTCGATGACGGTGGCGGACGTGACGCCTCCCTCGACGGCGCGGATGCAGGCCTCCATCTTGGGGATCATGCCCGCGTCGAGTCGCGGGAGCATTCCGCGCACCTCGGGCGTCGAGATCTGCGTGATCACCGACTCCTCGTCGGGGTAGTTGGCATAGACACCTGCCACATTGGTGAGCATCACCAGCCGCTTGGCCCCCAGCGCCACCGCCAGTGCGGCGGCCGCCGTGTCGCCGTTGACGTTGTGCACCTGCCCCTCGACGTCCGGGGCGACGGTGGCCACCACCGGGATGCGGCCAGCCTGGATCAGGTCGAGGATGGCCGCCGGATCAACCGACTCCACGTCGCCGACGAGTCCCAGGTCTATCTCCTCGTCATCGATCATCAGGCCGCGACGCTTGGCGGTGAACAGTCCGCCGTCCTCGCCCGACATGCCCACGGCGAACGCCCCGTGCTGGTTGATGAGATTGACCAACTCGCGCCCCACCTGCCCGACGAGCACCATCCGTACCACGTCCATCGCCTCGGGGGTGGTGACGCGGAGCCCGCCGCGGAACTCCGAGGCGATGTCGAGGCGCGCCAGCATTGAGGAGATCTGGGGTCCGCCGCCGTGCACCACGACCGGCTTCACGCCAACGCGCCGCAGGAACACGATGTCTTCGGCGAAGGCGCGCTTGAGCGCGTCGTCGGTCATGGCGTTCCCGCCGTACTTGATCACGACGGTCTGCCCGGCGTACTCCGCCAGCCAGGGCAGCGCCTCGATGAGGGTGCCCGCCTTGGCGATGAGCTCGGGCTGCTGCTGGATACGGGTCTTGGTCATCATGGGAGGTCCCTCGGGTTGCGGAGCGTGAAGGCGGAGGTGCGGCGGAGCGCCGCGGTCAGGTGGAGTACTCCGCGTTCTCCTTGACGTAGTCGTAGGTGAGGTCGTTGGTGAGGATCGTCGCTGTGTCGCGGCCGGCATGAAGGTCCACCTGGACGTGGACCTGACGGCCCGACAGGTCCACCAGGCCGCGGTCGTCGCCGATCTGGCCCGCCCGGCACACCATGATGCCGTTGAAGGAGACGTCCAGGGCGTCCGGGTCGAACGTGGCGTGGGTGACGCCGATGGCAGAGAGCACCCTCCCCCAGTTGGGATCGCCGCCGAAGATGGCGCACTTGAACAGGTTGGACCTGGCGATCTCCCGGCCGACCGTCAACGCGTCACTCTCGGACGCTGCACCGACCACCTCGATGGAGATCTCGTGGGCCGCGCCCTCGGCGTCGGCGATCAACTGCCGGGCGAGGTCCTGGCAGATCGCGGTCAGCGCCACCTGGAACTCGGTGGGCTCCGGCGCTGTCCCGGAGGCGCCGCTGGCCATCAGCAGCACCGTGTCGTTGGTGGACATGCAGCCATCGGAATCTGCCCGATCGAAGCTCAGCCGGGTGGCCTCCCGCAGGGCGGCGTCGAGGCTTCCCGCGTCGAGGACGGCGTCGGTGGTGAGCACCACCAGCATGGTCGCGAGGCCTGGGGCGAGCATGCCCGCTCCCTTGGCCATCCCTCCGATCGACCACGGCCCAACCCGAATGCCTGCCTGCTTCGGGACCGAGTCGGTGGTCATGATGGCGACGGCCGCGGCGGGGCCCCCGTCATCCGACAGGTGTGCGCACGCGTCGTCGACCCCCGGCAGCAGGAGGTCCATCGGCAGCCGGAGCCCGATCAGCCCGGTGGAGCACACCGCGACGTTGTCAGTGATGAGCCCGAGCTGCCCCGCGACCCGCGACGCCGTCGCAGCCGAATCAGCGAAACCGTCCGCTCCCGTGCACGCGTTTGCGCCGCCCGAGTTGAGCACCACGGCCTGCAACTGTCCGTCCTCGACCGCCTGCCTCGACCACTTCACCGGGGCCGCGACGACGCGGTTCGAGGTGAAGACGCCGGCCGCCGCCATGCTCGGCCCGGTGTTCCGGACGACGGCGAGGTCTGGGCGGCCGCTCGCCTTGAGGCCGGCCGTGACGCCCGAGGCGAGGAATCCCTGCGGGAGGGTCACTCCGGTAGGTGTGCTCATGACTGTGTAGCTTCCTTATCTGAGATATGCGTTGCCTGGATCAGGGCGCGACGCCCACCGCGGGCAACCCGAGTGACTCCGGAAGACCCAGGGCCAGGTTCATCGACTGGACCGCACCGCCGGCGGTGCCTTTGGTGAGGTTGTCGATGGCCGAGATGGCGATCAGCCGACCCGCCGACTCGTCGACCGTCACCTGGACAGTCGTGACGTTGGACCCCGCGACCGAGGCTGTCTGAGGCCACACCCCCGGCGGCAGGACGTGCACGAACGGTTCGTCTGCGTAGAACTCCCGATAGGCCTGCTGCGCGTCCTCGGAGGTGACACCCTCGGCGACTGGCGCGGAGCAGGTGGAGAGGATTCCCCTGGGCATCGGGGCCAGCAGCGGGGTGAACGAGACGTTGACCGCGGCGCTGGTCACAGACGAGAGGTTCTGAACGATCTCAGGGGTGTGCCGGTGAATCCCGCCCACTCCATAGGGGCTCATGTTGCCCATCGCCTCGGAGGCGAGGAGGTTCGGCTTGAGTGACTTCCCGGCGCCGGAGGCCCCGCTGGCCGCGACGATGACGATCTGGCCCGGATCTATCAGGCCGTTGGCCACGGCGGGGAGAAGGGCGAGCGTGCAGGCCGTCGGGTAGCAGCCCGGGACCGCGATGCGCCTGGCCCCGGCCAAGCGCTCCCGCTGGCCCGGCAACTCGGGCAGGCCGTACGGCCACGTCCCCGCATGCGCCGACCCGTAGAACCGCTCCCACGCAGCAGAATCCTGGAGCCTGAAATCGGCCCCGGCGTCCACCACGAGGGTGTCGTCGCCCAACTGCTCTGCGATGGCGGCCGAAGTGCCGTGCGGAAGCGCGAGGAAGACCACGTCGTGGCCTGCCAACTCGTCCGCGGTGGTGGGCGCGACCACACGGTCGGCCAAGGCGAACAGGTGGGACTGGTGGACCCCCAGCCTGTCGCCGACGCTCGAGTTCCCGGTGAGTGCGCCGATCTCGACCTCGGGGTGCTGGAGCAGCAGGCGAAGCAGCTCGCCGCCCGCGTAGCCCGTGCACCCCGCCACCGCCACTGAATACGTCATAGGCTTGAGTATGCCAGGAGTTCGATACATATTCCACCCGGGGCGGGATACCCTGGGTTCCCCACATCTGAGGAGGCGCCGGTGGCCAGCTTCGTCCGCACGACGATCTCGCTCGTGCTCCTGCTCGCCGCAGTTGGCGCCGCATTGGCCGGGCTGGGGGCCCATTGGCTCGACCGGGTTGCCCGCACCCCGGCCCCCCTGCACGCGATAGCGGGTCCCCTGGCTTCCGATCAGCGCGTGATGGACGCGATCGCCGTCGAACTGAGCGCGGCCGCGGTCGCACGTCTCCCCTCCGCCGTCGACCTTCTCCCCGGAGTCCGGACACAACTGGAGGACCTGATCGGGCTCGCCGTACACGCAGCGCTGACCGATGACGGCGTGACGGAGGCGTGGCACGAGGCGATCGACCTGTCGCGTGCGGACTTCGTGACGGGCCTGGACGCCATGCGCACCGACGGCGCCGACGCTCCGACTCTGTGGCTGCCACTGGCGCCATTCGTCGAGGAGGGTCAGGCCAGGCTGCTGGAGATGACGCCGGAACTCCTGCGCCCCCTCGTCTTGGAGCTCGACGTCCCCGCCGAGGAGCTGCGTATCGCGCTCGGCCGGCCCGACACGGTGCAGGCCGGATACGCCGCTGACGGGTTGGCGGTGGCAAGGCACTGGATCTGGTTCTACGCGGCCGCTACCCTGCTGGCTGTCCTCGGGCTCGCCGTCGGCTCACGCCGAGGGCGCTGGGTTGCCTGGACCCTGGCGGCGGTCGCTGGGATGGTCGCGGTGATCCTCGGGCGGCGCACGCTCGACGGGGTTTCCGTCCCCGACGGGAGTACCCTCGCTGCGGCGGTCCAGTCGGCCCTTGTCGAGGGCACGATGTCCTCCCTGCAGGACTGGACCGCACCCGCCGTCACGGTGGGATGGGCGCTCCTCGCATTCGGAATCCTCGGCCTGGTCATCTCTGCAGCAGGGCCCAAGGGTCGCGTTAGCTGAGTTCGCCGATCCTGCCCCCGCGAACGCGCGATAGGTTGACCTGAGTTCGCCGCTTCGAAGGGAAGACATGTCTGAGGAGACCTACCAGGGCATCGCGATGGTCGTGTACTTCGCCGCCATGATCGGCATCGGAGTCTGGGCCTACTACCGCACGACCACCGTCAACGACTACATGCTGGCGGGACGGGCGCTCGGCCCAGTGGCGGCCGCGCTCTCCGCGGGAGCCTCCGACATGTCGGGGTGGCTGCTCATGGGACTGCCCGGGGCGCTGTACCTCTCAGGCATGGTGGAGTTCTGGATCGCCATCGGGCTGAGCATCGGCGCTTGGCTCAACTGGAAGTTCGTCGCCCCCCGCCTGCGCGCCTACACCGAACTGGCGGGCGACGCGATCACCATCCCCAGCTTCTTCGGCAACCGCCTCAGGGACTCGACGAGAGCGCTACGCCTCACCGCCGGCGTGATCATCCTGGTGTTCTTCACCTTCTACGTCTCGAGCGGAATGGTGGCCGGGGGCAAGTTCTTCGACGCCTCGTTCGGCATGGACTACCGCCTGGGCATGGTCCTGGTGGCCGGGGTTGTGGTGCTCTACACCCTGGTGGGTGGCTTCCTGGCCGTGTCCTACACCGACCTCGTCCAGGGAATCATGATGCTGGCGGCGCTGGTGGCGGTCCCGCTCGCAGGGGTGGTCTATATCGGCGGGCCGGTCGCGCTGTACGACATCGTCGTGACGCTGGACCCGGACGCCTTCAAGCTCTGGGGGGCCACGACCACCGTGATGGGCGTGGTGTCGTCTGCCGCGTGGGGGCTGGGCTACTTCGGCCAGCCGCACATCATCGTGCGGTTCATGGCGCTGCGCACACCTCAGGAGGCCGTGCCCGCCCGACGCATCGGCATGGGCTGGATGATCCTGTCCTGCCTCGGCGCCGCAGGCACCGCACTCGTGGGCATCGCCGTCTTCAAGCGTGACGAGGGCCTCCTCCCGGACCAGGAGACGGTGTTCATCGCCTTGGGACAACTGCTGTTCCACCCCCTGATCGCCGGGTTCATGCTGGCGGCGATCCTCGCCGCCATCATGTCCACCATCTCGTCGCAACTCCTGGTCACGGCGTCGGCCCTCGTCGAGGACCTGTACGCGACGTTCTTCCCCGCAGGGCTGACCGCCGCACGCGGCGTGCTGTTGAGCAGGGGGGCGGTGCTGGCCGTGGCCATCGTCGCCGCTGCCCTGGCCTGGGAGCAGAACGACACCATCCTGGGCCTGGTCGCCTTCGCCTGGGCCGGCTTCGGCGCCGCCTTCGGGCCGACGGTGCTGCTGAGCCTCTACTGGCGCGGGCTCAGCAGTTGGGGAGCCCTCGCGGGCATGGTGGTGGGCGCGGTGACCGTCGGCGTCTGGGGGACGTTGGAGGGCGGCATCTTCGACGTCTACGAGATCCTGCCCGGCTTCCTGCTCAACCTCCTCACGGCGCTCACTGTGTCGTCGGTGACCTACCGTCGGAACCCGGAGATCGAGGCCGAGTTCGACGAGCAGGTCCGCCTGCTGGCCCGGGCGTGATCTGAGGCATCAACCACCACGCCCACACCGCTCCCGCCCAGCACAGACCCCCGATCACGGCCCCGGCCGCCGCGATCGGCCACGCCACCGTCACCAGTGCCACGATGCCGGGCGCCAGCAGCCAACCCGTGCCGTTGACGGTGTTCCACCTGGCCAGATGCCGGGTCCGGTGGGCCTCGGGCGACAGGTCGATACCCAGCGTCATCACGATGCCGGCCCCGAACCCGTTCCCGAATGCCACCAGGGCCGCCGACGCTGCAAGGGCCCAGAAGGCCCCGGTCCGCGAACCCTCTGGGATTGTCGCGGAGAGCACCACCAGAAGCACGTATCCGGCGCCGGAGAAGATGAGGCACGGCACCAGGACGGCGGCCCGCCCATGTCGGTCCATCAGGGTCCCCGCCGGAACGAACATCCCCAACTCGACCACGGCGGCGATGGCGAAGATGAGCGAGATCTCGTCACCGCGGAGCCCGAGCATCGCGCCCAGCAGCGGGAAGATGAGCGGGCGGGAGATCCGGGACATGGTGAGCGGCACCGTGGCGAATCCGGCGAGGACCATGGTCACGCCGGCGGTCCGGTCCGGCGCCTGCGGCGAGGGCGCCACCGGGATTCTTCCCACTGCCTGGCGCATGGTGGGTCGCTTCGCGGCGTGCTCCCCGGGGAGCATCGTGAGCGCCACCATGAGCGTGGCGGCGGCCATCGCCACCGCGTCGAGACCGATCACCCAACCCTCATGCCCCAGGGCGATGATGCCTGCCCCGAGCAGTGGCCCGATCACCTGGCCGATGCGCATCATGCCTCCGAAGGTGCTCATCCCCCGGGCCCGCAGTTCTGGTGGCAGAGCGGTTCCGAGGTAGGCCTGCCGCCCGATGATCCACACCTCCCGGGACAGTGACGACACCACGAGGGAGGCGACAAGGCCCGCTTGGTGCCAGTGCGTGGGGCCGGTGATGCGTGCATGCTCCACCATCACCAGCGTGCCGATCTGGGTGCAGGTCACCGCCACCCCGGTGACGATCATGGCCCGCCGCTCCCCCAGCGCCGTCATCAGCGCCCCCAAAGGGATGGGGCCGAGAACACCCACGACACCGGTGATGAGGGTCAGCGCTGCTGCCGCCGGTACCGAGAACCCCAACGCCAGGGCGATGAGCGGGATCACAGGCAGAGTGGCCATCATTCCGACGGCCTGGGCCAGCGTGGGCGCGTACACCGGTCCGATCAGCGAACGCAGGACGAGGCGCGCACTCGCGCTCATCGCATCGCGCCGGGTCCGACCCCGATCCGCACCGTGGACGAGTCCACCCCTGAGATGAAGAGCGCAAGCCCCCACTCGAAGGTGCGGGTTGCGTCGGCGGCATCGAAGTGGCTGACCACGCCCAGCTGATGCATCTGCGCCCGCGTCTGTTCCTCCATGACGTGCCCGAGCACGAAGTGCAGGAGCGCCGCCATGGTGGCGGCAGGCTCAGGCGCCAGCCCCGCTTCCAGCCGCTCCCTGCCAGCGCCACACGGGTCCACCGCGCCGAGTCCGAGCGCGTGTGCCGAGGAGACCAGCTCGGCGGCATCGCGGTGCTGGAGCAGCGCCCGACGCAGCCCTCGCGCCCACTCCGACAGCCATTCGGCGACGGCGCCTGGACCCGGGGCCCCGTCGGCCACAGCGGCGGCGAGGATCTCGTCGGCGACGGCCGCAAGCAGCGACTGCTTGTTGGGAACGTGATAGTACAGCGCCCCGGCCTGGACCCCGAGTGCGTCGGCAACCCGCCGCATCGAAAGGTCGCCGAGGCCGTACTCGTCGAGAATGCCTAGCCCTGCCTCAACGATGGACCGACGGGACAGCGCCACGCGCCTCAGCCCCGCATCCGGTGCTCGAACCAACCCGACGCGGCGATCGGGCGATACCCCAGACGCCGGTTGATGGCCAACATGTAGTCGTTCTCCGACGCGTTGCCCGTGCTCAGCCGCCCGGCCAGTGGCCACTGTGCGCGCACGGAGGCGTGACTGTGCGTCTTGGCGAACCAGCCCAGGCCGCGACCGCGGTGGTCTCCAACGACGAGGGTCTCCCACTGGTCCACCACCGGCCGGCCGGACTCGTAGATGAATCGGGTGAAGCCGACGAGGCGCCCCGTCGGGATGTGCCGGACGGCGGTATAGAGCCACTCGCAGCCACCCCTGGCCAGCGCCTCATCGTGGCTGAGCACCCGGGCGGCGTCGATCAGCTCAGGCTCAAGAGCCGCCTCGCCCATCGGCACGTCGGTGCTCATCACCACCATCAAGCGGGCCATCTCGTCCAGCCATTCAGCCGGGGTGGTTCCAGACCACTGCACCAGGTCGTACTCGGGCGCGGTGGCCGCCCGAGCCGCAGCGGCATCGGCGTCCAGCAGGCCCTGCTCCGGGAGGGTCATCCCTGAGATGGTCTCAACCTGCACGAGCCGGTAGCCCCTGCCCAGCAGGAATCGCGCCGGTGCTCCTTCCGGGTCGATGGCCCCCTCCCCCTCAGCCGCGCTGAGCCGGCGCGAGCCGCGGGGAGTGGCCGGCTCCCACGTCCAGGCCTGCAGGGTGTCGCGGCCGGCGGAGCGCGCCTCCGCGACCGCTGCGTCATAGAGCGCCGCGCCTATGCCACGGCCGCGGTGAGCCTCCGCCACGACAACGCTGAGGAAGGCCACGTGCCTGTTGTCACGCTGCGGCAGCTCAACGAACGCGACACCCACGGGCGTGCCGTCCTCGAACGCAACGAACGGCACCTGGAGGCTGTACTGGGGCCTGGTCCCTTCGGCCCAGCGGCGCAGCGCCGAGTGCGACAGGTCCTCGTTGCCGAACAGCCCGCGCACCACGTCGCCCCAGAGACGCTCGTCGAGTTCGAAGATCCAGAAGCCTGGATCCTCAGGGAACGAGGGGTAGTCCATCCGCGTGATCTGCACCTGAGCAGCCTACTCGGGACGCCGGGGAACCGGCGTGAGCGTCAGGCGCGCTGCACCGCCCCGAACCGTTCGACGGCGACCGCCACGGCCGCCTGCCTCGCGGCTGCGGCTTCCGCGTCGGTGAGCGTCCTGTCGGATCGGAAGCGCAGCGCGAACGCCAACGACTTGCGTCCCTCGCCCACCTGATCGCCCGAGTACACGTCGAACAGGGAGATGGACTCCAGCAGTTCCCCGGCACCCTCAGCCAACGCGGACTCGACCTCAGCGGCAGGGACGTCGCGATCGACGATCAGCGCCACGTCCTCCTTGGCGAGCGGGAACGGTGACAGAGTCCCGATGGCGCCCCCCGAGACGGCCTGGCTCAGCAGGAGGTCCAGGTTGAACTCGACAGCCGCGGTTCGCTCGGGGAGCCGCAGAGCCGCGACCACCGCTGGGTGCACCTCGCCGGCGTAGCCCAGGACGATCCCGTTGAGCGACAGCTCAGCGCAGCGACCGGGATGCCATGGCGCCCGCTCCACGTTGCGCCGCGACAGCCGCGCACCCACGGCCGCGGCGGCGTGCTCCGCGAGGGCCACCACGTGTGTCCAGTCCGCCGCGACAGCAGGGCCGGCCCATCCCGCGGGCCTCCAGTTGCCGGTGACGACCGCGGCCACCGTGTGCGGCTGCGCCGGGATGGCCGCGTCGATGTCGGCGATCTCCTCGTCGGAGGGTCGGTGCGCCACGCCGGGACGCGGTGCGGCGGGCTCGCCACCGTCGAAGAACGCCTTGCCCTGCTCGAACAGCGCGAGGTCCGTGAGGCTGCGGGAGGTGTTGCGCGCCACGGCGGCGAACAGCCCCGGCAGCAAGGAGGTCCGCAGGTAGGGATGGGTCTCGGACAGCGGGTTGGCCAACCGGATGAGCCGCCGGGTCGGGTCGTCGGCCGGGATCTGCAGCTGATCGAGCTCCTCGACGGAGGCGAAGGGCAGCGACAGCACCTCGGTGAAGCCGAGGGCCGCGATGGCCCGCAGCACGGCCCGCCGATGGAGCACGCGCGGCGCCAGCCCGCGGCTCACGGGCGGGATGGGGAGCTTGAGTCCGATGCGGTCGTAGCCGATGTGGCGTCCGACCTCCTCGACGACGTCGTAGGGATCAACGAGGTCGCCGCGCCAGCTCGGCACCTCCAGCGTCAGGGAATCGCCCAGCGAAGTGACGGACACCCCGCTTGCCGCCAGCAGCCGGACGCTCTCGTCCTGATCCACGCGCGTCCCCAGCACGGCGGGGATGAGTCCGGAGCGCAACGACACCCTGTGGGGCGTTGGGGCCGACCCGACGACGGTCTCGGCTGTCATCGCACCCCCGCCGTGGGTGGTGAGCAGTTGGGCGGCGCGCCGGGCGGCGGCGTAGGGCACCTGCGGGTCGACGCCGCGCTCGAACCGCTTGGACGCCTCCGAGGGAAGTCCGTGGCGGCGGAAGGTCCGGGACACGGAGACCGGCTGGAAGTGCGCTGCCTCGAGCACGATGGTGGTTGTCGATCCGGACACCTCGGTGTCTTCGCCGCCCATGACGCCCGCGAGCCCGATCGGGCCTGAGTCGTCGGTGATCAGCAGGTCGTCTGCGTCCAGCTGCCGGTCCTGCCCGTCCAGGGTCCGCAACTTTTCCCCTGCTGCGGCCGCACGGACCCGGATCGGGCCTTGGAGCTTTCGCGCGTCGTAGGCGTGGAGGGGCTGACCGGACTCCAGCATCACGTAGTTGGTCACGTCCACCGCCAGCGAGATCGAGCGGACTCCCGCCCCCTTCAGCCTGTCCGCCATCCACCCCGGGGTGGCGGCAGCCGGGTCGAGGCCGTCAATGGTGAGGGCTACGAACGCCGTGCAGCGGGGGTCCTCCAGCACGACGGGGTGTCCGCCGTCGGTGGGCTCAGGCAGGTGCTGCCGGTACGGATCCTCGAACGAGACCCCGTTGACGATCGCGGCCTCCCGCGCCAGGCCCCGGAGGGACAGGCAGTAGCTGAGATCGGGGGTGACGTCGATGTCCAGCACCTCGTCGGCGGTCCACAGGAGCGCCACGGCGTCGTCGCCCGGCTCACCTGCGTCGGAGGGCAGCACGATGATGCCGTCGTGATCCTCGCCCAGCCCGAGCTCGAGCTGGGAGCAGATCATGCCGTCGGAGACGTGTCCGTAGGTCTTTCGGGCGGCGATCTGGAAGTCGCCGGGCAGCACGGTGCCGGGGAGCGCCACCACCACCAGGTCGCCTTCGGCGAAGTTGTGGGCTCCGCAGACGATGCCGCGGCTCGCGGGGTACTCGTCAGTGGCCTCGTCGTTGTGGGCGCCGACATCCACCCGGCAGTAGCGGATGGTCTTGCCGTTCTTCTGCGGCTCATCCACCGACGTGAGCACGCGCCCCACGGTGAGGGGACCGGTGACGGGCGACTCGGTGGACTCGATGTGTTCGACGGTGAGGCCCAACGCGGTGAACTGTTCGGCGAGGTGGGCGGTGGTGACGCCGGCGGGCAGCGTGACGAGGTCTCGCAGCCAGGAAACGGGGGCCTTCATCGGGATCCTCCCAGGATTGAACGGCTGAATCGGATGTCGCCCTCGACGAAGTCGCGGAGGTCCGGCGCGCCGGTGCGGAACATCACCGTGCGGTCCACGCCCATCCCGAAGGCGAAGCCCGAGTAGACGTCGGCGTCAATGCCGCAGGCCGTGAGGACGCGCGGGTTGACGACGCCACAGCCGCCCCACTCGATCCAGCCTTCGGACCGGCAGGTGCGGCAGGGGCGCTCCGGGTTGCCGACGGACTCACCGTGGCAGACGAAGCACTGCAGGTCCACCTCGGCGCTCGGCTCGGTGAACGGGAAGTAGTGGGGCCGCATCCGGGTCTGCACGTCGCCGAACATTGCCCGCGCCAGGTGGTCCAGAGTCCCCCGCAGGTCAGCCATCGAGATGCCCTTGTCGACGACGAGTCCCTCCAACTGATGGAACACGGGCAGGTGGGTGGAGTCGTACTCATCGGCCCGGAAGACCTTCCCGGGGCTGATCACATACAGCGGGACGCCACGCTCGAGTAGAGACCGGACCTGCACAGGCGAGGTCTGGGTGCGCAGCAGCTTGCCCTCCGACGGCGGGTCCACCCACAGGGTGTCCTGTTGGGCCCGTGCGGGGTGGTCCGGCGCCAGGTTGAGTGCGTCGAAGTTGTACCATTCGGCCTCGAGTTCGGGACCGTCGGCCACCTCCCAGCCCATGCCCACGAATACGTCGATCATCTCGTCGATGAGGGACGTGACGGGGTGCAGAGCCCCGCGGGGGCCCATCTCCACAGGCAGCGTCATGTCAAGGCGTTCGGCCACGAGCGCCTCCTCGAGTTCGGAGGCCGCAAGGCCGGCCTGGCGATCCGCGAAGGCCCGCGCGACGGTAGCGCGCGCCTGCCCCACCCGTTGCCCGGCCTCCTTGCGGGCCTGAGGCGGAAGGGCGCCGATCTCACGGTTCGCCAACGCCAGCGGCGAGGCGTCGCCCGCGTGGTCCAGGCGGGCCTGCTTCAGCTCGGCGGTGGTGGTGGCCGCGTCGATCGCCGCCAGGGCGGCCGCCACGGCGGAGTCGATGGCATCCGGATTGAGGGCAGCGACCTGCTTGGGATCAAAGTTGTCATTGGGCCCGGACATCGTCGGGTCCTCCTTCTTCACCGGTTCGACGTTGCGCAGATGCGGTGGCGTAGAGGCACACCGCAGCCGCGCTGGAGAGGTTGAGGCTCTCCGCTTGCCCCCACATTGGCACGGCGACCACCTCGTCCGCCAGCCGGGCATCCTCCGGCGGCAGTCCCCACGCCTCATTGCCCATGATCCAGGCGATGGGACCGCTGAGCTCACCGGCGGCGGCCTTGAGGTCCAGTGGTGCCCCGTCGCCGTCGGCCGCGAGGACCTTCAGCCCCATCGCCTTGACCCGCGCGACGGCCTCGGACAGGGGAACGCCGGTGAGGATGGGCATGTGGAAGAGGCTGCCCACCGTGGACCTGACGGTCTTGGGGTTGTAGATCTCGACGCTTCCGGCGGTGAGGATCACGGCGTCGGCGCCGAAGGCGTCGGCGCACCGGATGACGGTGCCCGCGTTGCCGGGGTCCCGCACCTGTGCGCAGATCACCACCAGCCGGGCGCCCTCCAGGGCGTCCCAGCCGTAGCTCAGCTGCCGGCAGACCGCGACGATGCCCTGCGGGGTGACCGTGTCGCTGAGCTGCCTCATGGCGTGCTCGTCGGCCTGCCACACCGGCACGGCGATCCCCTCCAGGAGATCAGCGTGCTTGGCGGGATCGTCGACGATCACCTCCTCGACGACATCCGCCGCGGCCAGCGCCTCCCGGACCGCCTGGCGACCCTCGACGAGAAAGGTCCCCGACAGGTCCCGGCCCCTCCTCTGCGTCAAACGACGAACCGAACGCAGCACCGAGGCGGGAAGGCCAGGGGCAACGTTCGGTTCCATCGTCACTGAGGAGTTCTCAGGCTGCTGCGGGCTGGTGATCCTTGGCGACCGCGACCAGGGCGTTGAACGTGGCGGTGTCGTTGACGGCCAGCTCGGCCAGGATCTTGCGATCCACCTCGACACCAGCGTTCTTCAGGCCGTTGATGAAGCGGTTGTAGGTCATGCCCTCCGCGCGGACGGCGGCGTTGATGCGCTGGATCCACAGGCGGCGGAAGTCGCCCTTCTTGGCGCGACGATCGCGGTAGGCGTAGGTGGCCGAGTGCAGGAGCTGCTCCTTGGCCTTGCGGTACAGGCGCGAGCGCTGACCGCGGTAGCCGGAGGCCTGCTCGAGAATTTCACGACGCTTCTTATGCGCGTTCACAGAACGCTTCACGCGTGCCATGGGGGATCTCCTTGGATGTGGTCGGCAGCGCCGACGAATGGTCTAGGTGGGAGGTGGCGGTGGCGCCGGGGGAATCGCTCAGCGACCCTTGTGCTTGCCGAGGAGCTTGCGCATCTTCTTGGCGTCAGGAGCCGAGACCACCTCGACGCCGGCCAAGCGGCGGGTGCGGGTGGATGACTTGTGCTCGTTGAGGTGGCCGAGGTTGGCCTGACGGCGCAGCAGCTTGCCCGTCCCCGTCGTCTTGAACCGCTTCTTCGCGCCGGAGTGCGACTTCATCTTCGGCATGGTTGGCTCGCTTTCTTCTTCTGTTCGATCTCGTCAGAGATCGATGTCTGGGTCCATGTTGTCTGCCGGGCCGCGATGCTTCTTCGGCGAGGGAGACGCCTGGGCGCGCAGCTCTGCCTCCATCTTGCGTTCCTGCTCGGCATGCTCGAGGCGCTCGGCGATGCGACGGTCGCGATCTGCGGCCTGCTCCACCTTGGCTTCTGTCTTCTTCTTCGTGGGGCCGAGCACCATCAGCATGTTGCGACCGTCCTGCTTGGCGGAAGACTCCACGTAGCCGTACTCGGCCACATCAGCGGCGAGCCGCTTCAGGAGATCCATTCCGAGCTCGGGGCGGGACTGCTCGCGCCCCCGGAACATGATGGTGATCTTGACCTTGTCTCCGGCCTTGAGGAACCGGACGACGTGGCCCTTCTTCGTCTCGTAGTCGTGCGAATCGATCTTGAGCCGGAGCTTCATCTCCTTGGTGCTCACGTTCGACTGGTTCCGTCGGGCGTCGCGTTCCTTCTGCGCAGCCTCGAACTTGAACTTGCCGTAGTCCATCAGCTTGGCAACGGGCGGACGGGCCATCGGCGCCACTTCGACAAGATCCAGATCGTTCTCCGCCGCCAGACGCAAGGCGTCCTCGACGCGCACGATGCCTACCTGCTCGCCTTTGGGGCCGACGAGCCGGACTTCGGGTACTCGGATGCGATCATTGATCCGCGGTTCAGTGCTGATGGGTCCTCCAGTGAGAGATGGTGTGGGCACCGACGAAAAAGACCTCCGCGCATGCGGAGGCCACAACGCCGACGCACGGTCCACGACCGTTCGCCTGGGGCGACCCGGCCACCAGGGCAGCTCGGGTGGGAGTGACGACTCCACTTTTGCGCGGCAGCATAGGCCGCCGGATAACTCGCAGCAGTCTACGCCGCGGCCCCGAGAAACTCCAAAAGCACCCGGTCAGGCGGTTCTGGCCCAGGCGAAGTCCCCGTTATCGAGCTCCACAAGCGCGTTTCCGTCGGCCAGCGAGGCCAGCGTGTCGCCCTCGATCACGAATGGGACTGGCCCCGCCGCATCCAGCAGCAGCCGGGTGGCCCCCGCGGGGATCACCGTCGCGGCCAGCTCGTCGAGCAGGCAGAGCACCGGGCGGGCCTCGTTGTTCCAAGCGCGCAGGGAGTCGTAGCCGGTGAAGGCGACCAGGTAGGTGCCCGAGTCGTCGGTGAGCGTCACGGCCGCCATTTCGGCATGGCGGTCCGGATCCGGATGGTCGGTCTCATCCCCCGTCGCGATCACCGGGAGCAGCAGCCGGCTGGCGCACAGGGCAACGAGGGCGCGAGCGTAGCCTGCCTGTTCCGTGGCACGCTCGATGGCGGATCGCACGACGGGGTCGGGCGCGCCGTCGTCGCCCGCAAAGCGGGCGCTGGGCTGCGCCAGGGATCTCAGCTCAGGCATGGTCCGAGCCTATCGCCCAAGACGCAAACAGGGCCGTGTGCCAGACTGGTGGGCATGCAACTGTCGCTGCTCCTCACCATCGGGTTGACCATCGTGATCCTCGCCATCGCCGCGGGCGTGACGGCGCGCTCACGCCGAGCGCGCCCCGCAGTGATGGGCCTCGGTTGGGCGCTCCTGCCGGTCGGTCTCTACCTGACAGGCCTGACCCAGGTGATCGTTGACGGCATCCGCGCGTTCATCGACTGGCTGATGGGCACGCCCTGGACTGTGATGACCAGCTGGGGCCTGGGCCTGTTCGTCGGCGGCGTGCTGTTGATCGTGATCGCGGCGTTCCTGCCGCGGACACGCAAGCCCGCTGCCCCGTCGGCGCCCCAGCAGCCGGCCGCGCAGGGCAAGCGCCCGCAGGTGGCCTCCCCCGCCCCGGCCGCCAAGCCGGCCGCGCAGGCGTCCAAGCCCGCGGCTCAGAAGGGCGTGGACCCCGAGGACGCTGAGATCGAGGCCCTGCTGCGCAAGCGCGGCATCATGTGACTCAGGCCGGATCCGGTGGGGAGCCGAGGTCGTCGAGGAGGCTGGGGTCCACGTCGCGGCTGGTGGCCCCGTGGTCCACGAGCCAACGGCGAAGCTCCACCACCTTGCGCTGGGCGGCCTCGCCCTCGAGGAACTGGATGGCCAGGACCGGGCGGCGGCGGATCTCGTGCCCGCCCTTGATCAGCAGCGACGACCAGGCGTCCCCCGGGCGCAACCGGACGCCGGCCACCTCGTCGATCCGGTAGCGACGCAGGAACAACCCGTTGCGGACGGTCACCCCGTCCTCGTTGGCCCAGAGCCTCGAGTAGCCGATGGACAGCATGAGGCCCACCATGAGCAGCACGAAGAAGAGCAGGGTGCCGGCCTGCGGCCAGGTGACCCGGTCCCGGATCTCCTTGCCCAGCGCCCACCACCCGAACAGGGCTGAGGACATCAGGATGACCGACAGCACCACGCCGGTCATCAACGCCGGGGGGCTGGTGTAGGACAACCGCTCCGGAAGCGGCCGCTCGGTCACAGGCGACACGCCGCGAGCTCGGTCAGCAGGATGCCGCGGGCCCCCGCCTCGTAGAGGCGATCCATGAGCAGGTGTGCCCCTTCACGCGGGACGAGCACCCGCACGGCGCACCAGCCGTCCTTGGCAAGCGCGGACACGGTGGGTCCCTCGACGCCCGGCGCCAGTGCGGTGGTGGCGGCCAGATCCTCCTGCGCCACGTTGTAGTCCATCATCAGGTAGTTCTGCGCGACGAGCACGGACGTGAGGCGCGTCTCGAGGCCGGCCACGCCGGGGGGCAGTTCCCCTCCGGCCCGGCGGATGAGAACGGCCTCAGAGGTGCAGATCGAGTCGCCGAAGAGCTCGAGGCCGGCGCGCTTCAGCGTGGTGCCGGTGTCCACCACGTCAGCCACCACATCCGCGACGCCGAGCCGGATCGCCGACTCCACGGCACCGTCGAGCTTGACCATCTCGGCCTGGATGCCCAGTTCGTCGAGGTAGACCTGCAGCAGGCCAGGATAGGAGGTGGCCACCCGCTTGCCGTGGACGTCCGTGACCGTCATCGAGGAGCCCCCGAGCGCCGCGAACCGGAAGCGGGAGCCGCCGAAGCCCAGCGACATCATCTCGGTGGCGGCGGCCGCCGAATCCAGCAGCATGTCGCGGCCGGTGATGCCGACATCGAGGTCCCCGCGGCCGATGTAGACGGCAATGTCGCGGGGACGCAGGTAGTAGAACTCGACGCCGTGGTCCGCATCGATGAGGGTGAGGTCCTTGGCGTCGGTGCGCTGGCGGTAGCCGGCGGCACGCAACATGGCGGCGGCCGGCTCGGCGAGCGCGCCCTTGTTGGGGACGGCGATGCGGAGGAGGCGGTCTGTGCTCACGGGGGTGCCTTCGTCAGAGGTAGCGGTAGATGTCGTCGAGGTCCAGATCGAGCGCCAGCATCAGCACCTGAAGGTGGTAGAGCAGTTGGCTGATCTCTTCGGCGGCCTGTTCCTTCGACTCGTACTCGGCGGCCATCCATACCTCAGCGGCCTCCTCGACGATCTTCTTGCCGATGCCGTGGACCCCGGCCTCCAGCCGGGCCACCGTCCCCGACCCCTCGGGCCTGGTGCGCGCGGTCTCGGTCAGCTGCTCGAAGAGTTGGTCGAAGGACTTCACGACGCGCAGCCTACCGCCTACAACCGGATGCCCAGGAGGGCGTCGATGGCGGTGGTCATCTGGCCGATCGCCTCGGTGTCATCGCCCTCCACCGCGAGGCTGGCGGCCACCCATGTGTCCACCGCGCTGAGCGCCGCGGGGGTGTCCAGGTCCGAGCGGAGTGCGATGCGCATCGCGTCGATGGTCTCCTGGGCCGGCAGGGCGGCGGCGTTGTTGAGGACCCCGCGCCACCTCTCCAGGCGGGAGGTGGCCGAATCCAGCTGGTCGCGGGTCCAGTCCCAGTCCGTGCGGTAGTGGTGGTCGAGCAGCGCGAGGCGGATGGCCATCGGGTCCGCTCCGCCGTGGCGCAGCCGGCTGACCAGTTCGAGGTTGCCCTTCGACTTGCTCATCTTCTCTCCGTGGAGGCCCACCATGCCGGAGTGCACGAACGCCTCGGCCATCGGTTCCCGGGAGGCGGTGATCGACTCGGCCGCACACATCTCGTGATGAGGGAACACGAGGTCTGAGCCGCCGCCCTGCACGTCGAAGGCGGGGCCGAGAAAGCGCAGCGCGATGGCGGTGCACTCGATGTGCCATCCTGGGCGCCCCGCTCCCAACGATGAGGTCCAGCTGGGCTCGTCGGGCCGCGCGAAGCGCCAGACGAGACAATCCAGGGGGTGTCGCTTCCCGGTGCGGTCGGGGTCTCCCCCGTTGTCCCGGAACACCTCGATCATGCTGGCCTCGTCGAGGTGGCTGACTCCTCCGAAGCCCTCAGCGGCCACTGTGTTGAAGTACCAGTCGGGGTGTTCGGGGTCCTCGACCTGATAGACCAGCCCGCTCGGCAGCAGCTGCTCGATCAGCTCGATCACGCACGAGATGGACTCCACCGCACCGATGTAGTTGCCCGGGGGGACGACGCGGAGGTCCTCCATGTCGCTGCGGAACAGCTCGATCTGGTCCTCCGCCAGTTCCTCCCATTCCTGCCCGGTGGCGGCGGCGCGCTCGAGCAGCGGATCGTCGACGTCGGTCACGTTCTGCGTGTAGTCGACGGCGAGCCCCAGGTCGCGCCAGACGCGGTTGACCATGTCGAACGCCACGTAGGTGTTCGCGTGCCCCAGGTGGGTGGCGTCGTAGGGTGTGATGCCGCAGACATACATCCGGGCGGTGCCCCCAGCAGGCCCCACCGGCACAAGCTGCCGGGTGGCGGTGTCATACAGGCTGAGCGACTCGGGGACGGTGCCCTCGGACTTCGGGAGACTGGGGACGGCGACGGGGGCCCACGCATACATGGCGCCCAACTTACCGCCTTGGTTGAGTGCTAAAGCGGTGGCCAGGGGATGCCCGGCCAGCGCCCACCGGGCACCGGCATGCTGCCCGAGGCCAGCAGCGCCTCGGCCCGTGCGACGAGCGCCCCCCACTCCTCGTCGGCCAACCCGGGCGCGAGGGGGCCGGTCACGGCCGCGGCCCTGGCCACCAGATCGAGTTCCTCCGGGCTGAGCGGATCCCCCGCCCATCCCCAGATGACGGTGCGGAGCTTCCCCTCCACATGGAGACTCACCCCGTGGTCCACACCGGCCAGCGAGCCGCCGCGGTCGATGAGGTGGCTCGCCTTCCTGTCGGCGTTGTTGAGGAGCGCGTCGAAGAGGGCCACCGCCCTCAGCCTGGGGTCGTCGCGGTGGGCCAGGACAACGGGCTGGTCGTCCTCGGTGACGGCGCTGAGGATGGGCAGCCACGCCTCGGTCAGCTCTTCGGGGCGGAGAAGGTCGATCAGATCGGTCGCCCCGCCCTCCACCCATTGCTGCGCGGATCCCTCCCCGAGGGGACCGTCGACCCAGACGGTCAGGGGGATCAGGTCGACAGCGAGCTCGCGCGCCAAGGAGTAGGCGGCCACCTCGCGGCGGCCGAGCGTGCCCGTCGGGAAGTCCCACAACGGGGCCTCCCCCGCGACAGGTTTGTACACCCAGCGGGTGTCCTGCCCGTCCACGGCCAGGAACGTGGCGTTGGAGGCGTCGACGAGCCGCCCCACAAGGCGCAGGTCACCCACCGGCCCGGTCATGTGAAGAGGGGTCCCCGATAACCGTTGGAGCGGGGGCAGATGTGGCCCTCGGGGTCCACGGGTTGGCCGCAGGCCGGGCAGGCAGGACGTCCTGAGGCCACGACCAGCTCGGCCCGCGAGGCGAACTCCCGGGCCATGGAGGGGGTGAGAAGCACCTGCAGCAGCGAACTCTCGCCGGACTCGTCGGCCTCTTCGGAGAACAACTCCAGCACCAGCCTGCCGCGCTCCTGGTCCCAGGCAAGGCCGATCGCGGCCGCACGGAAGGCCACCGTCACGGGAGCATCTAGCGGGCCCATGTCCGCCGAGCCGCTCGCCTCGGGGACGTCGTGGCCCAGCTCGGCCAGCCTGTCGAGCACCTCGCCCACCCGCACGCCCAGGAGCCTCGCCTGCTGCTTCTCGAGCGCGACGGCCGCGAGGCGGCTGCCCTGCGCCACCTGGATGAGGAACAGTCGGTTGCCCGGCTGCCCGATGGTGCCCACGACGCAGCGATCCGGTCTGTCGAACTCCATCAGCATGACGCCCAGCCTAGCCGCGGTGCGCTGGAGGGGGGTCGACGTCGCCGCCACCGACGACGGGGGCCGCGTGCATGGCCAGGAGCCCTGCGAGACTTCCGCCGGCGTTGACACAGAGGACGGTGGGTCTGTGCGCCAGGTACTCCACGACGCTGACCCCGGCGGGACCCACGTGCACCCGCTGGAAGTCGTCGAGCCGCATGCCGAACGCGTGGGCAAGGATGGCCTTGATGGGGTCCCCATGGGAGAACACGACGACCGTGTCGCCATCCGGGTGGCGCTTCGCCAGCTCGGCCACGGCCTCGGTGGTCCGAGCGAACATCTCCATCATCGACTCACCACCCGGGAACGACACCGCCGACGGTGTGGCCTGGATGTCCGCCCACAGCATCTCGTCCTTCAGCGCCGCGAGCTTCGCGCCGGTCCATACCCCGTAGTCGCACTCGCTCACGCCGTCGAGGACGGTCGCATCGGGGAAACCCGCCAGCGCGGCCGTCTCGCGGCAGCGCTGGATGGGTGAGGTGTAGGCCGCCGCGATCCGGGCCTCGGACAGGAGCTCCCCGAGGGCGCGCGCCTGGCCGCGACCCACCTCGTCGAGGGAAACCCCGGGCATCCGGCCCGCCAGCACCCCGTCCGCGTTGGCCGTGGATCGTGCGTGCCGGATGAGGACAACCTTCGTCATGGGCGCCAGCGTAGTCGGCGGTGGGAGCCGCCCCGACGGTACAGTGGCGCCGTCGTTGACGAAGGGACTGTGCCGTGGAGTGGTTCGAGGCGATCGTATTGGGCATCGTGCAGGGCCTGACAGAGTTCCTGCCCATCTCCTCCAGCGCCCACGTGTCGATCGTCGGTCAGCTGCTGTTCGACGGCCGAGACCCAGGGGCCGCGTTCACGGCTGTCACCCAGCTCGGCACCGAGACAGCAGTGCTGGTCTACTTCCGCCACGACATCTGGCGGATCATCAAGGCCTGGGTCGGCAGCCTGCGCGGCACCGTCGAGAGATCGGACCCCGACGCCCGCATGGGCTGGATGGTCATCCTCGGTTCGGTCCCGATCGTCGTCCTCGGGCTGCTCTTCCAGGACGCCATCGACACCTCCCTCCGCAACCTGTGGATCACGGTGGCGATGCTGGCCGGGGTGGCAATCTTCCTGGCCGTCGCCGACACGATGGGGGCCCAGAACACCCGCGAGCTGCGGCAGCTGACCTGGCGTGACGGGGTGCTGTTCGGTCTCTTCCAGGCCGCGGCACTGATCCCTGGGGTGTCGCGATCGGGCGCCACGATCTCCGGTGGCCTCTTCATGGGCTACACGCGTGAGGCCGCGACCCGATACGCCTTCCTCCTGGCCATTCCGGCGGTGTTCGGCTCGGGCCTCTACAAGCTCAAGGACATCGGAGCGGACCAGACCACGGCCTGGGGCCCGACCATCGCAGCCACGGTGCTGGCGTTCTTTATCGGGTACGCCGTCATCGCCTGGCTGCTGCGCTACATCTCGACGCACAATTTCCGCATCTTCGTGCTCTACCGCCTCATGCTGGCCGCAGTGGTCGCGGTGCTGATCCTCACCGGCGTCCTCTCCGCGTAGGGTCTGGCCTCATGCAGCTCAGACCACTCGGCGCCTCAGGCCTCCACGTCTCCCGCCTCGGGCTCGGCACCATGGCCTGGGGCAGGGACGTGGAGTGGCCCGCGGCCCGTGACCTGCTGGCGGACTTCGTCGACGGCGGCGGCAATCTCGTCGACACCGCGCCGGCATACGGCGCCGGGGTGGCCGAGAAGATGATCGGCAAGGCACTGGCCGCGGGCCTGTCGCGCGATTCCCTGGTGATCGCCACCAAGGCCGGTTTCGTCATTCGCGACGGTCGGCGCATCATCGACACCTCGCGAGGCGCGCTGCTGAGCGACCTCGAGCAGTCACTGCGACGGCTCCAGACCGATCACGTGGATCTCTGGCAGGTGCACGCCTGGGGGGAGGCGCCTCTTGACGAGACGCTGTCTGCCCTGGATTCCGCCGTGAGCCGGGGCATGGCGCGCTACGTCGGGGTGTCCAACTTCGTGGGCTGGCAATCGGCGACCGCGGCCACCTGGCAGGAGGCGGATCGGGCGCGCACGCCGATCTCGAGCGTCCAGGTGGAGTATTCGCTGCTGGCCCGGCGAGCCGAGGTGGAGGTGGTGGGCGCGGCCGAGCACCACAGGATGGGTGTGCTGGCCTGGTCCGCACTCGGCCGCGGCACGCTCACGGGGAAGTATCGCGGCGGACGGCTTCCGCGCGACTCACGGGCGGCGTCGGACCACTTCGGGTGGTTCCTCGAGCCGTATCTCCAGCCACGCTCGGCGGCCATCGTCGACGCAGTCGCCCACGCCGCGCAGGGGCTCGGCCTCACCGCCACCCAGGTTGCGCTGCTGTGGGTACGCGACGCCCCCCAGGTGGCCTCGGCCCTTGTCGGGCCCCGCACGACGGATCAATTGGCGGAACTGTTGGACGCCGAGGACAAGGTGCTGGTTGCGCCGATCGTGTCAGCCCTCGACGACATCTCGGGTGGGCCGAACGCCTACCGCTGAGGCCCGCTCAGACGAGGTCGAAGGCGACATGGTGCACGCCCTCGGCGTCGATCTCCAAGGTGAGGATGCCGACAGCGCCGGCCAAGTCCCCGGTGCCGGACCCGGGCACCAATTCGTAGCGCACCTGCTGGTCCCCGTCGCGCATCGAACCGAACTGCTGGAAGGCTACGCTTCCGGTGCGCCCGCCTATGCGTCCCTCGAACACTTCCAGCGCCACGTAGCCGGCCGTGCCGTCCGCAGGGTTGCCGGCCGACAACATGATTCCCCTGCTGGCGCCCTCGGCCTCGCCGGTCCAGACCTTGGCGAACTCGAAGCGTCGCGTTCCGGGTAGCAGACCTTCCTCCGGCGTGATCTCGATCTCGAACGTTGCGTTGACGATCATGGTGGCGCCCTCCTCTCCCCCAGCCTAGGCGGATTTGTGCAACCACGGCGAGCGCCTGCTAGAGTTCCTTGTCGCTCCCCCTTGGGGGATCACCACTCGTCCGGGTGGCGGAATAGGTAGACGCGCTAGCTTGAGGTGCTAGTGCCCGTAAAGGGCGTGGAGGTTCAAGTCCTCTCTCGGACACAAAGATGTATGGTCGTCTGACTACATCAAATCCCCTCTGACAAGGACTTCGGTCCTTGTCAGAGGTGGACTCTCATGGACACTGGTGGTCATGAGTGGGTGTTCATTCCCCACATATTCCCCACGACACGAGCTGCGTGGGGAACACGTACCCCCTGACGGCCTCCCCCTGTCCACCAGACGCACCCGTCGACCGTTACGAAGCGCGACGGGGGGTGCGCTCCATGGGTAGCCGACGGGTCAAGGCCAAGCGTGGCTTCGGCGAGATCTCGGTGCTTCCGAGCGGGCGGTTCAGGGCTCGCTACACCGGCCCTGACACCCGACGGCACAGCGCACCGGTCACATTCGTCGCGAGGATCGACGCCGAGGGTTGGCTAGTCGAACAGGAGCGGCTGATCAGCCGCGGAGAGTGGAGACCACCTGCTCGTCAGGTTCGCGAGGCTCCTCTGCTGCTGGGCGCGTACGCGGCCACGGTGGTGGGGCGTCGACGGCTTCGGCCGGCGACGGTCGCGCTGTACGAGAAGCTGCTTCGATTGGCCATCTTGCCAACGTGGGCCGGCAGGTCGCTCGGCGACGTCACGCCGACTGAGGTGGCCGCCTGGTACGCCGGGATGAATCACACTCCGACCCAACAGGCGAACGCCTACGGACTGCTCAAGTCCATCTTCAAGGAAGCGGTCGAGGATGGGCTCCTTGATGACAACCCTTGCCGGGTGAAGGCAGGTGGGCAGAAGCAGCGGGCGCGCGAGATCGAGGTGCCCACTGTCGACCAGCTCAACCGCTACCTGGCCGCAGTGCCAGAGGCGCGGCGAGGGCCACTGCTCCTGGCCGGATGGTGCGGGCTACGTTCCGGCGAAGTGCGTGGACTCCGGGTCCGCGACCTCGACCTGGACGCCGGAGTGGTCCACGTCCGCCAGGCCGTCGTGCGGCTCAAGGGGCAATTGCTCATCGGTCCACCCAAGACAAACGCCGGCATCAGGTCGGTGGCCATTCCTCCCCACCTGCTTCCCGCCCTCAGGGTGTGGGCTGAGAAGCGGCCCACACGCAAGCGGGATGAGTTGCTGTTCCCCGCCGGCGACGGCCACTCTCCACTCAACGACAGCGTCCTGCGCGAAGCGCACGACAAGGGCAAAGCGGCAATCGACATGCCAGGACTCACGATCCACGGCCTGCGCCACACGAGCGCGACGCTGGCCGCGCAACTCGGAGCGACCCTCGCTGAACTCCAAGCCCGCATCGGGCACAGCACACCCGACATGGCCATGCGCTACCAACACGTGGCGGCTGAACGGGACGCTCAGCTCGCCGCCCGCATGTCAGCATTCGCGACCGGCGGAAGTCTGAGACCTCACGCCGAGCCCGTGGTCCGGCGCTAGCTCTGTGAGCCTTCGGGCTCCCGCTCCGGCCGGGGCCTCACGGCCGACATGCCCAACGCGACCCTTCTCCCGGAGCCCGGCGCTACCCCAGCCTGCCTGCGTTCGGCGCCCTGTCAGGGTGAATGGCTCGCCGGTGCTGGAACGAACCTTCCGTTGGGCCTGAGCCGAAAGTGTGCCTTGGCGCTTGCCAGCGGCTCTACGGTCAACCACACGCCCCCCTACGCGCGGCAGCACCCTTGGTGTCCCCCAACTGGCAGCCAGAGACGTTGAAGCGCCTCGCAGCCCACTACAGTACGAACAACAGCTCGCCAGAACCTTGACCGACCGAATCAACCAGCTGGCCAGTAGACAGGATCGAACTCCACGCTGACACTGCCAGTTGGCCGACAGTGGCCATCTACACCAAACTGGCGCCGCACCGTTGAGCCGAGCGTTTGGATGAAATCGTGGTTGCACTGAAGGCCTGTAAAGTCCATTGTCCAGACTGCCTCCGGGACATCAGCAAAGCAGGCTTTCAGTTCGCCGGAGTGCATGCCATCAACTCCGTGGGTCGGCACGCTCTCAATGCGGCGACATCATTCATGAATGTTAAGCAAAGGGCAGGACTGCCCGTCGAGCTCGTGCTCGTCACCAAGGTGAAGGATCCCCAACTACTCGCAGGCGCATTGGCGCACACTGACTACAAGTGGCTTCAACTCCACGCACCGTGGAGTGTCACTGAACTCACCGAACTGAGGGCACGCATCAACGTCGACGTGCGCCTCATCACTCTGTTCGATCCGGAAACCATGCAGCAAGACCCTGAAGAGCTCCTCGAAGTTGCGGACATGCTGATCGTCGATCACGAGGCGGGAGGCACTGGCTCGCAGGTGGACAAACGCTACTTGCATGAGCTCCGCGAGCGCGGGGTCATGGGTCGCGTCTTCCTCGCGGGCGGGATCACGCCAACCAACGTGGGAGACCTCGTCGACACCTACGCTCCTTACGGAGTCGACGCGCAGTCCGGCCTATTGGGCCCCGACGGCGCCCAGGATTTCCGACGCCTCGTTAATCTCGCTCGGGCGGCCGCTGGCACGCTTCGCCTCCCGCGGGTGGAGGCGGGCGACCTGCCACTCGAGCGCTATGGCTCTGGCGTTTGGGCCGCCCTGACGCCTCGAATCGCCACTAGCGAGGACCTCGTGGCAAAGGTCAATCTCATTGAAGCGCTTGAATCGCGATCCCCGTACAAGCTGGCGAATGCTCCCTTCTGGCCGCGCGTAGAGACTTCCCTAAACCAACTCTCGAGGTTGAGCAGCGAGATCGAAGACCACTGGCTCACGGCAGCACTCGTGCTCTTCGCAAACGTCAGGTATCTCGAACAGGAGATGCTCGTGGACGCATGGCGAGGTCTCTACTTGCAGATGCTGCAGCACATGACCGAATCCGCCTCGATCAGCCCCCTAACATACATACATCTCTTCGAGAATGACCCCAGTGGGCTGACTGGCATGTTCTGCCATGTGAATCACCTAGAAGGTCGACTCGACACCCAGACTCTCAGCAGGATCGAGGGAACTGACCGCCTGGCCGACCTGCTTCTTGGAGTCTTCAACCCGCAAACGGCCGAGATCTATGCCCCACCACTGCGGTCCCTGTTCCAGAAGTCCGAGTGGGTTCTCTTGGTTGACAAGACGCTGAGCGGCCATTCGCTGCGCGGCGACGTAGCACGACTTATGACGGCGGCGGAGATTGCCGCCCGGCACGGCCACAAGCGACCGCGAATATGGGTCCTAGCTCAAGTGGCGACCGAGCAGGCAATCTTGAGCGTCGCAGACCTGCTTGAGGACTACAACGGCGAGATAGAACTGAGGGCCGCCATGCGACTGACCAACTCCCATAGCCTAAGCGCGCCGGGTTCCTCCCTGATCCAAACCAACGAGGTCAGAGACAATGCCCGTCGCCTGTGCGTATGGTTTGGCGAGCACGTAATCGCCCGTGATCCGAGCCTCGAGCGAATGAGAGCACGGAGTGGTGACAATCTCGAATTTGGATATCGCAACTGCGGGCTCACATTAGTTGACCACGAGAACTGTCCAACCGACTCGCTCCCTATTCTCTGGTACGGTTCTGAAGGTGCGCCCTATACTGGCCCCTATCCCAGGGTGCACTCCCGGGTAGGTGGTCAAAGCGTAGAATTGTCTCAAGACAAATGGGAAACTATCGCACGTGTCAGCGCCGACCAAGTCTCGCCCCTACTCACCTACAGGCGGAATGATGATCCGCGAAATTGACAACGAACAGCTTCGCGAATGCATGGTGGGGACTGATCCGGTCCTAGTCGTGATCGCCCCGAACTTCGAGGAACGCTCTCGTGGGTTCGTAGACCACGTCCTTGCCCTGCGCGCGCGCATTTCTGACGAAGGTTTACCGCTCCGGCCACTGCGGTGGCTTGTACTGATCTTTCAGGGCGACAATCCCAACTTCCTTGATGGCGTCAAAGGACACAATGCCCGAAAGGCGATTACTGAACTCTACGCTGAGGGCTTTGAACCCGCGGTGCGCTTCAAGGCCCTTCCTTACCCCATCACTGGGCCGAGGTTGGTCAGCGAGATTCGAGACGAGCTTCGAGATCTGGAACGAGTCGAGTCCGCGATCATCGATTTCAGCGCGATCCCTCGAAACGTACTCTATCGCCTGATCGAATCCATCACCCAAGGCCAATTTGAGCCTCATATTGACGCCCACACTTCGATTCACTTGGCGTACTGCTGGGCAACAAGCTACCCTGACGTGCGAAATCTCGAGCTCATCGGAGAGATCCGTGGGCAGTCCAGTCAACTTCCACTTGCCCAGTTCGTCGCTGGCGCAGACTACTGCGACTTGACAGTGCTGGCGGCGGGCTCAGTCCACGATGCATACGGTGCGGTCACAGGTGTTCGCGACTTGGCGCGAAGCGCGGTTGTGAATCTCACCACCATCTACTTCATGAACCCCTGGAACCTAGATGAGTCGTGGAAGCAACTGCGGAATCACCATGGATTGCTTCGGGAAGCAAGCAACGGCTGGCAGATCGAATACTGCTTCGGCACCAACCACTTCGTGGACATTATCGAACGCCGCCTGGTGCGAGCACTGGTCGAGTCAGAAAAGGGTCGAAAGGTGGCATTTGCAGCGGCCCACTTCGGGCCGAAGCCAATGGTTGTGGCCACGCAAATGATACTCGATCGCTTCGTCGCTCGCCAAACAGGGACCCGCCGTCTGCGCGCAGACATGTTTAATGGCATGGGGACGCAATATCTATCGGTCTACTCACTAGGAGTGGGTCGGTTATCGCTCTTCTCACTTGATGGCGCGGAATAGCCTGATTGTATCCGCTTTGAGTCGTGGATATCTGGCGGACATCTGTGCGGAACTGGATGAAAGGCAAGCCGCGGCTAGGGCGCTGCCAGCCCATGCGCCTTGCTCTTGAGCCACTCCATACAAGCGTGCGCCGCGTCGCCTGAGTCCCGATGATTCCAAGTCGCGTCGAACAGATCGAGCTCACCGGCCGCTCCGCCTGATCGCCGGAATCCGCCGATGGGGAGACCCGCCGCGTGAGCTTGGCGCGCCTCGCTACTTGCCCTGCCTCCGGGCGTTCCACCAATTAGTAGGACCGCACCGGGCACTTCCTTCAACAACGTACCCAGAAACGCCACCGGCTCGGTGAAGCGAAGTGATCCATGGATGGTGATGGCGCGAGCGGGCGAATCCAACGCGGCTGTGTGGCGATATGAGTTGCAGAGGTCGACGAGCAAATCGCTCTCTCCCGTCACGACGTTCATCTCGGCGGACGCGAGCAGAGGCCCGAGCCGGACCGCGAGTCGCTTCGCGTAATCACGCTCAACTTCAGTGAGCGCATCGGCTCGCCCATAGGATCCTAGGATCCATACTGAATATGGCGCCATCACGCTGGGTCCGTCAGTCGTAGGAGACTGGACTGGTGGAACTCACGGGCGCACCGCACGTCATCGATTTGAAACTCAAGCATCAAATCATTCTCCAGATTTCGCAACGTCAGGTCTTTCGAATAGCCGTCGGTTACAATCGGTGGCCTGAGTTCGCAAAGCACGTGCGATGAGTTGCCTGGCTCTATCGAAGCCATGGACTCGCTAATCTTCACTGCGGGGATCGACACGCGAACATTATGGAGTGGGTAGTCGCCAGGCGGATTGCTGATCCAGATTCCAATTTGGCGAATAGCTTGTTCATCATAATCCGTCGGACGGATCTTCAAGGTCACGTTCGCGGCATGAACGGTTAGCTTGCTCGTTTCACGCTGCTTAGTGGTTGTTCTAAGCTGCTCGTCTCGACGAAGGGTAGCGGCCGCGTAGATGACTGCCCCCACTGTGCCAAGCCCACCAACCCAGGTTCCCACCGCCGCGATCGCATCCACACTCGCTTGGCACTGCACAGCGGCCGCTGCGCAGGTAGCAAAGCTGCCGGCCCACCATCCAAGTGCTCCTCCGGCGGCAAACCCGCCAATCGCGAAGGAGGCATTCGCCGCGTCGAGCCATCTAGCCATGCGTGTAGTCTGCCCGATCTGGAGTTCAATCGACTCTGACGTCTGCCCGTCGGTCAAGGCAGCAGAGGATCGCGGGCGACGCCCCTCGAACGATGACGCTGACCATCCACTGGGCTGGGCGTGAGTTCGCGCGTGCCTGCTGTGTCGTGGAGGCAGTGCAGCCATGTCGGCGGAAGCTCGTATGGCAAGTCTCGGCGCTGCCGGGCTCCTTGAGTCGAGGCTATGGCGCTGCGCGGTCAGAGGGGCAGTGTCGGGTTCGACGACGGTGCGCTTGGGATGGCCTGATACGAATGGGGTGCCGGCTTGGCGGGGACCATTTCCCAGCGCGTGGGGTCGGTCTGAACTCGAATGTCACCATCGAGGGCGTCGAGGGCGGCCTCGATGATCGATGTCGCTGGCTGCGTCGACTGAAGGATTAGGTCGGCGGCGCCGATGACTCGTTGGCATGTGCTGCGAAGGATTTCGGCGAGGTCGCGTTGTTCGGTCACGGCGTTGAGGGGCCCAGCCAGCTACGTAGTTAAACGTGTACTGGCAAGGCCGTGGGCGCTAGTCACCATGTACGCGACCGACTCGGCCTCGACCTCGAGGATCCCGCGACAGTCGCGGCTTGCTTGGTCTTGGTGGAGGAGCACGTGTCCGGCTTCGTGGGCGAGGGTCTTGACGGCCTGGGCGTCGGCGACATTGTCGCGGACCATTACGAGTCGGCCACCAAAGTCGGTGTAGCCGTTGGGGCCGCCAAGTTCAGCGCCGCGCCGCACGTCGAATCCTCGTTCCTCGAGGAGGCCCTGGAGGCGTTCCCACAGCCCTGCTGGGGCTTGGCCGGGGAGGAGGACAACCTCGCCGATCTTGGGGTCGGGCAACGGCGGTCCGTCGGTCTGCCGGACGTCGAACACAGTGACGGGCTTGGTTGCGACCACCTGGGTTCGGCACATGACTCGCCCCTGGTCGTCGCGCACCGGGCGGCCGGCATCGTCGAGTCGGGGTTCGCGGAGGGTGATCGGGGCGAGGACCTTGATGCCGGTCTCTCCGCGGCGCACCTGGCGCCCATCGGTGGGTGGCTTCGGGATCCTGAAGCATGATCAGCAGGGAGTTCCCAAACGAGTAACGATGGAACTGGCTGGAGAACTTCAGCCACGCCTGCTTCATCGCTGACGTCACCAAGGTGGCCGACCCCAGCGATTTGGCGAACCTTGAGTACATTCCGACGCAGGTCATCGCCGAACACCTGCGCTTCGACCTCCCAGCCGACGGCATCTGCAGGCGCTCGACCAAAGACCGAGATGTCACCGTGTGCGTGTTGTTCCTTCCAAACGCCTCGATGTCCGACGCAGGCGCCGCCACTCCCGACTCGCGACTGGAGCTTGACCCTGCGTCGGTGAGGCACTTACTCGCTCCTCTCTAGTGAGGCTGGGCGGAACCATTGGCCCCGCTCGCTTTGAGCCGCGTTCCGGGTCTTCGGCCATTCGCTGCATCGAGCGACGCGGCGGAAGGAGGCTGGAACATGGGTCACGAAGCGGGCATGGCCGGCCCAACCCGTGTTATTGCCGAGCGGCGTGCAAGCATGGCACCACTGAAGCCCCCGGCACATCGCATCGCCGCCCAAACCAAGGAGAAACTGATGCCCGAGATCCAGATCGACCTGTCGGGTGATGGCCACATGTGGATCCACGTCGACGGCAAAACCGTAGGCAGCGACTACGACCTCCGACGGATCCTCCAGCGCGTCGGACGACTCGACCTCCTGGACGCCGCACACACCGAACTCGAAAGCCAGCAGCGGCGATGGGTGGCCATTCGCCAGGCGGTCCCCGTCAATGAGTACGACGCGATCTGCGATCTCTACGCCATCAATGCGGACTATGCGGAGCGACTCATCGAGTACACGCGAGCGCGCGGGTACGTGGTTCACCACAACCAGAACCGCAAGTGCTTCCGGCTGCTTGTCGACCCGCGCCACCGCAGGAACAGCAACCAGCACCACTGCGACACCGGTGACGGGGACCATGCCGTCCTGCTCCGACGGAAGGACGACCGTGGCTGGGCCATCCTCAGCCAGCCATACGACCAAGCTGGTGAACCCGCGCCCTATGGGAATGGCACCATTGCTCACCTGAGGGAGGGCGAACTGTTGCCCGAGGGACGCACGCTCACCCCAGCGCGGAACGTCCGCTAGCTACGGCGGCTAAGGATCCCCCGGGTCGTCCGCAAATGGCCGTTGATCGGTGTTTAGTGACCCCTGGCGATCACTTGGGAGGTGTCGTCGCGGCCGGTGGGTGCGGTGGGGATGAGCCCCCTGACGACGAGTCGAGCGGGTCCTCTCTGAGCCCGGCATCCGGGACGTCGGCAGGTGACGTCGCGACTCACTCAGCCGCGCGAGACGCGAGGTGCGCTCGCTCTTCTTCGGTGAACCAAGACCCCGGGGTCCAGTTTGGGATTCCACTTAGGCAGTCGAAGCGCGAGGCGCGCCCATGCCGCGCGGGCGAGCAGAGGATCCGGCGTCTGGCTCAGCAGGGAAGTGTCGAAGTCGGCGAGCCTGCATAGTGCCATGAGCAGGTAGCCGCGGTCCCAGCCCGTATGCCGCCAGAGCGCCTTGTTGGCTGATTGAACGAGCAGGTGGTACGCCCCATCGGGGTCATCACCCGGGAGCGGTTCCGCTTCGTCAGCCTCGAGCACGAGTTGACTACGGACGAGCCATGCCAGCTGAACCCGGTGAGCGGGCGAGCCCAGATCGATCCACTGCCAGAAGTGCTCCTCCGCCTCCTCCAGTACCTGGGCCGCTTCGATGAGCCGGCCCTGGAGGTAGAGCGCGCGTGTGAGTAGCTCGTAGCCCGCGATGGCCAGACGACCACCATCGAAGGGCAGGAGCACGCGACGCGCTATCTCTTCGAGCAGGCGGGGGTCATCGAGCGCCGCTAGTCGTCGCAAGTCCTCCGCGTCGGCGGGTCGAGGCCAAGACTCGTCTTGGGCTGTCGTGAGCCCGTCAAGGAGCTCGATGAGTGCCGCTTCGTGCTCTGCGGGACTCATGACTGCCGCAAAATTGTCCCCAGTGTTCACATCGGGCACCGAACAGGTCTCGAGGATGTCGATGAACGACTGCGGGAGTCGAACGTTCGAAGGAGGGCTGGCAAAGAGCGGCGCAACCTCCTGAGGTGTGTGCCCCGCAATCCCGCATCCGACCTCGGTGACGAGGAAGGTGAGCCCGGGATGGGCCTGAGCGAACAGCAAGAAACTGCGCGCGCGTTCACGCAGCACGTCGATACCGCTCATCGAGTCAATGGCGTAACTCTGTCCGCGGAGCCCATGGCCTTCGCCGTCGACCGCTCCGAATTGATTGAGTGCGAATCGGGCTGCCCCGCCACGGTGACGCCCCCTGGCGTTCGATCCGAAGACGAATACTTCGTCCGGGGCGAGCTGAGTGATCTTTCGTGGACTGGCGCGCACACACCCGAGCATATAGCTGACAGGGATTGCCTCGGTTCCGCGCCTAACGGCCGTTTCCACTTGGGCGTTCTTGGCTTTCAACAGGACGGGTGTCGCCGACTCGCTCACCTGTAGGGACCTCGGCCTGGTCTCGGGCTAAGCGCTGGTCGGAAGGTCTCTTCGAACGAGCGCTGCGAGCGTTCCAGCACCGGATCGGTCCCCGCGTCGAAGGGCACCCAGCCGCGGTCGTCCACGTGTGAGGCGAGGTCGTCCCTGATGTGCTCACGCGCTTCCTTGATGCGTCGGTGGGCGGTGCTCTCGGAGTACCCGAGGTCCTCGGCGATCTCCCTGAGCGGGTGTCCTTGCATCGACGCCATCAGCGGCTCCCGCAGTGACGTCGGTAGCTGCCCGAGAGCCTGCGTGATGGCAGCGACGGCGTGCCGATCTTCAACGACCTCGCCCGGGTCGGGCGTCCGGCTGGCCGGCTCCCGCCCTTCGAGTGGCAAGGTGGCGGGCCGGGGGGCGGATGTGCGCTTGCGGACCACGCCGGAGTCGTCGACGCCGCGCAGGCGGGCGTGTTTCAGCGTCATCCAGGCGTAGCTTGCCCAACCCTCAGGACTGGTCCGCTGGGGGTCGAATCGGTAGGCCGCGCCCATCAGTTCAACGAACATCTGGCCGCGAGTGTCCGCGGCATTGGGGATTCTTCTCGTCTGGGCGTACACCATCGGGATGACCGAGCCGACCAAGTCGGTCACGGCCTGCCTCCCCTCGGCGACCAACTGCGGCCAACGCGATGAGTCCACTCCCCGGAGGATCTCGGGCGGGTTCGCCGGATCGCCGATCGCAGCGGCCACCCCGAGGTCGCGGGCCCGGCATAGCGCCAGGATGGAAGCGCCGTCCAGGACGGTCCCCGGGGTGATCGTCGGTTCCATGGGTGCGATCCCTGCCGAGGCTCGGGGTTCCGGCGGAGCTGCGGCCTTGGGCTCCACCTGTGCGGGCGGCGTTGGGGCGTCCGACAGGTCGATGTCGCGGAGCATCCTGGGGTTGGTGAGGTACTCCAATGCGAGTCGGCTGATCCGCGCAGCAGCAGGATGGGCGGACGGCTCGCCGGTGAGGTTGGCGACCAGAACCGCCTGGCCGAGGCCCGACCGCAGCATAACGTCGAGACGGACGTGGAGAGGCTCGGTGGGCTCGGGGCGTCCGGTCAGTTGCCGCACGGCGGTGCCGACCTGGAGCATAACTGCTTGGTCGACGCGGGTGGCGCCGAGGCGTCGGCCGTCGATCTGACTCAGCGTGCTCTGGTGTGCGCGGGCAAGGTCGCGGATGTTGCCGAGGAGGGCGTCAGCGTACGGGCCTGGCAGCGCCCCGTCCTTCCTGGCTTCGTCCACCAGAGCGTGGGTGTCGCGCAGGATCGCCAGGTGCCCGAGCGCCACGCTGCGGCGCACGATCGGGGCGTTCTGAACGGGCTGCACGGCTGCGAGCGCGTCCTGCCAGGTAGCCAGGCCGACGCCGACGGCCGATCGGCGCGTTGGGGCGTGGATCGCGCCGTCGAGTGCGGTCTCGCCGGCGAGCAGCCATGCCCCCGCCTGCTCGTCCGGCGTCCGGACGCGCACCCAGTGCACGAGTTCGTAGGCGACGTGGTTGAGCGTCGCCGCGTCGCGCTGCCGGTCGAAGTCGGGGCGCGACGCCATGTCCTGGCCGACGTCGGCGAGCGCCGCGATCACAGCGCCCAGCGACGGCGCCAGGATCGGTTTCACGTCAGCAGTTCGCGCAGCGCCTGTCGTTGCGGTGGCCAACAGCGCGAGGGGGTCGGCTGTGGAGATCGGGCCGAGAGCTCGTCGGATCGTCACCAGGCTGGACACGGTCCGGGTCCAGTCCGCCATCAGATCCAGCGTGAGGGTCGGCTCGACGTCCCACTCGAGGCGGGCGAGTTCCCGCCGGACGGCCTGCCACATGGGCCGTTACCCTCGCCGTCCGACAGTGCTGTTCAACTCCCTGCGGACGTCGGCCAACAGCACCCGAAGCCGCGCCAAGTCGGGCAGGTCTGCGGCGAGGGCCAGGTCCCAGGTATGAACCTCGCGCAATGCCTTCTCGACGCACTCGAGCGCCGTCAGTCGTGTCAGCCCCGGGACGTCCACGGGCCGGCTCGACGGGTAAGTGGCCGCCATCAACAGCGAGATCCCCATTGCCTCTTGGATCATCGCGGCAACGTCGTCCCAGCGGTCAGCAGTCAGCATCGTCGTCTGCCCCAGCAGCAGATCGACCTTGGCGATCGACTCGGCGGGCATCGGCACTCCGGTCATGATCGTGATCCCTTCCTTCCAGTTGTCCTCGGATCGTGGGCACGCCCACGAATCCCTTCGCCCGTACAAGTCACCAAGCGCGCGGGCGAGCGCCACTGTCCACAGGGCTCAAGGCCACGCCGCCTCTCAGAGGTGCAGGGTCGGCGTCCGACGTGGGTCGCGGTGGGCCGGATGGGTAGCACGACCGGACGCCGCGTCGCCAGCGCGGCTGGCGCGACCGACGACCGGTCGAGATCCGCGAGCGCCTGCGAGACCAGGCGCGCATGGTGGGCTTGCGTCCACGGCAGCAGGTACGTCAGCCCGATTACCACGACGATCCCCGTGGTGGCTGAGTGCTGGCCGGCGACGACGGTCTGCCAAAGGGCGATGCCGGCGACAACCAATCGCATCCGCCAAGCGAACCCGATCAGAGGCAACCAAGTCATGCCATGGGCGAACCCGGCCACTAGTGCGGCGAGCAGCTGCCACGGCCAGGTGAACCACTGGCAGGCGACGTCGAACCGTCCCGCCGACACCAGCTGACGCTGCCGCGCTCGGGTGAGCAGCGTGGGTAGGTCAGCCCGTCCGATCCAGGTCGCGGGCACGATGAGGTGCCGGCGTCCGGCCTGCCCGATCCCGGGGGCCTGTCGACCGGTGACCCAGATCCGAACTCCCGGGTCGCCGGGCACCGCGAGTGGGGGCGAAGGGCGGCGCGCCCACCACACCAGGCGGACGATCACTGGTTCAGCGACGACCCCCGCGACCGTGCCGACGACGACGACCGCCAGGACGCCCCACGCCGCAGGAACGGGCAGCGTTTCGATGACCACCAGCCACGCCACCGCGGCGATCACCACCCGCGGCAACTTCATGAGCACGCCTGCTCGGCGGAGTTGGCCGCTTCGGAACGGGTAATCCGTTGACGTCGCCATGATGGTCCTCCCCGACCTCCCGATGCTTGGGAAGCTACTGGTCGCCACTGACGTTTTCCCTCGCTGTCGAGGCGCCTTTCGCGGCGGTCGGCTGGGCCGCTAGCCTCATCAGCCGTGCGGCGTCCTTGTCGACGAGGTCGCACCACTGGGCTGCCTGCGCCAGGCTCAGGCCACTGGATGCGAGTTCCTTGAGGGCCGCGCCGGCCCGCCGTTCGGCGTCCGCGATGACTGCGTCGCGTTCGGCCAGCGCGGTCATCACCGTGGCCGAGAGGTCCTCCTGCTTCTTGACTACGTCCGCCCGCTGCTGCCGCAACCGGGCGACCCGTTCCGCGGCGCTCTTGCGTGCCTGCTGCCGGATCTCGTTCATCGCCATCGCTGTCGCCCTCCCGCGCCGTCGGCCGGTTCCTTCTCGTTCACCCTCCTAACGAAAAGCCGCCGAGCCTCGTGGACACTGAGCGACCCCAGCGAGGAGCCGGCACCGGGACCACTCGAAGTACCCGAACCTCGCAATCCCGCTCGACCCCGTCGACCCCCTCCGAACCGGTCCCTCAAGACTGCCGCCGAGCCACCGACTCCCACCGAGCGCGCCACCGCGTCCAGTCACCATCCCCGCAGTCGTTCGCCGACGACGACAAGCCGGTCCGACCCCCCCTCCTAACCCCTCAACCTCGAGACCTCCACACCCACTGCTCGCAGCGGTGGACGCGTCGGTCACCGGCTCGGAGTCAACTCACGCGGATGCCGAGGCAGCAGCCCGCCACGCACAGCACCTGACAGACATGGCCCTGGCTCCCGGCTCGTCGTCGCTGGCGAGGCTGGCCGACGGCTCAGCGATCGACGCGGGAGGGCTCGTTCCCGACCTTCACCACTCCAACAGCTGGGTCCAGGGCATCGGTGAGGTGGACGCGCTCGAGATGCTCGAGGTGCAGCTCTGCAACGAGACGGCTCCGTTCATCCTCATCAGCCGACTGCGGCCGCGCCTGGCCGAGGCGGCGAGAAGCGTGGCGAGGGGTCCCGCCAGGGCGTACGTGGTCAACGTGTCAGCGATGGAGGGGGTCTTCGAGCGCGGATACAAGGGCCCCGGCCATCCGCACACCAACATGGCCAAGGCAGCGGTTAACATGCTGACCCGGACGAGCGCGCGGGAGCTGTTCGAGACCGACGGCATCCTGATGACCAGCGTCGACACCGGCTGGATCACCGACGAACGCCCACACCCCACAAAGGTTCGGCTGGCCGAGGAGGGGTTTCACGCACCCTTGGACCTGGTCGACGGAGCCGCTCGGGTCTACGACCCGATCGTTCGCGGGCAGGCCGGCGACGACCTGTTCGGCGTCTTCCTGAAGGACTACGCGCCCTCACGCTGGTAGGCCATGCCTCCGGGCGACGACGCCGCCAGCGGCCCGGCGACCCACGCGCGCCCCTCACGGTGCGAGGTCAGCCGGACAACGGGCAGGTCGGGGCGCTCCTTCATCAGCGCGACGATGCGTTCGGCCGTCCGGCGGCGGGTCTTCCACGCCCAGCGGACGATGTGGTCGGGCTTGGTCGCCACGGTCCACAGCGCCGGTTCACGATTCCCGTTCCACAGCACTTCGCGTCGCAACCGACGGCGCAGCGTCCTCATTGTGACCTGACGCATCACCGTGGCGACGGGCAGATCCAGCCACACCATCAGATCGGCCTGGGAGGCGAGGACGGCGCGGACGCTGCTGTACTGCCATTCGGTCACCCAGTGCTCCTCCCCCATCAGCGCATGGACGTCCTCCACGAACGACTCCCGGGGGGGTCCAGCGCAGATGCGCAGCGTGACCCGTCGCAGCAGCTCGGGTGAGAGCTCGGCCACGTCGGCGCTCATCGCGTCGTGGCTCTGAACCGCGCGCAGCACTATCGCCTCTCCGTAGGTGCGCACGCCGTCGGTGACGCCCACCGACCGGCACCCGGGGCACACCGTGAAGTACTGCCAGATGCTCTGGTCCAGCCCCGCGGCGGCGATCTCGTCGCGGAAGATCTGGTCCGACTCCCGCACCATGCGGACCTTCTCCGGCGTGATCGCGCCGACCACCCGGACACCGAGCCCCGGTCCCGGGAACGGTTGGCGCCACACGAGCTCGCGGGGCAGGCCGATCGCCTCCCCGAGCTCGCGGACCTCGTCCTTGTACAGGAACTTCACCGGCTCGACCAGGTCGAACGCGATGTCCTCGGGCAGGCCTCCCACGTTGTGATGGCTCTTGACAACGCCTTGGCGGAGTCGGACTCGATGATGTCGGGGTAGATGGTGCCCTGCACGAGGAAGTCCACCTCACCCAGCCTGCCGGCCTCCTCTTCGAAGACGCGGATGAACTCCTCGCCGATGATCTTGCGCTTCACCTCGGGATCGTCGACGCCGGCGAGCTGTCCGAGGAACCGGTCGCGTGCGTCGACGCTGATCAACCGCATGCCGAAGTTCCGCCCGAACAGCTCCTCCACCAGTTCCGGCTCGTCCGCGCGCATGAGGCCGTGGTCGACGAAGATGCAGGTCAGTTGATCCCCGACGGCCTTGTGGACGATGGCGGCGCACACGCTTGAGTCGACCCCACCGGACAGGGCGCACAGCACGGCGCGGTTGCCCACCTGATCGCGCACCTGCTGGACGACGGCGTCCAGGTACTCGGCGATCGATGCGGCGCCGGTGCGCTCGGCCAGGGGTGCGCGTTCCATGTGGGTGCTCCTTGAGGCCTTCACCGACAGCCAGGTGCGAGACCTTCTCGGCGACGACGCCGACGTGCGCGCGCAGCGCTTCTACGCCCGATGCGGCTTCCACGACCTCGACGAGAGCTTCGACGCCAGCCCGAGCTGGGGCGGCGTCGCGATGCACCGGATGCTGCGCCCCGCCCAACACTAGAAACGAGGAGGGCCCCGGCGTCTCCGCCGGGGCCCCTCACCACTGATGACCGGGGGCCTCACACCCCGCGGCCGCTAGATCATCTCGCTATCTCTTCTTCGCTGGCGAGACAGGCATCGTGAACCGCACCGACGACGTGTTGCCGTAGGCGTCAGCGACGTGGACGACCACCTTGTGGGCCCCCGACACCAGCGGCGTGCCTGTGATCAAGCCCGTCGCCTCGTCGATCGTCACGCCCTCGGGCAGCCCCTCGGCCGAGTAGTGCAGCGGCGCCGAGGGGTCGTACGCCTCGATCTGGATGGGGCGGATCGGCACATCCTGACGGTTGGGTTGCCCTCCGATGCGGGTGATCTCAGGCCCGGTGGTGTCCGGGTCCGTCGGCAGCGCCACCTTCCAGGTAAAGCCCTCCTGCGACGCATTGCCCTCTGCGTCCGTGACGGTGACCATGACCTGGAACTCGCCTGCCAACGTGGGCGTCCCGGTGATGAGGCCGGTAGCGCCGTCGATGGCCAGGCCGTTCGGCAGCCCGGTGGCGGCGTAGGTCAGCGGCATCGACTCGTCCGATGCGAGCACCTGAACCGGCTCGATGGGCTGGCCAACCTTCGCCTCGGTCACCTCAACAGGGGTGATCGCCGGGCCGGCCTCGTCCTTCGGCTTGGTGACCACTACCTCGAACGATGCGGCTGTGGTGTTGCCGGCGGCGTCAGCGACCAGGACCTCGACGGTGAACGTGCCATCCAGGACCGGGGTGCCGGTGATCAGGCCGGCTGCCTCGTCGACGGTGGCCCACTCCGGTGAGTCCTCGCCCAGGGCGTAGCTCAGCGGCATCGACTCATCCGTCGCCTCCACCTGCACTGGCGTCATCGCCTGGCCCAACTCGACGCTCTGCGTGGCGATGGGGGCGACCTCCGGGGCCGTGGTATCCGGATGCGGCTGCACCAGGACCACGGCGGAGCGGGCCGGCACATTCAGGGTTCCGGTGGCGGCGTCCCAGGCCGTGCCCTCGCGAACGACGTCATCGCGGGCGCTGTCGAGGTGCACCGGCGAGAGCTCCAGGTTGAGGCCGGCCATGCCGTCGACGGGCAAGGTCATCGCCGTGGGCGAGCCATTGATCGCGACCAGCAGGCCGTCGAGCTCGGGATCGACGTCGACGCCGAGCGTGTCGTCGACCCTCATGAGGATGAGGCCCGCCGGCTGCTCCGGCCCGGAGTTCGGGAAGGTGATCTTCTCGTTGATCAACGCGGCCGATCCGAGGCGCAGGAGCGGATGCGAGCTGCGCAGCTCGATGAGCTCGAGCGCCTGGGCACGCGCCTCGGCGATGTCCGCCGGGGTGGGCACGTTGGCCTCGTTCTCGAGGAAGAAGCCCATCTCGAACCAGCGCACGTCGTTGTCCCGGGCAGGAGGCAGGCCGACACCGAAGTTGTTGGTTTGGCCGCTCCAGTCGAGCAGGTTGAAGTGGTCGCCCGAATTGTAGGAGTTGCGGTCCATCGACTTGGAGCGGAGGAACTCGGTGCCCGCGTGCCAGAACGACGGCGATTGGCCCAGGGTCGCCGTGGCCAGCGAGACGGTGTTCATCCGGATGCGGGTGTCCATGCTCGAGTTGAACGGCAGCTTCCACACGTTGGTGTCGAAGAGGGTCTCGTTGTCGTGAGCGTCTACGTAGTTGACGTTGTCGTCAGGCTCGACGGCGTAGCCGCCGAGGTCGCTTCCGCTCTTCCCGGAGACCTGGATGGAGCGCAGGTTGCCCGCCATACCGACCCGGACGCGGTCCTGTTCGTAGCGCAGATGGCCGAGGTCGCTGTTGCCGCCCTTGCCGTTGGGGTCGGTGTACAGGCCGTTGCCGAAGCCCTGGCTGGGCGCCTTGGTCGTCGCGTCGCCGCCCATGGGGCCGTGCACGGCGTCTCGCATCTTGTCGTTGAACGAGCCGATATGGGTGCCGCCCATGTTCCACTGCGTGGCCTGGGTGAAGCGCTGGTTGCCGGCGACCTCGCCGAAATCCCAACCTTCGCCGTACAGGTAGAACTTGGAGCCGTCCACGCCGTCCTCCGCGACGGTGAGCTCGTCGAGCGCCGCGCGCACCGCGAGCATGTTGTCGCGCGAGTGGTGGCCCATGAGGTCGAAGCGGAAGCCGTCCACCTTGTAGTCGCGGGCCCACATGACCACGGAGTCCACCATGAGCTGCTCAGCCATCGCGTGCTCGGTAGCGACGTTGTCGCAGCAGGTGGAGTTGGCCACGGAGCCGTCCGGCATAAGACGCTGGTAGTAGCCGGGCACGACCTTGTCGAGCACGGACTTCTCACCCTGCCCGGAGGCTGCGGTGTGGTTGTACACCTGGTCGAGCACCACCTGGTAGCCCATGCGGTGCAGGCCGCCCACCATCTCCCGGAACGCCGAGGTGCGAGCCCCGCCGGTTTGGTTCGCGTCGGATGCGTAGGAGCCCTCCGGCGCCATGTAGTGGTTCGGGTCGTAGCCCCAGTTCCAGCCGTCCTCGTCAGCCACCGCCATCACGGCAGCCTGCTGCTCCTCAGAGGCAGGCCCGGCTTCGGGAACGACCGGGGTCTTCTGCTCAGCACGGAGCTCCGGGATGGTGGCGATGTCAAAGCTGGGCAGCAGGTGCACGGTGTTCATGCCAGCCTCCGCCAGCTCTGTCATCCGCGCCACACCGTCGGTGCCCTCGAGGGCGAAGGCCTCGTAGGTCCCGCGGAGCTCGGCGGGCACCGTCTCGTCGGCGATCGAGAAGTCGCGGATGTGCAGCTCGTAGATCGAGTGGTCCACGAACTTGTCCAGCTGCGGGCCGCGCGGGTTGTCGGTCCAGATCTTGGGCTGCCATGCGTCGTCGTCGAGGTTGACGAGGACAGAGGCCCGCGAGTTCACGGTCAGTGCCAGCGAGTACGGATCGCTGACCACGTTGTGCTCGACGGCGTCGGTACCGAGCGTGCGGTCGCCGAGGACCCTCTGCGGCACGAACACCTGCACGTCGAACAGGTAGGCGCGGTCCTTCCACGCCGCCTCGCCAGTGATAACCCAGGTGCCGTCGGGGTTGCCGGTCATGGCCAGGGTCTCCGGCGTGCCGGTGCCGGCCTCGTCGGCGAAGAGCAGCAGGTCGACCTGATGGGCCGTAGGCGCCCAGAGCGTGAGCGTGGGCACGCCACCGTCGTCGAACTGCGGGCCGAGGTCGCGCTGACGCGCCTCATCGGCGTAGAGATCATCAAGCACACCGGGGATCTGCACGCCCGTGAAGGCCTGCGGGAAGCCGTCTGCGGCGCGCTGCACCACCTTGAGGTCGCCCTTGAGCGCCGTCTCCAGCGCGGCGCGGTCGAGCTCCGCGGGGAGCTTCAGGGCGATGAAGTCGTGGGCTAGGTGCCCGCGGTTCGTCAGCTGGGTGGCGGTCAGTGCGCCGCCGGTGGAAGTGAGGTCGGCCACCTTGGCGGCGGCCTCGCCCGAGCCGCTCCCCACGGCGCTCCCGTTCATCGCCATACCGCCGTCGGGATCGGTCCACAGTTCCCACTTGGTGGTTCCTGCCGAGCCGACGAGGTAGTTGCTGGGCCAAGCGATCGTCGTCTGATCGATCCAGTGGGCCCGTAGCTGGCCCTGCCCCTTGAGGGGGATCTCGGTGATCTCGACCCACAGGTTGGGCTCAGCCGGGTTCAGGTGGAATGTGACTGCCTTGCCGTCGACGGCGGTGAAGCCGTAGTTCTGGCTGGGGTACTCCCAGCCGCCCCAGGCAAGGTCGCGCACTGCCTTGGTCTCGTGCTCACCAGCCGGGATGGCGGCGGTGGTGAGGGTGTAGACGCCGTCACCGTCGCTGTCCCACATAAGCGTGCTCAGGCAGGCGGGCGCCCAGTCCTCCGTGCAGCCCAGCGCGGCGTTGAAGGTGCCGGGCAGGGTATAGACGGCGCTCTGCACGGTGTTGAAGAACTGGTTGGAGGCGGGGTTGTAGAAGAAGGTCACGGCCTGTGCCTCGGCCAGCGTGTAGGTGGAGTTCGGGCCGCCCGCGACACCGCCGACGCCGTAGTTAATGTCCCACGATCCGCCGATAGCGATCTTGTACTCGTAGGAGCCTGCAGGCAGGTTGAAGGTGCCGGTGTAGAGGCCGGATGCCTCATCCAGAGTGAGGATCGCCTGCTCGCAGTCCGGTTGCCAGTCACCGGAGCAGCCCATCGCGGCGTTGTGGCTGCCGGGAATGGTGACCGTGCCGGGCCAGCTGATGGTCGTCTCGGGCACTGTGGCGCCGAGTTCGGTACCCACCACCACCGTGGAGGAGGTGGCAACCTTGGCGCCCGCCGCGTCCACGGACACCGCGCGCACCTCCACGAGCGTCCCGGCCGGGGCACCACCGAAGTCGGTGAAGACGCGCGGCTGGTCGGTCTCGGCTGCACCAAGCGGCAGGTACTGGGCCTCGCCCATGACCCGGTAGGAGAAGGAGGTCTCGGCCCAGCGATCACTGGCAACCTCCGCCGTGAGCGGGGTGAGGCCATCGGCGGGGGCGCCGCTGATCAGAGAGATGGACTGTGCCTCGCCGGCCGGAGCGACCGAGCCGTCGGCCTCGAACACGACGGCCGACAGTGCGGGCACGGTGAGGGTGACCTCGCCGTCGGCGTTTGCCGTCACGGTCTCGGTGGTGCCGTACAAGGGGGCGTAGGTGGCGCCGGGGGTCAGGGTCGCGAACGTGACCGTCTTCTCAACCGCGGCGTTGTTCAGTGCGACGAGGTGCTCGACCTTGTCGGCCCGGTCAACCCTGGAGAAGGCGTAGATGCCCTCGCCGGCCTCGGAGTACAGCTCGGTCTGGGCGCCGGTCGCCAGCGCAGGGGTGGCGTGGCGGAGTGCAGCAAGCTCAGAGATCAGCGAGTACACGGGGTAGTCGGTGTTCCACAGCGTGCGGTCCGCGTACGCGGTGCCGTCAAGTAGGCCGTTGTCGTTGTAGGAGGCCACCTGCGAAGCGAACATGGACTCGCGGGCGTCCTTGTCGTTGCCGTCGCCGATGAAGCCCTGCTCGTCGCCGTAGTAGACCACTGGCTGGCCGCGGGTGAGGAACATCAGCTCGTGCGCAAGTTCGGCGCGGTCGAGCAGGTGGGAGGAGCCGTAGAGACGGTGGCCGATGCGGCCCATGTCGTGGTTGCCGAGGAAGGTCGGCAGGCTCGAGGCGGACGAGCCGGCGGTGGTGTAGTAGTCGTCAGCCGCGAACAGACCGGACAGCCCGCGGGTGGTGTAGCCCTTGGCGAAGTTCTCGGCGGTCGATTGGTAGGCGAAGTCGAGCACGGAGTTCATGTCGGTGTCGCGCACATAGGGCGACAGCAGCTTCGCGTCGGCGTCGTAGACCTCGCCGAACATGAAGAAGTCGTCCGCGGCGTGGCTCTTGATCGCGCGGGTGAACTCGGTCCAGAACTGGAAGTCGACGTGCTTGACGGTGTCGATGCGGAAGCCGTCGATGCCGAAGTCGGCCCACGTCTTATAGATGTCAATCATGCCGTCGACCACGATCTGGTTCTCGGTCATCAAGTCATCGAGGTCGCCGAAGTCCATGTAGACGGCTGCCTCACCGGCCGGCCACGCCGGGTCGAAGCCCCGGTTGTGGTACAGCGTCGGGTCGTTCAGCCACAGCGGGAACTTGGCCTCCGCCATGCCCTCGGGGACCTCCGGGTCGTACGGGAACGACGAGGCGTCCGGGTTCATCACAGGCATCGCCTGGGTGCCCTCGGCGTAGTCGGACGGGTCGAACTCGTTGCCTTGGGCGTCCTTGTACTGCTGGGCAGACTTGGAGATGTAGGGCGGGTTGATGCCCTGGTGACCGGCGTAGTAGATGACGTCGGCGGTGTGGTTGGCGATGATGTCGAAGTAGACCTTGATGCCCTTGGCGTGGGCCTCATCGATGAGCGCCTCGAGCTCGGCATTGGTGCCAAAGTGCGGGTCGATCTGGGTGAAGTCGGTCACCCAGTAGCCGTGGTAGCCGGCCGAGATGTCGCTGCCTGCGCCTTGGACCGGACGGTTCACGAACGACGGGGTGAGCCAGATGGCGGACAGGCCCAGGCCGTCGATGTAGTCGAGCTGGTCGCGCAGCCCCTGGATGTCACCGCCTTGGAAGAAGCCCTTGTCGGTGGGGTCGAAGCCGGTGACGAGCCGGTCGGTCTGGCTGCAGTCGACGGGGAGCACACCGTCGGCGCCCACATGGCCGGCGGCGATGCACTTGTCGTTGTCCGGATCGCCATTCTCGAAGCGGTCCGTCACGACGAAGTAGAACGAGTTCCCTGCCCCCGGGTCGCGGAAGGGGGCCTGGATGAGCACGTCGTCAGCCTCGGTGTAGGCACCAGGCAGCCCCGTCGCGGCGAGGTTGACACGCTTGGTGCGGTCGTCGAAGGAGAACTGCAGCGTCTGTTCATCCGCGAGCTTGAGCGGGTAGTTGCCGCCGTCCAGGCCGTAGGACTCGTCCCACGCCTGGTTGATGGCGATCTTAAACTCCCAGTCGCCGGCCGGGACTAGGAACTCCGAGGTCCACACGCCGTCGCCGTCGGCATCGGTGAGGCTGGAAGCCTCGCAGGCTGGCTGCCAATCCTGCGTACAGCCCAACTCTGTCTGGAGGCTGCCCACGAGCGTGACCGCGCTGGTCGCGGCAGCAGCGGGCGTGGCCGGCAGGAGGCCGCCAATCAGTGCGGTGGCGGCGATGAGAGCTGGCAGTGCGGTGAACTTGCGAGGTGCTGGCGACATCGGCGACTCCTTCGTCGATTTTAAGGTGCAACCCGAGAATCATACATTTGACGACGAGACTCACACATAGTCCCCGCGTACGTAGGGGCCGTGCCTCACACACTTTTCCCCGCGAACGTTGAGGCTGGCCACGATGGGGTGTGGAGGTTGAGGAGAAGCTGTCGATGGCAGCCACGAAGAAGTACGCCCAGGTCTGCAGGCATCGGCTCTCGACGCCCGGCAACCCGATGATCGATCTGGCTCACTACCCGCACCATCCCCAGGACCCCGACGGGTCACCCCGAGTGCCCCAGCCACGGCCACGCAGCCGAGCCGAGTCCCAGTTCCTCCAGCTGGGTCCAGGGGCGGTCTCGTGGCTGGTGGAGGCCGCAGCTGCAGGGACAGTCCGGATCCGCTCGAAGATGGCCGCCGCGGTCGAACTCGCCGCCCTCATCGGCGACGACGCCGTCGATGCCGCCCTGGGTGTCGCTGCCGCGGCGGCCCGGTTCGCCGAAGGTGATCTGGCAGCGATCGTCGAACACCAAGCCAGCGGCGCCACCAACGCCGACCTCGTCATCGCTGACGAGTCCCACTCCGCCCAGCCAGGCACCGCAGCCTGGGCCAACTTCACCACTTCGAAGGAACACAGCTCATGAACCCACCACCATGCACCCAGCGCCGCCGCTGCCCCAGGACCTCACGGGTCTGCTGCGAAGGATGCGGCTGCCCTACCTACGCGCCGCAGCCCCCGAGGTGTTGGCCACCGCGAAAGCCCAACGCTGGGACCCCGCCGAAGTGCTGCGGGTTCTCCTGACCGAAGAGATCCGTGGTCGGGACGAAGCCACCAAGACCATGCGACGCAAAGCCGCCGGACTACCAGCCGGGAAAACGTTCGACTCCTGGCGGGAACACGACTCCTCCATCCCAGCCCCGACCCAGTCCGCCCTCGCCGGCCTGGAATGGATCAGCCGCGCCGAGAACCTCGCCATCACCGGGCCTTCCGGGACCGGGAAGACCCACTTCGTTGAGGCGCTGGCCCACAACGTCATCGACGCCGGCATGCGGGTGTCCTGGTTCACCCTGGAATCCCTCACCGCCGCGATCACCCGCGCGGGAGCAGACAACTCGGTCAACAAGGTGATCGCCCGCATCACCCGGGCCGAACTGATCGTGGTAGACGACATCGGCATGCTGCCCTCCGGGCAAGCCGCCGCCGAAGCGTTCTACCGCCTAGTCGATGCCACCTACGAACGACGGTCTCTGGCGGTCACCAGCAACCTCCACCCCGCCGGGTTCGACACCATCATGCCGAAAACCCTCGCCACCGCCGCAGTCGACAGGCTCCTCCACCACGCCCACGTCATCGTCACCGAAGGCACCTCTCTACGCCTAACTGAAGCCACCGCCGGACGCGGGGTAATCCCCCTGCACTGACACCAACACGGGGAGATCAGCTGACCGCAGACAGGGAGATGAGCTGTCCGCCTACAAGGAAATCCCATGACCGCCCACAGGGACTTCCTCGTGTCCCTTGACACTGGAGAGTGGCAGGAGCGTTGGGCCCTCACATCAGACCCCAGCCTGGACATGGTGCCGATGTGGGCTGCGTGTGAACCCCAAGCCCAGACCCCACTTCGAAGGACATTACCGTGCGGGTGGTGGACGGGGATCCGGCGTTGAACTGTGGCTTTAGGCATCAGAACGTACGCCCCATGACGCAGAGGCTCCCCCAGCCGGGCCCGGGGCTAGTGAGCTGGGTCGGCAACTGACTTCGTCAGTTCACGGGAAGCCCGAAATTCCTCGGCTGAAGCGTCTGTCCGGAACTCGACGAGGGCGACGTTGTGTTCACGCAGTGCGTTCAGGACCTGGTCGGGAGTCGCGTAGAAGAACTTTCGTCGCAAATTGATCCTGTTGACCCGCCGGTCTGCAAACTCTCGATGGAACATGGCCTCGATTCCGTAGGCATCCTCGGAGAAGAACAGCGCGTGGACGTCGAAGTTGAACGGTACCGGTGCGTCCGGGAACTCCCGGATCCGATCCATAGGGTCCAAGCGTCGGGTCATGCCGATCTTGACGACGTTCTCCCCATGGAGCCGAGGTTGGAGATGACGTAAACGTAACCAGCCCGAACGTTGGCGGCTCGGTAGTCGACATCCGAGATGGCTCGATCGATCTCTTCCAACTTGGCCCGCAGTTCCTCGGCGCCGGCTTCATCTCCGCGGGCGATCAGAGCGTTGAGCGCGTTGGTGTAGTGGTCGCGTTCCTTGTCTAGCTTCTCCCGCTCTCGTCGCAGTTCGTCTTCGGCTCGTTTGGCTTCACGCAGCTCTTCGCGGTGGGCGCGCTCCGCCTCCTTGACCGTCTGGACAGCCGCCAGGTGTCGAGCTGCCAGCGTCAGCTCTCTGATTCGGAGCGTGTGGTACTTCGGGCTGATGCGGAGATCGATCATCTGGCCACCTCGTCGACGTGACCGGGGTCTTGTTGGGTGGATTGCCGTCGAAGCTGCCGGCTGACGCAGCCGCCCAGCTGCGTGCGTTCGCGCACTGGCCGGGCTATTGGGCCGCGGTGGACGGCGAGGTTTCTATGTGGGACGACACGATGAGACAGATGCGCCAGGCGATGGATCGCGGGGCACTCCAGGAACTCCCGATGGTGGTTCTGACCGCCCCCGACAATCCGGGCATGGAAGCGATGCGGGAGCGTTGGCTGGACATGCAGCGCGAGCTCGCGAACCTGTCAACCGCTGCCACCCACTACGTGGTGACGGGTGACGGCCACATTTCGATGGCCACCGAGCCCGAACCCATCCAGAAGGTGATCCAGGCGATACGCCAGCTCATCTAGTCGATTCCGGCACCAGCGATGCACCGAGCCCCGCTCCCGAGTTGCACTCACCTCATGCTGCAGCAGCGTGCGTTGACAACATCCACCGCGGTAGGTAGGCGTTCGTGTCTCTGGCGTGGCCGTCAGGTCGGGTCGCAGCTCGAGTATGACCACTCTCGAGCACCGTGGCGGTACCACCGTGAGCTCTAACCGGCGCCGACACGCCCCACAGCAGTCGCTGCATCCTCGCTCGCGGCACCGGTCGCGATCAGCCGCCAGAACTCCCGCCCAACCTCACGCGGCGGCGCCGGCCGTCCCGGCGACCGCATCGCCGGGCACCCCGTGTCCGATCCTTCAGCCAGGCCATCGAATCCGCCTCACATCAAGGTGTTGCGACGACCCCTGAAATTCGACGGTCGAGCCGCGGTCGGTGTGGAAGATGACCCGCTCGGACTCCTCAGCCCGCCAGATCGCCGCCCTGCCACCCCGGGTCGCCACTGCCATCTTGATCGCCTGGCAGGCCAACTCGGCGTCGGGGTGCAGCCCGGTCGCCGCCCCCCGCAGCCGGCGGGAGTACAGGTCGATCACGGTCGCCAGGTAAAGCTTGCCGTACCCGGTGGGGATCTCGGTGATGTCACCGACCCACTTGGCGTTCGGCCGGTCGGCGGTGAAGTTCCGCTTCACGAGGTCGGGGAACTTCGGAGCCGTCCGATCCTGCCGGGTCAACCCGCCACGACGCTTGATCTGCCTGGCCACCAGCCCTTGGCGGCGCATCGAGTCGGCGACGGTCTTCTCATTCACCCTCCACCCGGCATCACGCAGGTCGTGGACCAGACGCGGTGAGCCGTGCAAGCCGCGGGCGGCCTTGAACGCCACCCGGACCGCACGGTCGAGGGTGTCACGCCGCCGGTCCCGGGTGGTGTGCAGCCCGCTGGCCCCCGACGGGCCAGACGCCCTGCCGAGCCACTTGTAGAACCAGGCCAGGCTGACCCCCAGCAGGAGGCAGGTCAGCGTGTGCGGCACCCGATGCTTGGTCCTCTGGTCGGCGATGAAGCGTGCCACGCTCACTTCGTCGCCTCCTTCACCCACCCGACCACGGATCGCTTGAGGACATCACGCTCCATCCGGAGCTCCGCGTCCTCGGCGCGTAACCGCTTCAGTTCCTCGTAGTCGGCCTCCGACAGGCCCTTCGCGCCGGTACGGGCCTCACGGGCCTTGACCACCCAGTTGCCGAGGGTGCCCTCGTTCACGCCGAGGTCACGGGCCACCGCCGCGACGCTCTTGCCGGTTTCCTCGACGATCCGGACCGCACCCTCGCGGAACTCGGCGTCGTACTTGGTTCGCTTCTCAGACATCGTGCTACTCCTCATAGCTGATGCCTCCACAGATCCGGGGGAACCTCAAACCGTCAGCGAGCCGCTCGCGGGCCTGTTCGTCCGCCAGCTCAACGACCGGCCGCGAATCATCCCTCAATGACCGGTCCCCTGCGGAACTGTTCAAGGCGCTGCTAGCCTCACAGAATCCGTCCGTGTTGCGACGTTGACTAGAACCCGCCCCGTCGTCCACATGTAAGATTCTCGCCATGCAGTCGAAGCAGACTCCCACATCACCGGACTCATGGAAGGACTGGTGGAAGTCTCCAGTAACGTTCATCACGGTGCTCGTAGGCATCGCTACAATAATTACGGCAGTGCTGAACGGCTGGATCGAATTCGACGGATGGAGCAGCAAAGCTAGCGTGAGCCCGTCCAACCAGCCCACTGTCCTTCAGAGCTCTCAGGCGAGTTCCTCAGATGGGCCAAGCTCTACCCCAAGTGAAGGAGGAGGCACTCTCCCTAGTGGCGAACTGGGCTGTCTCCAATATAACGGCCCCGCAGAACCCCTACTGATCCTTACAAACCATACCGAGAGTGATTTCACGCTGGTCGATTGCCGTCGGCCCCATCAGTATGAACTCATAGAACGCACCGCTTCTACTAAATGCGGCACTGTGCTGTCACAATTTACTAAGTACCCCCCAGGGTTTTCGATGAGATACAACATCGCAGAGTACGGGCCTTACTCTTGCGCACTTGGCCGCAATAACGGTGACGAGATTCAAATTGACACCTACAGGGTCACGACAACCGAAAACATGATTGCTACTTTCGGTTCGTGTATAGAACCGTGGGACGTCGACAGGTTCTTTCGTGGTTCGGACGACTATCAGCAGAATGTTCCTTGCCAAAGTGGGAAGGTGTTCCCAGCCACCCTATACGATCATCCCTTTCGACTGAACCAGCTAGAGCCGTCCGCGACGGAGGTCGATGAGTTTTGCCAAGCGAATGCAGGGGATGTGCCTTATAGTGAAGTGCAATCCGACACCTTCGAACTCATCGACATCATCGCGAACAGGGTTGTTTTTCATGTGAGGTGCGCGTTCACTCTCGATGGCGTACCGCTAGACGATTAGGGGGTCTCACTCAGCCCCTGCCTGCGAATTGAAGCTGGGATCAGAAGGGGCTAAGCAACTGGCCAGCAACACCTAGTGGCGTATCGTTGAAATGTCTGGATTGTCGGGGTGGCCTGTCGGGTCACCTGCTCCAGAATCCTCGCTTTAGCGGGAAGTGCTGCGGGCTTAGTCAGCAGCCACTTGGAGTACAGCGTTGGGTAGCTCCGTGAGATCCTCCGGAACCCGGGCGATCGCCACGTGGCCAGCGGCGGGCCGTTTCGGTTTCGGAACCGCGACCCAGCGGCCGGCGCATCCCGGTGATGTGGGCCGGAGGACGGCGACGCCGATCGTGCGGCTGTCGGGGAACCAGCCGAGGCGCATGGAGCCGTGCTGACCTGCCGGGTCGTGGGGCGATGATCAGTGGTGTCGCAGAGGTGGGTGCGAGGGGATCCCCCGAGATTCGGTGACCCGACGCTTGACCCACGAGCCGTTCGGTTGGCGGCTCACGGTGCTGGAGTTGACCGTGCGCCGCTACCGATGCGGTGAGTGCGTCCACGTGTGGCGCCAGGACATGAGCAAGGCCGCCGCGCCCCGTTCGAGACTGTCGAGGGCCGCATTGCGGTGGGCATTGACCGGCCTGGTGGTCTGCCACCTCACGGTGGCTCGGATCGCCGAGAGGTTGGCGGTGTCGTGGAACACCGCCAACACGGCCGTCCTGGCCGAGGGCCAGCGCGCCCTGATTGATGATCCGACCCGGTTCGAGCACGTCAGGGTGATCGGCGTCGACGAACACGACATCCCGTCATCGAGCAAGGCGCAGGATGTTCTCCGGTGCAGCTGTGCTCAACGGCCCGGCTATAACCTTGCAGGACCACGATCGAGAGCGCGGCGCCTCTAACCCGGACAGGCCGTTTCGGCGCGTGGATGCAGCAACTGTCGGTTCACACTGGCATGATGCGGCTATGGGCGACGTGGTGAACCTTCTCGATCGGCGGGTGTACTCATTCCCGCAGATCGACCGCGTCCTCGGCCTTCACCACGGTACGTCCGAGCGCTGGATCGACGGCTACGAGCGCGCCGGGCGTTTCTACCAGCCGGTGGTTCGCCCCGAGCACACAGGCGATGACGTGGCCACTTGGGGCGAACTCGTCGAGTGCCGATTCCTCTCGGAGTACCGCGACGCTGGAGTGACGCTACAGAGGATGCGCCCGGCAGTCGAACGGCTTCGAGAGCTGACAGGATCGCGATACCCCCTGGCGTCGGCACAGCTCTGGCTGGCCGCCGAAGGCCGTGAGCTGGTGGCCCAAGTTCAGGATGACGTCCAACTGAGCGACAGGCTCAGCCTTGTTGTAGTGCGCTCGGGGCAGCACATGTTCGACTGGAGCCCAAGGGCTTCGCGGTTCCGTAGCTCCGTCCGGTGGTCAGGCCAGGATGTCGATTCCACGCCGGTGAGCATCGTGCCGGACGAAGGGAATCCCGAAATCGAGATTGACCCGGAACGCGGGTTTGGTGACCCGGTGATAAGGGGCAGGGGTGTGACAACAGGCGTCATCCGCGAGCTAGTGCAGGCCGGAGAGCCGATCGAGTCGATTGCAGAGTCCTACGAACTAGAGCGCTCCCAAGTCGAGGCCGCCCTCCGCTACGAACTCAAGCGCGCCGGCTAGGTAGAATGGGGCACTAGGCATGCCAGCTGTCGCGCCGATGGTCCGGTTCTACGTCGACGAGAGCGCCCTCGGCCTCGGGAAGGCTCTAGAAGCAGCACGCAAGGACGTGATACATGCCGGGCACCGACTGGTTCCTGAGTGCCCACTCGGCACTCCAGATCCGGACTGGATGGCGGCGGTCGCGCAGCGCGGACTCGTCGTGATTGGTCGCGACAAGCGCATTCGGTCCCGCCCTGGCGAACGCGAGGTGCTGCGTGAACAAGGACTCAGGGTCTTTCGCGTCGGTGGCGCCCGAGATCTCTCGACATGGGACTGGCTAGGTCGGTTCGTCAGGCACTGGGAGGCCATTGAGGAAGTGGTCGAGTCACGACCCGACGGGCCATGGTTCTACTTGGTCAACGCGAACGGGCTTGCCGAAGTGCCCTTGGGGCCCGGCTAGAATCAGCGACCGACTGCTTGGCAGGGGGCCCAGCGGCCGGTGTTGGCTTGGCGCTCACCGCTGATGGTGAGGCCCGCGACGGCGGGAGGGCGCCGAGGTCACCGGCCTGCTAGACCTGACCGGCTGGCAGCCAGGGCGGGTGATCCTGCGCCGCGAACGGCCGCATCCGGGGGCGCAGCTGTCCTTGTCCGAAGAGGCTGACAGGTCCGGTTGATGCCGAACTCGCGGGAGGGGAACCGTCCCAGGCCAGAATCATGGCTGGCCCTCACGATGATCGCCGCCGGCCTCGGGGCCTGGCTCAAACTCCTGGCCCTCTACGGTGCCCTGGCCAAGGCCGAACCGAAAGCTCTGCGTTATCGGCTGCTCAACGTCCCGACCCGACTCGTTCACGGCGTCAGACGGCGACGGCTGCGCCTACCCAAGACCTGGCCCTGGGTCGCGCAGATCGTGGCCGCGTTCGCCCGCAACGCCGCGATCCCACCACCAGCCTGACCCCAACCACCCACACCACCCAAGGACCCTGGAGAGCCGCAGACCGGCAGCGCCAGCCGGCCAACAGCCACGCCCCCACCCGGCCCAACGCGAGGCTCAGCCCAGAAGGTTGCTCCAATCGCGTCATGAAAGAGGGAGGCAGACGGCCGACCCCCGGGCTCCCCAGCCCTCGCGAGGCTCGCGGATCGATCGCTGGACGGCGGTGCCGAGTGGGTGCCGAGTGCGGAGGACGTCCACGTTGACAGGCGTTCCCAGCCGACCCGAGCGCGCCCCTCCGTGACACACGCGAGCTACACAGGAGATGACTCGACGACGACGATGGCACGCACTCCGTCTGAACCACGATCTGCTGACTTCGAAGGTGGTGCGCGGTTGCCCAAACCCAGCTGCTGCTGGAGTGGTGTCAAGCCCCGCGATATTCTCGAGAGGGCGGCGCCGAAGGCCATGCCAACTCGGTGCCACCGAACCTCGGTTCCCCACGTACTCCCCACGACAAGGTGACGAATGTGACGAACTCCTGTCATGAGCCCTCGTCAGAGGGCCAACATCATCCCCCGGCCGGGAGGTTCAAGTCCTCTCTCGGACACAGATCAAAACCCCCAGTTGAACCGGCAAGAGCCGCTCTGACTGGGGGTTTTATTCTTTCTAGGTCCCGCCACCCTCCGTCAATCTGGAGCACGTTGCTCGCACCAAATCGCACGACTGGGGCAACGTGAAGCGCCGACGTGGACACCTGGCGTTGGAGCGACCCTCCCAGCAGGACCCGACCCCAGGGCGGCAAGGCCTACGAACTGCTCGTCTCCGCCTTCGACGACGCCGTCGTGGCGGAGCTCATCGAATCGACACCCTGCACCCCGAGAGGAGCCGGCGCCCCTGACCGCGCCCGTGAGCCCGAGTCCGTCATCCTGTCGGTCCACTGGAGCTCCGCCACCCCGACCTCCGGCTCGTGGCTGAACCCGGTCGATGTCTGGTTCGGGATCATCGGAAGCCAAGCCATCCGGCGCGGGACCTTCACCTCGGTCCGCGATCTCTCGGGCAAGATCCGCGCCTTCATCAAAGAATGGAACCAACGCAAACAACCATTTCACGTGGACCAAAACCCCCCGACCAGATTATCGGCCGGATAGACCGCAACCGGAAACATGTCTCAACTTCAAGCCCCTAGACACCGGCTGTTCTTCGGCAGTCATGATGTTTGAATTCCCACTTTCACTTCGCGAGGATCAAAGATGAGGCAGTTAACTTTCGGCTACGAATCCCGGTCTGGTTTATGGTTGACGGATCAATAGTATCATTATCATCGCTAGTCAGAGCCACGTGGCCACCATTTTCTCCTCTCCTACCGCGGACAATTGATCAGATCGCGGCACAGCCATAAACACATTCAATTCTTGGAGGCGGTTATCGCGAGCATGTGGTGTAAGGTGCGAATCAGGGGTAGGTCGGACCGATATAGGCCCAATGAGGAAACTGGAATCGCCGGTGACCTCTCCCCATCGATTCGCCTATCACGGAGAGGGCACCATGGCCCTACGTATCAACACTCATCTCTCACCCTCCCCCAAGCACCGGCGGCGCCGCGTTCGCGCGTGGGCCGTTGCCTTACCAGTGGTCGTTGCTCTCATGGCCTTCGCGGCCGGTGGGCTTTCAGCGTCGGCCGCCGAGGCTCCGATCAGCTTGGGAACGACCAACACCTTCGCCGTGCTGGGCGGCACCCTGGTGTCGAACACCGGCGATTCCGTGCTCTCCGGCGACCTCGGGGTCTCCCCGGGGATCGCGATCACCGGCTTTCCGCCCGGCACGGTCATCAACGGGACGACCTACACGGGAGCCGCCGCCGCGGGAGCACAGGCTGACCTGGTCATCGCCTACGACGATGCCGCCGGTAGACCTGAGGGTGCCGACGGAGCGTTGCTGGGGACACGAAACCTGTTGGCGGGGGTCTACACTGCCGAAACCGAGATGGGTCTTACCGGAACCGTGACCCTTGACGCGGAAGGGGACCCCAACGCGGTCTTCATCTTCCAGGCGGGCAGCACCCTCATCACCGGCACGGGTAGCAGGGTGGCCTTGGTCAATGGCGCCCAGGCATGCAACGTGTTCTGGCAGGTGGGCAGTTCGGCAACGCTCGGCACAAACACCACCTTCGCGGGGACCGTCATGGCCCTGACCTCGATCACAGCCAACACAGGCGCCACCGTCGACGGTCGTCTGCTGGCCAGGAACGGTGCGGTAACGCTGGACAACAACCTCATCGTCGCGTCCGAATGCGCCACCACTTCGACGGTCACGCAGACGGTGACCGCTCCTGCGGTGACGCAGACGGTGACCGCTCCCGCGGTGACGCAGACGGTGACAGAGACGTTGCCGAGTTCCACGGTGACAGAGACCCTGCCGGGTTCCACTTCGACGGTGACCAACACGGTGACGGAGACCGCTGCGCCGGTGACGCAGACGCTGACTGAGACGCTGGCGGGGTCCACCTCGACGGTGACCAACACGGTGACGGAGACCGCCGCGCCGGTGACGCAGACCGTGACTGAGACCCTGGCGGGGTCCACCTCGACGGTGACCAACACGGTGACGGAGACCGCCGCGCCGGTGACGCAGACCGTGACTGAGACCTTGGCGGGTTACACGCTGACAGAGACCCTGGCGGGATCAACGTCGACGGTGACCGACACGACGACTGAGACGGCGACGGTGACCGCTCTTGCGGTGACGCAGACCGTGACTGAGACCCTGGCTGGTTCCACGCTGACAGAGACCCTGGCGGGTTCCACGGTGACTGAGACCCTGGCGGGATCAACGTCGACGGTGACCGACACGACGACTGAGACGGCGACGGTGACCGCTCCTGCGGTGACGCAGACCGTGACTGAGACGGCGGGCATAGAGACGGCTACCTTGCCGGCTATGACGGAAACCGAGACGCAGACTGTGATGGCAACGTCCACCGTCACTCTCCCTGCAACCACCGTGACGGAGACCGAATCCAACACGATCGTTCAGACACTGACGCAGACCCAGACAAACTCGGGCGGTGCGGCGACCACGGTGACCAAGACGGTCGGAGTCAGCACGGGCCAGAGTACTGATGGCTTGATCTCGATCAACTCCGGCGGGGGCGCCCAGGTCAATCTGAGCGGCGCGCTCGTTGCCGGCTTCGCAGGTCTCTTGGGTCTGCTGGCTGGGCTGATCATCTTCTTCCGTAGGCGCAAGCACACATAACATCACTTGACTTCTTGGGGGGAGTGGAGGCGTCGCCCGCCGCTCCCCCCAAGAAGGTGAGACACCAAGGCTGCGCACATCGGTGGGAAAAGGGGATTCAGTGAGCAAAACGCACCTCCAGGCGTGGTCGGCGTTGATGGCAGTGGTGGGCGTCCTGATGATGCTCGGCGCTTCCGTAGCCAGCGCGGAGCCCACCCCCCAGGAGACGGACCCCGCGGCAGGCGCCGGCGCCACCATTACCGTTACCGTCACCCCGACGATCCTCGTCAGGAAGGCTCCGAACGGACAGGAGGTCACGCTCGGCACAGTGACAGTGACGCCGACGATCCTGGTGAGCGAGAACGCAAACGGTGAGCTGGTCACGGTGGGGACCGTCACGCCGGGCGCACAGCCGGCTGCCACTCCCGGGGCAAGTTCGGGCGGAGTCCTGTCTTGGATCGTGGCCGGGTTGGCGCTCCTCCTGGTGGCTGGGGGGGCCTACTGGTGGCTCATCGTCCGTCGCGCCACCCACCAAACCCCATCCGCCGGACGTCATGCCGCCCGCATGACGCCACCATCGTCCGATGCACCTCCGGAAGAACGACCCGAGAATTGAGAGAGCGTAACTCGCGACGTCCGCTAGGGACTCTGCCGAGTCTTCTGCTCGGGCTGTTCCTTGTCGTTTCGGGGGCGCTCCTGGGTGGATCGGGCATGTTCATCTATCTCTCGCAGGAGTCGGCTCCACTTCCCACCCGCGCATACGGCCCGGTCGTTGGCACCGAGGTTCCGGTCGCCGACGCCGAGGTCAGCGCGTCAACGCCGATGGCAGTCCCGCCCCAGGCTTCCACCGGAGCGGTCGTCGTGCCGCAACTCGACCCACACGCGCTGAGCATCCCGTCCCTTGGAATCACGGCTCCCCTCGATGTCCTGGGCGTTGAGGACAATCAACTCGTGCTCCCGGAGCCGGAACGCCTGACCCTCTTCAAGGACGGGAGCTACCCCGGCGATCCGCAGGGCACAGTGCTGGTGGCCGGCCACGTGAACAGCTATTCCTTGGGTCGCGGTGCGCTCTTCCATCTCGCGGAGATCAACGAGGGGGCGACCATTTGGGTGACGGACGCGACCGGGCGCCTACACGAGTATCGAGTCGTCGGCCTGCAGTTGCTCTCGAGAGAAGCACTGCCCCGTTCACTGTTCAGTCGCCTGGGAGACCCCAGGTTGGTCGTGGTGACCTGTGGTGGCGACATAGTCAACACCCCGGAAGGGCGTCACTATGAAAGTAACGTCATCGTCACGGCGGTGCCTGTAGGCGGCGGAACCGCTGATGGCTGAAACCCAAGCTGTCGAGCGGCCTGATCCAGGGGTCTCGGCAAGGGTGAGCACGCGACTCAATGGTCCCAGTCCGGCCTCGAGTTGGTTGGACTGGTGGGGGCCGGTCGTTGCGATGCTCGTCGGCGGCCTTGTTCGGGTGTGGAACGTCGGGACTCCCGCATCTTTGGTTTTCGACGAGTCCTACTATGTCAAGCAGGCGTACTCGATGACTCAATACGGGGTCGAGCTGTATGTCGATCCCGCGCTCGAGGGAACGACGCCCAATGCGATGTTCGAAGCAGGAACTCTTGACGTCTTCACGTCTGCCGGCGACCTGGTGGTGCACCCGCCACTAGGCAAATGGCTCATTGCGATGGGCGAGTTCGTCTTGGGTGCGCAGAATTCCTACAGTTGGAGAGCCGCGGCGGTCATCGCTGGCATGGTCTCCATCCTGATCGTCGGTCGCTTGGCTCGCAGGCTGACTGGATCTGCGTACTACGGAACGCTTGCAGCACTCCTTCTGGCGGTTGAGGGAACACATGTCGTGGTGTCGCGCACGGGGATCCTCGATATCTTCTTGATGCTATTCGTTCTGGGCGGTTTTGCGTGTCTGGTAGCTGATCGTTTCGCTGCCCGGGAGAAACTGGCCTGGGCGATCGCGCTGGAGGGGGGGAGGTCGGCGTCCGCCCTCGGACCCTATGTTGAGGGCCGCTGGTGGCGAGTGGGCGCCGGCGTCGTCCTCGGCATGGCCGTGGCGACAAAATGGTCCGCCCTTCCCTTCATCGCGACCTTCGGAATCATGACCGTGCTGTGGGACATGAATGCTCGAAGGCGCGCAGGCATCAGCAGGTGGTGCGCGGGAACGCTGAGTCGCGACGCGGTGCCGGCGTTCGTGTCGATCGTTGGGTCTGCCCTGCTGGTCTACCTGCTGAGTTGGAGCGGTTGGTTCGCGTCGTCTCTCGGGTGGGGCCGGCAATGGGCAGATGAGCATCCAGCGGTCGGGATCGAGTCTCTCATGCCCAATGCCCTGCGTTCACTCATCCACTATCACGAGGAAATGTGGAGAGTTGCGACGAGTCTGAGCACGGAGCACCCTTATGCAACCAACCCGATTGGTTGGTTCTTCCAGGAACGACCGACGCTGTTCTTTCTTCGCCAGACAACGGAAGGCGCGCCGGGCTGCGCCGCCGGTGGCGGCGGGCCGTGTATGGAGATGGTGACCTCGCTGGGCACCCTGTCTATTTGGTACGCAGGGGCGATCGCAGTCGTGGCGTTGTTGGTTCTCTGGATCGTCGGTCGCCAATGGCGTTCGCCCCTGTGGTTTCAACCCGACTGGACCCTCGGGGCGAGCCTTTCGGGGATCTTGGCAGGCTACGTACCGTGGCTGCTCGTCGGTGAGCGAACCATCTACTCGTTCTACTCCGTGGTGTTCGTCCCGTGGGTCGTGCTGTGCATCGTGGTGGGGCTTCATCGGTTCGAAGGACGCCGCAAGGCGACTGTCCGATATCGACTTGCCCGAAGCCTCGGTGTCGCCCTACTGGTGACGTCGATTGTGCTCCTCGCCTGGTTCTGGCCGGTACTGACAGGACAGAAACTCACCCATGCGGACTGGCTGGCGCGCATGTGGCTGTCAACCTGGCGCTAGCTCCTGTCGCGCCCTCCCCCAGGCACCGGCGGCGACCAACACCGGCCCAACGGTGATCACGGCGATGTCGCGTCGTCGGCTTTCCCGGCGCCTGTTCCCTCGGCATGACTCCATCCTCGTTTCCAAGACCAGGAGTCTCCCACAACCTCAGAGCGATTCACTGATGTTCCCCGCCCGCGATCATGAACCCATCGCCGCCATCACCGACGGCGACGCGTGAGGCCGGGGAAACGCCCCGACAGCCCACCACTCAGCCGGGCGCATTCCGGGATGCAGGTGTCACTATCATCGCGGGCTGGAAGTAGCCGGACTCCTCGGGCGATACCCAAGTGGCTTGGGACATGCCCGCCCGTCGGGCCAGGGTGGCCAGGTGCTCCTGGGTGTAGGCCCGGTAGGTCGCTGTTCGACGTCGCGTGGTCCAGGAGCGGTCGTGCTCCATCAGCTGGAAGTGCTCGAGGTCGTAGATGTCGGTGTTGTCCCTCCATGACCACCGTTGGAAGCTCACCACGCGACGCCCGGCTCCGAGCACGTCGGTGATTTGGGGCGGTGTGCTGGTGGGGCGGTCTTTCAGGACAGCGTCGTAGTCGCGGGTGGTGACCAGTGCGCAGGCGCCGGGTCGAAGGACTCGGGCAAGTTCAGTGAAGGCTTGAATGACGTCGTCGTCGGTGAGCAGGTGTGGCAGGGCGTTGTCGGCGCAGATCGCTGCATCCATGCTCCGGTGTTCCCAAGGCAGCGCACGCATGTCCGCGACGGCGAGTTCCACCCTCACGCCTCGGGTGGTGGCTTCACGTCGTGCTCGGACGATGGCTGCCAGGCTGATATCGCTGCCGAACACCTGGTAGCCGAGATTCGCCAAACCGAGGAGCTGCGTTCCGATGCCACAGGCGGTGTCGGCGATGGTCGCGCCGGGCGATGGTATCCCGAGCATGCCATCGAGCGCCTTCGCCTGTGAAACGAGCTCCTCTTCCCAGTCTCGATACAGGTAGTGGTAGGTAGAGGCCAGGCTGTCGTAGAAGGACTGCGTGTCCATGCGACCATCTTCGCTCACGACCGCGGTGACACGGCGTTCGAAGGTCAACACGTCCGACGCCGCGGCAGCCCTCCTCCTTCACGGGTCCACTCGGGTGGTGGACGGCGCCGCGTGCCTCGTCCCATTCGAGACCCACGCGCCGCTGCGGACAGACGCCTGTCAGGTACGACCCTGCTGACCTCGGCGCAGGGAGGCCCGCAACGCCAGCCGTGCCAGCTGTCCGGTCGGTTGGGCGAGTTGCCGGCCGAGGGTGGAGCCGACGGAGCTGCCGAGGGCCAGCATGATGCCGGTCACCGCAGCGAGCAGGAACAGCTCACCGGCCGTGTCGCCGGGCTCCACTGCCGGCATCCCGACGACGAGGTGGAACAGGCCGCGGTAAAGGATGAGGCCGGGCATGAGGGGCACGATGCCGACGGTCACAATCGCGATGGCCGGCAGGCGCATCCATCGCCCGACGGGATGGGCGAACACGGCCACGACGGCGGCCGCACCCCCCGCCGCGACCGCATAGTCGCCGCCGACGAGCGGCAACAACAGCAGGTACACCATCCACCCCAGGCCGCCCCCCAGGCCGGCGACGAGGGCACCACGAGGGCCGAACCGTCCGAACAGACCACCGCCCCCAGACGCCGGCGTCGCGATCCCGGTCGCCGACCAGCCCTGATCAGGACTCTGGAAATGGGCGGAGATCACGCGATGCGCCGTCAGAGGATGCGTAGCCTCTTACGGAATGACTGCGGTCAGCACTGGCGTCGTCACACCGCCCGCACGAACCGAATACAGATAGGGGGTTGCGCGCATGAGGCCCGCGTCGGTGAATGACGGGTTGGTCGACGTCGCGATCTGGATCCCCGACCGCAGGATCTGGTACTCGGCCCCGACGCTGCCGTCCCACGCGATCGTCACTGTGTTCGGCGTCGTGCCGACGAGTCGAAGATTGCTGGGAGTACTGCCCGTCGGGGGCGATGTCGGCGATGGAGTGGCGGTGGCCGTGGGAGTGGCGGTGGCCGTGGGAGTGGCGGTGGCCGTGGGAGTGGCGGTCGTCCCGGGCTGCGAGGCCAGGGTCGCGGTGAGGACGGGAGTGGTGATGCCACCGGCACGCACCGAATACAGGTAGGGGGTGTTGGGCAACAGACCGATGTCGGTGAAGGTGCGCCCCGTGACGCTGGCGATTCGCTGGCCCGAGCGCAGGATGTCGTAGCTGACCGCGGGACCGTCCCACCCAAGGGTGATGCTGCTGCCTGTCGTGCCCGTGACCCGCAGGTTGGACGGTCCGCCGTCGGTGGGGATCGTGACGGACGGCGTGGCGGTGGGTGAGCTCGTGACGGACGGGGAGGCGCTGGGCGCTGGTGGCGTGGTGGTCGGCAGTGCAGTGGGAGTGGCGCTCGGTTCGCCCTCACCACTGGCGTACTTGACCTCGACGTAGTCGACAACCATCGGGACGCCGGGCTTGGTGGTGGGGAGCGGGCCGGCCTCGCCGGGGTTGAGCTTGTTGGGGAAGGCCCCACCCATCGCCACATTCAGAATGATGAAGTACCCGGCGTGCTGGGAGATCTGTGTCCAGATCGTCGGAGTGACGTCGGTCTCGTCGACCGCGAAGGTCTCCTCACCGTCGAGGTACCAACGCATCTGGTCCACCGCGCCGGAGGCGTCCCATTCGAACCCGTAGGTGTGGAAGCCCGCCTGGCACGTGGTTACCAGGCAGGGAGCCCCGTTGTTGTTCGCGTCGCCGTTGTTGATTCCCTCGGGCTCGTTACACGGGGCCTTGCCCCACTCCCCGCAGTGAAGCACGTTGTAGGTCCAGTTCAGGCCCTGCACGTTCTCCATGATGTCGATCTCGCCGATGCTCGGCCACGACCATCTGTCCGCTCGGTACGGTGCGCCGAGCATCCAGAACGCCGGCCAGTACCCCCTGGCCTCCAGCCCCGTGACATTGGGCATCTGCAAGCGGCTCTCCACGTGCATCACACCGTTGGTGGGCGGTTTGAAGTCCGCGCGCACCGATTCGACCCTCGCCGACGTCCACGCTCCAGCCGTGTCGCGCTGAGGCGTGATGTACAGATTGCCGTTGCGCACGTCGACATTGCTGGGATGGTCGGTCATCGTCTGGATCTCCCCGGTGCCGAAGTTCTCCGGCCCACCGGGGTAGGACGTGCCCAGGGTCAGCTGCCAGTCGTTGGGGTTCGGCAGGCCAGTGCCGCTGAAGTCATCCCGGAACGTGACCTGCCAGTTGGGCGAGGCGACCGCCGACGGGGTGAACGCCACGAAGCCCAGGCTCGCAGCGGCAACGGCGATACTCATGATGAGGGCGAGCGGTGCGAATGATGCGGACCGTCCAGGCATCTTGTGACCTTTCACTGTGGGTGAGTGGGGCTGCACACCGACCAACATCCTCATCAGTCCGCCGCTTCCGTGCCCGGAACCTAACACGCGGCAGAACTCTTCGCGCTCCTCAGCGTGGGTTTGCATACTTTCGGCGGGATCGCTCCCACACCGACGGCCACCGGGAGTCGGACGACGACTCCCGGTGACCGGTGAGGGGCCGGCATCGGCTGGGCGTTAGTGTCCCTGCGCAACGATTGGACGTGCAGACGGGCGGCCTGGCACAAGACGTCCCAGGCCGGCTCTGGTTCTCACTCCCCGGGGCGGCCTATTGTGCGGCATGGGCAGGGACGAGGTAGAGGTGGTGATCGTGGGTGCGGGCCAAGCCGGCCTGGCCACAAGCCACGAACTGACTGGGTTGGGGATCGAGCACGTGCTCTTGGAGCGCGCCGACGCCGTGGGCAGTTCCTGGGCATCCCGGTGGGACTCGTTCTGCCTTGTCACTCCAAACAGCCGCAACACCTTGCCGGGCGGGGAATACCGCGGCGATCGGCCCGAGGGCTTCCTGACCCGGGACGAGGTGGTGCAGTACCTGGCCGATTACGCGACATCCATCGCGGCGTCGATCCGGACGGGCGTCAACATCACGTCCCTGGTACCGGGACCGGATGGACGCCTCACCCTCACCACGGGCGGCGGGGACACGATCGTGTCCCGGGAGGTCGTTGTGGCCACCGGTGGCCTGCGGGACGCCTTCCGGCCGAGCTGGGCCACCCAGATTCAGCCCGTGCCGGTGCTGGACGCCTCGCAGTACCGCAATCCGGACTCGATCCCTCCTGGCGGCGTCCTGGTTGTCGGATCGGGCCAGACAGGCTGCCAGCTGGCGGAGGAACTCATCACGACAGGCCGGCGCATCGTGCAGGCGTGCGGCCGGGCGCCATGGATGCCCCGGCGGATCGAGGGGCGCGACACGTTCGACTGGATCGCCGAGACCGCCTTCATGGACCAGTCCCTCGACGATGTACCGGGTGGCCCGGCGGCCCGGTTCATGTCCAACCCCCAGGCGACCGGACGCGACGGCGGGCACGACCTCACCACCCGCACGCTCCAGACGCGGGGGGTGGAGCTCGCCGGCCACGTCACCGGGATCGAGGACGGGGTGGTGGTCTTCGGCGGAGACCTCGCCGCCTGCGTGGCGTTCGGGGACGCCCGCTGGGCCGACCTACGCGACGCAATCAGCAGGTCCCAGATCAAGCGCGGTCGGCCCGTCCCCTCGATGCCAGATGTTGAGCCGTTCGACTCGCACGACGAACTGGACCATCTCCGCCTGGACGAGATCGGCTCCGTCCTGCTCACCACGGGGTTCCGGCCGTCCTACCGGGCTTGGATCGACATCCCGGAGGGCTTTGACCCGATGGGCCTCCCCCTGCAGGTCGACGGCAGGTCCACGATCGTGCCGGGGGTGTCGTTCGTCGGAGTGCCGTTCATGCGGACCCGCTCGTCGCAGCTCCTCATGGGGGTCGGTCGGGACGCGGCTGTTGTCGCGCGGGGGATACAGAAGTCGCTCGCTGCGGCCTGATGCCCACCGCTCCCCTCGGGGACCGGTCCAGTCCGCTACGGGGGTGGGTTAGCATCCTGCATGACCCCATTCCTGGAGACCCGACGGCTGGTCCTGCGACGCTTCACGCCTGACGACGTGGACGCCCTCGTCGCCTTGGACGGGGATCCGGCGGTGATGCGGTTCATCACGGGAGGCATTCCTACGCCCCGGGCCGAAATCGAGGCCGACTATCTACCAGCATTCCTTGCCTACTACGACCGCGGAGACAGGTGGGGCTTCTGGGTCGCGGAGGAGAAGAGCACGGGCCGGTTCCTCGGCTGGTTCCATCTTCGGCCCCATGAGGGCGAGCCGGAGGACGAGCCCGAGCTGGGCTATCGGCTGATCTCCGACGTGTGGGGTGAGGGCTACGCAACAGAGGGCTCGGAGGCGCTCATCAGCAAGGCATTCACCGAGCTGGGCGCCCGGCGCGTGTACGCGCAGACGATGGCGGTGCACACCGCGTCAAGGCGGGTGATGGAGAAGGCAGGGCTTCGTTTCGTCCGGAGGTTCGTGGCTGACTGGCCGGTCCGAATCGAGGGGGACGAGCACGGCGACGTCGAGTACGCGCTCACCCTCCAGGAGTGGCAGGTACGGCCGTGACCGGGCCAGACCCCAGGACCCGGCCGCTGCGCATCCTTTTCCACGCGCCTCAGATCCCCAACAACACGGGCGCGACGATGCGGCTGGCGGCCGTGACTGGCGCCGAACTGCACCTGGCGCGACCACTCGGGTTCGACATGGACGACGCCAAGCTGCGCCGCGCGGGTCTGGACTATCGTGACGAGGCCGCAACCTTCGTCCACGACTCGCTGGACGCGGCCTACGGGGCTCTGCTCCCGGGTCGCGTGTTCGCCTTCACCGCCCACGCCGAGAAGGCCTACACCGACGTGGCGTACGCACCCGGGGACGTGTTCCTCTTCGGCCCCGAGCCCACGGGACTCGCCGCTGAGGTGTTGGCCGATCCCCGCATCACCGAGCGCGTGCGGATCCCGATGCGGCTCGGAATGCGTTCACTCAACCTGGCCAACGCCGCAGCCATCGCCGTCTACGAGGCGTGGCGCCAACTCGGTCACCACGGAGCCGCCTGAGGAGAGGCTCGTCAGGCCATGGACGCCGCGTAGATCTCCGCGATGGAGCTGTCCAGCAACTGGTCGAACTCCTCGTCGGACTGGTTGATGTTCAGTCCCTCCATGAGCGCGCGCGCAAAGCTGGCCACCACGCCGTGTTGCCTGGCCAGGCGCTCCGTGGCCTCCGCGCGGGAGTACCCGCCCGAGAGCGCGAAGACGCGCAGCACCCGCGGGTGCGCCACCAGGTCCGCGTACAGGTCGTCGTGCTCCGGCAGGGTGAGCTTCAGCATGACCCGCTCCCCCTCCGGCAGGTCGTCCAGACCCACCGCGAGCAGATCGTGGACATGCCGTTCGGCCTCCGCCTTGTGGGGTGAGGTGATGTCCACCTCCGGTTCCAGGATCGGCACCAGCCCTGCGGCGAGGATGCGGCGTCCGAGGTAAAGCTGCTGCGCGACGGCGGCTTCCGCCCCCGCCCCTGGCGCCCGCACCACCGACCGCATCTTCGTACCGAAGACGCCCTTGCCGAGGGCGTCGGCCAGCAGCTCGTCGAGTCCGTCGATGTCCTTCATCAGCTGCGCTCCGTCGCGCTCCTCCGCCAGGCCCTTGTCCACCTTGAGGATGGGCACGATGTGCTTGGCTTCCCACAGGTATTCCGGCGTGGGACGGCCGTCCACCTCCCGGTCCACGGTCTGGGCGAAGAGGATGGTGGCGAGGATCCGGTCGCCGTCGAAGCTGGGACTCGCCATGATCCGGGAGCGCATCGCGTGCACCTTCTCGAACATCTCGGCTTCATCGGCCCACGCCTCAACGCCGTAGCGCTGCAGGGTCCGCGGCGTGCTGCCGCCGCTCTGATCCAACGCGGCCACGAAGCCTGGGGCCTCGGCCATCTTCTGATACTGCTGCTCGAACATGTTCAGCCTCCTCGTCACACTGCGAACGTGAGGGGGGCGACAGTCCGTCGGGCTTCGTCGCCCGCTCTCTCTTCTTCAGTCTCCCACCGCCGGGCCGCGGGTGGGCTGAAACCGCCGCACGCGGTCTGCATTGGGGGTAGCGTCGATCCCCCAGCAAGAGTAGCGAGGCCATGATGAGCACCCACCCGGACGATGAGGTCTACGACCCTGAGATCCACCCGAGCCAGGACATCCTGGACCCAGATGCCGGCCCAGGACACAGCGTGCTGGATCCCGACGCGGGCGGGCATCAGCACCATCCCACCTCGAGCGAACTGCCGGGAGACTCCCTGGGTGGGCTGACCAACGCGGAGAGCGAGTCCCGCTTCGATTGATCTTTCGCGGGCCCGGCCACGTCGCCGGCCACCGGCCAGGCGCTACCGTTGGAGAATCGACGACGAAGGGTGACCATCATGGGTTTTCTCGGCAAGCTGCTGCGGCGCGACACCGGCGACGACGACGGCGAGGTCATCCTGTCGCCCTTCAGCCCGGAGAGCGTCCGGCCCTACCTGAGCGATCTCATCGAGGCGCTCAGCGCCCTGACCGAGGCCATGGACTCAGAGGGTGCGCCCTTGTCCAACCCGGGGTGGCGTGGGCGGCTGCACGACCTTCGTGAGGCACACGGCGGGTTGCGCATGCTGGCCAGGCGCACGAACTTCACCAAGGAGGACCTGTACGAGGAGTTGACGTGCGTCAGGCCCCTCTACCGTGGTGATCCGCCGAAGGACTTCGCCCACCTCGCCCCACTCAACGACCGGGTGGTCGAGGCCATCGAGTCGGTGCACCGGGCCGCCGCATCCTAAAGGAGGTCAATCGCGCTTGAGGGGGGACCCCCGCTTTGTCCGGACCAGTGCGAAGTCCATAGTGAACCATGGCGACTTTCGCGGACACCGCAGCTATCAACCTCCGCCTCGGCCTGCTCGGGCTCCCTCTGCCCTCTGAGGGTGCGGCCGGGCGCGCAGTGGATCTGGTCCGGCCCATCCTGGCGCGGCAACGCGAACTCAACAGGCGCCTCGCCCACCGGCTACCCGCCGTCGACACCCGAATCCAGAACTTTCTCGATTCCTACCTCGACGGAACCGGGGCCCAGCCCTGCCTGCCGCGACAGACCCTGGTACTCGATCAGGCCGGGCTGGCACGCGAGATGTCGCTGCCCGTCGACGGTGACACGTTCACCTCGGAGCTCCTCACCAGCTACCGCCTCGTCAACGGCATCCTGCACAACCCGGCCAACGACCGTCGCACCACCAAGGGCGTGTTCCACATCGCCGAGGGTGGCCTCCCCATTCAGGACGACAAGATCGCGGTTCCCCGCGGTGTCTTCGGGCGGTTGATGGAGCAGGCGTTCCTTCCGCCCGACGAGGCCATGGTGCTGCCCTATACCGCCGCGCAGCCGGATCAGCCGAAATGCTGGGTCTCGCTGCTGCTGCGCCCGATCGTCGTCCCGGCCGTGCCCGGCTACACCGTCGAACGCCGGATGGAGACCCGCTTCATCGCACCAGCCACGTTGATGGCAAACCTCGACTTCGTGGAGGGCATCTTCGGCAACGGCGGCGACCCCTACCTGCCGGAGAACGACGGCTCGCTCAACCCCGCCGAGTGGACCGGGCACACCGGCCTCGTGGTCCTGGCCCCGCACCTCACCCGGCTCACCAAGAAGGAACTGGGGCTCCCCCACTACGACGACGCCAGCCAACGCCAGCGCCGCGACGGGATGTGCTGGCGCGACGAGAACGAGCTGTACAACAACGGCTCCGCGTTCAAAGCCTGCGCCAGGGACGAGCGGGGCGTCATCGTCACCGTCATCGCGGACAACTACTTCGGCTACTGCAAGAAGGAGGTCAAGGCGCAGATCAGCTATTCGGCCAACCTCCTCGGCATGGTCGAGGAGGAGCATTCGGGCGGCGCCATCACCTTCCCCCGCTACAACCTTGGCCAGACCTACACCCACACCTACGGGGACCCGTCCTACCGCCTGGACGACGTCATCGCCCGGAACCCGGAGCGCTTCGCGCGGCAACCGGAGGGGCACGCCCTGGACCTTGAGCAGCCACACATCGTGCTCGTGCCGGAGTTGGCCACCTTCTCCCTGCGCGACAGCACCATCACCTGGGGCAGAGACGGAGCTGCGAGCACGATCGCACTGCGGGCCGACACCTATTACGTCAGCCCCGACGGCTACGTCGTCGAACTGGCCCACATCGAGGCCGACGGCGCCCAGTGGACGCTGCTCGGCACCTCCCCCATCGCCACGTCGTGCCACAAGCCGGCCACGGTCTCCGGGGGCGGCAAGTCCGAGATCTCAAAGTCCATCACGGACGCGTTCGTGTTCGGCAACGCCTACGTGGCGGACTTCGTCGAGGACATGGCCCAGGTGGACGCCATCGTGGTCCGCGACTTCTCGCAACGCTTCCTCGATCCCGCCGCCGCCGATTTCCGCCCGCTCCTGTCCGATGAGCGCTCCGTGGGCAGCGTGATCAAGCTGCTCACCCCGAGCCCCGACTACACCGACGAGTACAACGCCTGGGTGGAGTCCATCCCACACCACATCAAGGAACTGGTGTTCGTCGTCAAGCGCTTCTACCGCCCCGAGTGGGGCGGCGAGTGGGCCCCCCACTTCTCGGTGGGGCGCATCAACGGACGGGCGGGGCACGCGCTGCGCCTCGACGGCGACAAGATCACCGTCAACATGCTGCGCGTGGGATTCGCCCCTGACGGGTCTTGGCGCCTGTTCGGCCTCAGGCACGACTTCCACCCCGCCGCGAAGGTGCAGACAGAAGACGACATCACCGCCAGCATCGTGGTCCCAGGCACGGTCGCCGGGCGCGAGGACGGCCTGTCGAGGAAGTACGTCACCAACTGCGAACAGCTCCTGTTCCAGCGGCCCGACGATGCGATCCACCGCGGCTACGACAGGCAGGCAGAGTTCGACATCGCCGGCGGCGCCTTCCTCAGCAACTTCGAGCCGTTGACCACTGCGGACGCCCGCGAGCTCGTCGACGACGCCATCGCGTTCTCCACCTTCTCCAAGCCCATCCAGGAGCTGATCCGGAGAGTGGCCAAGGGCGGCGAGGGGGTCCCCGGCTACTTCGTCTCCTCGGCGCACCCGCGGCTGATCAACGGTGCGCGGTCCAAGAACCCGCGCTACCTTCAGGTCCGACAGGACATCGCCCGTCCCAAGGAGACGGTGCTGGCCGAGATGGTGGCACGGCTCCATCGGAGGCTGGCCATGGCCGAGCCGCTGCGTCTCCCCGTGGACGTGGTGGCGGCGGGTCGGCGCAACAACGCGGCGGAGGACGGCGTGCCGCCGCTGTGCGCCTACGCCCCGCTCCACTACATGGAGTTGCCCGAGCTGTTCATGGAATTCATCTCGTCGATGACCGGCAAGTCGCCTTCGACGACGGGGGCCGGTTCAGAGGGCGCGATGACCAAAGGTCCGTTCAACGCCCTGCCCTCGGTGATCGACCTCAACGCCGCGTTCCTGTCGTTCGCGCTGACCGGTTACGACGGCTGGCTCTCCAGCGCCGGTGTGATCGGCCCCAACGTGCGGGTCGATCACGACATCTCGCTCCTGGTGCCGGAGGTGTTCTCCCGGATGACGCCCGAGGAGCGAGACGCCCGATGCCTCATCGCCGAGGGTGCGCTCGAGCAGGTCCCGGACTTCGAGCATGAGGGCGAGCTCATCGAGGCCAGCCGGCTCGGCTACCGCATGACGTCGAAGTTCCAGGCCAAGTACTTCGGCCGGATCTTCATGCACCCCCACGTGGTGTTCTCGGAGAACATGCTGCAACCCGAGTTGCAGGACGTGGCGGCCTACGTCGCCTCCGTGCGCACCATCGTGACCACGCACAAGCGGGTCGCCCAGTCCTACCTCGACGACGGCACGGTCGCCCTGGCCGTTCCGCCGATCAGGGCGCTACTGGAGATCATGGCCACCGGCGAGTCCGACGGGATGACCCTGCACGACGAGCGGTTCCGCCGCCTCTTCGACCGCGAGGACGTGCTGTCCTCGGCGTGGTACCGCGCCCGGTTGGAGTCGCAGAGCGAGTCGGACTCGACGCACCAACGCAACGCGGTGGCGGCCATGACGAAGTTCATCGAGGAACCCACCAATGCTGCGGCGGCGGAGCGGCTCGGCATCGGCCAGCGGATCGACGCGATGAAGGCACGGCTGGAGACGTCCACCCGCCCCGGCGCAGCTGAGGAACTCGCCGGCACGCTCGGCCGTCAGGTCACGTGGCAGCTGGGATGAGCGTCTCGACGAGCTCGGGGGTGAGCTCGTCGAGACTCCCGAGAACGGTCGTCCGGGCGAGGAGCTCGGCCGCCGGCGGGTGGAAGTGCGGGGGGACGGCCACCACGGCCATCCCCGCGGCCAGCGCCGAGAGGAGGCCGTTGGGCGCGTCCTCGACGGCGACACTGCGCCGGGGATCTGCCCCGAGCAGTTCGCAGGCGCGCAGGTAGCCGTCCGGCGAGGGCTTCCCGCGCTCCACCTCCTCGGTGGACACGGTGGCCGTCAACACGTCACTCAGGCCCATCACCTCCACCGCCGCGTCGATCAGCAGCCGCGGCGACGAACTCGCGATCGCCACAGGGCAGAGCTCGGCCATGCGTCGGACCGATTCAACTGCGCCTGGCAGCAACGTGATCCCGCCGCGGTAATGCTCGGCCATCGCCTCCACTGTGAGCCGGGCCGCATCCTCAGGCGAGACCGGCAGCCCCACGGTGTGCACCAGGAAGGAGCTCCACTCCTGGGTGCTCATCCCCATCATCGCCTGGGTGGCGCCGTCGGGCCACGGAAGGCCGGCGTCAGACGCGAGCCCGCGCCTCACCACGTCCCACACAGCCTCAGTGTCGGTCAACGTGCCGTCCATGTCGAAGACCAGGGCCTGGGGCAGCATGCGCACTCCTCGAGGGTAGGGGTGAGGCCAGCCTAGCGGTGGGGTAGTGTGTCGCCGTTGGCAGGTTGAATCCGGTGTGATCCCGGAACTGTCGCGCAACCGTGATCCCGCACGTGGGGAGTCGGACCGCCGGTCAACACAGAGGTCGTTTCACTTCCGTCGCGAACCAGCGGAGAACCCTTGGCCGACGGACCAACGGATAAGAGGTCCACATGTCCCCCCTCACCTTGCGCCGCTGGGCGCTTCCTTTCGCCGCCCTCCTGGCGGTCGGGCTCTCAGGCCTGGCGCCCACAGCCTCTGCCGACGAAACGGCTGTGGCCTGCGTCGAGGCCGGCAACGTCTGGGTGCACGTCGAGCACGAAGAGGTCACCGGCGCCTGCGCCACCGAGTTCGCCAGCGCCACCGAGGCCATGGTCAGCACCGGGCTTGCGACGGACCAGGGCGCGTTCTTCATCACCGTCGACGGCGTCACGGCCCAGGACCCGCAGTGGTGGAGCCTGTGGACCGCGTCGGTCGAGGACGGAGAGTTGGGCGAATGGGTGTTCGCGCAGGTGGGGGCCGGAGATCTGGTGCCCGAGGCCGGGCAGGTGATCGGCTGGCGCCTCCTCGCGGACTACAACCAGCCGCAGGAAGCCCCCCAGTACAATCCCCTCGCCGACGAGGCCGCCGAGCCTGAGAACTCCTCCGCCGCACCGTCGGAGTCCTCCCCATCCGCGGCTCCCGATTCCTCCTCGGCCGCACCGGAGGCGTCGACGTCCCCCACCGCCTCCGCGGATGCTTCCGCGCCGGCCACGGACGCCGAAGCCGAGGAGCCCGCTTCGGGGGTGCCCACCGGCACCATCATCGGGATCGGCGTGGTGGTGGCCCTCGCCGCCGCCGGTGGCCTGGTGTGGTGGCGACGCCGCGGACAGTGATGTCGCGGCCGAGGCTGCCGCGCCAGCTCCACCCGTTCTCGTGGTGGGCCTGGGCGCTGGCGCTGGCAGCTGCCGCCTCCATGACCACCAACCCGCTGCTCCTGATGGGGCTCATCGCCGTGGCCTGCGTGGTCACCCTCTCCAAGCGGGGGGACAGCCCGTGGGCGAAGTCATTCTCGCTCTATCTGTGGCTGGCTCTGTTCATCGTCGTGCTGAGGGTGGTCTTCCGGATCATCTTCGGCGGCGGTGACGGGCCCACCATCCTGTTCACGCTGCCGGAGGTGCCGCTCCCCTCCTGGGTGACGGGCATCCGGTTGCTTGGTCCGGTGTCGCTCGAATCGCTCCTCGCGGGGCTCTACGACGGATTGAGGTTGGCCGCGATCGTGGTGTGCATCGGTGCCGCCAATGCCCTGGCCAACCCCCGGAAGTTGCTGGCGAGCCTGCCCGGCGCCTTCTACGAGGCAGGCACCGTGCTCGTCGTGGCCGTGAGCGCCCTTCCCCAACTCGGCGAATCACTCCAGCGGGTGCTGCGTGCTCGACGACTGCGCCGCAACCCTGCCGGCACCAACCGGCGGGCGAAGCTGCGCGCGGTTGAGACCATCATCGTCCCCGTGCTCTCCGACGCGCTGGAGCGCTCGCTCTCCCTCGCGGCGTCGATGGATGTACGGGGGTTCGGCCGGGCAGGCACCTCCACTCGGGGCCAGCGCAGGATATCGTTGGGTCTCGGCCTTCTCGCCATGATGCTGCTGGCGGTGTGGTCGTTCCGGTTCCTGGCCCGGTCCCCGGACTATCCGCTGTTCGGGATTCCACTTCTGGCAACCATCGTCCTGCTCGGGGGTCTGATCTCCGCTGCCGCCGCACTCCGGGTCTCGGGGGCCTCCGTCCGGCGCACCCAGTACCGGCCCATCCCGTGGACTGTGGACGAGACCCTGGTCCTCGCCTCAGGAATCGGCGCGGCCGCCGTCGTGAGCTGGGTAGGGGCTGGGGACGGCGCCGCCGTACTCTTTCCCACGCTGATTCCGCCGGTGTGGCCGGCCCTCACTCCCCTCCTCACGGGAGCACTCGCGGTGGCGTTCCTTCCGACGCTCCTGGCGCCGGAGCCGGTCACGGTGAGGACCGCCCGATGATCAGATTCGAGGACGTCTCCTTCCGCTACGCCACCAACGACACCCTGCGGCTCAACCACGTGAGCTTCGCCATCGACGAGGGCGAGCTGTGCCTCGTCGTCGGCCCCACAGGGTGCGGTAAGTCCACCCTCCTCGGCTGCCTCAACAACCTCGTCCCGCGCTTCACCGGAGGGGTGCGCACCGGCCGCATCCGGATCGACGGACGCGACACCACCTTCCTCCCTCCACGCGAGCTGGCCACGACGGTGGGCTACGTCGGCCAGGACCCGCTGGCCGGTTTCGTCACCGACACCGTCGAGGACGAGATCGCCTACTCCATGGAACAACTCGGCTTCGCGGCGGTTGAGATGCGGCGCCGTGTGGAGGAGACGCTTGACCTGCTGGGAATCGCCGACCTGCGGGCGCGGGCGCTGCGCACGCTCTCCGGCGGACAGCAGCAGCGGGTCGCGATCGCCAGCGTGCTGGCCAGCTCACCGAAGGTCCTGGTCCTGGACGAGCCCACCTCCGCACTGGACCCGATCGCGGCGGAGGAAGTCCTGGCAATCATCAGCCGGTTGGTGCGGGATCTGGGCACCACCGTCGTCATCGCCGAGCACCGCATGGAGCGGGTGATCGAGTTTGCCGACAGCGTGCTGCTGGTGGGACGCACGGTCCTGCATGGCCCCACTCGGGACGTGTTGGAACTGTCGCCCATCAAACCGCCGTTGGTGGAGCTCGGCGCCAGGCTGGGATGGTCGCCCCTGCCCCTGACCATCCGTGAGGCGCGGCGTCCGGGCTCCGAGCAGCGCCGCGCGTGGCTCGAGCTCCCTCCGGTGCTTCCCACAGCACCCGTCCCAGGTGGGCGCGTGCTGACCGGCCACGGTCTCGTGGTCCGGTACGGCGAGACTGTCGCGGTGGCCGAGGTCGACCTCAGCCTGCACGCGGGAGAGGTGACGGCCCTGATGGGGCGCAACGGCTGCGGCAAGTCCAGCCTGATGTGGGCTCTGCACGGCGCGGGGCACCGTGACGCCGGCCGGGTGACCCTCTTGGACGGGTCCCGGGTTGCCCTCGTGCCGCAGACCCCGACCGACCTGTTGTATCTGGCGACGGTGGAGGCGGAATGCAAGGCGGGCGATCAGGCCGCCGGACTCCCTGAGGGAACAACGGGGTCTCTCCTCCGGCGCCTTGTCCCGGGCATCGACCCCGAATCCCACCCCCGCGACCTCTCGGAGGGGCAGAAGCTGGCGGTGGTGCTGGCCGTGGAACTCGCGGGCAACCCCCCGGTGGTGCTGCTCGACGAACCCACCCGTGGCTTGGACTATGCGGCAAAGGCTGTGCTCGCGGACATCGTCGCCTCGATGGCGGCCGAGGGGCGGGCCGTGATGATCGCCACCCACGACGTGGAGATGGTGGCTCAGAGCTGCTCCCGCGTGGTCGTGATGGCGGAGGGCGAGGTGGTCTCTGACGGGCCCACCCGCGAGGTCCTCGCCGGCTCGGCACTCCTGGCCACCCAGGTGGCCAAGGTAGCCAACCCGATCCCCGTCCTGACAGTGCAGGAGTACCTCGATGCGCGATGAATCCGCGGTGACGATTCCCGCCCCGCTCGTTGGCGTCCAGCTGGGCTGGCGGACCTGGGCGGTGATAGGCGCCTCATCCTTGTTGGGGCTGTTCGCGATCGGGTGGCCTCTGCTCATTCCGGCCATCGGCGTCACCCCTCAACACACAGGCGACGCGCCGTTCGTCTTCGCCGCCCTGCTTCCGGTGGTGCTGCTGTTGGTGGTGGCCCAGGTGAGCGAGGGCGGCCTCGATGCGCGCTCCCTGGCTGTTCTCGGCGTGCTGTCCGCCCTGAACGCGGCCCTACGCCCGGCGCTGGGTCCGGGCACGGCCGGCCTCGAATCCGCCTTCTTCCTGTTGGTCCTGGCAGGGAGGGTCTTCGGCCCCGGGTTCGGCTACCTCCTTGGGTTCCTGTCGATGTTCGCCTCCGCTCTGCTCACTGCAGGAGTGGGGCCCTGGCTGCCGTTCCAGATGTTGGGGGCAGCCTGGATCGGGCTGGGGGCAGGGCTGCTCCCCAAGCGGGTGCGCGGCGGGGCCGAGGTGGCCATGCTCGGCGTCTTCGGCGTCATCTGCGCCTACGCCTACGGCGCGCTGATGAACATGTGGTTCTGGCCGTTCATCACGGGGATCGACGGGGGCGCGGGCAGCCTCGACTACGTGGCAGGAGCCCCGATGACGGAGAACCTGGCCCGGTTCGGCTGGTTCACCCTGATCACGTCGACTGGAGGCTGGGACACGGGCCGGGCGATCAGCACACTGTTGGCGATCGTGCTCCTCGGGCGCCCCGTCCTCGTGGTCCTGAGGCGAGCCTCCGGAATGGGACGGATCGTGGCGGTGAATCAATCTCAGGAGGGGGCGGGTGAAGAGCTCGACTCCGCCCCAGAGCGGCTCTCCCCGGCCAGCGCCGAGAGGGTCTAGCGACCGCGACCGGGGAGGCGGAAGCCACCTTCCTCCCCTTCCGCCAGCCAACCGGATTCGACGAGCTCGGCCGCGTTTGCCAAAGCCTCCACCATGGTCTGACCTGTCCGGGCCGCCAACTCCGATGCCGTCACCTCCTCGCGGGTGTGCACGGCTTCCCTGATCTCCCTGAGAGGTCGGGCCAACGTGTCCATCGGACGGTTCGACCCTCTCCCCGACGGCTCCGGCGCCGATCCCAGGGGGGCCAGGAGCGCAAGGATCTCCTGGGCGCTGGACACCAGCACCGCCTCGCCGTCGCGGATGAGGCGATGGGGTGTGGCTGACAACGACGAGGTGATGGGCCCAGGCACTGCCATCACCTGACGGCCCAGTGCCAGGCCCCATGATGCCGTGTTCTTGGCCCCGGAGCGGGAGGAGGCCTCGACGATCACCACGGCCTCCGACAGTGCCGCGATGAGCCGGTTCCTCGCCAGGAAGGCATACCTGGTGGGCCGAGCCCCTGGCGGAAGCTCGGAGACCAGCGCGCCGCAGCCTGCCACCGCCTGCGCGAGGCGCGCGTTGGCGGAGGGGTAAGGGTCATCCAGACCACTGGCGACCACAGCAGCGGTGAGGCCCTGGACCCCCAACGCGCCGCGGTGGGCCGCCGCATCCACACCGAAAGCCAACCCGGAGATGATGGGAGTACCTGCAGCCGCAAGGTCAGCGGCGAGGGTGATCGATGCCTGCTCCCCGTACGAGGTGCACGCCCTGGCCCCGACCACCGCCACGCCACCCCCCAGCCCCTCCAACGATGCGCCACGCACCCACAGACCGAGCGGCGGACCGGTCTGCCCAGCGACGTTGGCCCTGTGGAGGTCATCGAGCCGGGCGGGCCACTCCTGGTCCGACGGGATGAGGAAGCGGGCCCCGCACGCCACTGCCGCACGCTCGACGAGGGCTGTGTCCACCAGGGCTGCCTTGCGTGACAGCGCCCCACCGTCAGGTTGCGCGAGGAGGCCGCGCCATACGTCCACTGCGCCGAACTCCTCCACAGCCTTGACCAGCGGGGGCGAGCCCAATGGCTGCAGGGAGCAGAGACCCATCCGGGCCGTGCGTTCAGTGACGGTCATGCGGCACCCCGCCGCTGCTCGCCCTGCCTGAGGTGGAGCGCGGCCCGCAGCTCACGGCTGCTCACCCTGTCCCGGCCGGCCAGGTCTGTGAGGGTCCAGGCCAGCCTGATCACCTTGTCCACGCCTCGGGCGCTGAGCACGCCCCTCTGGAGCGCCGTGTTCAGCACGCCGAGATCCTTCGGGAGGCTCAGCTGCTGGCGCAGATAGGGCCCCGGCACCTCACCGTTGGTGGACCATGGCGTGTCCGCGAGGCGGCGACGCTGCCTGTCCCGGGCCTCCACCACCCGCGACAGCACCGTGGCGCTGGACTCGACGCTGCCTGATGCCACGTCCAGGAGGACCCTGTTGATGCCCGCCATCTGGTGCTTGATGTCGATCCTGTCCAGGATGGGCCCGCTCATCCGCTCCTGGTACCGGCGCACCCGCATCGGATCACAGGTGCACTCCATGCCAGCCACGCCATGAGAGCCGCAGGGACACGGATTAGCAGCCATGATCAGCTGGAAACGGGCAGGAAACGTGGTGGTGTGCCTGGCCCTGCTCACGGTGATGGTGCCGTCCTCCAAGGGGGTCCGCAGGGCGTCGAGCTTGCCACCGAAGTCTGGGGCCTCATCCAGGAAGAGCACGCCACGGTGAGCCATCGAGATCGCCCCGGGCTTGAGCTCGGCGGTGCCGCCACCCACGAGCGCCACAGGGGTCACCGAGTGGTGCGGGTCAGCATAGGGTGGGCGTTGGATGAGCCCTGTGAGCTCCCGGCCGGCCAGGGAGTGGATGGCGGACACCTCCACCGCCTCCTGCTCCGCAAGGTCCGGGAGGATGGACGGAAGGCGGGCCGCGAGCATGGTCTTGCCCACGCCAGGAGAGCCATGGAGGAACAGGTGGTGCCGCCCGGCGGCAGCCACCTCCAGAGCGAACTTGCCGTCCTGGTGGCCGACGACGTCTGCCAGATCCGGGGTGAACCCCGGGGGCCCTTCGAGGGGTGGCGAGGACGCGGGGGCGGCCTCGGTGGGGTTGAAGACGGGTTTTCCTTCCAGCAGATCGACGACCTCGGCCAGCCGGCCCGCACCCCACACGGTGAGGCCTGGCACGAGGGACGCCTCGGCCTGTTGACCGGCCGGCACGATCGCCCGTTCGAATCCCGCCTTGGCCGCCGCAAGCATCGCGGGGAGCACCCCACGGACCTTGCGGATCCTGCCGTCCAGGCCCAGTTCGCCCACCAGCACTGTGCGGGTGTCCGAGACCAGCTCCATCTGCCCCTCCGCGATGAGCGCCGCCACCGCGATGGCCACGTCGTAGTGGGTGCCGGCCTTCGGCAGGCCCGCAGGCGACAGATTGATGGTGACCAACCCGGGGGGCCAGGACAGGCCGGTGGCGAGGACGGCCGCCCGTACCCTTGCCTTCGCCTCGCTCAGCGCTGCGTCTGGCAGACCTACCAGCTGCACTCGCGGGAGCCCGCCTCCCTTGGCCGCCTCTACCTCAACCGGAAAGCCGTTGATCCCGGACAGTGCCACGGACCACACCCGTCGGCCTACCATTCGTCGATCCCTCGGGCGTAGGTGAACTCGCATTCGCCACCGCGCGGCCAGAGCACGCCGATGCCATCAACCCGGATGAGCTTGGGGCGCAACCCTGACTGCCTGACGTACAGCGCGGCAAGCCTGCGCAACCGGCAGGCCTTCGCGTAGGTGATGGTCTCAAGCGGCGAGCCGAAGCCCAGCCCGGAACGCGACTTCACCTCCACCACGACGAGCGTCTTCCCGTCCGGTTCTGCTGCGACGATGTCGATCTCGCCCTCGCGGCAACGCCAGTTGCGTTCCAGCACCCGCCAGCCGCGGGCTTCCACATACTCCACGGCCTTGTCTTCGCCGCGGCGCCCGAGGGCCTGTGTTGGGGTTTCCATGGCCACCACCTTCCGATCCCTTGATCGGAAGCGACGCCACCTCAATCCCGTTATCCACAGGTGGTGGGACTACTGGTTTTCGGGCACCTGCAGATCCGAATGCGCGATCTCCTCGATGGACACGTCTCGGAACGTCAACACCTTCGCCGACTTCACGAATCGGGCGGGACGGTACATGTCCCACACCCAGGCATCCCCCATGGACACCTCGTAGTAGACGTCACCGCCTTCAGTGCGCACCTTCAGATCCACGGCGTTGCACAGGTAGAAGCGCCGCTCGGTCTCCACCGCGTAGGTGAAGATGCCCACCACGTCCTTGTACTCGCGGTACAGGTCGAGCTCAAGCTTGCTCTCGTATTGTTCTAGGTCCTCGGCGCTCATGGTCCCAACACTCTAGCCGTTCTCGACACGTTGTCGAAGCACCATCGATGGATGGCCGAGGGGCCGTGCCGGTCCAGCGCGGACTGGTGGACCGAGGTGCAATATCCTTTGTGGACCGCAAAGCCATAGACCGGATACGACGCGTCGTGAGCCACCATGATGCGGTCGCGGGTCACCTTCGCGATGATGGAGGCGGCGCTCACGCACGCTGCCACCTTGTCCCCCTTCCACATCGCCAGCCCTGGGACGCCAAGCCCGTCGACGGCGAATCCGTCGGTCAACACGAAGTTGGGGGCGACATCCAGCCGGCCGACCGCCCGCCGCAAACCCTGCAGGTCTGCCTGGTGCATGCCCAGGCGATCGCACTCGTCGGCCTCGACCACCGCCACCGCCACGGCCGAGGCCCGGCGGGATATTTCCTCGAACAATCGCTCGCGCGTCGCCTCGGAGAGGACCTTGGAGTCATCGAGGCCGGCAATAGGGCGGGCCGGGTCCAGAATGACCGCCGCCGCCACAAGCGGACCGGCGCAGGCCCCCCTGCCTGCCTCGTCTGCGCCGGCCACCGGCCCGAGGCCCGCGCGCACCAACGCCCGCTCGTACCCATAGGCACCGCGTCCGAGCCGGACCATCAGCAGCCGGGCTCCACGTGGATGAGCTCGGGCTCCTCTGGCGCGGGCTCCGCGGCAGCCGGGACCTCCGTGAAGGTCTCAGGGAGCGTGAAGGTGGCGAGCCGGTCCAGAGGGGACACGATGGCCACCGCGGCGCCTACCACCTTGCTGGTGGGCACGAAGGCGCTCTCCCCCGGGTTCTGCGAGACCTCGGCCAGCCGGCATCGGGAATCAGCAGAGGCGTTGCGGTGGTCACCCATCACGAAGAGCCGATCCTGAGGCACGACGATGTCGAATGGAACCGTGACCGGCACCACCTGGATGCCTTCCTCGCTGTAGAGGTAGCCCGTCTCGTCGAGAACCGAGCCGTTGACCTCGATCTTGCCGTCGTCGGTGCTGCGCACGTGATCTCCAGGCATCCCGACCACCCGCTTGATCAGATGTTCGGTGCCGGAGTTGGGCAGCACTCCCACGAACTCGAGCGCGATCTTGACGGGGTTGGTCGACGGGACGCTGGGCCCCAGCCAGGATCCCGGGTCCTCGAACACCACGACGTCTCCGCGCTGGAACCCACCGAACTTGGCCACGAGCACCCTGTCATTGACCTTCAGGGTGTTCTCCATGGACCCGGACGGGATGACGAACATCTGGCCGACGAACGTGCGCAGGAGCGTGGCGATGACGACGGCGCCGACCAGGATCAGCACGCCTTCGGTGACCCACCCCAGAAGCTTCCTGCCGAAGCTGCGGTGCGCCGGGGCGTCGAGCGGATCGGTCGTCGAATTCAAGGGTTCAGTCCTTCGGGCGGGGCGGCAGGCGCTCCCCAGAGCATACCGCGAGTCCCTACAGGACTGGACACGACGAACCGCCGGCGGCCACAGGGCCAACAGGCGGTTGCGTGAGCGGGAAGGAGCGAGCGCTCAGTAGCGCTTCTCCTTGATCTTGGCGGCCTTGCCGCGCAGGCCGCGCAGGTAGTACAGCTTGGCGCGACGCACGTCTCCGCGACGCTCAACCTCGATCTTCTCGATGATGGGGCTGTGCAGCGGGAAGGTGCGCTCGACGCCGACGCCGAAGCTCACCTTGCGGACGGTGAACGCCTCCTGGACGTCCCCGGCGTTGCGTGCGATGACGACGCCCGCGAAGACCTGCACACGGGAGCGCGCGCCCTCAACGACCTTGACGTGCACCCTCACCGAGTCGCCGGCGCGGAAGTCCGGAATGTCGTCGCGAAGCGAGGCCTTGTTGACCTGCTGAATCAGCTGGTTGGTCATGTGTGAACCCTTCCGTCAGTGCCACAGGTCACCGCGGTTTGATCTGACCGGACAGCCACAGACAGTCCCCCAGTGGCAGGAGCTGCGGCGAATCCGGGTTGCCCGGGTACGGGCAACGACTAGTCATTATGGCAGACGACGACGGGACCGGGAAACTCGCCCCTCTCCCCTGCCTCCAGAGTGACGAGTGAGGGGAGCCGGGGACGACGAAGGCCCCAGGGAGAGTCCCCGGGGCCGTCGCCAGAATTTCAATGCGGACTCGCCTGGCGCGCGAAAGGGGCCCAGGCTGAGTGCCTGGGCCCCTCGCGGTCAGATTTCGATGCGGACTCGCCTGGCGGCTCGTCCTTACTCAACCTGAGTTTCTGTCGCTTTCAGCGACAGAAACTCACTTCCCGTCCTTCTTGAACATCGCGGAGATGAGGTCCCGGTTGAGCGCCGAGATCGACTCCAGCGGGATGCCCTTGGGGCACACCGCGGCGCATTCGCCGATGTTGGTGCAATTGCCGAAGCCCTCCTCGTCGTGCTGCGCCACCATGGACTTTACCCGGCGGTACCGCTCGGGCTGGCCCTGGGGCAGCATCGCCAGGTGCATGATCTTCGCCGCAGTGAAGAGCATGGCGGAGCTGTTGGGACAGGCCGCGACGCACGCGCCACAACCGATGCACGTGGCGTTGTCGAAGGCCACGTCGGCCTCCCGCTTGGGGGCGGGAGTGGCGTGGGCATCCGGTGCCGAACCGGTGTTGGAGGAGATGAACCCGCCGGCCTGGATGATCCGGTCGAACGAGGTGCGGTCCACGGCCAGGTCCTTCAGCACGGGGAAAGCACCGGCCCGCCATGGCTCGATGTCGATGGTGGCGCCATCGGCGAACGAGCGCATGTGCAACTGGCAGGTGGTGGTCCGGACACCCTCCGGCGCGCCGTGGGCGATGCCGTTGATGACGACACCACACATGCCGCAGATACCCTCGCGGCAGTCGTGGTCAAAGGCCACCGGCTCCTCGTTGCGTTGCGTGAGGTTCTCGTTGAGCAGATCAAGCATCTCCAGGAAGGACATGTCGTCCGACACGCCGTCCAGGTCGTACTCGACCATCCGGCCGGCTGCACCCGGGCCGGCCTGACGCCAGATACGTAGCTTGAGCTTCACTTGTAACTCCGTTGCTTCAGTTCGATTGCCTTGTAGATCAGCGGCTCACGGTGCAGCACGGGCTTACCGCCCTCGCCGCCCCATTCCCAGGCCCCGACGTAGAGGTACTCGTCGTCGTGACGCAGCGCCTCTCCCTCCTCGGTCTGAGACTCGCCGCGGAAGTGACCGCCACACGACTCACGCCGGTGCAGGGCGTCGACACACATCAGCTCGCCGAGCTCGAAGAAGTCAGCAACGCGACCCGCGCGCTCGAGGGCCTGGTTGAAGTCCTCGTTGACGCCGGTGACACGCACGTTCTTCCAGTAATCGGCCTTGAGGTCCTGGATGAGGCCGATGGCCTTCTTCAGGCCCTCGTCGGTGCGGTACATACCGCAGTACTCCCACATGATGTGGCCGAGTTCCTTGTGGTACGAGTCCACCGAACGGGTGCCCTGGATGGACAGCAGCGTGTCAATCCGCGCCTGGGCAGACTCCCGCGCCTCGACGACGGCGGGGTGATCCTCGGCGACCTTGTCGAACGGCGCGTCGGCCAGGTAGTCGTTGATCGTGTTCGGGAGGACGAAGTAGCCGTCGGCCAGGCCCTGCATCAGCGCCGAGGCACCCAGGCGGTTCGCACCGTGATCCGAGAAGTTGGCCTCACCGGTGACGTACAGGCCGGTGATGGACGACTGCAGATCGTAGTCCACCCAGAGCCCGCCCATGGTGTAGTGCACGGCCGGGTAGATGCGCATCGGCGTCTCGTAGGGATTCTCACCCGTGATCTGCGCGTACATGTCGAAGAGGTTGCCGTACTTGTTCTCCACCGTCTTCTGGCCCATGCGGCTGATCGCATCGGAGAAGTCGAGGTAGACGCCACGACGGACCTGGCGCTCGGTGCCGTCGGCGTCGCGCTCGGTGACAGCCGGACCCACGCCGCGACCCTCGTCGCACATGTTCTTGGCCTGGCGCGACGCGATGTCGCGGGGCACCAGGTTGCCGAACGACGGGTAGATCCGCTCCAGGTAGTAGTCGCGGTCCTCCTCGGCGATCTGTCGGGGGTCCTTCGCGCAGTCCTCTGCCCGCTTGGGCACCCAGATGCGGCCGTCGTTGCGCAGCGACTCAGACATCAGCGTGAGCTTGGACTGGGTGTCGCCGTGCACCGGGATGCAGGTGGGGTGGATCTGCGTGTAGCAGGGGTTCGCGAAGTACGCGCCCTTGCGGTGCGCGCGCCAGGTGGCGGTCACGTTGCAGCCCATGGCGTTGGTGGAGAGGAAGAAGACGTTGCCGTAGCCACCGGTGGCGAGCACCACTGCGTCGGCTGTCCAGGTCTCCACCTTGCCGTTGATCATGTTGCGGGTCACGATGCCGCGGGCACGACCGTCGACGACGATGACCTCCACCATCTCGTGGCGGGCGTACATCTTGACGGTGCCGGCCGCGATCTGGCGCTCCAGCTGCTGGTAGACGCCGATGAGGAGCTGCTGACCCGTCTGCCCGCGGGCGTAGAAGGTGCGCTGCACCTGCACGCCGCCGAACGAACGGGTGTCCAGCAGGCCGCCGTACTCGCGGGCGAAGGGAACGCCCTGGGCGACGCACTGGTCGATGATGTTGGCAGAGACCTCGGCGAGCCGGTACACGTTGGTTTCGCGGGCGCGGTAGTCGCCACCCTTGACCGTGTCGTAGAACAGGCGGTGCGTGGAGTCGTTGTCGTTGCGGTAGTTCTTGGCGGCGTTGATGCCACCTTGAGCCGCGATCGAGTGCGCCCGACGGGGGCTGTCCTGGTAGCAGAAGTTGAGGACGTTGTAGCCCGCCTCACCGAGCGTCGCGGCAGCAGCGCCACCGGCGAGGCCGGTACCGACGATGATGACGCTGAGCTTGCGGCGGTTGGCCGGGTTCACCAGGCGGGCCTGGAACTGCCGGGTCTTCCACACCTTGTCGATGTCTACGCCGGTGGGGGCCTTCGTGTCTGCGATATCCGCGCCCTCGACCCAGTGCTGGGTGCTGACGGCAGGAGTGGTGGTGGTTGCGGTCATCAGATACCAACTCCAAAGAGAACGGCCAGGGGCATGATCATGAAGCCGACGAAGAGGACGACGGCCACGATCATGGCCAGGGCGTTGAGCACTGAACGGGTCTGTGCGCTGGTGTTGCCGCCCAGCGTCGTGAAGGCGCTCCAGAAGCCGTGGCGAATGTGCATGCAGATGAGCACCATGCACACGGCGTACAGCGCCACCATCCACCACTGCTCGAACGCTGCCAGCACCATGGTGTGCGGCTCGTCGCCGCTACCGCCGAAGGACCCGGGGATGATGGTGAACTGGATGAGGTGGAAGACGAGGAACGCCGCGACGATGATCCCGCCCCAGCGCATGGTGCGCGAGGAGTAGGTCTGCACCTTCTTCTGGCTGTTGACGTACTTCGTGCCGCGGTTGCGGCGCGTCTCCATGGAGAGCGTGTAGGCGGACCAGATGTGAAGGATCACGGAGAGGACAAGGGCGGACCGGAAGATCCAGATGAACCATCCGGCCGGTAGGACGGGATAAAGGATTCCGCCGTCTTCGGTGGTCCCCTTCAGCCAGTGGGCATAGTGATCGAAGGCCTCGGGACCGAGGAACATCTTCAAATTGCCGTACATGTGCACGAGGAGGAAGGCGATCATGATCAAGCCGGTCACTGCCATGATGACCTTCTTGACGACCGTGCTTCGCAACGCCCGTTGATGAATGGTGAGTGTTGTTGCCACGGACCCCACTGTAGCCAAACCAGCGGGCCAGCGGGCACCGGGGTTCCGTTACCGAAGGCGCGATTAGCTAGGCCATTTACGCGCCGATTAGCTCACGAAATATCGTCGGCGAGCAGGTCCGGGCGGCGCTCAATCGTCCGGCGAACCGCCTGCTCCCGTCGCCACTGCTCGATCAGGCCGTGATGACCGCTCAGCAACACCTCGGGGACTGCACGATCCCGCCAGATCGGTGGCTTGGTGTAGTTGGGGTATTCAAGCAGGCGCTGGTGTCCCTCCGAGTGCGACTCCTCCACCAGCGAGGCGGGGTTCCCCAGGACACCGGGCAGCAGCCGCACGACGGCCTCGACGATGGCCAGCGTGGCCACCTCTCCGCCGTTGAGGACGTAGTCGCCCAGCGAGACCTCCACCACGTCATAGCGCTCGGCGCAGTGGTCGATCACCCGCTGGTCGATGCCCTCATAGCGGCCGCACGCGAAGACGAGCCTCTCCCGCGACGCGAGCTCATAGGCGGTGGCCTGCGTGAACGGAGCGCCGGCGGGAGTGGGCACCACCACCGTCATCGGCAGCGGCGACGCCACCTCCAGGGCGTCGAACGCCTCGCCCCACGGCTCGGGCTTCATCACCATTCCCGCGCCCCCGCCGTAGGGGGTGTCATCGGTGGTGTGATGACGGTCATGTGTCCATTGGCGCAGGTCGTGAACGGCCAGGTCGACAAGGCCTGAGTTGATGGCCTTGCCCACGAGGCTCAACCGGAGAGGCGCGAAGTAGTCCGGGAAGATCGTGACGACGTCAAGCCTCATTCGATGTCCTCGAGGAGGCCGCCGACCTCCGCGAGCCGCACGTGGCCGGCGGCGAGGTCCACCTCGGGCACCAGCGCGGCGACGAACGGGATCAGCCGCTCCCCGCCGTCGACGGCGACCTCCAGCACATCCTGCGCGGGGAGATGGAGCACATCGGTGACCGTGCCCACCTGGCTGCCGCTGTGGTCCAGGACTCTGAGCCCCACCAGGTGGCGGTCGAAGAACTCCTCCGGCTCGCTGGGTCGCTCCTCGACCGGCACCCGCGTGCCCAGCACCTGTCCGGTGAGCGTCTCGACGGCCGTCCGGTCCGGGTACCCGACGAAGGTCAGCATCAGCCGTCCCCGATTCCACCGCACGGTGGCGATCTCAACGGTGCGCCCCGTGTCCCCGAGGAGCAGTGTCGCGCCAGCCGTGAAACGTCGCACCGGCTCGTCGGTCCGCAGGTCGATGAACACCTCGCCGCCCAGGCCGTGCGCACGGCCGATCCTGCCGACGGTCACCTCCACCATGTCCTGCACGCGGTTCTCCTTCACTCGGCCCGCCTCGTGCGGGGATGACGATGCCCCGGACCCGTGGGGGTGCCGGGGCATCGATTCACATGATTGTCAGGGCCGACGGGGTCGGTCCACGTCCACGAAGTCCACGCGGACGCTCTCCTTGCCGGCGAGCGCCGCGACGACCGTGCGCAGGGACTGCGCGGTGCGACCCTGGCGGCCGATCACCTTGCCGACGTCCTCCGGGTGCACCCGCACCTCCAGAAGGCGTCCGCGGCGCAGGTCCTTGTCCTTGACACTCACCTCGTCAGGATGCGAGACGATCCCCGCGACGAGGTGTTCAAGTGCCTCGGCGAGCACGCTCAGGCCTCTTCGGCAGGAGCCTCGGCCTCGGCGGCCGGAGCGGCCTCAGCCTCGGCGGACGCGGCCTTCGCAGCGGCCTCGTCGGCCTTCTTCTTGGCCTTGGAGATGGCGGGTGAGGTAGCGCCGCTGTCCTCGGCCAGGGCCTTGGCGAACTCGGCCTCACGGTCCCGCCGCTCAGGCTGGGGATCGACACCGGACGGGGACTTGTCGCCGGAGAACTGCTGCCAGTCTCCGGTGCGCTTGAACAGGGCGACGACGGCTTCAGTGGGCTGGGCGCCGACGGAGAGCCAGTACTGGGCACGCTCGGAGTCGACGCGGATCACGGACGGATCATTCTTCGGGTGGTACAGGCCGATCTCCTCGATGGCCTTACCCTCACGCTTGGCGCGCGAGTCGATGACGATGATGCGGTAGTGGGGCGAGCGAATCTTGCCGAGCCGCTTAAGGCGAATCTTGGTGGCCACGGGTGTGGGTTCTCCTGTTGATGAAAGCGTCTGCCAGCAGACGATGTGGATGGACGTCCTCGACGTGTGGGGCACGGCGCGGACAAACCTAGGGGCCTCAACGCTCGGATGAGAGGGCCCGGGCAAAGAGGTGCACCCGACATTGTGCCAGATCGGCGCGCGACGACCAATCCTCAGCGCAGCCGACACGTAGCATCGGAGCCGTGGACATCTCCGAATCCCAGTTCGACGCGGTTGTCGAGGAGGCCCTCGACGCCCTCCCCGAGCAGCTGGTCACCGGCTTGGACAACCTCATCTTCGTGGTCGAGGACGAACCGGAGGACGGCTCCGACTCCCTGGGCTGGTACGAGGGAACCGCGCTGACTGAGCGCGACCAGTACGGCTACGGGCAGCTGCCGGACCGGATCGTCCTCTTCCGCGGGCCCTTGAGCCGGATGTGCCGGACTTCCGACGAACTCTACGACGAAGTCTGGATCACCCTGGTGCACGAGCTCGGCCACTATCACGGCATCGATGAGGAGGCCCTGCACTCTCTGGGCTGGGGCTGAGTGAACCTGGCCCGCTAGCCGCAGAGGCCCTTGAGGCTGCCCGCCAGCGCCAACGGCTGGGAGCTCCGGCAGAAGGCAGGGCTCAGCGCGGGCACCACGCCCTCCCCGGTCAGCGCCGCCGGCGCAACCCCGAACGGCCGCTGCACCCCGAGGAAGACCTCCCACGAGCTCGGCTGCCGGACGGCCTCGACCCTGGTGTCCTCCGGATCCAGGCCGGCAGCCTCCGCGGCATGCCTGAAGAACTCGTCGCGCCCCAGCACGCCGTCGATCAGCCCGTAGTCCTGCGCGCGCTCCGAGTCATAGAGGTGGGCCCCGATCTGATCCCGGATCGCGGACTCGGTGATGTCGCGGTGCTGCGCGACGTGCGCCACGAAGGCGTCGTACTCGGTGGCGAGGCCCGCCGTGTAGATGGCGCGCTCCTCGTCGGTCATGGGGCGGAAGGGGTTCCCGAAGTCCTTGCCCTCCCCCTGCGACAGATATTCGCTGGTGATGCCTCCGGTGGTGGTCACGCCGGACTCGAACAGGGTCCCGCTTGTGGCGACCACGTCCGTGTACTGGTCGAACGGGCCGAAAATAACCCCGATTGAGCCCACCAGCGCGCCGTGATCGACGATGATCTCGTCGGCCGGCGCGGTCGCGTAGACCCCGCCGGAGGCCGAGATGGAACTCACATGGACCAGGACCTTCTGCCCGGTGCGCTCCTGGTATCTCACCACCGCGTCGCTGACGGCGCGCGAGCCCGCGATGCTCCCACCCGGGGTGTTGACGAGCAGCACCACGCCGGCTGCGTCGTCGGCCGTCAGCTCGTCGAGCTGGGCGGCGATCTCGTAGCCGTAGGATCCGGCGCTGAGCAGGGCGCCATCCGAGGCATCGGCCATGATGGGGCCCGACACCGGGATGGCGCGGAGGCTCTGGCTCCCGTCGCCCCAGATGGTGGCCAGCTGGGTGGTTGCCACGCCGCTGGCGGTCGACACGAGGGTCAGGGAGCCGATGATCGTCATCACGCCCAGCACCACCGCCATGAGCAGGGATGCGGCGCCGAGGCCCAGCCCGATGCCCGCTCCGATGCCGAACCCGCGCCCGAACCCGCTCGGCTGCTTCGGCGCGGCCATACCGACCGGCCCTGGCGGCAGCGGCTGCGGCGGTTGCGGCGGCAGAGGTGATGCGGGCTGAGGCAGATCAGCTGAGCGCTGGTCCACGCTTGGCGGCGGGAACGACTGGCTGGGGTCGGACACTGGGGCCTCCTTCGGTCAGCCGCCAGACTACCCAGTCAGCCGACCAGCCTGCCCCGGAGGATCAGCGCCAGCGGACGACGGAGGGTGGTGAGGTCTTCCCTGGGATCGGCGTCGAGCACGATGAGATCGGCGCTGGCCCCCGGCGTGAGAATGTCGGCACCGAGCCAGGTCCTGGCGCGCCAACTGGCGGCGCCGAGCGCGAATTCGGTTCCTCCGAGTTCCGCCAGCGCTTCCACCTCGTCGCGGATCCGGCCATGCTCGACGACGGTGCCCGCGTCGGTTCCGGCAAAGACCGCGACACCTGCCTCGATGGCCGCCCCGACGGTCTGCTTGCGACGGGCGTACAGGTCCATCATGTGCGTGTAGTAGCTGGGGAACTTCTCGCGGGCAGGAGTGGCGTACCGCGGGAAGTTGTCCAGGTTGATCATCGTGGGCACCAGCGCCGTGCCCCGCTCCGCCATCTGCGCGATCCCCTCATCGGAGAGTCCGGTCCCGTGCTCGATGCAGTCGATGCCGGCCTCGACCAGCTCGTGGACCGCCTGCTCGCCGAAGCAGTGGGCGGTGACGCGCGCGCCCTCCTCGTGGGCGGCCGCGATCGCCGCTGCCGCGACATCGGCCGGCCACAGGGGGGCCAGGTCGCCGGCGGATCGCTCGATCCAGTCCCCCACCAGCTTGACCCACCCGTCGCCGTCGCGCGCCTCATGGCGAACCTGCTCGACGAGCTGCTCCGGCTCGACCTCGACACCGAGATAGCGGATGTAGCGCAGCGGCCTCGCCACGTGTCGTCCCGAACGGATCAGGCGAGGCAGTTCGGGCGCCTGCTGCACCCACCGCGTGTTCGACGGGGAGCCCGCGTCGCGGATGAGCATGGTGCCCGCCGCCAGATCCGTTTCCGCCTGGTCCCTCGCCGTCTCCGAGCTGACGGCCCCCTGCGGCCCCAGCCCGATGTGGCAGTGGGCGTCGACCAGTCCAGGGATCACCCAGGCGTCCGTGGCGATGGTGTCTGCGCCTGTGATCGGCTCGTTCCTGAGCACGCCGTCGGCGATCCACACCTCCTGCGGTTCCTCGTCGGGGAGGAAGGTTCCTGTGAGGTGGAGTGCTGCCGCCATCGTGACTCCTAGAACTTCGGCTTGTTCTCGTTGAACATCTTCTGCAGGTCCGGCGGCAACTGGAAGTCGTCGAGGGACTGCGGGATCTGCGGCTGTTGCGCAGGTTGCTGGCGCACTCCCTTGGGGCCCTTGCGCTGCTGCTTCTTCTGCTGCTGCTTCTTCTGCTGTGCCCGGCGGCCGCCGCCGATGGCCGGCGCCCCGGGCATCCCCCCCATGCCCGGCATGCCACCGCCGGCCATGGCCTCCATCATCTTGCGTGCCTCGACGAAGCGGTTGACCAGCTTGTTGACCTCGGAGACCTGTACCCCCGCACCCTTGGCGATGCGGGAGCGGCGCGAACCGTTGAGGATGGAGACGTCGTCGCGCTCCTTCGGCGTCATCGAGTAGATGATCGCCTCGATGCGGTCGATCTCCTTCTCGTCGATGTCGTTGATGGCCTCCTTGAACTGGCCTGCCCCGGGCAGCATGCCGAGGATCTTCGACATTGGGCCCATCTTGCGCAGCTGTTGCATCTGCCCCAGGAAGTCCTGCAGGCCGAACTTGTTCCTGCCCATCAACTTCTCGGCTGCGGCGCGCGATTCCTCGGCGTCGAAGGTCTTCTCCGCCTGTTCGATCAGGGTGAGGACGTCGCCCATGCCGAGGATCCGTGACGCCATCCGGTCCGGATGGAACCTGTCGAAGTCCGCCAGGCCCTCGCCGCTGGAGGCGAACATGACCGGCTTGCCGAGCACCCGCGCGATGGACAGGGCGGCGCCACCGCGGGCGTCGCCGTCGAGCTTGGTGAGGACCACGCCATCCACGCCCACGCCCTCGTCGAAGGCCTTGGCGGTGTTGACGGCATCCTGGCCGATCATGGCGTCGACCACGAACAGCGTCTCGTCCGGGTTGACCGCGGCCTTGATGTCGGCCGCCTGACGCATCAGCTCCTGGTCGATGCCGAGCCGACCGGCGGTGTCGACGATCACCACGTCGTAGAGCTTCGCCTCTGCGTGGGCGATGGCACGCCTGGCCACCTCGACGGGGTCACCCACGCCGTTGCCGGGCTCCGGCGCGAACACGTGGACGCCCGCGCGCTGGCCCACGATCTGGAGCTGGTTGACCGCGTTGGGCCGCTGCAGGTCCGCCGCGACCAGTAGCGGTGTGTGCTGCTCGGACTTCAACCACCTGGCCAGCTTGCCGGCCAGGGTTGTCTTGCCTGCTCCCTGGAGGCCGGCCAGCATGATCACTGTGGGTGGGCGCTTGGCGAACCTGAGTGCCCGCGCCTCGCCCCCGAGGATGCTGACGAGCTCCTCATTGACGAACTTGATGATCTGCTGAGAAGGGTTCAGCGCCTTGGACAGCTCCGCCTCGAGGGAGCGCGTCTTGACCGCCGCGACGAACTCCTTGACGACCCCCAGGTTGACGTCTGCCTCGAGCAACGCGATGCGGATCTCGCGCATCGTGGCGTCGATGTCGGCCTCGGTGAGCCGCCCCTTGGAGCGCAACCCCTTGAATACCGACGACAGCCGGTCCTGCAGAGTGTCGAACACTGATCTGAGCCCTTCGAAGATGTGTGAACCGCACCAGGATAGGCGAGGCAGCCAGGTTCAGCGTGCCCGGCGCCGCAGGCACCCCCCAGCCGGGACATCCTGACGCCGGACCGTTAGGCTCCCATGAGGATCGCACCGGCACCGGCGAAAGGACCCCACGCATGAGGATCGGCATTCCCAATGAGTCCCCAGGGACGCGGGTGGCCGCGACACCGGTCACGGTGTCGGCTCTGCTGAAGCTCGGCTACGACGTGGCGGTGGAGACCGGGGCGGGCATGCTGGCCGCGCTGCCGGACAGCGCCTACGAGGAGGCCGGTGCTGCCGTCGTCGGACCGGAGACAGCCTGGTCCTCGGACATCGTCGCCATGGTCGGCGAGCCCACGGATGAGCACTTGGAGCGGCTCCACCCCGGCCAACTGCTGATCGGCTTCCTGCATCCGCGCACCGGCACAGACCTGGTGGAGGCACTGGCCGCCCGGGGAGTGACCGCACTGTCGATGGACATGGTGCCGCGCATCTCCCGCGCACAGTCGCTCGACGCGCTCAGCTCGATGGCCAACATCGCCGGCTATCGCGCAGTCATCGAGGCCAGTCACGAGTTCGGCCGTTTCTTCGCCGGACAGGTCACCGCCGCGGGGAAGGTCTCCCCGGCGAAGGTGTTCGTCATCGGTACCGGTGTCGCGGGCCTGGCCGCCATCGGGACCGCCGGCAACCTCGGCGCGGAGGTCACCGCCACGGATGTTCGGCCAGAGACCGCCGAGCAGGTGGAATCCATGGGAGGCAGATTCCTGACCGTCGCGGCCACAGATCAGGGCATCTCATCCGACGGGTACGCGAAGGCCACCACCGCCGACTACGCCGCGCGCGCCGCAGAGCTGTACGCGAAGCAGGCCCGGGATGTCGACATCATCATCACCACCGCGGCCATCCCTGGGCGACCTTCTCCCAAGCTGATCACCGCGGACATGGTCGCCTCGATGCGGCCTGGAAGCGTGATCGTGGATCTGGCCGCCAGCGGCGGCGGCAACTGCGAGCTGACTCGGCCGGGTGAGTCCTACGTGACCGACGGCGGGGTCCACATCGTGGGCTACACGGACCTCGCGAGCCGGCTCCCGGGGCAGGCCTCGCAGCTGTACGGCACCAACGTCGTCAACCTCATGAAGCTGCTCACCCCCGGCAAGGACGGCGTTGCCCAGCTGGACTTCGACGATGAGGTTCACCGCCAGATGACGGTGACGCGCGACGGGGAGGTCACGTTCCCGCCACCGCCGATCGAAGTGTCGGTGGCACCGGCCAAGGCCGCCGGCGCGGTGGTCCCGACGGCGCCCGTCGCTCCCCCCCCACCACCTGACCAGTGGTCCCGCTTCCGCGGCGTGCTGCTCGCGGTGGCGGTGTGGCTGCTGCTGACGCTGATTCTCCCAGGCGGGTTCCTGTCCAGCATCCTGGTGTTCGGACTTGCCAGCGTGGTGGGCTACTACGTGATCTGGGGTGTCCAGCCGGCGCTCTACACGCCGCTGATGAGCGTGTCCAACGCAATCTCGGGCATCACGATCGTCGGCGCTATCACCCAGCTGACCTCAGATCTGCTGCACGTCCAGCTCCTCGCCTTCGTCGCAATCGTCCTGGCCGGGATCAACTGTGTCGGCGGGTTCGCCATCACCCACCGCATGCTCGCCATGTTCCAGAGGAGCTGACCAAATGCTGACCAACATCGTCTTCGGAAGCTACATCGCCGCCGCCCTCCTGTTCATCCTGGGCATCGTCGGGCTCGGCAGGCAGGAGACCGCGCGCAGCGGCAATGTCTACGGCATGGTCGGCATGACCCTCGCGGTAGTGGCCACGATCATCCACACGTTCGCCCAGCGGTGGGACACCACCGGCTTCATCCTGCTTGCAGTGGGGCTCGTCATCGCCTTCGCCGTCGGGCTCATGTACTCGGCGCGCGTGGCCATGACAGGTCTGCCGGGCCTGGTGGCGCTGTTCAACGCGTTCGGCGGGCAGGCCTCCGCGCTGGTGGGCATCAACGCGTCCCTCGGCGTGGACAGCTACCCCGTCCTCACTGACAAGATCGTCCACGGAGTGGAGGTCTGGCTCGCGGTCTTCGTCGGCTCCCTCACCTTCTCCGGGTCGGTGGTCGCGTTCGGGAAGCTCGGCGGGCGGATCACCTCCAAGCCGCTGACGGTGCCGGCCCGAGGCGTGGTGATGGCCCTCCTGGGGATCGGTCTCCTCGGATCGCTGGGATGGCACCTGGCAAGCCCCAATCTCTGGGCGCTGGTCATCACCCACGTGCTGGGCTACGTGGTGGGAATCATCATGGTGATGGCCATCGGCGGCGCGGACATGCCCGTCGTGGTCAGCTTTCTCAACTCGTTCTCGGGTTGGGCCGGTGCTCTCTCAGGATTTGCGATCGGATCGGATCTGCTCGTGGTCGCGGGGACCATCGTCGGCATGTCTGGAATCATCCTGTCGATCGTCATGGCTCGCGGCATGAACCGCTCGATCGCCAACGTCCTGTTGGGCGGCTTCGGCACCGCGGACTCCACGGGCACGCAGGTGGCGCTCCTGGACGCCGACGGCAACCCACGTCAAGCCATCAGCGCCGATGCTGAGGACGTGGCCGGGTGGCTCCGCGACGCGGACTCCGTGGTCATCGCACCTGGATACGGCATGGCGGTCGCGCAGGCCCAGCACCCCGTCGCCGAACTGACGCGGCGCCTGATCGCGCAGGGCAAGACCGTCCGTTTCGCGATCCACCCCGTCGCGGGGCGCCTGCCCGGGCACATGAACGTGCTCCTCGCCGAGGCCAGGGTTCCCTACGACATCGTCCTTGAGATGGACGAGATCAACGACGACTTCCCACGCACGGACGTGGTGCTGGTCATCGGCGCCAACGACACCGTCAACCCGGCGGCCATGGAGCCCGGGCTGCCCATCTCCGGCATGCCGGTCCTGCACGTGTGGGAGGCGCGGCAGGTGGTGGTCTTCAAGCGCTCCATGGGAGCCGGCTACTCCGGCGTGGAGAATCCGCTGTTCTTCAACGAGAACACGGCGATGCTGTTCGGGGATGCGAAGGGAAGCGCCGACGCGCTGGTTGCCGCGGTCGGGGCGGCGGTCTGATCCGGACCGCCGGGGATCAGTCTTCGCGCGGGAGAGCGACCTCGACCACCCAGGTGCCAGCGTCGGCGGTGACCGCGAACCGCCCTCCCAGCAGGTCGACCCGTTCGCGGATCCCCGCCAGGCCGTAACCCAGCGAGAGGGGCGAACTCCGGCGCCGGGCGGGCATCGCGTTCGCGATCCGTAGCGTCACGTCGTGGGTGCCGACGTCGAGGGTCAGGTGGCACGCCCCGTCGCGGCGACCGTAGCGCAGGATGTTGGTCACGCACTCCTGCATGACGCGGGTCAGGGTGCGCAGGGTCGGTGCGGGCAGCTCGTCGGAGAGCGGGTCCACCGAGACTGACACGCGGAATCCGTTGTCGCGGAGGGTCTCGGCGAGGACGCCGACCACGGTGGTGGGGCGCACCAGGGCGATCCCGGTCTCCTCCCCCGCAGGCCCCGCCATGATGCGGCTCAGCAGCTCCATCTCCTCCTCCGCCCCCTTCGTCGACCGCTCCATGCGCGTCAGCGCCGTGCGGAGTTCATCCGGGTTCTCGCTCTCGCCGTAGGCCATGGACTGCAGCGTGGCCACGGAGAGATGGTGCGCCACCACGTCGTGGAGCTCGCGCGCGAGCAGGTTGCGTTCCTCGTTCCGGATTCCCTCCGTCGTGCGGCGCAGCCCCGCCATCTGCTCGATCTGGGTGCGTCGCGTGACGAGGAAGTGTCGCGTGGCGATGAGGGCCGGGAGCACGAGGAGAATCACGGCCGCGACGATGGCTCGCTCACGCACCGCACCCACGTCCGCCACCGTTGCCAGGACCAGCGCCCCGGAGGCGAGTACGCCCAACGCGAGAGCCGCCCGGCGCTGAGTCACCTGGGCCGCGTGCCAGCAGGCGACGATGAGGATGGCAGCAAGGGCCAGATCGTCAGAGTGTGGTGTGTAGAGCATCCCGATGGTGGCGACCGCGGCGGGCAGGGCGCCCACGAGCGGCCACCACAGCAGTACGCCAGCCGAGATGAAGCCGACCACCTCCCACAAGGCCTCCCACGGGATCTCCCCGGCGGTCACGGCCTCCCCGAGCCCGGCACCAGAACCCAGGCCTCCGATGGTCAGCGCCATCGTGAGGAGACCCCGTGCCGCACCCGCGGTGACCAGGCGCCGCCATCCTGTTGCCCGCTCGGCACCGCGCTTACCAGGCGGCGGATCGACGGCGGGGGGGAGATCGAGGTGCAGGTGCCGGACACCGCTCTGCGCCTCAACCCTGAGGCTCCCGCCCAGGGTCTCGGCCCTTTGGCGGAGCCGGTCCATCCGGCCCTCATGGGCCACCCGGGAACCCGGGGCGGCATCCGGATACATGGCCTCCAGGCTGACCCAACCGCGGCGTCGCTCCAGCCTCACAGTCACGTCGGCGCCGGCGTTGGCTGTGCCACCCGAGACGACGGCATCTGCGATCTCGTCCATCACCCTGATCACCGTGAACTGCGTCACTCGCGTAGCCAGGTCCATCTCCGCGGGGACCTCGATCCTCACGCGGACGCCTCGTTCCTCCAGCCGCTCCCGAAGCCTGGACAGCGCGGTGGTGACGACTGGGCGAGCAATCGCCTCGTCGTGACCGTCGGCGGTCGGATCCTCCCTCAGCATTCCCACGAGGGCCCGGACCTCCACCAACGCGCCCAGGCACGCCGCGTTCACCCGGGCAATGGCGATACGCATCTGGTCTGGATCGGTGAGTCGCGATGACGCGGTGAGGATTGCGCTGCTGTCCGCCAGCCGCGCCGACACCAGAGTGCGGAGCTCGGCCGCGAGCCGAGCCCGCTCTTCGCCTCGGATCCGTCTCGCGTCCTCCCCCATCACCTGAACGCGGCCCTGCCCGCGACGCCTGGCGATCAACATGGCCCGAAGCAGCAGTCCAGCCGTGACGCTGGGGATCAGGAGGATGAGATATGCGGCCGCGACGTCCCACTCAGCCGCCTGGAGGCTCCTGGCCACGGCGTAGCCCAGAAAGAGCCCCACGACGCCGGCCACCGCACGGGGACGTGCCACCGCCGCGAAAGCCGAAGGAACCAGTAGGTGGGCCAGGAGGTCGGCTTCCATCGTGCCAAAAGAAAGCGTCAGTCCCAGAGGGACAATGGCGGCGACCAGCCCCGCGCGCGGGCGCCACAACACCAGGACGCATGCCACGCCCTCCGCAATCTGCGCAATCGGAGAGGCAGCGGTGTGCCAGCCCATTCTCTGCCACGCCAGCAGGGTGCTGAATGACCCATACAGCACCATGGCGGCGAGGATGTAGCGGGCTACGTTGAGGACCCCCCCTGGAGGGTCGTTGGAACGACTCACGTGACAAACCGCTCCATCAATGAACTCAGAATGCGCGTGATCCTACCGGCAGGCTGGCTGCCGAGATCAGCGCGATGTCAACGCGCCGACTCAGCGGTGGCAGATGGCCCAGTTCGGGAAGATCTGGCAGAAGAACTGCGGACTGACCGTGCTGCTGGTCCCAGCCACAGGCTGAGGCGCCGGAGCGGACTTGGGGGCGGCCATCGCCGTGGGGGCGACAGCGACGGTCAGGATCAGACCGGCGACGAGTGTGCGGAGCTTCATGGGGATGTCCTTTGCGCTGAAGAACGACATGTTCCCCCATAGTCAACAGTCCTCCCGCCAATTCCAACACTGACTAATGGCCAGACTCAAGTATCGACCGCCCCCAATGAGAATGGGGGCGCCACACCCCGTTAGGGTAAGGCAATGAACATTGTGCGCCGCATCCTCGTGGTGGATGACGACCCCATGGTCCGCGAGGCCTACCGGACCTTCTTTTCGCGCCACAGCGACTACGAGGTGGTGGGCGAGGCGCGCGACGGCAAAGAGGCCGTGGCGGCCTACCGGCGCCTCCGCCCCACCGTCGTCCTGATGGATCTGCAGATGCCCGAGAAGTCCGGGGTGGAGGCCACCCGCGACATCTGCCGCGAATGGCCCAAAGCCTGCATCGTCGCGCTGACCACGTTCGGTACGCGGGAGTACATCGTCGCCGCGCTGCGCGCCGGTGCCTCCGGTTACCTCCTCAAGGACGCCGGCGGGCCCGCCCTCCTGACCGGCATCGATCAGGCCATCGACGGCGACATGCCCCTCTCAGCGGCGGTGCGCAAGGAACTGGTCTCCAACGTGAAGGACGCGCCGGAGGCACCCTCCGTCCCAGCCGACCCGGGGCTGGCCCCGCGAGAGAAGGAACTCCTCCGATGGCTCGCGCAGGGCCTGACCAACCAGCAGATCGGGACCAAGATGTTCGTCTCAGAGGGAACGGTCAAGCAGTATCTGTCTCACATCGGCGACAAGATGGGACTCAAGTCCCGCACCCAGATCCTGGTGCGGGCCATCCAGCTCGGTGTAGTGGACCTCGCGGAGTTGGACCTGCCTTCGATCAGGTGATGCCACCCCTGGCGAGGGTGCCGACGGTGGGCACGTTCATCCCGGACCTCTCCAGGAGTGCGCGCTCCAAGGTGGCGTCCTCTTCGACCATCTCGATGATGCCGAAGTTGACAGCTGCCTCGGCGACCCGGGCGATCGGCAACCCGTGCACGAGCAGCGAGACGCCCTGATCTGAGATCCGGGGCGTCACCCGCGCACCCATGCCGAGCAGGAGGTCGTACAGCTCGGCCTGCCGCTGAGCCCTGACCCGAACCGCCGGGCCGCCGCTGGTGCTGATGAACTCGTCCACCGACGTGGCGGCCATCAGCCGCCCGTTGCCCAGCACAAGCAGCGTGTCGGCCACCTGGGCCATCTCGGCCAGCGAGTGGCCGGTCACCAGCACGGCCTTCCCTTGTGCAGCAAGCCGCCTGAGCGACTGTCTCATCCACCGGGCACCCTCCTGCCCCAAGCCTGCGAACGGCTCGTCGAACACGTAGTGATCTGGATCACCGAGCGCTGCCTCAGCCATGCCGGCCCTCCTCCTGGGGCCCGGGGGAACCAGGACGTCCGCCTGCCGGCGACGGAATCTTCCGAGCCATCCGTGGCTCAGCCACTTGCCGCCGAGCATGGCGACAACTGAGTTGTCTGGGCGCTCCAGCTGCGAGAAGGGGCGCCCATTGATCAGTGCAGAGCCGGACGTGGGGCGCTCCAGGCCCAGGATCATTCGCAGTGTGGTGGTCTTACCCGCACCCTCGGGTCCGAGCAGGCCTGTCACTACTCCGGGATCAACCCTGAAGCTGAGATCGTCGACCACAGTCCTGCGACCAAAGGTCTTTGTCAGGTGGCTCGCTTCGATCATGAGCTGATCGTTGCGGATCCCCGACCTCCGGGCCATTGACCAACGTTAGGTCGGCTCGTGTCGCGCGGAATTGTGGACGAAAGTTATGGCTAACGCCCGAGGATTCCTTGGACGAAGCCCTCCGGCTCGAACGGCGCCAGATCGTCGACCCCCTCGCCCAGTCCAACCAGCTTTACCGGCACACCGAGCTCCCGTTGCACCTGAACCACGATTCCGCCCTTGGCGGATCCGTCGAGCTTGGTCAGGACGATGCCGGTCACGTCGACCACCTCGGCGAAGATCCGGGCCTGGGTCATGCCGTTCTGGCCGGTGGTGGCATCGAGGACGAGCAGCACCTCGGTGACGGCCGCCTTCTTCTCGATGACGCGCTTCACCTTGCCGAGCTCGTCCATGAGCCCCGTCTTGGTATGCAGCCGGCCGGCGGTGTCCACGATCACGACGTCCACGCCCTTCTCGACGCCGGCGGCCACGGCGTCGAACGCCACCGAGGCTGGGTCCGCTCCCTCGTCACCGCGCAGCGTCTCCACGCCAACCCGTTCACCCCAGGTGGCGAGCTGCTCAGCGGCGGCGGCGCGGAAGGTGTCGGCCGCCCCGAGGACGACCGTGCGCCCCTCGGCCACCAGGACACGGGCCAACTTGCCCACGGTGGTGGTCTTGCCTGTTCCGTTCACGCCCACCACGAGGATCACGGCCGGATCCCCGGGGGTGCCGGGGATGAGATTGAGGCTGCGGTCCAACGAGGGGTCGACGAGCTTCAGGAGCTCGTCGTGCAGCACCCGTTCGGCCTGTGCGGGGTCTGCCACGCCGTCGACCGCGAGCCGGCGACGCAGCGCCCCGGTGAGTTCTGTGGCCGGACCCACCCCGAGGTCCGAGGAGATGAGCGTGGTCTCGAAGTCATCCCAGGTGTCAGCGTCGAGCCGGTCCACAGAGAGGAGATCGGCCAGCGCCCGGGCGAGCGCGTTGTTGCTGCTGGAGAGCCGGCGGCGGAGACGGGCCAATCGGGAGGCCGGGGCCTCGGGCCGCTCCAGCGAGGGAGCGGATGGCACTTCAACGGCGGGCGCCTCCGGCACGAGAACAGCGGGCCCCACGGACACCGGCTCGACGGCCACCTGCTCCGGAGCGGCGGGCTCGACCTCCGGCGCAAGCACCACGTCCGGCCCGCGGTCCGGTTCGGCCAGCTCGGGGCGTTGCTGGTGTTCGAGCTGCCGGCGCCTGTCCAGCGTGACGACGATGCCGCCGATGAGGATCGCCAAGCCGACGATCGCGATGATGACCCAGAAGAACCAATCCACGGGGTCATCCTAGCCAGGCGGTCAGCCGACCCTGTTATCCAGCCTCTCGAGGAACTTCGGCACCTCACCGGTTCCGTTGAGGTGACGGTTGGCCTCGTCGATCACCCGCCCCAGCTTGGGCTCTTTCACCTCGAGGTGCCCCGCCGAGGCGGCGACCACCACCAGGAGGCCGACTGCCAGGATCAGGACGAACAGGACTGCGATAACCGCGACGCTCATAGGACGGGGCTCCTCTCGGAGGACTTGGGGGAAGGACCTCCATAGTGCCGACCCCCGGACGTACCGGGAAATCGTCGGCGCGTCGCCGTTGCGGACGACGAGCCCATTGTGCGCCTCAACGCTCGTGAAGGCGCTGCGACACGACGGTGGAGATCCCGTCGCCGCGCATGGTGACGCCGTACAGCGAGTCCGCGATCTCCATCGTGCGCTTCTGGTGCGTGATGATCAGCAGCTGCGACGAGGCCCGGAGCTCCTCGTAGATACCCAACAGCCTCCCGAGGTTGGCGTCGTCGAGGGCCGCCTCCACCTCGTCGAGGATGTAGAACGGGCTGGGGCGGGCGATGAACAGGGCCACCAGGAATGCCACCGCGACAAGGGAACGCTCACCGCCGGAGAGGAGCGACAGCCGCTTGACGTGCTTGCCCGCGGGCCTGGCCTCCACGTCCACGCCCGTCGTGAGCCAGTCGCCGGGATCGGTGAGGATCAGCTTCCCCTCGCCGCCGGGGAACAGGCGGCCGAAGACGTCTGCGAAGCTGCGCTCCACGTCGCGGTAGGCCGTCTCGAACACCTCCTGGACCCGCCTGTCCACCTCCCCCACGATCTCGAGGAGGTCAACCCTGGTCTGCTTGAGGTCGTCGAGTTGCTCGGCCAGGAACTGGTGGCGGGCGGTGAGCGCATCGAACTCCTCCAACGCCAGCGGGTTGACCCTCCCCAGAATCGCCAGGTTCTTCTCCGCGGCCCGGAGCCTCGCCGTCTGCTGTTCCCGGTTGTACGGCGTGGGCGAGGGCTGCTCGTCGTCCTCGGCGAGTGCGGTGCCGTCCGGGCAGGTGAGCACCGGGACGAGCTCCTCCGGGCCGTACTCGGCCACCAGTTGTCCGGGCTCCAGGCCCAGTTCCGCCAGCGCCCTGTCCACCAGCTGCTCGACGCGCATCCGGTGCTCGATCCGGACCATCTCGTCGCGATGGGCCCCGCGGACGATCTCGTCGAGGCGGGCTGCCGCGGCCTTGGCGGCGTGCCTGGCCTGAGTGGTGCCGGACTCGGCGCGGCGGCGGGCCTCGTCGGCCGCGTCACGCGCCGTAGAGGCGCTCCGCCGCGCGCCCTCGACGAGCTCCGTCAGCCGGAGTGCGGCCTCGTGCACGACGCGGGCCACCTCGGCCTCCCGTCGCAGGTACTCGGCCCGCGCCCTCGCCTTGGCCCGGGACTGGCGCTCGTGCTGGGCGGACCGGGCCAGGGCCTCCGCCCGTCCCGCGATCGCCTTGACCTGCTCCTCAGCGGTGCGCAGAGCGAGCCGGGCGTCCATCTCCTCCTGACGCGCACGGCGCGCCTCGGCCGCCCGCTCGTCCCGGTCTTCCGCATCGGGTTCGGTGTCCTCCCCCTCTGCCGTGGCCGCCTCCAGGCGGGCGGAGAGCTCGGTCAGGAGCTCCTCGTCACGGGTTCTCGCGGCGAGGGCAGCATCGATGGCCTCGGTGAGCCGCTCGGCCTCCCGTGCCGCCGACGCCTGCCCTTGACGGTGAGAGTTGAGCTGCTCCGCGACCGCCGCGAGTTGCGCGTCCGAGGCATGCAGCTCGGCGAGGGCGGCGGCCTCGTCGAGCCGGGCGGCGTCCAGACGTTCGGCCACGGCCTCGGCGGCGAATCGGGCCCGGTGCGCCTCGTGCTCGCACTCCGAAAGCTCCTGCTCGGCCTGGGCGAGCTGCGCCTGTACCTCGAGGATCGACGGGGCGGCCGCCGATCCGCCCTCCACGAGCCACGAGGAGAACAGATCCCCCGACCGGGTCACCGCGACAATGTGGGCGTGCGCGGCGACGACGGCCGCCGCCTCATCCGCCGACTCCACCGCCACGGCCGGGCCCAGCAGCCGGTCCAGGGCCCCCGCCAGGGACTCGGGGGCCTGAACCATTGCCTTCAGCGGTCGTCCGACCGACGGCGCACCGTCGTGCCGCGGCGCCCCGGCAACCACGAGCGGGGCCCGGCCGAGGTCGCCGTCGGCGAGGTAACGGGAGGCGTCCAGCGCACCGTCAAGGCCCTGAACGACCACGGACTCGGCCATCCCTCGGAGCGCTGCGGCCACGGCCGCCTCCCACCCCGGCTCGATGGTGAGCAGGTCACCGAGCCGCCCGAGCACGCTCTCGTGGCCTGCCTCGATCAGGTCCGCAGAACCGTCACGACGCAGCCTCATGAGGCGCAGCGCGTCGACGCGGGCCTCCAGCCCGGCGCGGCGCCGGCCCAGCTCCGCCTCCGCGCTCCGCAGGGTGGCGGACTCCGCCTCCACCTCAGCCACCACGGCTGCGGCACGTTCGTAGCCCTCATCGAGGTCCGACTCCGAGCTACCCAGGCCGGCGAGAGAGGACTCCGTGGCGTGGTAGCGGCGTCCCGCCTCCTCGGCACGCGCCAGAGCGTCGTCGCGCCGGGATGAGAGCCGCTGGACCTCCTCGTCCGAGGCCTCCAGCCGGGATGTCACTGAGTTGACGCGGCCGGTGAGCCGGGCAAGCCCCTCACGACGGTCCGCGACAGCCCTCAGCGCCGCCGCGTAGGCCTGCTCCGCCGCGGCATGCCTCTGCTCTGCGCCGGAGCGCCTGAGCGACGCATCCGTCAGGCGACTCTGCGCCTCTTCCACTTCCGCCCGGAGTCCCAGCTCCCTGGTCCTGAACTCGGCTGCCTCGGCCTCGATCGCCTCCGGGTCCCGGCCTCCGAGGTCCAGCGCGGGCTGGCTGTCTCCGGCGCGCATGCGCTCGGCGGCGATCGAGACCGTGGTGGTGACGCGCTCTCGCAGCCCGGCCAGGGCGTACCACTGCTCCTGGGCGGCATCGAACGCGGCGCCGGCCTCTCGCAGGATCCGCTCGGCAGCCTCCTCGGCCTCGAGCGCGTGCCGCACGGACGCCTCGGCGAGCGCCTTGGCCTCGGCCGCGGCCGCCTCGTCCGCGAGCTCGGCGGCCAGCTGGGCCTGGGCCGTGGCGAGGTCGTCGGCGAGGAGGCGAGCCTGGGCATCCCTCAGCTCGGCCTGGATGACCGCCGCCTTCCGCGCCGCCTGCGCCTGCCGCCCCAGGGGTTTCAGTTGGCGCTGCAACTCCGCGACGAGGTCGCCCAGCCGCTCGAGGTTCGCCTTGGTGGCCTCCAGTTTCCGCAGCGCCTTCTCCTTGCGCTTGCGGTGCTTGAGGACCCCGGCCGCCTCCTCGATGAAACCGCGGCGGGATTCCGGAGTGGCTTGGAGGATGGCGTCGAGTTGGCCCTGGCCGACGATGACATGCATCTCGCGGCCGATCCCGGAGTCGCTGAGCAGCTCCTGCACATCGAGTAGCCGGGCCGCAGCCCCGTTGATGGCGTACTCCGAGCCCCCGCTGCGAAACATGGTGCGGGTGATCGTGACCTCTGCGTACTCGATGGGCAGCGCGCCGTCCGAGTTGTCGATGGTGAGCTCCACCTCGGCCCGCCCCAGCGGGGCACGTTTGGCGGTGCCGGCGAAGATGACGTCCTCCATCTTGCCGCCCCGCAGAGTCTTGGCTCCCTGCTCCCCCATCACCCAGCTGAGGGCGTCGACGACGTTCGACTTCCCGGAGCCGTTGGGCCCGACGACGCACGTGATGCCCGGCTCGAAGACCAGTGTGGTGGCGGAGGCGAAGGACTTGAACCCGCGCAGGGTGAGCTGTTTGAGGTACATGCCTGCTCTAGGCTGCCTCAACCGGCGGCAGGGCGGTCCGGATGGACCGGAACGTCCAGAACTTGTTCAGCAGGAAACTGACCGGGATGGTGAAGAAGATCATGATCAGCTGCGCCCAGTAGAACTTGGTCCGCAGGCCGCTGGAGTTGTCGAACACGTCGCTGGGCAGCGCGATGGGCGACTGCTCCCACATCAGCAGGGTCAGGAGACCCATCCCGATGAGCTGCGCGGCGAGCCCGACGGTGAGGAACGGCCAGTACTCGCGCCACCAGGCCGAGTGCCGGTGTGAGCCGAAGGTCCACCACCTGTTGAGCTGGAAGTTGACGAGATTGGCCACCATGAAGGCCACCATGCTCATGACGTGGTACCAGCGGATGTTGAACTCGGTGCCCGGAATGGACCACCAGGCCCCGCCGCCGTAGGCGGACTCCGGCCAGAAGATGGGCAGGCTGTGGCGCTGCACCCAGATGACGGCCATGTTGACCACCACCCCGAGGCCTCCGACCATGCCGAAGCGGAGGAGCTGTCGGAGTGAGCTCCGATAGCGGTGCAGCATCTCCTTGATCACTGGCCACCTTTCCACGCCTGTTGGCACCTCGGACAAAAGTAGCTGCTCCGGTTCATGAAGGAGCGGCGCGCGATGGGAGTGCCGCATCGTGAGCAGGGCCCGTTCTCGCGCCCGTAGGCCTCGAGCGAGCGGGAGAAGTAGCCGGATTCCCCGTTGACGTTGACATAGAGGGAGTCGAACGACGTCCCACCCTGGGCCAGCGCCTCGGCCATCACCTCTCGGGCCGCGCGGAGAACCCTCCGGGAACGCTGGGGGGTCAGCCCCGCGGTGGGGTGGTCGAAGTGGGTCCGGGCCCGCCACAGGGCCTCGTCGGCGTAGATGTTCCCGATGCCGGACACCAGGGTCTGGTCCAACAGCGCCCGCTTGACGGTTGTGCGCCTGCCGCGGAGACGCGCTGAGACGGCGGCCTCGTCGAACGCCTCGTCGAAGGGATCCAGCGCCACGTGAGGGACTGGGCACGCGGCCTGCCCAGAGCGCCAGTCGAGGCCGCCGAACATCCGTTGGTCGACGAACCGCAGCTCCTGTCCGTCGTCGAGGCCGAAGATCACACGGGTGTTGCGGGCGTGCTCATCGCCTGGGCGGTTGAGCCTGAACTGGCCGCTCATCCCGAGATGGGCCACCATCGCGTCGTCGCCGAGCACCCACCACAGGTACTTCCCGCGGCGTCGCACCCCCTCGACCTGGCGTCCCTCAAGGCCGGCGGCGAAACCCGCGGGCCCCCCGGGGTGGCTTCGTACTGGTCTGGGGTGGAGGACGCTCACGCTGGTGATCCTGCGTCCCGTGAGGTGCCCCGACAGTCCGCGCCTCACCACCTCGACTTCGGGCAGCTCAGGCACCGGCGAGATCCTCGCAGGCCGCGCGGGCGGCGATCTGCTCGGCGTGCTTCTTGCTGGGCGCGGTGCCCCGCCCCCGCACCCGCTCGTCGACGATGACGGCGGCCGTGAAGACCCGCTGGTGGTCTGGGCCCTCGCCGGTGACCTCGTAGCGGGGAAGCGACCACCCGCGCTGTGAGCAGATCTCCTGGAGCGCCGTCTTGTGATCGGCGTAGTCCCTGCTTCGCTGGGCGTCGGCGATCTGCTCATCCAGGTTGCGGTGGATGAATCGTGCAGCGGATTCAGGGCCGTCGGAGATGTAGACGGCGCCGATGACCGCCTCCATCGTGTCCGCCAGAATGGAGGTCTTGTCCCGCCCGCGCGTGGCCACCTCGCCCTTGCCGAGCAGCAGGTGATCCCCGAGCTCGAGGAAACGGGCGACGTCCGCGAGGGCCACGGAGCTCACCACGCGGGACCGGAGCTTCGCCAGGTGCCCCTCGGGCAGGTCCGGATAGCTGCGGAAGATGTGCTCGGTGACGACGATCTGGAGCACGGCGTCTCCGAGGAACTCGAGCCTCTCGTTGGACTCGATGCCGCCATGCTCGTAGGCGTAGCTGCGGTGCGTGAAGGACAACTCAAAGAGCTGGGCGTCCACCTCGACGCCCAGCTCCTTCAGCTGCTCTTCCAGTCTGCTCATCCCGCTGAGACCCCCACGCGTGCGGTCTCGTCAGGTCACCGTCCCCGAGGACGGGGACGACCCGCTCCGCGGGGAGGGGCCAGGCTCAGACCTCGAGGACCTGGCGGCGGCTGCCGCGGGGTCCGTACTGTCCGCAGCTTGCGCACGCGGTGTGCTGCAGGTGGGGTTCGCGGCAGGCCGGGTTGGCGCACACGACGGTGGGGACGACAGTCGTCTTCCACTGCGCACGGCGCGAACGGGTATTGCTGCGCGACATCTTCCGCTTCGGAACGGCCACGATCTTCTCCTTCGTCAGTAACTGACAGGTTTGCTCAGTTGGGTGTTTCCCCGCTCAGCCCGGTCAGCTTCTCCCACCTGGGATCAACCTGTAGACCGTGAGTGTGGTCGGGATCGTCATTGAGGTCTGCTCCACATGTGGGGCAGAGACCCAGGCAATCATCCTCGCACAGGGGCGTGAACGGCAACTCGAGCACCACGGCGTCACGCAGGGCCTCGTCCAGATCGATCGTCTCATCCACGATGAGGCTCTCGTCCGCGTCTATCTCGTTGCCGGGATAGAAGTAGAGCTCCTGCACATCGAAGGAGGCCTGCTCCTCGATGTTGTCCAGGCAGCGGGCGCATTGGCCGTGGAGTTCCACGGTTGCGGTGCCCGTCACCAGGACGCCTTCGGTCACCGCCTCGAACCGGAGATCCAGCTCGATGTCGGTGTCTTGTGGCACCCCGATCACTTCCGTGCCTAGGGCGGCTGGCGCGGGAACCGTGGTGACTACCTGTTTCATCGTCCCAGCCCTGCGCGCGAGCTCGTGCACCTCAAAAACCAGTGGCGAGCGGCGATCCGGGTGGGGATGCACGGGTGACACGTCGGATTCCCTTCGTCTGCCGTCCATGACTCGTCATGACCGGCTGCCAACTCTACCGAGGCCCCGCGGAATTCCCAAAACGGAATGCGGCTCACAGCGAGCCCGCTCGACGCCTCTCCTCGATGGCGATCGCGACGTTGCCGGGCACGTAGGCGGAGACGTCTCCTCCGAGCCGCACCACCTGACGGATGATCGTCGAGGACAGCGTCACGTGCTCCTTGCCGGCGGGCAACAGGACGGTCTCAACCGGGCCCATGGCGTGGTTCATGTGGGCCATCTGGAGCTCGAAGTCGAAGTCCGATCCGAACCGCAGGCCCTTGACAACGGCGGGGATCCCCCGTCTGCGGCAGAAGTCCACCAGGAGCCCCTCCATGGGCTCCACGGTGATGCGGTCCAGGTCCGCCGTCGCTCCCCGGACCAGGTTCACCCGCTCGTCGAAACTGAACAGGTAGTTCTTCGTGGAGTTGTTGCCGATGGCGACGACCACGGCACCGAACAGCGCGTGCGCCCGCCGGATGACGTCGAGGTGGCCCACGGTGATCGGGTCGAACGACCCGGGGCACAAGACCGTCATGGCATCACTCCTAGTCCACAGCCCCGAAGTGGAGCGTCGTCTCACCGTAGCGGCGCAGCCAGGTGTCTGTGAATCCAGGCGGCCAGCTGGGGTCACGGTCCCGCGAGGAGCGCTCCACCACCACCAGCCCGCGCGCGGCCAACGCGGTGACAGCCAGCTTCTCCAGCAGCGCCTCGATGGACTCGGTGGCCATCTCGTAGGGGGGATCGAGGAAGATCAGGTCGAACCTCCGGCCCGGCGCACCGGCGACCGTCTCGGCCTTCGCCGCGACCACCTCGACCGAGAGACCCGTGGCCCGTGCGTTGTCCTGGATGATCCTGGCAGTGGGCCTGTCCTGCTCGACGAGCACCACCGGCGCCGCACCCCGGCTGGCCGCCTCGAGGCCGACGGCGCCAGAGCCCGCGAAGAGATCCAGCACGGAGACCCCCGCAAGGTGGGCTGAGGCGTCCTCGTCGGCGGAGTTGAACCAACTCGACAGGGCGGAGAACAACGCCTCCCGGGTGCGGTCCGTGGTGGGCCTGGTGCGCGCGCCCTTCGGGGTGCTCAGGCGGTGCCCCTTCGCCCGTCCTGCGATGATCCTGCTCACGACTTCTCCATCCACTCTCCGGCCGCGACAGCCTCTGCCTTCGCCATCAGGTCTGCGAGCAGAGGGTCCGTGGCGGACCGCGGGTCCGCCAGGACCTGCTCGGCGAGCACCTTCGCCGATTGGATCACGCCTGCGTCGTCCAGCGCCCGCAGCAGCTTGAGCGATCCCCCGCCGGACTGGGCGGCGCCAAGGACGTCTCCCTCCCTGCGTAGCCGCAGGTCGAGCTCGGCCAGCTCGAAGCCGTCAGTGGTCGACGTCATGGCCTGCAGGCGGGTCTCAGCGTCGAGGTTCTCCCCGACGGCGGCCAGCAGGAGGCACAGCCCCGGGTGCTCCCCTCGTCCGATGCGCCCGCGGAGCTGGTGCAGTTGGGAGAGCCCGAAGCGATCCGCGTCCACCACCACCATCACCGACGCGTTGGGGACGTCCACGCCCACCTCGATCACCGTGGTGGCCACCAGCACATCCAACCGCCCCTCGGTGAAGGCGGCCATTGCGTCGTCCCGATCGGCCGCGGGCTGCTTGCCGTGCACCATCCCGATGCGCAGGCCCGCGAGGGGTCCGGCGGCCAGCTGCGGCGCGAGCTCCTCGACTGCGGACATCGCTGGCGCACCCCCCGCCTCGGCCTCCTTGGCGGTGATGGACGGACACACCACGAACGCCTGCCTGCCCCGCTCCACCTCCTCCCGGATCCGCTCCCAGGCGCGCGGAACCCAGTGCGGCGTCTGCGCGGTGTCGACGAACACCGTCTGCACGTCCGCCCGGCCGGCCGGCAGCTCACGCAGCTCGCTGACCTCCAGATCACCGAACACCGTCATGGCGATGGATCGGGGGATGGGTGTGGCGGTCATGACGAGCGTGTGGGGTTTCCTCTCCGCCTTCGCCGCGAGCGCGGCCCGCTGCTCGACGCCGAAGCGATGCTGCTCGTCGACGACGACCAGGCCGAGGTCATTGAACGCCACCGGGTCGCTGAGGAGGGCGTGCGTGCCCACCACGATCCCCGCCTCACCGGTGGAGATCTGCGCCAGCGCACCGCGCTTGGCCGCGGCGGAGCGGCTCCCCGTGAGGAGCACCACCCCCGTGGCTTCAGGATGGGCGCCGAGCTGACGACCCTGGCCCAGATCCCCGAGAAGCCGCGAGATGGTCTGGAAGTGCTGCTTGGCCAGGACCTCAGTGGGAGCCAGCAGTACCGACTGCCCCCCGGAGTCGACCACCGCGAGCATGGCCCTGAGCGCCACGAGCGTCTTCCCGGACCCCACCTCGCCTTGGAGGAGCCGGTTCATGGGCGCCCCGGCCGCGAGATCGCCGAAGATGGCCTCCCCGATGGCCCTCTGCCCGTCGGTGAGGGTGAAGGGCAGCCTCTCGTCGAACGCCTCGAGGAGCCCCCCAGCGCGACGGGGACGCGGCGTGGCAAGCTCACCCGCGGCCTCTCGTCGCCTGGCCGCCATGGCCAGCTGGATGCCGAACGCCTCATCGAACCGGAGCCGCGCCTGGCCGTTCTCCGCCTGCCGTGCCTCGACAGGTTCGTGGACGGCGGTGAGCGCCTCCTGGAACGGCAGCACCCCGGCCTCGTCGACCACCCACGCCGGGAGGGTGTCTCCGGACAGGGTGGGCAGGACCAGCTGGATCGACTCTGCGATCACCCACGTCGGCAGTTTCCCGGTGGCCGGATACAGGCCGATCATCGTGGCTCGCTGCACGCTGCGCTCCATGGCTGCCCTCTTCTCGGCATCCTTGCCCCCGGAGATGCGAGCGCCGTCGAGCATCACGAAATCCGGGTGGGCCAACTGGAGCTGCTCGTTGAACCGGCCGACGCGGCCGATAAAGATGCCGCGACGGCCGGGGGCCAGCTGCCGCTCCCAGTAGTCCAGCACCCGCTGCTTCTTCGCGAAGAACGCCACCGAGAGCCGCCCGTGGCCGTCGCTCAGGACGGCCTGGACGCGGCCCGCACCAGAGGAGTGGAACTGCCTCACGCCGACCACCTGCGCGATCACCGCGACGTCCTGCCCCACGGTGAGGGTGCTGAAGTCGGACATCTCCGTGCCGGAGATGTAGCGGCGCGGCACGTGCCGCACCAGATCGTCGACCGTGCTGATCCCCATCCGCTCGAACTCCGCGGCCGTCTTGCCACCCACCACGTCGACGAGCCGACGCCCGAGGTCGCGGTAGATCGGGGTGCGCCAGAAGGACATGAGCAAGACCCTACCGGCCCCCGCGGACAGTCCCGAGTTGCTCGCGATGGGGACACAAAAAACCGGCGGCCCCATCGTGGGGACCGCCGGCTTTCGGCGTCAGGGATGCGAACTAGCGCGAGACCTTACCGGCCTTCAGGCAGGAGGTGCACACGTTCACGCGCTGCGGAGTGCCGTTGATGGTGGCACGCACGCGCTGGATGTTCGGGTTCCAGCGGCGATTGGTCTTCTTCTTCGACCAAGGAACGTTGTGACCGAAGCCGGGTCCCTTGGCGCAAACATCACACGTGGCGGCCACTGGAATCTCCTTGTTGTCTGTGCCCAGGCCATGGCCTGGATTGCTCTGGGGTGAAGCCCACGCGAGCAGGCAACCGTAGAATGTTAACCCGCCCGCGTGGAATTGACCAAATGGGGCCTACTTCTTGCCGCGGCGCCGCGGCGACCTGCGCTCCCCGCCGTCGGAGGGCGCCTGCGAATCCACAGGCTCCTCAAAGCGGACATAGCCCGCACCCTGGCAGTGCTCGCACGGCTCGGTGAACGCCTCCGCCAGGCCTGTGCCGATCCGCTTGCGAGTCAGCTGCACCAGCCCGAGGCTGGTCACCTCGGCGACCTGGTGACGCGTGCGGTCGCGGCCGAGGCACTCGACGAGGCGGCGCAGCAGCAGTTCACGGTTGCTCGGCAGGACCATGTCGATGAAGTCGATCACGATGATGCCACCGATGTCCCGCAGGCGCAGCTGCCGCACGATCTCCTCCGCCGCCTCCAGGTTGTTGCTGGTGACGGTGGCCTCAAGGTTGCCTCCGGTGCCGGTGAAGCGCCCTGTGTTGACGTCGACGACCGTCATGGCCTCGGTGCGGTCGATCACCAGGGACCCGCCGGAGGGCAGGAAGACCTTGCGGTCCAGCGCCTTGGCGATCTGCTCGTCGATCTTGAACTGCGAGAACACGTCCCGGCCGTCTTCGGCGGGTTCGAAGCGCACCAGACGCTCGGCCAGGTGCGGCGCGACGTGGCTCACGTAGGCCGAGATGGCGTCGTAGGCATCAGCCGGGCCGCCGTCGCCCTGGACGATCAGCTGGCCGAAGTCCTCCGTGAAGAGGTCGCGGACGATCCGGAGGGTGAGATCCGGCTCCGAGTAGAGGGCCTGTGGGGCGCTGCCCTGCTTCGTCTTCTTCTCGATGACCTCCCATTGGGCCTTGAGACGGTTGACGTCGCGGATCAGCTCCTCCTCGCTGGCACCCTCCGCCGCGGTCCGCACGATGACGGACTCGTCCTCGGAGATCAGCGAACCGAGGATGGTGCGGAGTCGGCTGCGCTCGGTGTCCGGCAGCTTGCGGGAGATCCCCGACAGGTGGCCGCCCGGCGAGTAGACGATGTAGCGGCCCGGCAGGGAGATGTGTCCGGTGAGGCGGGCGCCCTTGGCGCCGACGGGGTCCTTCGTCACCTGCACGAGCACGCTCTGACCCGACTTCAGGACGTTCTCAACCTTGCGGTTCTCCCCGGTGACCCCGAAGTTGGCCCAGTCCACCTCACCGGCGTACAGCACGGCGTTGCGTCCGCGGCCGATGTCGATGAAGGCGGCCTCCATGCTGGGCAGCACGTTCTGGATGCGGCCGACGTAGATGTTGCCGATCAGCGATGTGGCCGACGCCTTGTCCACGTAGTGCTCGACGAGGATGTTGTCCTCCACCACGGCCAGCTGCGTGTAGTCCTCGGACTGGCGGATGACCAGCCTGCGGTCCACCGCCTCCCGTCGGGTCAGGAACTCGGCCTCGCTGAGGATGGGCGCGCGGCGGCGCCCCGCGGCACGGGACTCCTTGCGGCGCTGGCGCTTCGCCTCCATGCGGGTGGAGCCCTCGATGCCGGTGACCTCGTCGGAGGACGTGGAATCGGCGTCTGCGCCCTCGCCGCGACGACGACGGCGGCGACGACGACGCGTCGTTCCGTTGTCGTCCGCCTCAGCGGTGTCCTGCTCGGCACCGTCAGCGTCGGGCTCGCCCTCGGCCGGCTCCTCCGCGGGAGCCTCCGACTCCGCTTCATCGGCCTCGTCGGAGTCGGACTCCGAATCCTCCGCGCCATCGCGGGAGCCACCCCGACGACGACGCCGGCCCCCGCGACGACGACGCCGGCGGGAGGGACGGTCGTCGTCGGACTCATCGTCGACGGCGTCGTCGCTGTCGTCCTCGTCGGTCTCGGGCTCGTCCTCCGCGGGTTCGGCAGCAGCCTCGTCCGTCGCGGCTTCGGTCAGCTCGCCGTCTTCGCCCTCGGGCTCAGCCTCGTCTTCCTCTGTGGGGCTGCCGGCAATCGCGCCGGCCAGGGCCGCGAGCTGCTGCTCACGCGCCGCTGCGGTGAGGAAGGGGTCGGTCAGGAGTGCCCGGCGGGCCTCCGCGACCTCTTCCGCAGCGCGGAGCGCGGCACCGATGGCGTCCTCGTCCTGGCCCTCGGGGAGGGTCGCGGGCGCGGCGGCCGGGCGGCTGGCGCGTCGACGGCGGCTGCGGGTGGAGGTGGGGCCTGCCTCCTCTGTGGGTGCGGCCTCGGACGCGACGCGGGTCGTGGTCTCGGCGGGGACGAGCGCGGGCTGCGGCGCGGCCTCTGGCTCCGGGGCGGTTGTGGGCTCGGCGGCGGCCACCGGTTCGGGGGCAACCACAGGCTCGGCGGGGACGACAGGTTCGGGGGCGGCGGCCGGTCGCGACGCCCGTCGGCGGCGGACGGGAGCGGGCGCGGGCGTCTGCTGCGCTGCTGCTTCCGGGGGCTGCTCATCGATCGGAGTCGTCGCGGAGGACTCCTCGACCGGCGCGGGCGCATCAGCGCTCTCGACCGGGGAGAGGGTAGGCGTGGGCTCGATCGGGGCCGGCGGCGCGGTGCGGCGAGTGGCGCGACGGCGCACCGGCCTGCTCTCGTCAACCGACGGGGTCGCCTCTGCGGCGGGAGTCTCCACGACGGGAGCCTCCGCAGCGGGAGCACCTTCGACCGGGGCGACTGCAGCAGGAGCGTCCTCGGAGGAAGCCTCCACCGCCTTCACTCTGCGGCGACGGACGGGCGCGGCGGCCGCGTCCGGCTTGGTGGCGACGCGGCGTCGCTTGGGGGTCAGGTCAGCCGCTTCCGGCTCAGCCGTCGGGCTACCCGTCGTGGGCTCAGCGGCGGCGTCCTGGGGCGGGCCCGCAGGACGGGCCGCAGCGCGGCGGCGCCTCACGGGGGCGGTGGGTGTGGTTTCCTCGGCGGTGGTGACGCCGTCGTTCTCGTTATCGAGCATGAGGCTCCTCAGGCGCGGATGCGCGGACGGGCACAGACGCGCTGTGCGCTAAGACTCCGGCCTCCAGGGCAGTGCGAGCAGTCGCGGCAGAATTGCCGCGGTGCAGCCTCGCTGCTCCCGGTTGGCACCGGCGGTGCCGTGACCTGTCCGTCATTCTCGCACACCGTCGCAACTCTTGGCGCATCACCGCGCCGATCAGCGGAGCGGGTCGCCGATCACGCCGTCGGCCAGCGGTCCCTGCGCCAGGCGGGTCAGGAGGGCCTGCGCGGGCACTTGGGGGGCGAGCTGACGCAGTGCGGTCACCACGTCATCCGGGCGCACGAGCGGCGCCTGGTGGAGCGAGCGCAGAAGCAACGTCTCGTCGTCTGCGACACTCAAACTCACAATGGCCGCGCGCACGTCGAAGGCCCGCATGCCGCTCTTCGTCATCCGCTCGATGATGTACTCGTCCCTGTCGAGGAGCGACGACGCGGCGGAGCCGAGGACGCCCGGCTCTGCCCCTGCGAGGCTGATCACCCAGTCGGACGCCTGCAGTAGGTCACCGAGCGACTCCTTGACCGCTTCGGCCGCGTCCAGCACGACGAAGCCTTGCGGGAGGACCGCGTTGAGCGCCTCCACCAGCTTCACCGGGTTGCAGACCTCGGTGAGCCCCAACTCCACGTACTCCGCCTCGGAGGCTGCGGAGGTGGGCGCGGCGTTGGCGTAGGAGATGCGGGGGTGGGGCGAAAAGCCCGAGGAATAGGCCATCGGGATCTCCGCGCGGCGCAGAGCGCGTTCCAGCGCACGCCCGAAGTCGCGGTGGGAGGTGAACCGGCCGGGGCCACGCTTGGCGTAGCGCAGCCGCAGCTTCTGCGCCGGAGGTGCCTGCTGGACTGGCGGCTGTCGGTTTCCCACGGGCGGCAGTCTAGTGTCCCTGCGTCGGGGTTCGTTCAGCGCTTCCGGTACAGCTTCTTGCTCTGGTACACGGGCTCGCTGGTGACATTGACCCCGAGGTTGCGGAAGATGGCCTCGTCGACAGGCCCCAGGATCACCGTGGTGTGCACGTCACAGCCCCGCAGGTGCGGCAGCTCGGCCAGGGCCCGCCTGGCGTTCTCGTCGTAGGTGGCACCCACGGACAGGGCGATCAGCACCTCGTCGGTGTGCAGACGCGGGTTGGCGCTCCCGAGGTGCTGGGTCTTCAGGGTCTGGATCGGGCCGATGGTCTCCGGCGCCAACAGATGGACCTCGTCCGGCAGGCCGGCGAGAAGCTTCAGGGCATTGAGCAGGAGGGCCGAGGAGCTGCCCAACAGCGCAGAGGTCTTGCCGGTGACGACGGTGCCGTCGGGCAGCTGCAGAGAGGCGGCGGGCCCCTTGGTGCGGCGCTCGGTCTCCAGAGCCGGACCGACGACCGGCCGGTCCTCCACCCCGATGCCCAACGTGCGCATGGTCAACGCGATGCGGTCCGACAGCGTGGGCTCAAGCTCATCGCGCCGCTCGTGCACCAGCGCCTTGTAGTAGCGACGGATGACCTCCTGCTTGGAGGCCGCCCTGCACACCTCGTCGTCGGAGATGCACTGCCCCGCCATGTTGACGCCCATATCTGTGGGCGACTGGTACGGCGAGGCGCCGGTGAGCTGCTCGAACAGGAGCTTGAGGACGGGGAAGATCTCGACGTCGCGGTTGTAGTTGACCACCTGCTCGCCGTAGGCGGCGAGGTGGAACGGGTCGATCATGTTGACGTCGTCGAGGTCCGCCGTGGCAGCCTCGTAGGCCAGGTTGACGGGGTGGTCCAGCGGGAGGTTCCAGATGGGGAACGTCTCGAATTTGGCGTAGCCGGAGGGGACGCCGCGCTTGTGGTCGTGGTAGAGCTGCGACAGGCAGGTGGCCATCTTGCCGCTGCCGGGGCCGGGGGCGGTGACGACCACGAGGTCGCGGGTGGTCTCGATGTAGTCGTTGCGGCCGTAGCCGTTGTCGCTGACGATCAGCGCGACATCGCTGGGGTAGCCCTTGATCGGGTAGTGGCGGTAGACCTTCAGGCCGAGCCGCTCCAACTTCCGCTTGAACGCCCTCCCCTGCCGGTGCTCATCGGTCATCTGCGTGATGACGACGCTGCCGACATACAGCCCATAGGACCGGAACTCGTCGATCAGCCGCAGCACATCCGACTCGTAGGGGATGCCGAGGTCAGCGCGCACCTTGTTCCGGGCGAGATCGTGGGCGCTGACGACGATGACCACCTCGACCTCGTCCTTGAGGGTCTCCAGCATGGCGATCTTGTTGTCCGGGGTGAAGCCGGGCAGCACACGGGAGGCGTGGTGGTCGTCGAACAGCTTGCCGCCGAACTCGAGGTACAGCTTGCCGCCGAAGCGCTTGCGCCGCTCGTCGATGTGGTGGGACTGAAGGACCAGATACTTCTCGCGGTCGAATCCGACCCTGCGCACGCTCTCCACGAGGGGCCAGCCTAGCTGGTCCCCGCCGCCCTCCCCCTACCGGAGGGAGGGCTTGGCCATCGCGAGCGGCAGGAGCACCCTGCCTGTGGGGCCGATCTGGATCTCCGTGTCCATCTGAGGGCACACGCCGCAATCGAAGCACGGCGTCCACCGGCAGTCCTCCACCTCGCGCTCGTCGAGGGCGTCCTGCCAGTCCTCCCACAACCAGTCACGGTCGAGGCCCGCGTCGAGGTGGTCCCAGGGCAGGACCTCCTCGTAGCCGCGCTCGCGGGTGGTGTACCAGTCCAGGTCCACGCCGAAGGGGGCCAGTTCCTCCGCCGCGGCGGTGGCCCAGCGCTCGAAGCTGAAGTGCTCGCTCCAGCCGTCGAACTTGCCGCCGTCGCGCCACACGCGCTCGATGACCCGGCCCACCCGTCGGTCCCCGCGGGACAGCAGGCCCTCGATGGTCCCCGGCTTGCCGTCGTGATACCGCATGCCGATGGCCTTGCCGTAGTGGCGGTCCTGCCTGATCGTGTCGCGCAGCAGCTGGAGACGGTGGTCGATGGTCTCGGCGCTGGCCTGGCCGGCCCATTGGAAGGGGGTGTGCGCCTTGGGCACGAACCCGCCGATGGAGACGGTACAGCGGATGTCGCGGGTGCCGGAGGCCTTGCGGCCGGTCTCGATCACGCGCCGCGCCAGGTCCGCGATGGCCAGCACGTCCTCGTCGGTCTCGGTGGGCAGGCCGCACATGAAGTACAGCTTGACCTGGCGCCAGCCGGAGGAGAACGCGGCCGCGACAGTGTCGATGAGGTCCTCCTCGGTGACCATCTTGTTGATCACCTTCCGCATCCGCTCTGAGCCGCCTTCGGGCGCGAACGTGAGCCCCGAGCGGCGGCCGTTGCGGCTCAGCTCGTTGGCCAGGTCGATGTTGAACGCATCCACGCGGGTTGAAGGCAGCGAGAGCGAGACGTTTGAGCCCTCGTAGCGGTCCGCGAGCTGCTTGGTGACCTCCGCGATCTCCGAGTGGTCCGCCGAGGACAGGGACAGCAGGCCGATCTCCTCCAGCCCGGTGGCCCGGAGTCCGCCCTCCACCATGGCACCGATGGTGTCGATCGAGCGCTCCCGGACGGGTCGAGTGATCATGCCGGCCTGGCAGAAGCGGCAGCCGCGGGTGCAGCCGCGGAAGATCTCCACGGAGTAGCGCTCATGCACGGTCTCGGCCATCGGGACGATGGGGTGCTTGGGGTAGGGCCACTCGTCGAGGTTCATCAGGGTGTGCTTGCGCACCTGGAACGGCACGCCCTCGCGGTTGGGCGCGATCCGCTGGATGCGGCCGTCGTCGAGGTAGTCCACGTCGTAGAACTTCGGCACGTAGAACGCGCCGGTGGAGGCGAGGCGCAGCAGCAGCCCGTCGCGGCCACCCTCGCGGCCGTCCACCTTCCACTCGCGGATGATGTCCGAGATGAGCAGCGAGGCCTCTTCGCCGTCGCCCAGCACGGCCACGTCGATGAAGTCCGCGATGGGTTCGGGGTTGAACGCCGCGTGCCCTCCCGCGACGACCAGCGGCTCTCCGTCGACGCGGTCGGCCGCGTGGAGGCTCATGCCGGAGAGGTCGATCAGGTTGAGCAGGTTGGTGTAGCCCAGCTCGGTGGAGAAGGAGACCCCCAGCACGTCGAACATGCCGACGGGGCGGTGCGCGTCCAGCGTAAACTGCGGCATTTCCGCCGCCCGCATCCTGGCCTCCATGTCCGGCCACACGCAGTAGGTGCGCTCGGCGAGTATCCACTCGCGCTCGTTGAGGATCTCGTAGAGGATGGCCACGCCCTGGTTGGGCTGCCCCACCTCGTAGGCGTCCGGGTACGACAGGCACCAGCGGACCTCGACCGAATCCCAGTCCTTGACGACGGAGTTGTGCTCACCCCCGACGTACTGGATGGGCTTGCTCACCTGCGCGAGCAGCGGCTCCAGCCGTCCGAAGAGGGAGTGCGTGGGCAGCGCGGAAAGTGTTGTCATGACGCCGCCAAGGATAACCGCGGTCGCGCGTTTGACCTACCCTTCGCCGAACCAGAGGGCAATCTCGTGGGCGGCCGACTGGGGCGAATCAGAGGCGTGGACGGCGTTGCGCCGGGTCGACTCGGCGAAATCCGCCCGCACAGTGCCCGGCTCCGCCTTGGCGGGATCGGTGGCCCCGTGGAGCGCACGCACGCGTGCAACCGCGTCGTCTCCAGTGATCACCATGGCGATGAGCGGCCCCTCCGTCATGAACTCCCGCAGCGGCGGGTAGTACTCGCGTTCCACATGCTCGGAGTAGTGACGGTCCGCGAAGTCCGGGTCGATCTGACGGAACTCCATGGCGGCCAACCGGAGCCCGGCGTCCTCGTAGCGCGACACGATGGCCCCGACGTGGCCGGCCGCAACCGCGTCGGGCTTGATGATGACGAATGTCTGCTCGGTCACGAGCGGTTCCTTTCAGCCTGGGCAGCCTCGAGGCGCTTCCCCAGCACCACGCAGGTCACCCAGATCAGAGCGAAGATGAGACCCATGGCATACATCCAGGGGGTGAGGAGGCCGAGGCCGATGAGCACCACCTGGGCCACCCAGCCCACGACGTAGCCCCACCGCTTCCTGAGGCCGGCGGAGGCGGCGAGGCAGAGCAGCGTGGCCACGGCGCACCAGGCGGCCGCCACCCACAGGTTGACCCCGGAGACCTGGATCATCCCGATGAAGGCGAGCCACACCACGATGATCTCGAAGACGAGTACTGACATCGCGGCCGGGCGCAGCGGGTTTGCGGGATCGAGTGTCACGGGTGTCGCTCCGTCCTCAGGAGGTCGCGTGCCTCGCCGGCGGCGATCACGGAGCCGGCCACGAGCACGCCGGCGTGGGCGCTGGCGGTGTCTGCCAGCATCACAGCCAGGTCCAGCGCCTCGGCCATGGTGGCGGCGCGGTGCACCTGATGGGTGGACCACACGGTCTCGGCGACGGCGGCCAGTTCGTCGACAGGGCGGCCACGGGACGAGGACGACACCTGCGTGATGACCACCTGATCCATCTCCTCGGCGAAGATCCCCAGCACCTCCTCGGCATTCTTGTCCTGCATCATCGCCACCACACCGATCAGCGGCTCGAAGGTGTAGGACTCCACCACCGCGTCGATGGTGACGCGCGCGGCCGGCGGATTGTGGGCGGTGTCCACCACGATGGGGGGTGAGGTGCGCACCAGCTCCAGCCGGGCCGGCGCATCCACTGAGCCGAGGCCCTCGACGATCACCTCGGGGCTCAGCGGCTGACCGCCCAGGAAGGCCTCGACTGCGGCCACGGCCAGCGCGGCGTTGCGGGCCATGTGCTCGCCGAACAGCGGGAGGAACACGTCGCTCACGGGGCCACCCGCCGTGTCGATGCGGAGAAGCTGCCCTCCGACGGCCAGGCTGCGGTCCAGGACGCCGAAGTCCGGCCCCTCCACCTTCACCGGGGCCCCCACCTCGATGGCCCGCTCCAGCAGCACCCGCGCGGCCACCGGATCCTGACCAGCCAGGACGGCGGTCGAGCCGTGCTTGATGATGCCGGCCTTCTCGCCGGCGATCTCTTCCAACGTGGAGCCGAGAATGTGCATGTGGTCGAGCCCGATGGGGGTCACCACGGCCACCGCGGGGTCCGCGACGCTGGTGGCGTCCCACCTTCCCCCGAGGCCCACCTCCATGACGGCCACATCCACCGGGGCGTCGGCGAAGGCGGCGTAGGCCATGCCGGTGATGACCTCGAAGAACGTCATCGACACGCCGTCGAGCCGCTGTTCGTCCACCATGGCGACGTACGGCTCGATGTCACGCCAGACCTCGCCGAAGCGTTCCTCGCTGACCGCCTCCCCGTCGACGCTGATCCGCTCCCTGGCATCGCTCAGGTGCGGGCTGGCGAAGCGTCCGGTGCGCAGGCCCGCGGCGCGCAGCAGAGCCTCGATCATGATGGCGGTGCTGCCCTTGCCGTTGGTGCCGGCCACCTGGATCACGGGGAAGGCCTTCTGCGGGTCGCCGAGGAGATGCATGAGGGCCGAGATGCGCGTCAGGCTGGGCGCCACCCGGTGCTCGGGCCACCGGCTCGTCAAGGCGGCCGTCAACTCGTGGTGCGTGGTGTCAGTCATGGTGCACCCCAGCCTAGTGGGCACCGGCCTCTCGTCGAAGAGCCTCGACGGTGAGCTCAAGGCCCCGGCGTAGCGGCGTCGGGGCGAGGCCGAACCGCGCCTGGGCCGCGGACGAGTCCAGGACGAACGGCCGCTCGAACTGGTGCCGGGTCTCCCACAGCGCGTGCAGGATCGGGACGACGAGACCACCCACCGTGACCACCGCACGGGGAAGCGGCCTGGGCGCGATGGAGTCGACCCCCGCGATTCCGGCAGCCAACTCCGCCAGTTCGGCGAGGGTGGCGGGCTCGTCGGTGGGGACGTGCCACGCCCGGCCCCAGTCATCGGCGTCGTCGCGGAGGATGAGCGCCGCGATGAGCGCCGCGACGTCCAGGTCGAGCGTCCACGAGTGGGGCGCGTCGGCCACGCCCATCGGCGGCCGGGGGGTCTTCCCCGCCAGGAGCGGGGGCAGCACCATGCCGGACCCGAAGCTGCTGGCCAGCGTGTGGGGGCCGAGGTAGTCCGAGGCGCGCACCTCGATGGCCCTCACGCGTCCGGCCTTGTGCCTGGCCATCGCATCCTCGAACATGCGGGCGCGCACCCGACCCTTCGCGCCGTTCGGCGCCACCGTCGTCTCCTCGGTCATCGGCGCGTCCACCCTCCCGTACAGGTACAGGTTGGACACCGTCACCAGCCGGGTGCCCTCGGATGCATCCAGGATCGAGTCCGCCATCGGCGGCCATTGCTTCTGCCACCTGTAGTACAGAGACGGGTTGAGGGCGTTGACGAGGGTGGCCGCACCGGTCGCGGCCGAGCGCAGGGCGTCGCGGTCGGTCACGTCGAGGGCGAGGGCCGACACCCCGGCCACGTGGGCGTCGCGGCCGGAGCGCGACGCAAGGACGACGTCCTCGCCCGCCGCCGCGAGGGACATGGCGACGCTGCGACCGATTCCGCCGGCGCCGAGGATGAGGTGACGGGACATGGGGGACTCCTTGCATGGATTAACGAGAGCACCGCTCTCTTTTCGAGGATGCGCCCGCGCAGCGAGGATGTCAAGAGCGGTGCTCTCATTTCCTTGACGGCGACGACCCCACTCCGGCACGCTGGGCCCATGGAGGGACGACGTGCGCTGAACCGGCAGTACCTCGAGGCGGAGATTCTGCGGCTCGGGCGCGCCCAGCTCGCCGAGGCCGGGGCCGCTGCCCTGTCGTTGAGGGCTGTCGCCAGAGACCTGGGCATGGCGTCGTCTGCGGTCTACCGCTACGTCGCCAGCCGGGACGAGCTGCTGACCCGGCTGATCGTCGAGTCCTACGACGCGCTCGGCGACGCCGTGGACGACGCGCTTCGCGAGGTCCCCGTCGAGGATCTTCGCGGCAGATGGTTGGCCATCGGGGGCGCCATGCGGGGGTGGGCTGTGAGCCACCCGCACGACTGGGCCCTGCTCTACGGCTCGCCCGTGCCCGGCTACGTTGCCCCACCCGAGCGGACGACGCCGCCCGGCACCCGAGTGTTGCTGCTCGTCATCGGGCTGATCCTCGAAGCCGTTGCGGCCGGGCGGGCCGCGCCCGCCTCGCGCCGGCGGTCCCCGAGTGACGGGGCACTGGCCGGCGCGCGTCACCAGGTGCATGAACTGGGACTGACCGAGGAGCAGCTTCCTGCTGAACTCTTCCTGGCCGCGATGGCCGCGTGGACCCTGATGGCCGGGTCGGTGTCGGTTGAGGTGTTCGAGCAGTTCGGCGAACTGGACACCTACGAGGAACTGCACGCGAGCAACCTGGCCGTGGCGTCGGGCCTGATCCTGGCCTGAACACGCCTCCCCCCGGGGCTCCCGGACGTCGATTCGGGCCTTTGAGCTGCCCGGTTAGGATGACCCGTAGGCAGCGATGGGCCATGTTCCATCGCTCCGCCGCACCGTTCACGCCCCTCAAGGAGCTTCGCAATATGGCCAACAATTCGTCGCTGAGCAAGCGCGCCGCCCTGCGCCAGCAGCAGGAGATGGAAGAGCGCACCAAGCGCACGCGCCGCATTCTCGCCGTCGGCGCGGGACTCGCGGCGCTGACCATCGTCGCGGTGCTGGCGATTGTGATCATGCAGGCGCTGGCCAAGCAGGCGCCTGTAGCGACGGAGCAGCTGACGCCCCCCAACGCCACGGCCTCCTCCGGCATCGCTCTGGCGGGCAAGCAGCCACAGGAGGGCACCCCCCACCTGGTGGTGTGGGAGGACTTCCAGTGCCCGGCCTGCGCCTCGCGGGAGGAGAGCTACGGGCCCATCATCGAGCAGTTGGTGGCCGACGGTTCGATCACCGCGGAGATCCGCACCGCGTTCTTCCTGGACGCCGGGCTGCGCAACGACTCGTCGAAGCGCGCCGCCCTGGCCGCCGCAGCGGCCGACGAGGTGGGCGCGTTCGACGCCTTCCACCGCGTGGTCTACGCCAACCATCCTGCCCAGGAGGGCACCGGCTTCACCGATCAGCAGCTGCGGGTGGACTTCCCGGCCTTGGCCGGCATCGAGGGCGAGGACCTCACCCGGTACCAGGAGCTCTACGACACCCGGGCCTTCAACGACTTCACCGACGCCGCCAACCAGAAGTTCAACGACGACCAGATCGGCGCCACGCCCACCTTCCTCGTGAGCGGTCAGGCCCTGGAGTTCTACGACCAGGAGTCCCAGACCGTCCTGATCCAGCCCACCGCGGAGAGCCTGCTCGGGGCCATCACCGAGGCGTTCGAGTCGGGCGGCCAGCAGCTCGAGAGCTGACCGGGCGACGGTTCGGGCGGGCGCGCGCTGCCCATTAAGATCGGGTCCCATGACCCATTCGAACGCGTCTGCGCGCGCCCTCCCCGACAAGCCCGTCCTCGAAGGCCTGGAGGCCAAGTGGGGGCAGGTATGGGCCGAGGAGAGCACCTACGCGTTCGTCAGGCCCTCAAGCCGCGAGGACGTGTTCAGCATCGACACGCCCCCGCCGACGGTGTCCGGCTCGCTACACGTGGGCCACGTGTTCAGCTACACCCACACAGACACGGTGGCCCGCTACCAGCGGATGCGCGGCAAGCACGTGTTCTACCCGATGGGCTGGGACGACAACGGCCTGCCCACCGAGCGCCGGGTCCAGAACTTCTACGGCGTGCGCTGCGACCCGTCGATCCCCTATGACGCGGGCTTCGAGGCTCCCGCCAAGCCGGACCCCAAGCGTCAGGTTCCGATCAGCCGGGCCAACTTCATCGAGCTCTGCCACGAGCTGACCGCCGTCGACGAGCAGGCTTTCGAGGCCCTCTGGAAGCAGCTGGGCCTCTCGGTGGACTGGTCCACGCTCTACACCACCATCTCGGCGAGCTCGCAGGCCGTGGCCCAGAAGGCCTTCCTGCGCAACCATGCCCGCGGCGAGGCCTACCTCAGCTACGCCCCCACCCTGTGGGACGTCACATTCCACACCGCTGTGGCGCAGGCGGAGCTGGAGGCCCGCGAGTACCCCGGCGCCTACCACCGCGTGGCGTTCCACCGGCCCGACGGCACCCCGGTGCACATCGAGACCACCCGCCCGGAGCTGCTGGCTTCCGTCTGCGCGCTCATCGCGCACCCGGACGACGAGCGGTACCAGCCGCTTTTCGGCAGCACCGTCACCTCTCCCCTCTTCGGCGTGGAGATCCCGGTCCTGGCGCACGAGGCGGCGGAGCCAGACAAGGGCGCCGGCATTGCCATGTGCTGCACCTTCGGCGACCTGACGGACGTCACGTGGTGGCGCGAGCTCAACCTCCCCACCCGCACGGTGATCGGCCGCGACGGCCGCATCCAGGGGGAGACGCCCGAGTGGATCGTCAACGCCGGCGCCTACGAAGCCATCGCCGGCAAGACCGCGTTCTCCGCACGGGAGGCCACCGTCGCGATGCTGCGCGAGACCGGCGACCTCGACGGCGACCCCAAGCCCACCACGCGCATGACCAACTTCTACGAGAAGGGCGACAAGCCGCTCGAGATCGTGGCCACCCGCCAGTGGTACATCAGCAACGGCGGACGCGACGAGGACATCAAGCAGGAGATGCTCGCGCGAGGCCACGAATTGCAGTGGACCCCCGAGCACATGGCACACCGCTACGAGAACTGGGTGGGCGGGCTCAACGGTGACTGGCTGATCTCCCGCCAGCGCTTCTTTGGAGTGCCGTTCCCAGTCTGGTACCGCCTGGATGCCGACGGCGAACCCGACTACGAGTCCCCCATCGTGGCCGACGAGGCCTCGCTGCCGATCGATCCGGTCACCGACTGCCCGCCGGGGTTCACCGACGAGCAGCGCGACCAGCCTGGCGGGTTCATGGCGGACCCGGACGTGATGGACACCTGGGCCACGTCGTCGCTCACCCCCCACCTGGCCACCGGCTGGGAGCGCGATGAGGAACTGTTCGCGCTCACGTTCCCGATGGACGTGGCGCCGCAGGCCCACGACATCATCCGGACCTGGCTGTTCAGTCGGGTGGTGCGGGCCCACTTCGAGAACGGCTCCCTGCCGTGGAAGCGCGCCACCATCTCGGGCTTCGTGGTGGACCCGGACCGCAAGAAGATGAGCAAGTCCAAGGGCAACGTCGTGGTGCCCACAGACATCCTGGACAAGTACGGCTCGGATGCCGTGCGCTGGCGCGCCGCGATGGCGCGCCCCGGGATGGACTCGCCCTTCGACGAGACCCAGATGAAGGTGGGTCGTCGCCTCGCCATGAAGATCCTCAACGCCGGCAAGTTCGTGCTCACGATGGCCGAGAATCCGGGCGGGCTCCAGGCCGTGACTAGCCCCGTCGATCTTGCGATGCTGGCTGGCCTGCGTGGAGTGGTGGCCACCGCGACGAAGGCGTTCGACGACTTCGACTACACCGGGGCGCTCGAGGCCACGGAGTCGTTCTTCTGGTCCTTCTGCGACGACTACCTCGAGCTGGTCAAGGAACGCGCCTACGGCGCCCAGGGGGCCGAGGCGCAGGCCTCCGCGCAGGCCGCGCTGGCGTTGGCGCTCGACGTGCAGCTGCGGCTGTTCGCCCCCATCCTCCCGTTCGTCACGGAAGAGGTGTGGCGCTGGACGCACGGCGCCTCGGTGCACCTGGCGGGGTGGCCCACCGTCGACGAGCTTCCCACCGGGGACCCCGCGTTGCTCGCGGACGTGGCCACGGCGCTGATCGCAATCCGGGGCGCCAAATCGACGGCGAAGGTCTCGATGAAGGCGGAAGTGTCGCGGGCGGCGTTCGCCGGCCCCGCGGGCGTCGTCGCGAGGCTGCGCACCATCGAAGCGGACCTCCGCGCAGTGGGCCGGCTCGTCGGCGAGGTGACGTGGGCCGAGGTCGACGCCCCGCTCGGTGTCGAGGTGGAGCTGGCTCCCACGGCCGACCAGTAACGGCGCGCCGGTCCCGTCCGTCGGTCGTGAGCTACAGGCCGAGCCTGGTCAGGTAGGGATTGGCGAACCGGCGGGCCGGGTCCATCCGGCCGCGCAGCTCCGCGAAGTCCGACCACCGCAGGTAGCGGGCGGCCACCTCGTCGCCGGGCATCGTGAACACCTTGCCCCAGTGGGGGCGCGCCGTATCCGGCAGGGCCGCCTCCAGCTCTGGCAGAAGCGCGCGCACCGCCGCCTCGTCCGGCTTCCAGGTGAAGTGGAGCCCCACCGCGTCCGCCCCGAAGGCCGGGGAGAGCCACAGCTGGTCCGGGGCCATGGTGCGGATCTCGCACACGAACAGCAGCGGCGCGATCCTCGGTGCCAGCCCGGCCACCGCCTCGATCGCCGCGACAGCATCAGTCCGCGGCACCAGGTACTCCGACTGCAGTTCCGCGCCCACCGACGGGGTGAACTCCAGCCTGAAGTGCGGCAACCTGTCGTACCACGGCCCGAACTCGCCCATCTGCGGGGTGCAGGGGGTGGGGTCGATGCCCGCGATCGGGTGCCGCGGCCCGCCTGCCGGGCGCCCGCCCGCGGCGAGAATCCCGCCAACGGACGGCTCACCCGCGGACTTCACCCACACCTGCTCGATGACTGCCGGGTCCTGCCAGGTCGTGAACATGCTGACGCTGTCCCCGGCCCCCGTGACCGCCGACAGATCACCCAGGACGGCGTCGAGGCGCACCCCCTCGAAGACCCTCTGCGCCACCGGGTGCGCCGGCGCCACGTCGAGCTCCACGTGCGTGAGCACTCCCAGGGCACCGAGTCCGACGACGGCGCCATCGAAGTCCGCGCCGCCGCGCTCCATCCGCACCAGCTCGCCGCGACCGTCGACGATCTCCAGCGCGGAGACCTGCGTGGCGAGCGAGCCGATGCGGTCCCCGGAACCGTGCGTTCCGGTCTGCACGGCGCCCGCCACGGAGATGTGGGGCAGGGAGGCCAGGTTGGCCAAGGCCACGCCCTGGTCGCGCAGCGCGGGCACCAGGTCGCCGTAGCGCCACCACGCCGGGACCCTGACCGTGGCCTCGCCCACCCGCACGGGACCCTCATCGCTCAGCTCCCCCAACGAGATCTGGACCCCGACGGTGTCCGCGATGTCGTTGAAACAGTGCCGCGACCCCACCACCCGGATCTGCTCCTCGGCCGCGACGAGCTCCTGCAGCTCCTCGACGGACGTCGGCTCGGCCAGGCGTCGCGCGGAGTAGGTGACGTTGCCCGCCCAGTTGGTCCCTGTCATGCTCAGCTCTCTCTGCGTGCGAATCGAGGTGCCTCGAACGACGGCGGGCTCGCCGCCGGTCGATCGGCCAGCCGGGACAGCGCCTCGTCGATGGCGCGGTCCAGCTGCACGTCGTCCTCGGACTCCCACTCGGCCGGCCCCGTCTCGACCACGATGTCCGGGTCCACGCCGTGGTTCTCCAGGCCGAAGCCGTACTTGTCGAACGCGATCCAGTACCGCGGCTGCGTGACCTCGGTGCCGTCGACCAGCGTGAACCGGCCGTCGATGCCGACGACGCCGCCCCAGCTCCGCTCCCCCACCACTGGGCCGAGGCCCAGCTCCTGGGCGGCGGCCGTGACGATGTCGCCGTCGGATCCGGCGTAGGCGTTGGTGAGAAACACCACCGGGCCGCGGGCGGCCTGGCTGGGGTAGGTGGTGACGTCGTCGTGATGCCGCGCCCCGTTCCAGCCCACGGCCCGCCGCGACAACCGCTCGATGACCAGCTCGGAGGTGTGACCGCCGGCGTTGAAGCGGACGTCCACCACCACGGCCTCGCACCGCATGGCCGCGTCGATGAGGCGGTGGAACTCCGCCCACCCCCGCGCCACCATGTCCGGCACGTGCACGTACCCGACGCGCCCCTGGGACCGGGCGCGGGTGTGGGCCACGCGGCCGGCCACCCACTCGTGGTAGCGCATGGGCGCCTCACTGGGCGTGGGCACAACGGCGACGCGCCTGCGCTGCCGCCCCTGCACGAGGGTGAGCTCCACCACCTTGTCAGCGGCGCCTTGGAGGAGCGCACCGATGTCTGGCACCTCTGCCGTGGAGCGCCCGTCGACTGCGGCGATGACGTCGCCTGGCGCCGCCGCGACCCCTGCGGCCCGAAGCGGGGACCGGGCGGACGGGTCCGAGGTCTCCCCCGGCAGGATCCGCGAGATCACCACCTCGCCCTTGGTGTTGCGCGTGAACTCCGCACCGAGGAACGCCACGTGTGCGCCGTCGTGATGATGCGACGGCGGGTCGACGTAGGCGTGTGAGGTGTTGAGCTCCCCCACCGTCTCCCAGAGCACGTCGACAAGGTCGTCGTGGCTGGCGATCCGGTTGAGCAGCGGCCGGTAGCGGGCGACGGCGGCCGCCCAGTCCGTGCCGTCGAAGTCGTCGCGCCAGTAGTGGTCCCGCATGAGGCGGGCGTTCTCCTCGAACATCTGCCGCCACTCCGCCCGCGGGTCCACCTCGCGGCGGAGGCGGCTGAGGTCCACGGGGATCTTGGCGTCGTCGCCGTCGGGCTCATGGTCGGCCTGCTGAACCCAGATGTCCTCGCCGTTGCGCACGACGAGGCGCTCGCCGTCCCCGCTGATCGCGGCGCCATCGCAGCCCTCGACCACCACCGTCAGCTTGCGGGTCTTGAACGAGAAGTGTTCGACGTGGTCCTTGACTTCGCCCTCGACCCCGGCCCGGGCGGCGCCCAGCTCACCGGTGGAGCGCAGCGCCACCCACACGAGGCCTTCCTTGGCGGCCTGCAGCGAGGCGTACCGCGACGACGCCACCGGCAGCGGCACCATGCGGTCCTCCACGCCGTCCAGGTCGAAGACCACGACGGGGGCCGTCTCCTCTTGCACGGCCTCACCGTCCTTGGCAGCTTCGGACTTCTTCTCGTCGTCCTTGTCGTCGGACTCGCTGATGGGCCATCCATCGGCCGATGGCCCGAACGGGGCCGGCTCGGTGGCGCTGAGCGGCACCAACCAGGGACGGGTGGAGTTGGTGAACGCCAGGTCGAACCCGAGCTCGTCGTAGGTGGGGTCGATGGTGCGGCTGGAGAGGAAGCACAGGTACTTGCCGTCCGCGGTGAAGGTGGGCGAGTAGTCGTTGAACTGCCCGCGGGTGAGCGTGAACCCTGCCTCGGCCGTCATGTCGTAGCCGACGAGCTGGCCCAGCATGCCCTCGTTCGCCACGGCGTTGCGCCACACCAGGTAGCGGCCGTCCGGGGACCAGGTCAGGCCTGTGGCCTCACCCACCGGAGACCGACCCACCTTCCGGGCGGAGCCGCGGGCCACGTCAAGGATGTAGACCGTGCCGTCGTGGCTGCCCACCGCGACCTTGCTGCCCTCCGCGTTGGGCTCCAACGTCATCACGCGACCCAGGCGCCCGGCGCCGAGGCGGCGGGCCGGGCCGTAGCCGTCCAGTTGCCGGATCTCCAGCGCGTCCTCGCCCCCCTCGTCTGTCACCCACACCCCGCGTCCTGTCTGCGCCAGGAACCGCGGCTCGCGGATGCGCACGCCCGGCGACTCGGCGACGGCGCGGGCCGGGCCTCCGCGGTGGGTGAGCAGGTAGGCGGCGCCGCGCCACTCCACGAGTGAGGCGTCCCCACCGCGGTCCGGTGCGATCGACTCGAGCCGGTCCGTGGGCGCGACCGGCACCGGCTGGGGGCGCCCCAGGGGAACGGTGATGTCCAGGGCCTGGGGTTCGGCCTTCAACGTGGCCAGGTAGTGCAGACGACCCCGGGCGTGATAAATGACGGCCTGGCCGTCCGTGGTGGCGTCGCGCACGTAGCCCTGCTCGGCGCTGTGCCGGGTGTGCTGACGCAGGTCCTTGCCTGCGGAGTTCACGGACCAGACCTGCCCCTGCACGTCCGGCCCCTCCCCCAGATCCGAGGTGAACATCAGCCGCTCCCCCACCCAGGAGGGCCAGAAGAGGCCGGCGGTCACGTCCGGCAGGAGCCGCTTCCAGTCGCCCTTGCCCTCCGCAGAGAGGTACAGGCGGGCGGCCATGCCACCCCGGTACCGCTTCCATCCCGAGGGATCCCGGAAGTTCGCCGACGCGATAGCGACGCGACCCTTCCTGTGCACCGCCGCCGAGGTGGCCAGCCCCCACGGAAGCCGGGTGAGCCGGCCGTCCAGCGACAACGAATACATGGACGAGTCCACGCGGTGGAAGCCCTCGTGCTGGGAGCAGACCAGGATGTGCTCGGCATCCAGCCACCCGGACACCAGCATGGGCCGCCCACTCAACCAGGTCAGCCGCCTCGTGCCGCCGTCGAGGTCCACGACGTAGGCGTCCCACCCGCCGTTGGTGGTGGCGGTGAACGCAACCCGGGAGCCGTCGGGCGAGATTCGGGGGTTGCGGGGCGTCTCCTCCCCCAGCGTGATCCGCGAGGCGCGTCCGCCTCCGAGCGATCCGAGCCAGAGGTCGTCGTCGGCGACGAAGACGACAGTGTCGCGGTGAAGGTGCGGGAAGCGCAGGTAGCCATCAGTCACCGCCCCACGATACCGCCTAGGCGAGAGCCCGAACCGACTCCAGGGTGTCGGCCTCGGCGGCGGTCTTGTCGTCGCGGTAGCGCAGAACCCGGGCGAATCGGAGGGCCACACCGCCGGGGTAGCGGCTGGAACGCTGGACCCCGTCGAAGGCCACTTCCACCACCTGCTCGGGGCGCAGGTGAACGACGTGGCCCTCCCGTCGCACCTCCAACCCGAGGAAGCGCTCGGTCTGCCAGACCAGCATTTCGTCCGTCATGCCCTTGAACGTCTTTCCGAGCATGGTGAAGCCGTCGCCGTCGCGGGCCCCGAGGTGGATGTTCGACAGCAGACCCCGGCGGCGGCCGCTGCCCCACTCGACCGCCAGCACCACCAGATCCAGTGTGTGTCGCGGCTTGACCTTCACCCACCCTGAGCCCCGCCTCCCCGCGTCATAGGGGGCCGCGAGGTCCTTCACCACCACCCCCTCGTGCCCGAGCGCGAGCATCTGGGCGAAGAACTCGTGCGCGACGGCGGGCTCAGAGGTGATCACGCGGGGGGCCCTCGCGGCCTCCGGGACGACGGCGGCCAGCGCCTCGAATCGCGTCCAGGCCGGCTCGTCGATCAGGTCCCGGCCATCGAGATGCAGAACGTCGAAGAACAGCGGTGTGAGCGGGACCGCCTCATGGAGGGTGTCGTCCCTGCTCATCGCCCGGGCGCCGGTCTCCTGGAACGGCCGTGGCCGGCCGTGCGGGCCGAGCGCAAGGGCCTCCCCGTCGAGCACCACGGCCTTGACATCCAGCCCCAGCACCATCGCCACCACCTCAGGCAGCCGATCGGTGATGTCGTCCAGCGAGCGGGTGAACACCGCCACGTCCTGGCCCGCCCGGTGGACCTGGATGCGGATCCCGTCGATCTTCCCGTCGACCGCGACCTCGCCGCCGAGGCCCACCAGGGCCGCGTCGACATCCGGGGCGGAGGCGGCAAGCATCGGCCGCACCGGCCGACCCACGGCGAGGCGGAAGCCGGCCAGCGCCTCGCGGCCACCCGACAGCGCCGCGGCAGCTACGGGGCCGGTAGGGGCGGAGAACATCGCGGCGCGGCGGACGAGAGCGACAGGCAGCACGGCGGCCTCGGCGATGGCCTCGAGGAGCAGCGAGTCGAGCGCCCCCTGGCGCAACTCGCCGGAGATGAGTCCCCTGATCCACTCCTGCTCGGTCGCGGTGGCCGCGCCGAAGAGGGCACGCACTGCGCGCGTGCGCTCCTCCTGGGAGCCCGGCCCGGCCAGCTCCGCGAGCCGGCCCAGCGCCTCGTCCAGGGCGGAGGCGGTCAGCGTGGGTTCAAGAGCGGGAGCCGGCAGGCTGGCCAGCGTGCGCCATCCCACCCCGGTGCGTCGCTGCCTGATACCACCTGCGAGGAAGGTGGCCACGATCTCCACGTCTGCAGGGTCTGCCGCGTTCAGCGCCTCGGCCAGGAGGTGTCGCTTCTCCAGGCGCGAGGGGGTGGCGGCGACGGCCGCTGACGTGGCGACCAGCCGGTGAAGCTCCATGCCCCTCCTCTGCCCCGCGGCGGGTGAGGGATCAGGCCGAGAGGTCGCGGCGGCGGGCGAGCTTGGCGCGGGGCACCATCGTGGGCGCCGCGACACCGTCGACGGCGTCCTTGGTGACAAGCACCTGGGCCACGTCGTCCTCGGAGGGGACGTCGAACATGACGTCCAGGAGGAGCTCTTCAAGGATGCCGCGTAGCCCGCGCGCACCAGTGCCCCTCAGGAGCGCCAGGTCCGCGATGGCGACGATGGCCTCGTCGGTGAACTCCAACTGCACCCCGTCGAGCTCGAAGAGCTTCTGGAACTGGCGCACGAGCGCGTTGCGCGGCTCGATGAGGATGCGCACCAGTGCGTCTCGGTCAAGCTGGGAGACCGAGGTGATCATGGGCAGCCGGCCGATGAACTCGGGAATGAGGCCGAACTTGTGCAGATCCTCGGAGCGCACCGCCGTGAACGGGTCCACGTCCGGCTTCCGCGCGTCCGCCGAGTTGTTGAACCCGAGCGGGCGCTTGCCGATGCGCTGGTTGATGATGTCCTCCAGGCCGGAGAACGCACCCCCGACGATGAACAGCACCTTGGTGGTGTCGATCTGGAGGAAGTCCTGATGGGGGTGTTTGCGGCCACCCTGCGGGGGGACGGAGGCGACAGTGCCCTCAAGGATCTTCAGCAGGGCCTGCTGCACTCCCTCGCCTGAGACGTCCCGGGTGATGGACGGATTCTCGGACTTGCGCGCCACCTTGTCGATCTCGTCGATGTAGATGATGCCGGTCTCGGCCTTGGCGATGTCGAAATCAGCGGACTGGATGAGCTTGAGCAGGATGTTCTCCACGTCCTCGCCGACATAGCCCGCCTCGGTGAGGGCAGTGGCGTCGGCCATCGCGAACGGAACCTTGAGCATCCTGGCCAGCGTCTGGGCGAGGTAGGTCTTTCCGCAGCCGGTCGGGCCGATGAGGAGGATGTTCGACTTGCCGACCTCGACGTCGTCGTGCTCGGCGCGCCGGCCGTGCGCCTCCTGCTGGGACTGGATGCGCTTGTAGTGGTTGTACACCGCCACGGAGAGGGCTTTCTTGGCGCCGTCCTGGCCGATGACGTAGGTGTCCAGGAAGTCCCGGATCTCGCGCGGCTTCGGCAGCTCGGTGACGAGGCCGGCGTCCACCGGAGCCGGGAACTCCTCCTCGATGATCTCGTTGCACAGCCCGATGCACTCGTCGCAGATGTAGACGCCGGGACCGGCGATCAGCTTCTTGACCTGCTTCTGGCTCTTGCCACAGAAGTTGCACTTGAACAGGTCGCTTGACTCGCCGATGCGTGCCACGTCTCCACCTCCTTGGCTCGAGTGCCTTGCGTTGATCTCCGATTTCCCACCCTACCCGGGACACCCGGGCTGGGGACTGCGAAACGCCTTCCCGAGCCCGGAGTGTTCCGGGGTCTTCAGTCGAGTCCCTTGAGCGAGGGGAGGATGTCGTCGACGATGCCGTACTCGACCGCCTGCTGGGCGGTGAGGTACTTGTCGCGCTCGATGTCCTTGCTCACCTTGTCGAGGTCCTGGCCCGTGTCCGCGGCCAGCATGGTCTCCATCAGCGCGCGGATCCGCAGGATCTCCCTGGCCTGGATCTCGAGGTCCGAGGACTGGCCGTAGCCGCCCTCGGTGGCGGGCTGGTGGATGAGGATGCGCGAGTTGGGCAGCGCGAGCCGCTTGCCTTTCGTGCCGGCGGCCAGCAGCACTGCGGCGGCGGAGGCCGCCTGGCCGAGGCAGACGGTCTGGATGTCCGGCTTGATGTAGCGCATCGTGTCGTAGATGGCGGTCAACGCGGTGAAGGAGCCGCCGGGCGAGTTGATGTAGATCGAGATCTGGCGCTCGGGGTCCATCGACTGCAGACAGAGGAGCTGCGCCATGACGGCGTTGGCCACGTCGTCGTTGATGGGGGTGCCGAGGAAGATGATCCGGTCCTCGAACAGCTTGGTGTAGGGGTCCACCCGGCGCATGCCGTAGCTGGTGCGCTCTTCCCACTGGGGGATGTAGTAGCTCATGTCCATTCCGGTGGGTGCGGAGCCCTGGGGCAGGTTGGTGATCACTGGTTCGGGGCCTCCGTCTTGATCTGGGATGCGCGCTCGTAGACGTGGTCGATGAACCCGTACTCGAGCGCCTGCTCGGCGGTGAACCACCGGTCACGGTCTGAGTCGGCCTCGATCTGGTCCACCGTCTGGCCGGTGTGCTTGGCGATGAGGGCGGCCATGGTGCGCTTGATGTGCAGCGACTGCTCCGCCTGGATCCGGATGTCGGAGGCGGTGCCGCCGAGCCCGCCGGAGGGCTGGTGCATCATGATCCGGCTGTGCGGCAGCGCGAAGCGCTTGCCGGGCGTGCCGGCCGAGAGCAGGAACTGCCCCATCGATGCCGCCAGGCCCATGGCGACGGTGGCGACGTCGTTGCTGATCCACTGCATGGTGTCGAAGATGGCCATGCCGGAGTCCACCGAGCCGCCGGGCGAGTTGATGTAGAGGTAGATGTCCTGGTGCGGGTCCTCCGCATTCAGCAGCAGCATCTGTGCACAGATCGCGTTGGCGTTCTCGTCGCGCACCTCCGACCCGAGGAAGATGATCCGGTTGGCCAGGAGGGACGAATACACGTTGTCTGTCATGCCGAGGCCGGCGCCCGAGGGCCCGGCCATCCGGATGTCGTTTCGAGTCTCAGTCACCCCACTAACCTACCGGCATTCGCCAAGGACCCAACAGCGCGGGGCCGTGTTCGCCCGAGGCGTCACCGGAGACGACAGGATCGCCGCGGGAACGGGTCCCGCGGCGATCCTGTGACTGGGTGTTACTTGGCGTCGACCTCGGCCTCTTCGGCCTCCTCCTCGGCGATGACTTCCTCGGCGGCCTCGATGGCGTCGACCGCCAGCGTGGTCTCGACGGGGTTGCCGTCCTCATCGGTGACCTTCGCGTCTGCGCAGATGGCCGCGAGCGCCTTGCCCCGACGGATCTCCTGCATCCACTCGGGCATGTGGTTGTGCTCCATCATGTGGTTGATCTCGTCCTGCGGGCTGGAGCCGTTCTGCTGCGCCTTGCGGAAGATGAGCTCCGTCAGGTCCTGCTGGGAGACGTCGACGGTGTTGGTGTCGGCGTAGACGTCCAGCACCACCTGCGCCTTGAGAGCCTGCTCGGAGCGCTTGTCGATCATGGCCCAGAACTCGTCGGCGTCCTTGGCCTCCTCATCCTCGGAGTTGGCGAGGTAGTCCTCCACCGTCATCCCTCCGCCGGCCAGCTGACGCTGGACCTCAGCCCGGCGAGCCTCAAGCTCACGGGCCAGCACGGACTCGGGCAACTCGAACTCTGTGGCCTCAAGGACGGCCTCCAGCACCTTGTCACGGGCGTCGGCCAGCTGATCGGCCTTCACCTGCTGCTCGGCACCCTTGCGGAGGTCTTCCTTCATCTGCTCGACGGTGTCGAACTCAGAGATGAGCTGCGCGAACTCGTCGTCCACCTCGGGCAGGTCCTGCTGGGAGACCTTGATCACGGTCACCTCGATCTCCGCGTCCTGGCCGCGGAACTGGCCGCCCACCAGGGTGGAGGTGAAGGTCTTCGACTCGCCGGCCTTGAGCCCGGTCACGGCCTCGTCCAGGCCCTCGAGCATGTTGGCTTCCTGGCCCACCTTGTAGGTGAGACCCTCGGCGGTGGCCTCAGGAAGCGGCTCGCCGTTCTGGGAGGCCACGAGATCCAGGGTGAGCACGTCGCCCTCGGCCGCAGCCCTGTCCACCTCTGTGGTGGTGGCGAAGCGCTCGCGCAGGAGGCCGATGCGCTCCTCGACGAGCGCGTCGATGCTGGCGGCGTTGTCCACGGTGGCCTCGACCTTGGTGAAGTCAGGCAGGGTCACGTCCGGGCGGATGTCCACCTCGGCCGTGAACTCGACGAGCTCCTTGTCCTCCAGCTTGGTGACCTCAACCTCAGGCTGCGCCATGGGCACAACCTTGTGCTCCTCGATGGCTGCGTTGTACGCCGTCGGGATGGCCTCGTTGATGGCCTCCTGCAACACGACGCCGCGGCCGTAGCGCTGATCGATGACGGTGGCAGGCACCTTCCCCTTGCGGAAGCCGGGAATGTTGATCTGCTCGGCAATCCCCTTGTAGGCGTCATCGAGGTAGGGCTTGAGATCGGCGAAGGGGATCTCGACGGTGAGCTTCACCCGCGTCGGGCTCAGCTTCTGGGAGGTGCTAGGCACGAATGGACTCCTGAAGTTGGAATGATCGGGATCGAGTCTATCGGTCAATGCCCAGCCCACCAATCGGCAGCGCGCCCCTCCGCCCCGCCCTGCCCTGGGACCGCTCTAGAGTGGGTACCCGTGATGACCAGCACCGTGACCGACACCGCACTCGTCTTCGAGGGCGGCGGCATGCGGGCCGCCTTCTCCTCCGGGGTGCTCACCGCCCTCCTGGAGGCGGGCATCCACCTCGACTGGGTGGGCGGCATCTCGGCCGGGTCCAGCTGCACCGTCAACTACGTCTCCCGGGACCCCGGGCGCGCGGAGCGGTCGTTCGTCGATGTCGCGGCCGAACCCCAGTTCGGCGACTGGCGCACCTGGGTGGCAGGCAAGGGCATGTTCAACGCCGAGTGGATCTACGAGCAGACCTCGCTCCCCCACCAGGTCCTCCCCCTGGATCTCGACACCTTCCGGGCCAACCCCGCCCAGGTCCGCATCGGAGCGGTCCGCTGCGCAGACGGCGAGATGATCTACTGGGGCCGCGAGGACCTTCAGGACGTGATGTCCCTGGCGAAGCGGGTGAGGGCGTCGTCGACGATGCCGCTGCTCATGCCGCTGACCACCATCGACGGCGTGGACTACTGCGACGGCGCCCTCGGCCCCACGGGCGGGTTCGCCCTCGATGCGGCGAGGAGGGACGGCTACGAGCGCTTTCTCGTGGTGATGACCCGCCCACGTGGCTATCGGAAGGCCCCGGTCCGTTCGACGGCCGCCATGCGGACGCTGTTCCGGCGCTACCCCTCCATCGCCCAGGGGCTGATCGAGCGGCCCGCCAACTACAACCGATCGCTCGACGAGCTCCTCGAGCTGGAGCGGGAGGGCCGCGCCTATCTCGTGTTCCCGGACTCCATGCCGATCCGCAACTCGGAGCGGCGGGTCCCGATGCTCCGGTCGGTCTTCCAGTCAGGACGGTCCCAGGCCGGGCGCGAACTCAACACCATCCGCGCCTTCCTCGGCCTCTGAGCCCAGCGACTGGATCGCTCCGACGACCGGCACACACGTGCCGATCTTCTCCTCCAGCGCCATGAGGGACGCCGTCGCAAACAGGATCCGGCACGAACGCACCGAATAGCCTTGACCTCTCCGCCCTGCATGGGGACAATGACTACAAACGGCACGTTCACGCCGATCGGAGCACCATGGATCTTGCCAGCACCGTCAGCAAAAGGCGTCGGGCGTTGCACCTGACACAGCTCGACGCCGCGGACCTCGCCGGGGTGTCCGAGCGTTTCGTCCGCGCCGTCGAGGCGGGCAAGGTCTCCGTGCAGTTCGACAAACTCCGCGCCCTTCTTGACACCCTTGGGTTGGAGCTCACAGTCAGGATCAAGCCGTGAACGTCGCCGACGTCTACAAGGACGGGCTCCTCGCCGCGACACTCGAGGCCGACGGGGTGGACACCACGTTCGCCTACGTGGATCACTACTCAGGCCCCCCCGTAGCCCACTCGCTTCCCCTGGGTTCACGGTTCGTGCGCCCCGGGCGGACGTTGCCGCCCTTCTTCACCAATCTGCTGCCCGAGGGGCGCCGCCTCGCGGCACTCCAGCGGGCGGTCAAGACCTCAGGAGACGACGAGCTCACCCTGCTGCTCGCGACAGGTACCGACACCATCGGGGACGTCCAGGTGTTACCGCAGGGCAGGCCTCCAGTACCCGCCCGCCCGCTGGTGGAACCGGAGGAGCCGCTGGACTTCGCGGCGTTGCTCGCTGACTACGGCATCGATCCCGTCGGCATGCCAGGCGTTCAGGACAAGCTGTCCGCCGGGATGATCACACTCCCCGGTCACTCCGGATCAGGGGCATCGACGATCATCAAGTTGACGCCGCCCGACTACCCTTTCGCCGTCGAGAACGAGGCGTACTTCCTCCGCGTGGCCAGGCGCCTCGGCCTCTCCGTCGTGGAAGCAACGATCATTACCGACACGAGGGGCAGATCGGGGCTTGTGGTGCACCGCTTCGACCGGGCGGATGGTCGCCGCGCGGTCGAAGACGCATGCCAGCTCCTCGGTCGCTATCCCAGCGACAAGTACCTCCTGTCCGCGGAAGAGGCAGCGACCGCGGTGGCGGACGCATGCGCGGCACGACCCGTCGCGATGCGCAACGTCTTCATCCAGCTCGTCCTCGCCTGGCTCATCGGCAACGGCGATGTGCACGCCAAGAACGTGTCCGTGCTGCAGAACCCGGGCGGCGAGTGGCGAGTGGCACCCATGTACGACGTTCTGAGCACCCTCCCCTACCGTGACCACACGCTCGCGCTCAGCGTCGGCGGCCGCACCGACGGCCTCATCCGGCGGCACCTCGTGGACTTCGGGCGGGGGCTCGGCCTGCCGACCGGCGTGGTCGAGCGCGCATTGAACACCGCGCTGCGCGCCACCTCGTCCCTCGACGACGACCTTGCGGGCGGCGCGTTGCCGTTCAACTCCGCGATCACCAGGGATGTCCGACGGCAGTTGGCGCGGCGCCGACGCGATGCGATCGGGTGAGTTGGAATCGCGCTCTCCAGCAGTCGGCTGGTAGAGTCATCGACGGTTCTGCGGATGTAGCTCAATGGTAGAGCCCTAGTCTTCCAAACTAACTACGCGGGTTCGATTCCCGTCATCCGCTCGAGTCGTCGAAGCCCCTTGTCAGGCTCCACTGACAGGGGTTTCGACGGCCACCGGGGCGTAGCGTAGTGGCTAGCGCGCCTGCTTTGGGAGCAGGAGACCGCAGGTTCGAGTCCTGTCGCCCCGACCAGCAAAGGCCAGAGCAGGTTTTGCCCCCCCGGGGGGCTCACGGCGTGCCAGATTAGCCTCCCTCTTTCATGAGGCGGCTTGAGAGCTGTCAGCTGGGCTGTCGGAGCCCGATCTGAACACTGGGCCGGGTGAGGGCGCGGTTGTTCGCCGGCTGACGCTGCCGGTGGGCGGTTCTCCAGGTTCCTCGGCTTGGTGCGGACGGGGTGGGGTCAGTGCGGTGGTGGGATCGCGGCGATCCGGGCGAACGCGGCCACGAGGTGCTCGACCCAGGGCCAGGTCTTGGGTAGACGCAGCAGGCGCCGTCGGGCGCCGTGAACGAGTCGGGCCGGGACGTGCAGCAACCGATGCCTGAGTGCCTTGGGTTCGGCTTTGGCGAGGTCGCCGTCAAGGGCCAGCATCTTGAGCCAGGCGACCAGATCGGCGGCGATCATCGTGAGCGCAAGCCAGGTCTGGTTGATACTGAACTCGCGGGACGGGAACCTGCCCCAGGCCCGATTCTTTGGCATGTCGGATCCGGTCCTCGACCCGGGCATGCGCCCGGTGACGGGCCTCGAGGAACTGCAGAGTTCCGCTGCCGGTGTTGGTGGCGAACGCTCGATACCGCCACCCGTCGTGGGCTTCGAACAGCGACAGTTGAGCCCCCGGATGGGGGCGTTCGCGGCGCAGGATCACGCGCACGCATCCCGGGCGGCCAACTGGTCAGGTCCAGGAGTCCGGTGACCTCAGCGACGTCCCCGCCCTCGCGGACCTCACCCCCTGCCTTCAGCGCCGGCGACCACAAGCCCGCGGGAAGTTCGGTGATCGCGGGACGCACCTTCTCGCCGATCGTGAACCCCACGCTGTAGTCCAGGCTGCGGCCTCTGACTTGGCCTTGTGCAGTGAGCCAGTCCAGCAACTGGTGGGAGGCGCCGGCCCAATCGCAGCGGATCAACAGATGGCGGCGACAACGGCATCGGGATCTGGGTGATCGCCTCGCCCAGGACCTGAATGTGGTCGACGGCGGTGTTCGACCCTGCCCGCCCGGTCCGCAGTGCGGCGGCGAGGAACTCACCGGTGTTGTCGCACCACACACCGATCGGGTGATACCCGAAGCTTCGTTTGAACGTCGGGGCGGCGAGCTCCTTCTCCGAGTGGGTCACAACGATCGTGGCATCGACATCCAACACCACCGTGCTGCCGAGATCGGTGCCGGCGACCCGAGACGCGGGAACCCCACCTGCGACTGCCAGTTGGGCCCAGACGTGGCGGCGGACACGGGCCCGGGCCGCCTGGATCTTCCTGCGCCTGGCGTCTACGGAGCGCCTTCCACTTCAGGGGTCTTGAACAGTCGCAAGTCCAAGTATCCCGTAGTCAGAAGGCACTCCGGCCTATCTACCGCACGCGTCGCTCACTCCGCCATGAACGATCGAGGTTAGTGCGAGATTCCTACCCGGTGACCATCTCAACGACAAGCTCCCAGTGATGGAGTCGGCCGATGAGGAAGGGCCTGAGCGGCGGTGTCGGCGGGCAATGTCGTGCCCATAGACCGGCTACTTCGAGACAGTCGTCCGATGCGCCCACTGCAAGCCTAGCCACGCTCCTAATGCCGCACCCGCCACCATTGAGACCCCCCACTCAAAACCACCCAAGAATCCACCGAAGAGGATGCCGATCGCGGCGCCGAGGATGGGCCCAATGATAAGTCCGCCCGTCATGATCCCCACGAAGACTGGAACGAGAATGCGAGGCACCTTACTCTCCTTGCGTGTATGTCGCGCTGCCTGCCCCGGTCACCTTGAGCTTCACCCATGGGTATGTGTGGCCGATTATTCCTCCGACAACGGGAATTATGTGGTTCACGCGACCCTGTCGAAAGACGTACGCCGTGGGCGTTCCCACACCAGACTTCCAACTGTTGTGATTCGTTGTCACAATGTCCACGCTGAAGTCCACGTTCGTGAAGTAGGCCGAGGTCGTCGCGGCCGACGTGACCGCTCCTCCCAACCAGCAGAATTGAACCTTGTGGGTGTACTTGTACAGGACAACCGCCCCGGTGATCGAGCGCTTTGTCCGGGTGCCCCAGACCTCCTTGCAGCTCGCTCGGCTCAACTCGCCTTGCGTCAGAGCCAGTTCCGTGATGTCGTCCTCGACGTCAGGTGCAGGCGTTCGATCAGCCACCGTCGGATGCTTCGATATTAGCCAAGCGATCTGCGCCTTTGTTGCGCTCCCTGCCATAGCGGCAACAACTACGTGCTCGAGATCGAACTCGACTGGATCGCTCCTGTCACCGGATGCCTGGGCTGGGGTGCTCGCGAGCAGGAGTACGGCCGCAACGAACACGGAGAGCGCTACCCGAAGAAGCTGACCGACGCGACGTTCTGCGGATTGGCGATCATTCATCATCCCCTCTTTTCCGATTGACTGATTGAGAGCCTACGGTATGCGGTGGCTCACACTGCCCCTTGGGGAGGGTCAACTTTCGGCCAGCGTGCGGATACGGATATTTCCGTCTCAGTCAAGGGCCCATTCGAGTTGCATTCCAACCACGACTCGTGGGTCTCGCGCATTCGCTATTGTGCTCCTTGTTCGCCAATGCAACAGCGGTTCCACCGACAGTCGGATCGGAGCCAGCACCCCTACCATCGAACCCATCGCTCTTCGAATCACAGTCGTTGAGCTCTCCCAAGAATGCATGGTGTCGCACCCTCGATGGGCGTGGCAAGTTGGATCGAACCCTCCCATACGTCGCCGACCACGTCAATGCGTCATCGGCTTTTGGGTACGTTCATTCCGTCGTCGGGAGCACCCAAGGAACTTTCGTACCTGCATCGACATGGCCCGAGGAACGTTCGTGCCGAGAAGCTCTGAACCATCCCCGGTTCGATGCCGGTTCTTCTCGAGGTTTTAGAAGAGGGACCGTACGGTTTCCGGTGTAACTCCGATGAAAGAGGTTCCCGATGAGGATGCAGGTTGAGCCGGTCGCTGAGGCGGCCGTGACGGAGGTCGAGGAGCAGGTGACGACGACGGTCCCGCCACTGGTGGACAAGGCGTTGGTGGCGCAGTTCGTGGGCGATGCCCAGCGGTAGGGCCTCGACGTGGGCGGCAAGGGCGGGCTTGAGCAGAGCTTGTCCTCGGCGCTCGATGACGTCGGCTTCGATCGCGTGGGTGCGGCCCCCGGGCCGCAGCCAGGTCATCATCTTCGTTGCGCGGCGCCTCGTAAACCACCCAGTGTCATCACGTGTCGGCCGGTCTTCAGGATCGCGTCCGAAAAAAGTCGGCCCCAGGTGCATCCGAGGGCGGCACTTCATGCGAATCCATCTGTGAGAGCGAGCTGCACACGGCGGCTTCATCCCACACCAAGGAGACACCATGAACATCAAGATCGCAGCTGCCGGAAGCGTCGCAGCACTTCTGTTCCTGTCCGGATGCGCGGGAGCCAGTGACGAGATGACGCCGGAGGCGAGCACCGCTGAAACGACCAGCGCCGCGGCCTCGCCGTCGGAGTCCATGAGCGAGTCAATGTCCGAGGCCCCCATGGAGGAGGCCGGCACCATCGTGGACGTGGCCGCCGGCAACCCCGACTTCGAGACCCTCGTCGCTGCGGTGACCGCGGCCGACCTCGTCGAGACGCTGTCGGGCGATGGACCCTTCACGGTCTTCGCGCCCACCGATGACGCGTTCGACGCGCTCCCCGAGGGCCTGCTCGACGCCCTCCTGCTCCCGGAGAACAAGGACGCCCTCACCAGCATCCTGACCTACCACGTCGTCTCCGGCGAGGTCATGGCCGCTGACGTCACGGCCGGCGATGTCGCGACGGTGGAGGGCTCCACCATCGCAATCACCACCGACGGCGGCGTCATGGTCAACGACGCCAACGTCGTCACCACCGACGTCGATGCCTCCAACGGGGTCATCCACGTCATCGACAAGGTCATCGTGCCGCCGACGGTCGATGCCGCCGCGCTGCTCGGCTGACATCTGGCACACGCCACGGCAATCAGAGGGACCCGCACACCGTGCGGGTCCCTCTGCCGCATCCTGCGTCGCCCGGCTCCCTTGACATGAGTGGAAGCCCGTGATTCGATCGTTTCAATTCGGTCGCATCCAGGAGGACGCCCCCATGACCACCCGTCGCCGCTACTGCTTCGAACTCCACGTCCGGCCCGAGCGCTTGGACGAGTACAAGGCCCGCCACGCCGCCGTCTGGCCGGAGATGCTGCAGGCGCTCAAGGCGTCGGGATGGCACAACTACTCGCTGTTCATGCGCCCCGACGGGCTGCTGATCGGCTATGTGGAATCCGAAGATCTGGTGGCCGCCCAGGAAGCGATGGGCAATACCGAGGTCAACGCCCGCTGGCAGGCCGAGATGGGCGAGTTCTTCGCCGACCTTGACGTGGCCCCTGACGAGGGGTTCGTACTGCTGGAGGAGGTCTTCAACCTCGAGGACCAACTCGCCCGCACGCGCTGAGCGGCATAGGTGGTAGTCCTTGCCCTCCTTCACCCTCGCTGGTCAGGCGCGGGCTCGCTGTAACTGGAGCTGACAAGCGTTCTTTCACTGAGGCGGCTGCCCTGCACTCGTGACCAGGTTGTGGGATTCCCGGGTGAACTCTCGGGGATGGCTGCTAGCCGGCCTGCGCCCAAGCGGCGGAGCTGCGTCGGATGAGGGCGTCGAGATCCGGAGCAGGCGGTGGGGGTTGGGTGGGCATGGTGGTGCCCCGAGGCGGGGTGTGATGAGTGACGTTTCTGAGGCTTCGAGGCCGCTGCGCGGCTCCTCAGCCAGCGGTTGGGGAGGACTGCGCGGCTCCTCAGCCAGCGGAGGGCGGCTACGCGTGCCCACCCCGCTGGCCGAGGTGTGAGGAGCGCAGCGACGAGCCTCGAAGCCTCGAGAAGGCGACCTTGTCGGCTGACGTTTCTCAGGCTTCGAGGCCGCTACGCGGCTCCTCAGCCAGCGGTTGGGGAGGACTGCGCGGCTCCACAGCCAGCGGTTGGGGAGGACTACGCGGCTCCTCAGCCAGCGGTTGGGGAGGACTGCGGCTCCTCAGCCAGCGGTTGGGGATGACCGCTAGATCGACAACCAGGCCACGTCGGAGACCGACGGCTGGATGGACAGCTGACACAGGAGTCGGTTCTCCGCCGCCTGCGCGTAGGCGGCGAGCCGGATCCCTCGTTCGGTCTCCCCCAGTCCGGCCGCGTAGAGCTTGGCCAACGCCACGTCCGCCCCGCGGAGCGGCCTCGGATCCGTGCTGATCCGCCCGAACCCGATGGCCGCGAACGCCTGCGCCCCCAGCACGTCGAAGTCCCCCACCGGCCATGTCCCGGACCCCAGCTCGATGGGAACCAGCCCGTGCAGTGCCAGCAGCACACCGTCGCGCCGCGAGGCCCGCGCCAGCACCTCGGTGGCCGACGCCGCCGCCTCGCTCTCCACGGGAAGCCCGAGCTGTCCCGCCAGCGCCGCCGCACACGCGATCCAGGCCGTGGGCCTGTCCTGGTGCTCGCCGATCACCCTGTCGACGGCGTCGAGCAGATCATCGGAGGCCCACGCGTCGAGCATGTGCCGGACCGCGACGTAGGCCCAGGCGTCGCTCCTCGGGCCGGAGGCCATCAGCTCGCCTCGCAGCACCGCCAGGTCCCGGAAGGCGCCCACCTCCACCGAGGTCCGCCCCCCGGGCCCCCACACCCCCACCTGCACCAGACCGGGCGGGGTGACGAGCGAGAACTCGCCCTCACTCTCCTCCATCTGGACCCCGTCAGGGACGGTGACCGTGCCGTCGGGCGCGCTGAACTCGACCGGCTGCCCGAGGGGGACGTGCCGTGCCCACGGCAACCATGACGGCTCGGCGGGGACCTCGAGTTCGTCCCCATGGTGCGCTTCGTAGGTCCATGCTGCCGACACCATCTGCCGGGGACGCACGAGCACGGATTCTTCGAGCGGGTAGGACACCCCTACCTCGTCCGACGGGGCGGACAACCCGCGCCGCTGGGTGAGCAGCCCGGGCCCGGCCGCGGAGCGCAGTGCGATCTCCCCGGACGCACCGGCCAGCCAGGAGATTGGCTCGAGGAGTCCCTCGACGCGCAGGAGGGGGCCGGGCACCGTCACCACGTCCTGGGACTGGGACTCCAGCGAGACTTCGAGGCGCATCCGCTGCCCGGAACGCACCCGCACAGTGGCGGCCACGCCGGCCTCATGCTCGACGTCGACTCCCACCGCGTCCGCGGCCGGGCGCGGGTGGCCCCAACCATCCTGGAATTCGACGGCGAGGCGTGTCAGCCTGCCCTCGCCGAGCAGTTCGAATCCGCGGGCGGTGGTGCGCGACTCGAACGCCTCGCGCACAGCGCCGGTCACTTCAGCAGTCATCAGTCAGAACTCGTCACTTCCTGGGGATGCGACTCGGGCACAATCGCGCGGACCACAGACCCGTCCTCGCGGTTCTCTCCGAGGACGAGGGGGCTGCCCTCCATAGAGGGTAGCCGCGTACCCTGATCCTCCAGCACGACGGTGACCGGCGAACCGGGCTGCACCGTCACGGCCGCCCCGCGGACGGTGAGATCGACCGCGCCGCCCTCCTCCACCTCGAATGAGATCGCCTGCGCACTCAAACGGACCCGGAGCCGGGAGCCGCGGATCCTCAGTGGGAACGTGAGGGCCGCCCACCCCGCCGGGAGCCGTGGGTCGAACGAGATCCGGCCGTGGTGGTCACGCAGCCCCCCGAACCCGTAGACCAGCGCGTTCCACACCCCGCCGGTGGAGGCGATGTGCGCCCCGTCCCGGGCGTTGGAGTGAAGGTCCGCCAGGTCCACGTACAGGCCCGAGAGGAAGTACTGCATGGCCATGTCCTGGTATCCCACCTCGGCCGCCATCACGGACTGCACAACCCCCGAGAGTGTGGAGTCTCCCGTGGTGATGGGGTCGTAGTACTCGAAGTCCGCACGCTTCTCCTCCGAGGTGAACTCGTCGCCCTGAAGGAAGAGCGCGAGCACCACGTCGGCCTGCTTGAGGACCTGGAAGCGGTAGATGACCAGCGGGTGGTAGTTGAGCAGCAGCGGTCGCTTGTCCTCGGGTGTGTTCGGCAGGTCCCACAGCTCTGAGGAGAGGAACTTGTCGTCCTGGGGGTGGATGCCGAAGGTCTCGTCGAACGGCACGACCATCCCGTCGGCGCAGGCCTCCCACTCGTCGATCTCGGCCGGGTCCAGCCGGAGGGCCGCCGCGACGCGGCGGTACGCGTGGTCGTCGGTCGCGCGCATCTCCCGCATCAGGGCGGCGGCCGAACGGAGATTCGCCCGGGCCATGACGTTGGTGAACATGTTGTTGTTGACCACCGCCGTGTACTCGTCGGGCCCGGTCACGCCGTGGATGTGGAACCGCTGCGTGCCGTCGGATTCCGCCCTCCAGAAGCCGAGGTCCGCCCAGAGCCGGGCCGTCTCCACCATCACGGCGGCGCCGTCGCGGTACATGAACTCGGTGTCGCCGGTGAGGTCGCGGTACTTCGAGAAGGCGAAGGCCACATCCGCATCGATGTGGTATTGCGCCGTGCCTGCCGCGTAGTAGGCGGAGGCCTCCTCACCGTTGATCGTGCGCCAGGGATAGAGGGCGCCTCGTTGTGACATCACCGCTGCCCGCTCCCTCGCCTGGGGCAGGAGGTTGACCCTGAATCTCAGCGCGTTGCGTGCCACGCCGGGCGCGGTGTAGATGAGGAAGGGGACCAGGTAGACCTCCGTATCCCAGAAGTAGTGCCCCTCATATCCGGAGCCGGTGACTCCCTTGGCCGCGATCCCCTGTTGGTCGCTGCGCGCCGTGGCCTGGGCCAGCTGGAAGAGGCACCACCGCACGGCCTGCTGAATGTGCGGCTGGCCCTCCACCTCGACGTCGGCATCGAGCCAGAACTTGTCGAGCCACTGGCGTTGCCTGTCGTAGTAGTGCTCGAAACCGTTGTCGCGCACCCGGTCCAGCGTCCGCCGGCAGCGGTCGGAGAGCTCGGCACAGGGCACCCCCCGCGATGTCTGGTACGCCACCGCCTTGCGCACCCGCACCGGGACCCCCTCGGCGGCCTCCACACGGAACACCTGCTTGCCGACGTCGTCCTCCGTCGACGACAAGATCTCCACCGGGTTCTCCGTATCGACGTAATGATCGGCCCCCACCGCGATGGTCATCCCGGATCGGCTGGTCTGATAGGCCAGCAACATGCGCTGCCCGCGGTACCAGTGCAGTTCGGGCTGCAGGACGCGCCCCGTCATCGACGAGGAGCGCCGCGGATCCCAGGACTCGCCGCCCGCGTCCGGACGCCGGTAGTCGGTGTAGCCGTCCTGCCTGTTGACAATGAGCGAGGTGACCACGACGGGGGCGCCGCCACCCGACAGCACGGTCACCTCGATCTCCATGAGGGCCAGATGCCGGTCCGTGAACGAGACCATGCGCGAGCTGCGGACCCGCACGCGCTTACCGGCGGGGGTGCGCCAGATGAGCGTCCGGGTGAGCCGTCCGCTGCGGAAGTCCAGGGAACGCTCGTAGTCGTCGAGGTCCGCCACGGACAGCACTAGCGGTTCGTCGTCGACGTAGATCTTCATCAGCTTCGCGTCCGGCACGTTGATGATGGTCTGGCCTGTGTGCGCGAACCCGAACGCCTCCTCGGCGTGCTTGATCGGCCACGTCTCGTGGAACCCGTTGATGAAGGTCCCGTGGGCGTAGCTGGGGCGGCCCTCCTCGGGGTTGCCGCGCATCCCCAGGTAGCCGTTGCCGACGGCGAACAGTGTCTCGGTGACGCCGACGTCGGCGGTGTCCGGCTCCACCTCAACCAGCCGCCACTCGTCGATCGGGAACCGCATCCGGTTGAGCGGGTCAGCCGCGATCTCGCGGATCATCGCGACACCAGGCTTCCGAGGTCGGTCACGACGAGGTGCGCCCCGGCAGCCAGCAGGGCTTCTTCGCCCACACCGCGATCGACCCCGATCACCAGCCCGAAGTGGCCGGCCGCGCCCGCCGCGACACCCGAGATCGCGTCCTCGATCACCACGGATTCGCTGGCCAGGGCGCCGAGTAGTGCGGCGGCGCGGATGAAGGTGTCCGGCGCCGGCTTCCCCGGCAGCGATTCGTCGTGGGCGAGGTTGCCGTCGACGATGACCGGGAAGTACTTCAGCAGGCCTGAGGCGGTGAGTACCAGGTGAGCGTTCTTCGACGACGAGACGACCGCCAGCCTGTGGTGGCTGGCTGCCAGCTCCTCGATCAGCCTGACCGAGCCGGGGTAGGCGGCCACGCCGTCGCGTTCGATGACCGCGGTCACCGTGTCGTTCTTGCGGTTTCCGAGTCCGCACACCGTGGTCAGGGCGGGATCGTCGTCGGGGCTGCCTTCCGGGATGGTGAGGCCGCGCGAGGCGAGGAGGTCGCGGACGCCGTCGTAGCGCGGCTTTCCGTCAACGTAGTTGAAGTAGTCCAACTCGGTGTATGGGGCCTGCCCGGGGATCTCCGCGAGGAAGCCGTTGAACATCTCATCCCAAGCCTGCATGTGGACCTGTGCGGTGGGGGTGATGACCCCGTCGAGGTCGAACAGCACGGCAGCGTATGCGCTCCAGTCCATCGTCTGAGACTAGTGCGCAGCGGCAGCCCTGCGTCGGCGTTGACAGCGAGAGCACCAGTAGAGATTTCGGCCCTCGAGCACGGCGGTGCGGATCTCGGCGCCGCACACCAGGCAGGGCTGACCGGCGCGGCGGTACACATAGACCTCGCCGCCGTGCCTGTCGACGCGTGGGTCGCGGCCCTGCGCCTGCGGCCCGTGCTCGTCGCGCACCGTGTCGATGCGCCCGTGCTGCACGGCGTAGCCCATCAACCCCACGAGGTCGTCCCAGAGCGCGCTCCAAGTGCGCTCGTCGATCCGGTTTCCGGGCACCGTGGGGTTCAGCCGGTGCCGGTACAGCACCTCGGCGCGGAAGATGTTGCCCACGCCGGCCGCCACCCGCTGGTCCATCAGGAGGGCGGCGATGGACTTGCCCGAGCGCCGCAGCCGCTCGTAGCCCTTGGTCGGATCCGCGTCCGAGCGCAGCGGGTCCGGCCCGCTGGCCTCGACCACCGCGTCCCGCTCGGCCGGGGTGAGGGTTCGGCACCATTGGGGGCCGCGGAGATCGGCCGCGGTGACGCCGTCGTCGATCCGGAGCCGGACCTGGCCGCGCGGGGGCGCGAGCGGTTCGAGGGTCAGCTTGCCGATGAGGCCCAGGTGGATGTGGACGACGTCGCCGGTGGCGAAGTCGATGAAGAGGTGCTTGCCCACCGCCTCGCCTCGCTCGATCACCGCGCCGTCGAGCGAGGCCGCGTCGAAGCGTCCCTGGGGCGAGGTGACGTTCACGGGCCGGCCGCCGAAGGTGTCGGTCAGCGCGTGGGCGAGGCGGTGGATGACGTGTCCCTCGGGCATCGGCCCAGCCTAGCCGGGCGTAGCATGTGCCCATGAGCGAGGAACAGCGCCGCGAGTTCGGCCGCGACGGCATCTCGGGCCTGGTGGATCACCACCGCGCCCTGCGCGCCCGTCTGCTCCCGCCGCCGAAGCGCCCGCGCGGCGAGACCCAAACCCGGAGCGCCCCGAACCCCAAGTGAGGCCCCTAGAGCGGGTCAGCGTGCCTCGTACGCCGACAGCTGATCGATCCGACGCTGGTGTCGCTCATCGCCGCTGAACGGCGTGGCCAGGAACGTGGCAACGATCTCGTAGCCCGCCTCCAGGCTCTGCATCCGTCCGCCCAGGGCGATGATGTTGGCGTCGTTGTGCTCGCGGGTCAGGCGTGCCAGCTCGACGTTGTTGGCAAGCGCCGCCCGGATCCCCGTCACCTTGTTCGCGGCGATCTGCTCCCCGTTGCCGGATCCGCCCAGCACGATGCCCAGTGAGCCCGGCTCGGCCGCCACCGCCTCGGCACAGGGGATGATCAGCGGCGGGTAGTCGTCGAGCGCCTCATAGGTGTGCGCGCCGTGGTCGACGACGTCGTGGCCGTCCTCCCGCAGCCGTTCGACGAGGTAGTTCTTCAGTTCGAACGCTGCATGGTCAGTGGCAATGTGGACTCGCATGGGGCAACTATTCCACCCCGGTCGGGCCCTCGGCCAAGAGGGCGACGAACCCGGACTCGTCGAGGATCCGCAGCCCCAACTGCTCGGCTTTGGCGGCCTTGGAGCCGGCGTTCTCCCCCACCACCACGAAGTCGGTGTTCTTGCTGACGGAGCCTGACGCCTTGCCGCCCCTCGCCAGGATTGCCTCCTTGGCACCGTCGCGGGTGAAGCCCTCCAGTCCGCCGGTCACCACCACCGTGAGCCCCTCGAGCGTGCGCGGCGCTGACTCGTCCACCTCGTCGGCCATCCGGACCCCGGCCGCGGCCCACGCTTCGACGATGTCGCGGTGCCAGTCCACCTCGAACCAGTCGACGATGGCCTCGGCGATCACCTGGCCCACGCCGTCGGCGGAGGCCAGCTCTTCGACGCTGGCGGCGCGGATGGCCTCCATCGACCCGAAGCGGCCGGCCAGCGACCGGGCGGCGGTCGGGCCGACGTGGCGGATGGACAACGCGACGAGCACCCGCCACAGCGGCTGCGTCTTGACCGTCTCGAGGTTGGCCAGCAGCTTTTCTCCCTGGGCGGACAGCACGCGGGAGTCGCGGACGCCGTCGGCCCCCAGCTCGGCAGCCTTGGCCTGTCGCGTGTAGAGGTCCGTGCGGAGGAGATCCTCGGCGGTGAGCGTGAACAGCGCCCCCTCGTCGGCGATCAGCCCACTGGCCAGCAGCGCTCCGGCGCCCTCCCAGCCGAGGGCCTCGATGTCGAACGCGCCCCGTCCGGCAAGGGCGAAGAGCCGTTCGCGGAGCTGGCTGGGGCAGCTGCGGGCGTTGGGGCACCTGATGTCCTTGTCGCCCTCCTTCTCGGGCCGCAGCTCGGCGCCGCAGGACGGGCAGCGCGTGGGCATCACGAACGGGCGCTCGGTGCCGTCGCGCAGCGCTACCACGGGCGCCACGATCTCCGGGATGACGTCGCCGGCCTTGCGGAGGACGACGGTGTCGCCGATGAGCACGCCCTTGCGGGCCACCTCGTGGGCGTTGTGCAGGGTGGCCATCTCGACGGTGGAGCCGCTGACGAACACGGGTTCCATCACGCCGTAGGGCGTAACGCGGCCGGTGCGGCCCACGTTGACCCGGATGTCCAGCAGCTTCGTGTTGACCTCCTCCGGCGGGTACTTGTAGGCGATGGCCCAGCGCGGGGCCCGCGACGTGGACCCCAGCCGGTCCTGCTCGGCCAGGTCGTCGACCTTGACGACGATGCCGTCGATCTCGTGACTGAGGTCGTGGCGGTGCTCGCCGTGGTGCCTCACGAACCCGGCCGCCTCGTCGGGCGAGGAGACCACCACGAAGGTGTCCGGCACGGGCAGGCCCCACTCCCGCATTCGCGCATAGGCCTCACTCTGCCGGCTGAACTCGGCCCCCTCGACGGCGCCGATGCCGTGGACCAGCATCCGCAGCGGCCGCGACCCTGTGACGGCCGGGTTCTTCTGCCGTAGCGACCCGGCGGCGGCGTTGCGGGGGTTCGCAAACGGGGCCTTGCCCGCCTCGACGAGGCTCTCGTTCAGCGCCTCGAAGCCGGCCACGGGGAAGAACACCTCGCCGCGTACCTCGAGCACGGCCGGGGCATCCCCCGACAGTCGGTGCGGGACGCCGTCGAGTGTGAGGACGTTGGGCGTCACGTCCTCCCCCACCCGCCCGTCGCCGCGGGTGGCCGCGACACTCAGCCGCCCGTCGAGGTACAGCAGGTTGACTGCCAGTCCGTCGATCTTCAGCTCGCACAGGTAGCGCTCGGCGGGGGTCCTGGCCAGCCAGGCCGCGAGCTCCTCGTCCGAGAACACGTTGTCCAGGCTCATGAGCCGGCGCCGGTGCTCCACCGGCCTGAAGTCCGTGACCCGGGCGGCGCCGACCCGCTGCGTGACGGAATCGGGCGTCACCAGCGATGGGTGCTCCCGCTCCAAAGCCTCAAGCGTGCGCATGGCCGCGTCGTAGTCCGCGTCGGACAGGGTGGGCGCCGCAGCACCGTAGTAGGCCTCCTGCGCCTCCGTGAGCACCTGGTTCAGCTCTGTCCAGCGCCTACGGAGATCGGGGGAGGTCACCCCCGACTCCGCCTCGATGTGCTCGCTCATGGGGCCATGGTTCCACCATCACGGGCGATTCGACCACCCAAATCCCACGCCACAGGGCGAATGACCATCAGAATGGGGTCCAGTGAGAGGCGTCCCGCCACGGCTGGGCGTCGTAACCATGAACGAGGAGGCCCAGATGGGTACGGCGAACATCACCCGCGACGAGGCGTCGGAGCGGTCGCGCATCATCTCGACGGAGGCCTACCGGGTCACGGTGGACCTCACCGGGCGCGACGTCGCCGACCCCGAGCGTCAATTCGTCTCGACGACCTCGCTGGCCCTCACCGGACACGGCGGACAGACCCACCTGGACCTGATCGCCGACGAGGTGCGCGAGGCCACGGTCGACGGCGAGCCGCTCGACACCTCCGGCTACGACGGCTACCGCCTCCCGCTGCCGCACCTCGACGAGGGGCCCCACGAGGTGGTCGTCCTCGCGGTGTGCCGCTACTCCAATTCCGGCGAGGGCCTCCACCGCTTCATCGACCCAGCCGACGGTCGCACCTACCTCTACACGCAGTTCGAGGCAGCCGACGCGCGGCGCATGTACGCCACCGCCGAGCAGCCGGACCAGAAGGCCACCTTCCAGCTCACCGTGCTCGCCCCCGTCGAGTGGCTGGTGTTCACCAACGCCCCGAGCGTGGCGCCCGCGGACATCGGGGACGGCTTCGGCCGCTTCGAGCACGACGCGACCCCGCGGATCTCCACCTACATCACCGCCCTCGTGGCCGGCGACTTCCACGTCCAACGTGGCGTGATCGCCTCCGCCGCCGGTGAGGTGCCGGCCTCGGTGGCCTGCCGTCAGTCCCTGGCCCAGTACCTGGACTTCGACAGGATCCTCACCACCACGCAGCGCGGGTTCGAAGTGTTCGAGAACGCCTTCGGCGTGGCATACCCGTTCGGCACCTACGACCAGATCTTCGTGCCGGAGTTCAACGCCGGCGCCATGGAGAACGCGGGCTGCGTCACGTTCCGAGACGAGTACCTGTTCCGCTCCCGCGTGACCAGCCGCGAGCTCGACGCCCGCGACAACACCATCCTCCACGAGCTGGCCCACATGTGGTTCGGCGATCTTGTCACCATGCGGTGGTGGGACGACCTGTGGCTCAACGAGTCGTTCGCCGAGTGGGCCTCCCACTTCGCCAACGCGGAGATCGCCGAAGCCTTCGGCACCGGCGCCGACCCGTGGGCCTCCTTCAGCAACGAACGCAAGGCGTGGGCCTACCTGCAGGACCAGCTGTCCACCACACACCCGATCGCGGCGGACATGTCGGACCTGGAGAAGGTGGAGCAGAACTTCGACGGCATCACCTACGCCAAGGGCGCCTCCGTGCTCAAGCTGCTGGTCTCGCTGGTGGGCAGCGACGCGTTCCTCGCTGGCGTGACGCAGTACTTCCGCAAGCACGCCTACGGCAACACCGAGCTCTCGGACCTGCTCGACGAGCTGGAGGAGGCCTCTGGCCGGGACCTCTCCTGGTTCTCGGCGCAGTGGCTGGAGACCTCGGGGGTCAACACCCTGGCCGCGGACTTCGACGTGGACGACGAGGGCCGCTTCACGCGCTTCGCGGTGACTCAGAGCGCGCACCCCGGGTGGCCCACGCTCCGCACGCACCGGCTGGGCGTCGGACTGTATTCCCTGGCCGACGGCGCCCTCACCAGAGGCCACTACGCCGAGGTGGACATCTCCGGGGAGCGCACCGAGCTGCCTGAGCTCGTGGGCGTTGAGAAGGGCGACGTCGTCCTCCTCAACGACGGAGACCTCACCTACGCGAAGGTGCGCCTCGATGAGGCGTCCGCGGCCACACTGGTGGAGCACATCGGCGATCTGGCGGACCCTTTGGCCAGAGCCGTCGCCTTCACCTCGTTCTGGGAGATGACCCGCGACGCGGAGCTGCGCCCCCAGGATTACGTCCAGTTGGTGCTGGCGGGGCTGCCCAGCGAACACGACATGGCCGCGGTCTCCACCCTGCTCGGCCAGGCCGTCACCGCGTCGCTGTCGTTCACGGCGCCCGAGCTGCGCGACGAGGCCAACGTGAAGCTGGTAGCCGGCCTGGCGCGGCTCCTCAAGAGTGCGCCGGCCGCTTCCGACCAGCAGGTACTTATCGCCAAGGCGCTCATCGCCAGCATCCGGGCCGACGCCGGGGTGGCGCTGCTCAAGGGCTGGCTCGTCGACGAGGAGGTGCCTGAGGGGCTGGCGATCGACACGGCCATGCGGTGGGCCATCACCTCGGCGCTGGCCAAGCTGGGCGCCATCGGCGAGGACGAGATCGCGGCCGAGCTCGAGCGGGACAAGACCTCCGCGGGCGCCGAACAGGCCGCCGGGGCGGGCGCGTCGCTGCCCACCGTCGAGGCGAAGATGGAGGCGTGGACGCGCGCCACCGACGACCCGTCGATCCCGAACGAGACCCACCGCGCGCTGTGCATGGGGTTCTGGCGCTACGGACAGGACGACGTGCTGGCGCCTTATCCGGCGGCGTACCTGGACCTGTTGGGGAAGATCTCGCGACGCGAGGGGACCTGGGCGGATCGCGGGTACGCCACCATCGGCACCGCGCTGCGCTGGTTGTTCCCGACGCCGCTGGTCGACGATGGGCTGGTGGCCACCGTCGACGCGTGGCTGGTGGACAACGAGCCGAGCGAACAGGTGCGGCGCGCCGTCACCGAGCGGTTGGACGAGGCCAAGCGGGCGCTGCGCGCGCAGGCCAGGAGCCGCGCCGACGCGTGACGTGAGGAAACGACGACGGAGGGGCGGACCATCAGCGGTCCGCCCCTCCGTCGTCGTTCGAGGGTGCTCAGAGCTTGCGCACGGGCTCCAGCTCGGCGGCGCGCGCATGCTCCTCGCGCTGCCTGCGGGCGAGCTTCGGACCGAAGGCCAGCAGGGTGACGATGGCACCGAAGGCCAAGGGGAGGATGACGGTCAGCATGAGCAGCGTCAGATCAGACGCCGGCTCCGGCTGGGGCCAGCCTGGGAGGACCTCAAGGGGGAGCAGAATCATGGGGGCACTCTAGCCGAAGACCGTCCACCGGGACAGGCATCCAGCTCGGGCCGCGGGCGCCGTGCGATAGATTTCCCTCGACCAGGAGGTGCGATGGAACAGGCCCCGCGAACGGTGATGACCGCCGACGACATGTCCTACGCGATGACCCGGATGACCCACGAGATCCTGGAGCGCAACCATGGAGCCGACGGGGTGATCCTGCTCGGCATCCTCACCCGCGGCGCCCCGCTGGCCGAGCGGCTGGCCTCGATCGCTGCGTCCCAGGGGCACCGGCTTCCGGTGGGCCGGCTGGACATCACCATGTACCGCGACGATCTCCGCGCGCAGCCCACCCGGCCCGTCGGCCGCACGGTGCTGCCGGAGAGCGTCGACGGGAAGGTGGTGGTGCTCGTCGACGACGTGCTCTACTCCGGCCGCACTGTCCAGGCTGCGCTGCACGCGCTGGCCGACCTCGGGCGCCCGCGTGCCATCCAACTCGTCACGCTCGTGGACCGCGGCCTGCGCGAGCTCCCCATCCAGGCCGACGTGGTGGGCAAGCACCTGCCCACGGCCCGCGCGGAGCGTGTCCGCGTGACGCTGCGCGAGATCGACGGCGAGGACCTCGTGACCATCGAACGGACGGCCCAGTGAAGCACCTTCTCAGCATCGCGGACCTCAGCGCCGAAGAGATCACCTCCATCCTGGATCTGGCCGTGGAGATGCACGACGTGCAGTCCCGGCCCATCAAGAAGCTCCCCGCGCTGCGGGGCCGCACCGTCGTCAATCTGTTCTTCGAGGACTCCACCCGCACCCGCTCGTCGTTCGAGCTGGCCGCCAAGTGGCTGTCGGCGGATGCGATCAATGTCGCGGCCAAGGGCTCCTCGGTGTCCAAGGGTGAGTCGATGCGCGACACGCTGCTCACCCTCGACGCGATGGGCGTGGACGCCATCGTCATGCGGCACTCCGGTTCCGGCGCGGTGCGCCAGGCGGCTGGGTGGGTGCGCGCGTCGATGATCAACGCCGGCGACGGCATGCACGAGCACCCCACACAGGCGCTGCTAGACGCGCACGCGGTGCGCCGGCACTTCGCCCGGCACGGGCTGGGTGAGGTCGCGGGGAAGCGGGTGGCCATCACTGGTGATCTGCTCCACTCGCGGGTGGTCCGCTCGAACGTGCTGTTGTGGGCGAAACTGGGCGCCTCCGTCGTGCTGGTGGCGCCGCCGACGCTGCTGCCGCCGGGCGTGGAGAACTGGGGCGTCGAGGTGAGCCACGAGCTCGACCCGGTGCTTCCCGGGGCGGACGTGGTGATGATGCTGCGCGTGCAACGCGAGCGGATGAGCGGCGGCTTCTTCCCCTCCGAACGCGAATACATCGACGGCTACGGGCTCACGCCCCGCCGCCTGGCGATGCTCAAGGACGGCGCCTGCATCGCACACCCAGGGCCGATGAACCGCGGTCTCGAAATCTCGTCGGCGGCAGCCGACTCGGCACGCTCCATCATCCTGGACCAGGTCTCGTCCGGGGTCGCGGTGCGGATGAGCGTGCTCTACCACCTGCTCGCTGGAGAGGAACAGTCATGACGGCAACAGTGCTCCGCGGGGTGCAGCTCCCCGACGGCACCCGCACGGATCTGGTGATGGAGGACGGCGTGTTCGTCGACTCTCCCTCCGGCGAGGCCACCGTCGTGGACTGCGACGGCCTGATCGCCCTGCCCGGTCTGGTGGACGTGCACACGCATCTGCGTGAGCCCGGCCGGGAGGACACGGAAACCGTGGCCAGCGGTGCGCGGGCCGCGGCCCACGGAGGATTCACCGCGGTCCTGGCGATGGCCAACACCCAACCGGTGACGGACACGGCGGAGAAGGCCGAGCACGTGCACGACCTCGGCGTCGCGGCGGGCCTCGTCGACGTGCAGGTCATCGGCGCGATCTCGAAGGGCCTGCGCGGCGAGGAGCTCGCCGAATTGGGGCTGATGAACCGCTCCAGGGCCAAGGTCACGGTGTTCTCCGACGACGGCATGTGCATCCAGAACGCGGCGCTGATGCGGCGGGCGCTGGAGTGGGTCAAGCCGTTCGGCGGCGTCATCGCCCAGCACTCACAGGAGTCCAACCTGGCAGGGCCGGGCGCCTGCTGCCATGAGGGCGAGATCTCCGGCCGGCTCGGGCTGGGCGGGTGGCCGCCGGTGGCCGAGGCCACCATCATCGCGCGCGACGCGATGCTGGCGGAGGCGACAGGGTCGCGGCTGCACGTATGCCACATCACCTCGGCCGAGGGCGTCGAGGTGGTGCGCTGGGCCAAGGCCCGCGGCATCGACGTGACCGCCGAGGTGACCCCGCACCACCTGCTGCTGGGCACCGAGGAGCTCGAGGGCTACGACACCGTCTACAAGGTCAACCCGCCGCTGCGGACGCCCGAGCACATCGAGTCGCTCCGCGCCGCGCTGGCGGACGGCACCATCGACGTGGTGGGCACGGACCACGCCCCGCACGCCCCTCAGGACAAGGATCACGCCTTCGTCGACGCCAAGCCGGGGATGATCGGGCTGGAGCAGGCACTCTCGGTGGTGATCGAGACGATGGTGCTCCCGGGCCGCCTGGACTGGGTGGGGGTCGCGAAGCGGATGAGCCACGCGCCTGCGCGTATCGCGCGCCTGGACGGGCAGGGCAGACCCCTTGCCGTGGGCGAGCCGGCCAACGTCGTGCTCGTGCACCCCACCCGCCGCGCGCCGGTGGACCGCGACGCGTCCGCGTCGCTCAGCCGCAACAACCCGTATCACGGCCGCGACCTTCCTGACCCCGTCGAGGCCACCTACCTGCGCGGCCGAGAGATCTACCGTCGGGAGCACGCCTGAGCCCGGAACTGGTGGTCCGACACCCAGGTCAGTCGGTCTCGTCGTCTGAGACCGTCCGCAGGAAGTTCTCGAACTCCGCTCCGAGCTGATCGGCCGAAGGGATCTGCGAGCCCTCGGCCCACAGGTTCGGCAGGTGCTGCCCCTGGACGAACGCGTCGTACTGCTGCTCCAGGGCGGCCACGATCGCGCTGATCTCATCGTTGCCTTCCACCTCTGCGGCGATGGCACGACGGGTGGCTTCGGCCTTCGCGACGAGGGCGTCATTGGGCAGGTTGAGCCCCGTCAGGTCAACGATCGCGTTGAGCGCCGCCAGGGCCCCCTCGGCGAACTCCGAGGCCGCGAGGTAGTGCGGGACGTGAACGGCGAAGCCGGCAGCGCGGTGCCCGGCCTGACCCAGACGCAGCTCAAGCAGAGCTCCGATCGAGGCCGGCACCTGCACGCGGCCGAACGGCGACTTCACCTCACCGATGAGGGTGGCGTCCGTGGCGTGTGCAGTGATCCCAACGGGCCTGGTGTGCGGCACCCCCATGGGGATCCCGTTGACGGTGACCACCAGCGTGACCCCCAGCGCGGCGACGATCTCGCGGATGGCCTCGACCATCCGGTCCCACTGGAAGTCCGGCTCCGGTCCGGTGAGGAGGTGGTACCCGTGACCGTCGCGGTCCGTGAGCCGGTTCAGCACGATGGCGGGAGCCTCGTACTCCGCCCACCTGTTGGTATCGAAGATCATCACCGGGCGACGGCCCCGGTAGTCGAAGAGCTGGTCGACGTCGAAGGAGGCGACTGCCTCGGCGTTGCCGGTCCCGATGAGGTGCTCGCTGAGCATGCCCTGGACCTGCCCTGCGTCGATGAAGGCCCCCAGCGCCACCAGAAGCACGCCTGAACCCGGATCGTTGCGGCCCGCCTCGGTGGTGAAGCGGTAAAGGTCAGATGGGTTCTGCACGGCACAAGCCTTTCACGACGGTTGAATCATTCATGGCTAACCTCCGGATGCCCCCACGGATTCCCACCCACTCTACGCGGTGCCCATGACCCTCCGTCGACGGCGCAGCGCCGGTTCCTGGTACTGACAGAGCCTCCCACCATCGCGCCCAGCGACATACCGTGGCCTGGGTGGATCACGAAGGACGTACCCCTTCGGCAGCAGCCACCCCGCACTCACACGCACCAAAAGGAGAAACATGCTGCAACGTGCCCTCGGCCAAGGACTGGTCGTCAGCGAGATCGGCCTGGGCTGCATGAGCCTCACCGGCGCCTACGGCGCCACCGCGAACGTTCCCCGTGAGGAGGCGATCGCCCTGATCCGGCGCGCCGTCGACCTGGGCGTCACCCTCTTCGACACCGCCGAGGTCTACGGCCCCTTCACCAACGAGGACCTGGTGGGGGAAGCCCTGGAACCGGTCCGAGACCAGGTGAAGATCGCCACCAAGTTCGGGTTCGCGTTCGAGGAGAACGGGGTCCCCGCAGGAGGCGTCTGCAGCCGCCCCGACAGCATCCGACGCGCCGTGGAGCACTCCCTGCGCCGGCTGCGCACGGACCACATCGACCTGTACTACCAGCACCGTGTGGACACCAGCGTCCCCATCGAGGAGGTGGCCGGCACTGTCAAGGAGCTCATCGACGCCGGGAAGGTCCTGCACTTCGGGTTGTCAGAGGCGTCCGCCGGCACGATCCGCCGGGCACACGCCGTCCAGCCGGTGGCGGCGGTGCAGAGCGAGTACTCCATGTGGTGGCGGGAGCGCGAGACGGACGTCATCCCGGTACTCGAGGAGTTGGGCATCGGGATGGTGCCGTTCAGCCCGCTCGGCAAGGGGTTCCTCACGGGCACCATCGACGCCTCGACCACCTTCGGCGAGACCGACTTCCGCGGCCGCACACCGCGATTCCAGGGCGAGGCGCTGCAGGCGAATCTGGCCCTCGTCAAGACGCTGAACCGGGTGGCAGCCGAGGTGGGGTGCACGCCTGCGCAGCTCGCGCTGCAGTGGGTGCTGAACCAGAAGCCGTGGATGGTCCCCATCCCGGGCACCAAGCGCATTCAGCGCCTCGAGGAGAACGTCGGCGCCGCGGCCGTCCAGCTCAGCGACTCGCAGCTGGCCGAGATTCGGGATGCCGCCGATCGGATCGTCATCACGGGCGCCCGGTACCCGGAGGAGTTGGACCGGATGACCAACCTCTAAAACGGTTCGGCCCCACACAGAGGCAGCCTCCGCGACCATTCCCGACGGGGTTCGGGAGAGTCGCGGAGGCTACCGGGCAAGCCCAGCCGAGGATCAGGACAGCAACGAGAAGCCGCCTTTGTCTAGGGTTTGTTCAATGTTGGTGAAGGTGACTTTTTGCCACCCGGACCGGCTGGTTCGCCCTAGGCTCGCGGCATGAGGCTGCACTACCGCTCCCCCCACGGCTGGCTCAACGACCCCCACGGCGTCATCCACCGCCCGGACGGCTGCCACCTGTTCCACCAGCACTCACCCTCCACCGCCGAATGGGACAAGGCCATCCACTGGGGCCACGCCGTCGGCGAGGACCTGTTCAGCCTCCGCTACGTGGGCTCCGCGTTGGAGCCGGGCGACGGCGACGAGGGGATCTGGACCGGCTGCATCGTCGAGGACGAGCGCGGGCTGATCGCCTACTACACCTCGGCCCGTGAGCCCGTCCTCGGGCTGGCAGCCATCAGGACCGCCCGCCCCGTCGACCAAGGCCTGCGCACCTGGGCGAAGGGGCCCGTCGTCGCGACGCCGCCGGAGGGGCTCGGGATCAGGGACTACCGCGACCCCTTCGTCCTGCGCGACGGAGACCTCTGGCGGATGCTGGTGGGCTCTGACTCCGGCTCGGGCCACGCGATGATGCACGGCTATGTCTCCCACGACGGCGAGACGTGGACCTACGACGGCGTCGCGCTCAGCCGTCACAAGAATGAGACCGACGGCGCCTGGATGGGTGCGCTGTGGGAGTGCCCCCAGGTGTTCGAGGTGGACGGGACGTGGGTGATGCTCACCTCGGTCTGGGAGGACGGCACCCTGCACTACGCCGGGTACGCCCTCGGCGATTTCACCAGCGGCCGGTTCGTAGCCCTCAACTGGGGTCGGCTGACCCACGGCACCTACTACGCCCCCACCGTCTTCCGCGACGCCGACGGCCGCCCGTGCGTGATGGCGTGGATCCGCGAGGTGCGCGGAGACGGCTGGGCCGGCTGCCTCTCGCTGCCGTACGTGATGAGCGTCGTCGACGACACGCTGATTGTCACGCCCCACCCGGACCTGGACCGCCATGCCCCTCAGGGCTCGAGCGAACGCTTCACGTGGCTACCCGAGGGGCTGCTGGAGCCGGCCGACGGTGTGCGCCTGGAGGTGGTCGATCAGGAACTACGCCTGACCACGCCCGCGCTGACCGCGAGCATGCCGCACGACGGCCGCGCCGTCGAGGTGGTGCTGGATGATGAGGTCATCGAGGTGATCGGCGGGCTGGGACTGCTCGGGGGCCCGACGCGCTGAGCCCTACTCGACGTGGCCGGCGGCCAGCAGCCTGCGCAGCTCGATGCGACGCATCGTGAGGAGCTCCTTCATCACATGCGGGCCCCAGTCCGGGTCCGCCATCAGCGTGGGCAGTTCCGCGGGCAGGATCTGCCACGAGATGCCGAACTGGTCACGAAGCCATCCGCAGGCCTGCTGCTCCCCCGCCTCGCCGATGAGCGCGTCGGAGAAGGTGTCGATCTGCTCCTGGGTGTCGCAGGGCACCTGGAACGAGATCGCCTCGCTGGGCGCGACCCGGGCGCCGTTCATGGCCGTGAAGTGGCAGCCTAGAACCGTGAACTCCACCACGAGGGCGGACCCGTCCGGCCCACGGTGGATCTGCGGGGCAGCGCCGCCGAAGACCTCGACGTAGCGGGCGGCCGCCTGCTCCGCCTCGGTGGCGAACCAGAGTGTGGTCGTTAGGCGCATGGCGGATCCAATCGCTGGTGGGCCGGGACGTCCTCCGATCCTGCCAGATAGGCTCGTCGGGAACCTGACTTCCTGACGAAGGGATCGATATGACTGAGGCGCAGCCGGCCAACATCGGCGTGATCGGGATGGCGGTGATGGGCTCGAATCTCGCGCGGAACCTGGCCCGCAACGGCCACCGCGTGGCGGTGTACAACCGCACCACCTCCAAGACCGATGCCGTGATCGCCGAGCACGGTCACGAGGGCGACTTCCGCCCGTCCGCCGAGCTGGAGGACTTCGTCGCCTCCCTGGAGCGGCCCCGCCGGATCATCATCATGGTCAAGGCGGGCGCGGGCACGGACGCCACGATCGACTCCCTCCTCCCGCTTCTGGAGGACGGCGACATCGTCGTCGACGGCGGCAACGCGTTCTTCGAGGACACGAGGCGCCGCGAGGAGAAGCTGCGCGGGCTGGGTCTGCACTTCGTGGGCGCGGGCATCTCCGGCGGCGAGGTGGGGGCGCTCGAGGGTCCCTCGATCATGCCGGGCGGCTCCCCGGAGTCCTATGCGGCGCTGGGTCCCATCCTGGAGTCGATCTCGGCGAAGGTCGACGGCGAGCCCTGCTGCACCTACATCGGCAGCGACGGCGCGGGCCATTTCGTCAAGATGGTGCACAACGGCATCGAGTACGCCGACATGCAGTTCATCGGCGAGGCCTACGAGCTACTCAAGGCGCTCGGCCTCAGCCACGAGGAGATGGCGGACACGTTCGCCACCTGGAACGACGGGGACCTGGACTCCTACCTGATCGAGATCACCTCGGAGGTGCTGCGCAAGGTTGATGACTCCACGGGCCGTCCCCTGGTGGAGGTCATCGTCGACGCCGCCGGCATGAAGGGCACTGGCACCTGGACGGTGCAGTCGGCGCTCACCCTCGGCACGCCGGTCAACACCATCGCCGAGTCGGTGTTCGCCCGGGCCATCTCGTCGTCGCCCGAGCTGCGACGGGCGGCGCAGGCCGCGCTGCACGGCCCGGCCGGCACCATCGGGGTCGACGACCGCGCCGCCTTCGTCGAACAGATCCGCCAGGCGCTGTGGGCGAGCAAGGTGGTCGCCTACGCCCAGGGGCTCGACGAGATCCGCATGGCCGCCGAGGAGTACGGCTGGGAGATCAACGTGGGCGAGGTGGCCAAGATCTGGCGGGGCGGCTGCATCATCCGCGCCAAGCTGCTGGAGCGGATCCGCTCCGAGTACGCGGCCGGCCGGCTCGCCACGCTGCTGGAGGCGCCCTCGGTCGCGGCGGGGCTGGCGGAGGCGCAGGACGCGTGGCGCACCGTGGTCGCGGAGGCGGTCCGGGCGGGTGTCCCCGTGCCCGGGTTCTCGTCGGCGCTGGCCCACTACGACCAGGCCCGGGCGCCGCGCCTCAACGCCGCCCTCACGCAGGGCCTGCGCGACTACTTCGGCGCCCACACCTACCGACGGGTGGATCGCGAGGGATCGTTCCACGTCAACTGGTCCACCGACGGTGCGGAGGTGGAGGCCACCGACGCCCACTGAGCTGCCAGTGTGAGTCCTGTGGGGGTAGTCACCCGCAGGACTCACACCCGATCGCAGGGGTGTTGTCCGTTGTGCCCGAGGTGTTGTCCGTGACCTGAGATTCGCTTCCCTCCGAAGCCCTCCGGTTCAACACTGACGGGATGCGACCCCGCCAGAGCATCCCGCCCTCGATCATCCAGCTCGCTGCGCACCAAGCCGGCGTCCTTTCGGCTGCTCAACTCACGGCCGCAGGAGTCAGCGACGACGTCCGGCGGCGCCTCCGGCGAGAATGGACAACCATCGCCCCCAAGCTCTACCTCATCCACTCACCCACCTGGGAATCGGCCGCCTGGGCGGGCCTCCTTCGAGGAGGCGCATCAGCCGTCATCAGCGGAGCCGGCGCCGCTTACCTGCACAAGTTCCTGAGGGATCCTCCGGCCTCACTCACGGTGTGGACGGACAGGCAGCGGGGCGCACTGCAGGTGGCGAAGTGGCGCGTCGACTTCCGACGCGGCCCACGGGCCGGCAGGGGCACCCCGCCTCGGACTGCCGCAGAGGCGGCCCTGTGGGATCTCGCCGACGAGAGCGACGAGACCACCACCGTCGCCGCCTTCGCATCCGCCCTCGCCAACCGACGCACCACTGCCGAACGCCTGCAGACCTCCCTGAGGCAGCGGCGTTCGACGGGGCACCTCCCCGTTCTCACCCAACTCCTCACCCATGCGAACACCGGCATCGAGAGCGCCCTCGAGTGGAGATTTCACGCCCGAGTGCTGGAGCCTCACCGCCTCGCCACACCCCGACGGCAGGCGAGCACACACGTGGGACGGGTGGATGGCATCTACGACGATGAGGGGATCATCGTCGAGCTTGACGGGATGCGCGATCACACCGACTGGTCGAAGGACATGTGGCGCGACAACGAGCACGCGCTGCAACTCGGCGCGGTCACCCTCCGCTACGGCTGGTGGGCCGTGGAACTGACCCCCTGCGCGGTGGCCACCCAACTCGCCTCCGCACTGTCCGCGCACGGATGGAAGGGCGCCATGACGCGGTGCCCCGGGTGTCCGGAGGAGACCAGTGTGAGTCCTGAGGGTGAGTTCCCCCCGGAGACCCTCACTCAGCCGTCGGAGGGCGGTGGCAGACTCTACGCATGAGCGAATCCGCCGTCTTCTCCGCGCCCACGCGCGGCTGGTTCGACGGTGTCTTCGAGGCCCCGACGGCGGTGCAGGCCGAAGCCTGGGCCACGATCGCGCGCGGGGATCACGCCCTGGTCGTCGCCCCGACGGGGTCCGGCAAGACGCTCGCGGCGTTCCTGTGGGCGCTGGACCGGCTCGCCGCGCACCCCCGCACTCCGGGCACCACCGTCGTTTACGTGTCGCCGCTCAAGGCGCTGGGCGTGGACATCGAGCGCAACCTCCGCGCACCGCTCACCGGCATCCGGCTCACGGCCGAACGGCTCGGCGTCCCGCTGGCGGACGTCACGGTGGGGGTGCGCAGCGGAGACACGACGTCACGGGAGCGAGCCGCCCTGGTGCGCCGACCCCCGGACATCCTCATCACCACGCCCGAATCGCTGTACCTCATGCTCACCAGTTCGGCGCGCGCAACCCTGACCGGGGTGGAGACGGTGATCGTCGACGAGATCCACGCCGTGGCCGGCACCAAGCGCGGCAGCCACCTCGCGCTCAGCCTGGAGCGGTTGGACGCCCTGGTGGGCCACGACGTGCAGCGGGTGGCGCTGTCCGCGACGGTCCGCCCCATCGAGCGGGTGGCCGCCTTCCTGGGCGGCGACCGCCAGGTCACCGTCGTGGCTCCCCCATCCCACAAGGAGTGGGACGTCTCCGTCCGGCTCCCCGTGCCAGACATCACGGACCCCGGCCCGCCCCCCGGTGCGGAGGCGCCGGTGGACCCCCTGCTGCGCGGCGCGGGCACGGACACTCTCACCGTCGACGGACCGGCGGGGGCCTCGCTGTGGCCCCACATCGAGCAGGAGGTGTACGGCAGCGTCATGCAGGGCCGCTCCACGCTGGTGTTCACCAACTCCCGCCGCGTGGCCGAACGCCTCACCGGCCGCCTCAACGAGCTGTGGGCCGCCGAGCACGCACCCGACACGCTCCCCCCGCCCCCGGACCGCCCGCCGGCGCAGGTGATGGCACCGGTGGACACCGTCCGAGGCGCGCCGACCGTCATCGCGCGAGCCCACCACGGGTCCGTGAGCAAGGAGGCGCGCGCCGAGATCGAGGCTGCACTCAAGTCCGGGGAGCTGCGTTGCGTGGTGGCCACCAGCTCCCTGGAGCTCGGCATCGACATGGGCGCGGTGGACCGCGTCATCCAGGTGGGCGCCCCGCCGTCGGTGGCCAGCGCGTTGCAACGCATCGGGCGCGCCGGGCACGTCGTGGGGGCGGTCTCGACGGGGGACGTCTATCCCCTGCACCGCGGCGACCTCGCCCCAGCAGTGGTCACCACCGAGCGGATGCTGGCCGGCGAGATCGAGGAGCTCCGCGTGCCGAGGCACCCTCTGGACGTGCTGGCCCAGCAGACGGTCGCGGCGGCCGCGGCCGCCGGCGATGCGGGTCTCGAGGTGGACGCCTGGTTCGCGACGGTCACCCGGGCCCACCCCTACGCGGGCCTGGACCGCGCGCTGCTGGACTCGGTCGTCGAACTCCTGACCGGCGCCTACCCGTCGGCAGATTTCGGGGAGCTGCGGGCCAGGCTGATCCTCGGGGACGACGGGCGGCTCTACCCACGCCCGGGCGCGCTGCGCCTGGCCGCCACCTCGGGCGGCACCATCCCGGACCGCGGCATGTTCGGCGTCTTCCTCGCCACCGACGAGCAGGGGTCGCGGCGCGTCGGCGAGCTGGACGAGGAGATGGTCTACGAGTCGCGAGTGGGCGACGTGTTCACCCTCGGCGCCTCGGCCTGGCAGATCCAGGAGATCACCCGGGATCAGGTTCGAGTCATCCCGGCGCCCGGCCGCACCGGCCGGCTCCCGTTCTGGCGCGGCGACGACGAGGGGCGCCCGGCCGAGCTCGGGCGCCAGATCGGCCGCCTGACCAGGGAGATCTCCCGCAACCCCGCCCGCCTGGACTCCCCGCAGCTGGACGCCAACGTCCAGTCCAACCTCGCCACCTATGTCGCGGAGCAGCGGGCCGCCACCGGCACACTCCCGGACGACGCGACCGTCGTGATCGAACGCTTCCGCGACGAGCTGGGCGATTGGCGCGTGGTGGTGCACTCCCCCCTCGGCCGGCGGCTGCTGGGCGCGTGGGCCCTGGTGATGGCCGAGTCGCTGTCGCGGGCGGCAGGCGTGGAGGTGCAGCCCGTGGTCTCGGACGACGGCGTGGTGCTGCGGCTGCCGGATTGCGATGCGGTGGACCGGCTGCCCGAGCTGCTGGTGGTGGATCCCGACGAGGTGACCGGGATCGTCACGTCCCAGGTGGGCGGCACCGCGCTGTTCGCCGGGCGCTTCCGGGAGTGCGCGGCCCGGGCCCTGTTGCTGCCCCGGCGCACACCCGGGCGGCGCGCGCCGCTGTGGCAGCAGCGCCAACGGGCCGCGCACCTGCTGGAGGTGGCCCGCCACCACCCCCGGTTTCCCATCATCATCGAGACCGTCCGCGAGGTCACCCAGGACGTCTACGACCTCCCCGGGCTCGTGGACCTCATGCGCGGCCTCCGCTCCGGGGGCGTCCGGCTGGTGGAGGTGGCCACGGAGCAGCCCAGCCCCTTCGCCGCGACACTCCTGTTCCGCTACACCGGCGCCTTCATGTACGACGGCGACGCCCCGCTGGCCGAGCGGCGCGCCGCGATGCTCTCGATGGATCCGGAGTTGTTGGCGGCGGCGCTCGGCACGTTGGATCTGCGGGAGCTGCTGGATCCGGACATCGTGGAGCAGGTGGTGGCCGAGCTCCAGCACACCGCGCCGCAGCGCCGGGCCGCGACGCCGGACGACCTGGCCGAACTCCCCCGCCTCCTCGGGCCCATCCCGCTGACCGATCTGGCGTGCCGCACCACGGTCCCGGATCTCGACGACGCGCTGGCCTCGCTGGGCGGCCGCGTGGCCGTCGTGCGGCTCGCCGGCGCGCCGCACCTGGTGGCCCCCTCGGACCTGGGGCTGCTGCGCGACGCGCTGGGCATCCCCGTGCCGCACGGCCACAGCGTGCCGCCCACCGAGGGCCGCGATCCCCTCACCCAGCTGGTGGCCCGCTTCGCCCGGACCCACGGCCCGTTCACCGCCCACGACGCCGCGGCCGCGTTCGGTCTCGGACCTTCGACGGTGGCGCTGGTGCTGGATCGTGAGGCCGCGGCCCGCCGCCTCACCACCGGCCGCTTCACGCCGGGCGTCCTCGAGCCGGAGTACGTGGACACCGAGGTCCTTCGCCGCCTGCGCGGCCGCAGCCTCGCCGCAGCCAGGCGCGAGCTGCAGCCCGTGTCGCAGAGCGCCTACGCGCGCTTCCTGGCAGGTAGCCATCAGCTGACGGACCGCCCCCCGTCGAGCCCGGACGAGGTGCTCCTGGCGCTGCAACGCCTGGCAGGCGCGGTCCTCCCGGCCAGCGCCTGGGAGACCCAGGTGCTCCCCGCACGGGTCGCGGAATACTCCCCCGCGCACCTCGACGCGCTGCTGGCCGAGTCCGAGGTGGTGGTCCGGGTGCGCGGCTCGGCCGGCCCCCAGGACCCGCTCGTCGCGCTCGTGCCGGCCACGGATCTGGACCTGCTCGGTCCCTTCGAGGGCGCCCCGTCTGCGGAGTCGCTGGCTGTCGCGGCCGCCCTGGCCGACGGTGACGGCACCTTCCCCACCCTCCACCTCGCGCTCGGGGGGTCGACCGCGGAGCTGGCGGACGCGCTCTGGCGCGCCGCGGAGGAGGGAGCCATCGCCCCGGCATCCATGTCTCCGGTCCGCGCCCGGATCGGCGGGAGCTCCAGGGCGGCCCATCGTGCGGCACGCCCCTCCCCCCGCCGTCGGGCCAGGCTGCCGCGTCCGTCGCGCGCCCTGCTCATGGGTGGCGGCACGCTCACCCCGCCGTCGGCCGCCGGCCGCTGGTACCGCGTCCGGGATCCCCTCCTGGCGGCCCCCGAGGCGGCCATCGCTGTGGCGTCGGCCTGGTTGGAGCGGCACGGCGTGGTGACCCGGGGCGGGGTCACCGCCGATGGCACCCCCGGTGGCTTCGCGGCGGCCTACCGCCTCCTCTCCGAGCTGGAGACGGCCGGCACAGTGATGCGCGGCTACGTGGTGGAAGGGCTGGGTGGTGCTCAGTTCTCCACCCGCGAGGTCATCGAGCAGGTGCGCAGTTTCGCTGATTCGCCCGACGCCGGCCAGTGGCCGTCGGGAGCCGGGCACCCGGCGCCGGTGGTACTGGCCGCACTCGATCCGGCCAATCCCTACGGCAGCATCCTCCCGTGGCCCGAGCATCCCAGCGCACGAGTGGCCCGCGCGGCGGGCGCGCTCGTGGTGCTGGCCGACGGCCTGTGCCTGGCGCACCTCACCCGCGGCGGGCGGACGCTTACGCTCTTCGGCGACCCCGCCGCGCGCGAGGAGCGGGCGGCCCTGGTCACCCGCGCGCTCCTGCAGGCCATCGCGGAGGGGCGCATGGAGCGTCTCCGGATCGAGGAGATCGACGGCGAGCGCGTGGGTGCCTCGGGTCTGGAGCCCGCCATGCGGGCCGCCGGCGGGCGGATATCCCCGAAGGGCCTCACGCTGGAGGCCGGGCGTGCCTGAGGGCGATTCCGTCTGGCGGCTCTCCGAGCGGCTCCAGCCCCTCGTCGGGCGCACCATCGAGGACAGCCAGTTCCGGGTCCCACAGCTGGCCACAGCCACCCTCAGTGGATCGACGATCACCCGCGTGTGGCCGCACGGCAAGCACCTCTTCTGGCGCTGCGACGAGCGCATCCTGCACACCCACCTGCGGATGGACGGCACCTGGCGGATCCACCCCGTGGGCACCCGATGGGGGTTGCCCGCGCACACCGCCCGGGTGGTGCTGCGGGTGAGCGGCGGCATCGAGCTGGTCGGACATTCGCTCGGCCTGGTGGAGCTGTGGCCCGAGGGCGAATTCCAGGCGCGGATGGGGCATCTCGGCCCGGATCCACTGGCAGAGGACTGGCTGACCGCCGGCCGCTGGGCACCCACCGGCCGCGACGAGGCCGTGCGGCGGTTGGCGGCCCACCCGGAGCGCACCGTGGGCGAGGCGCTCCTGGATCAGCGGGTCCTGGCCGGGGTGGGCAACGAGTACCGCGCTGAGCTGTGCTTCCTCCTGGGCGTGCACCCCGCCACGCCGGTGGGCGCGACGGACGCCTCGGCCGTCGTGAACCTGGCGGGACGCGTCATGCGCGGCAACCTCACCAGCCCCGTGCGGACCTTCACCGGCGACCACCGGCCGGGGCAGACAAGCTTCGTCTTCGGACGGAAGGGCCGGCCCTGCCGACGGTGTGGCGCGGCCATCCTGGGCGGAGCCCTCGGCGGGGCCACCACCGTGGCGGATCCGAGGGCCGGTCAGGAGCGGGTCATCTGGTGGTGCCCCGCCTGTCAGCCGTTGCTCGAGGCCGCCGGGATGTGACCACCCCACCTGCCATTTCAACGATGAATGTGGGAGGATCGACACAGAGGATTTCACCGAGAGGAGTCACGGGTGGCAGCCACCATGCAGGACGTCGCCAAACTGGCGGGCGTCTCCGCCAAGACGGTGTCCAACGTGGTCAATCACCACCCGCACGTGGCGGCCGCAACAAAGGCCCGCGTGCAGGCCGCCATCGACAAGCTCGGCTACGAGCTCAACATCACCGCGCGCAACCTGCGCAAGGGCAGCACGGGGCTCGTCGGGCTGGCACTTCCCGAGCTGAAGCTGCCCTACTTCGCGGAGCTGGCCGATTCGGTCATCGTCGAGGCGGAGAAGGTGGGCCTGCGGGTGCTCATCGAGCAGACCAACAGCGACCGCGACCGCGAGATCGACGTGCTGCACGGCCAGCGCAGGTTCATGACCGACGGCCTGATCTTCTCCCCCCTGGCGCTCGGCCAGGACGACATCCACCTGTTCCAGGTGGACTTCCCCCTCGTCCTGCTGGGCGAGCGGGTGTTCGGCTCGACCAACGACCACATCACGATGAGCAACGTGGAGGCCGCCAAGGCCGCCACGCAGCACCTGCTCCAGAGCGGGCGGCGGCGGATCGCCGTCGTGGGGACCCATCCGGGCGAGAAGGTGGGCTCAGGCCCCCTCCGCGAGCAGGGATTCCGGGCGGCGATGGCGCAGGCGGGCGTCCCCGTCGACGAGAGGCTCCTGTGCCCCGCGGAGCTGTGGCATCGCAACACTGGCGCACAGGCCATGGAGGCCCTCATCGCCTCCGGTGAACCGTTCGACGCCGTGTTCGCCCTCAACGATGCGATGGCCATGGGTGTGCTGCACAGCTTGAGCTCGCATCGGATCGACGTGCCGGGAGACGTGGCCGTGATCGGCTTCGATGACATCGAAGACGCCGCCTACACTCGCCCCACCCTCAGCTCGGTGGCCCCCGGGCGGACCCAGATCGCCCGGACGGCCGTGGAGCTGCTGCAGAAGCGCATCACCGAAGCGCATGCCCCGCTGGACCAACGCAGTCCGATTCAGCGGATCTACGCAGACTACGAGCTCGTCCTGCGCGACTCGTCGCGCTGACCACCCACCCTGCACGGCGTCGTCGTTCATCGATGGCGACGGTGGGGGCAGCCATGCCTCTTGACCTCGCCGCCGGGCCGTGACATGATCGGTTACATCGATGAAATCTCGACCGGCGAAGGAGCCCGTCCAGCCATGTCAATTGCCCGACTCGTCATCAACCCCGCCTTCACCGTGGGGCCTGTCCGCCGCCGGACCTTCGGCTCCTTCGTGGAGCACCTGGGCCGCTGCGTCTACACCGGCATCTACGAACCCGGCCACCCCTCCGCTGACGAGGACGGCTTCCGCACCGACGTACTCGACGTGGTGAAGGAACTCGGCGTCTCCAGCGTCCGCTATCCCGGTGGGAACTTCGTCTCCGGGTACCGCTGGGAGGACGGCGTCGGCCCCGTCGACGAGCGCCCCGCACGCCTGGACCTGGCCTGGCACTCCACGGACCCCAACACCTTCGGCACCGACGAGTTCATGACCTGGGCCGCGAAGGCCGGCATCGAGCCGATGATGGCGGTCAACCTCGGCACCCGCGGCGTGCAGGAGGCGCTGGACCTCCTGGAGTACTGCAACGTGCCCGGCGGTTCGCACTTCGCCGACCAGCGCCGGGCCAACGGCGCCGAGGATCCCTACCGCGTGAAGATGTGGTGCCTCGGCAACGAGATGGACGGCCCCTGGCAGATCGGCCACAAGACCGCCGAGGAGTACGGGCGCCTCGCCACTGAGACGGCCCGCGCCATGCGCATGATCGACCCGGGCCTCGAACTGGTGGCCTGTGGCTCGTCCGGCCGCTCGATGCCCACGTTCGGCGAATGGGAACGCACCGTGCTGACCGAGGCCTACGACTACGTCGACATGGTCTCCGCCCACGCCTACTACTGGGAGCAGGGCAACCTTCAGGAGTTCCTCGTCAGCGCCGAGGACATGGACCGGTTCATCGCCTCCGTCGCGGCGACCGCGGACGCCGTCGCCACCGCCCGCAAGAGCGAGAAGGTGATCGGCATCTCCTTCGACGAATGGAACGTCTGGTACCAGGACCGCACTCCGTCGAAGCCCCCCACCGGCGACGACTGGCCGGTGGCCCCTCGGCTGCTCGAGGACAACTACAGCGTCGCCGACGCCGTCGTGGTGGGCAACCTGCTGATCTCACTCCTGCGTCACACGGACCGTGTGTGGTCCGCCAGCCAGGCCCAGCTCGTCAACGTCATCGCCCCGATCATGGCCGAGCCGGAGGGACCGGTCTGGAAGCAGACCATCTTCCACCCCTTCGCGCTCACCTCGAAGTTCGCCCAGGGCGACGTGTTGCGCGTCATCATCGACGGCCCCACCATCCACAGCGAGCAGTTCGGCGACGTGCAGGCCGTCGACGCCGTCGCGACCTGGACCGACACAGACGGCGCGCTGTTCCTCGTCAACCGACACGAGACCGACACCATCGCCATCTCCTGCGAGGTGCCCGAGGGGCTCACGCTCACCGAGGCGGTGGCGCTGCACCACAGCGACCCGCTCTGGCAGGCCAGCCCCGAGGACGACACCACCGTCGCCCCGCGCGCCCTCGAGACCGCCGCCCTCACCGGCACCACCCTCACCCTCGACCTGCCCCCCACCTCGTGGGCCATGGTCCGCCTGGCCCGCTGAGAGGAGCCACCCGTGACGAAAACGCCCATCACCGCTGTCGTCAATCTCGACGTGCCGGGCCCCACCATCTCCCGGCACGTCTACGGCCACTTCGCCGAGCACCTCGGGGCCTGCATCTACGGCGGCCTGTTCGTCGGCGAGGACTCCACCATCCCGAACGTGCGCGGGATGCGCACCGACGTGGTGGAAGCATTGAAGGCCATCAACATCCCCAACCTTCGCTGGCCCGGCGGCTGCTTCGCCGACGAATACCACTGGCACGACGGCGTCGGCCCCCGTGAGGACCGACCCTCGGTGGTCAACACCCACTGGGGCAACGTCGTCGAAGACAACTCCTTCGGCACCCACGAATTCATGGACCTGGTGGACCAGCTCGGCACCGAGCCCTACATCTGCGGCAACGTCGGCTCCGGCACCGTCCGCGAAATGGCCGACTGGATCGAATACCTCACCCGCTCCGGCGCCGCCCCCATGTCCGAACTACGCCGCGCCAACGGCCGCGACGAACCCTGGAAGGTCACCTTCTTCGGGATCGGCAACGAATCCTGGGGCTGTGGCGGCAACATGCGCGCCGAGTACTACGCCGACCTCGCCCGCCAGTACTCCACCTACTGCCGCGAACACGACGGCAACACCCTCTACAAGATCGCCGGCGGCGCCAACATCGACGACTACCACTGGACCGAAACCCTCATGAAAACCCTCGGAGACCTCGGCTGCGGCTGCAACCCCCGCCACTTCTTCGACGCCATCTCCCTGCACTACTACACAATGCCCTCCACCTTCGAAGACAAAAAGTCAGCCACCGACTTCGACGACGCCACCTACTACCAGACGATGGCCGCCGCCTGGCGCATCGAAGAACTGCTGACCCGCCACGGCAACGTGATGGACGTCTACGACCCCTCCAAGCGCATCGGCCTGGTCCTCGACGAATGGGGCACCTGGTTCGCCGTTGAGCCCGACACCAACCCCGGCTTCCTGTACCAGCAGAACACCATGCGCGACGCCCTCGTCGCCTCCGTCCACTTCGACTCCTTCCACCGCCACGCCGACCGGTTGGCGATGGCCAACATCGCCCAAACCGTCAACGTCCTCCAAGCCGTGCTCCTCACCGACGGCGACACCCTCATCACCACCCCCACCTACCACGTCTTCGACATGAACAAAGGCCACCACGACGCCGACAGCCTGGCAGTGGCGTGGATCGGGGAGCCGGTGCCCACGCGGCAGGTCGGCGACACCACCCTGCCCCTGATCAGCGGCTCGGCCAGCGTGAAGGACGGACAAGCACTCATCTCCCTGTCCAACCTCGACCTCGACCAGCCCCGCACAGTGCACCTCGACCTCCGCGGCCGCACCGTCACCAACATCACAGGACGCATCCTCACCGCCCCAACCATCACCGACCACAACACCGCGAACCAACCCGACGCCGTCGCCCCCACCAACCTCCCCACCACCACCCCCACCGACGGCCACCTCGACATCGAACTACCCCCACACAGCTTCATCACCCTGACCCTGGCGCTGGGCTGACGTGCGGACCCGTCTCGCGGCGCTCGCGTTCGCCGTCGCCCTCGGCCTGACGGGATGTCAGGCGGAGGGTGCCGCACCCGAGTTCGCCGACGCCACCGTGCTTGACCCGGACCACATCGAGGTCGACGGCACCCACTACCTCATCGGATCCCACCTGCAGGCGGCCTCCAGCCCGGACCTGATGGACTGGACGCAGATCGCCGAGGGCGTCAACGCGGACAACCCCCTGTTCGAGGACGTCACGCAGGAGCTGTCGGAGGCCCTCGAATGGGCCGAGACCGACTCGCTCTGGGCGCCGGACATCATCCAGCTGGCAGACGGCCGCTTCTACCTCTACTACGACGCCTGCCGCGGCGACTCCCCGCTGTCGGCCATGGGGATCGCGGTGGCCGACGAGGTCACCGGGCCCTACGAGGACCTCGGCCTCATCCTCAAGTCCGGCATGAGCGGCGAGAGCGAGGACGGCACCCCGTTCGACGCCCGGGTCCACCCCAACGTCATCGACCCGGACGTGTTCTACGACGCCGAGGGCAGGCTCTGGATGGTCTACGGCAGCTTCTCCGGCGGCCTGTTCACCCTGGAGCTGGACCCGGCCACCGGCTTCCCGCTGCCCGATCAGGGTTACGGGAAGCACCTCTGGGGCGGCAACCACTCCCGGATCGAGGGGCCGGCCGTCAGCTACGACGCGGAGACCGGGTACTACTACCTCTTCGTCACCTACGGCGGCCTGGACGCGGCGGGTGGCTACAACATCCGAGTGGCGCGCTCCACCAGCCCCGACGGGCCCTACCTGGACGCCGAGGGTGTGGACATGGCAGAGGTGAAGTCGGATCCCACCCTCCCGCTGTTCGACGACGTGACCATCGCGGAGTCCGCGGTCAAGCTGATGGGGAACCACGTGCTGGCACCGGCCACCGACACGCTGCCCGCCCTCGGATACGTCTCCCCCGGTGGCAGCTCGCCGTTCGTCGACGAGGAGAGCGGACGCTCACTCATCGCGTTCCACGCGCGCTTCCCGGGCCGCGGGGAGGCTCATCAGGTGCGCGTGCACGAGGTGGCCATCGACGAGGACGGCTGGCCGGTCATCTCGCCGCTGCGCTGGGCGGGGGCCCCGGACCGGGAGACGACCGCCGAGGACATCCCCGGCACCTATGCACTGGTGGACCACGGCCCGCGCACCATCGACCGTTCCATGGGCGAGGCGGGTTCCATCACGCTGCTGGACGACGGCAGCATCAATGGCGACCGCCCGGGCACGTGGACGGCTGACGGGGACCGCGTGCTCCTCACCCTCGACGGGGAGGAGGTCTCGGCCGAGACCTTCCGTCAGTGGGATGAGACTGCCCAGACATGGGTGACCACGCTCAGTGGCGTCAGCCCCGGGTCCACCGCGCTCTGGGCTGTGCCGCAGGGCTAGGGAGTCATCGAACGCTCCGGCGTTCACGCAGCTGGGGAGCCAACTGCGTGAGCGCCGGGGCGTCGCCCGTGATGGCGGCCACGAGGACCTCCAGGCATGCGCCGCCCAGCTCTGTGAACGGCTGCGCGACGGTGGTCAGCGGCGGGGCGAAGAACGCGGCGCCGATCGAGTCGTCGTAGCCCACCACGCTGACCTGCCCGGGCACCTCGACGCCGGCGTCTCGGAGGCCCGCCATCAGGCCGAGGGCGGTGGCGTCGTTGCCACAGAACACCGCGTCGGGAAGGTCTGCCTCCGCCAGCATCTGCCGCGCCGCGGCGTACCCGGACTCGGCGGACCAGTCCCCCACGATCACCTCGGGCACGGGCAACCCGGCCTCGACGAGGGCGTCGCGCCAGCCCGCGACACGGGCGCGCGCGTCGAACCAGTCGAGGGGGCCGGAGATGTGTGCGATCCGCCGGCATCCGCGCTCGATGAGATGCGCCGTCGCCAGATGGCCGCCCAGCCGCTGATCGACGGTGACGACCTGACAGCCGTCGGTGGGGTCGGTATCGGCGACCAGCACGGTGGGAATCCCGATGCTGCACTCGCGGGCCAGCCTGGCCATCCGGTCGTGCGGGGCCACGATGGCAATCCCCTCCACACCGCGATCCCGAAAGCCCTTGAAGACCTGAGCCACCTCGTCGTCGTCAGGGTTCTCGAGGGCGGCCACCAGCGTCGCGTAGCCGGCGGCCCTGGCCGCGACCTCGATGCCTGCCACCGTGCTCGACGGGCCGACGTAGCCCGAGCCCGTCCAGACGACTCCGAGCAGCGCGGTCTGCTGCGTGATCAGCGAGCGGGCGGCCAGATTGCGGACGTATCCGAGCTCCCGGATGGCCTCCTCGACGCGCTCGCGCGTCTCGGGGCGCACGGTGTCCGGCGAGTTGATGACCCGCGACACCGTCTGGTGGGACACGCCCGCCAGACGGGCCACGGCCATCATCCCGGGGGGCCGGCCGGCGGCGCGACCCCCGCGGGCGGGCTCAGATGCCCTGGGTGAGCCGGTGGTAGACCTGCTCAAGGCGGCGCTCCTGCGCGAAGCCGCGGGCGGTGGTGTGCTCGTCGATGATCGCCAGCTCCATGCCTGCGATCTCGGCGAAGTCCTCCCACATCTCACGGGTGGTGGCGGTGGACATGGCCGTGTGGTGCGCGGCGCCGGAGATCAGCCAGCACTCGGCCGAGGTGGCGAAGTCCGGGGCCGGCTCCCAGACGGCGCGCGCCACGGGCAGGTTGGGCAGCGGGGCGTCGGGCGCCACGTTGGTGACCATGTTCATGGTGAGGCGGAAGCGCTCGCGCATGTCTGCCATGGCCACGACGAGGGCCGGGCCCTGGTCCGCGTCGAAGACGAGGCGCACGGGGTCTTCGCGGCCGCCGATGCCCAAGGGGTGAATCTCGAGCTTGGGCTTGGCCGTGGTCAACGACGGGCAGACCTCGAGCATGTGGGCACCGAGGATCTTCTCCTTGCCGGGGGTCATCTCGTAGCAGTAGTCCTCCATCAGCGACGCGCCGCCGGGGAGGCCGTAGCCCATGACCTTGGCCAGCCGGACGAGGATGGCCGTCTTCCAGTCGCCCTCGGCGCCGAAGCCGTAGCCGGCGGCCATCAGGCGCTGCACGGCGAGCCCGGGGAGCTGCTTGAGCCCGCCGAGGTCCTCGAAGTTGGTGGTGAAGGCGCCGAACTTGCCTTCCTCCAGGAAGCTGAGCATCCCCAGCTCCTGGCGCGCGCCGTAGCGCAGAGCCTCGTGCCGCTCGCCGCCCTTGCGGAGCTCGGGCACGACGTCGTAGAGCTCCTCATACTCGGCCACGAGGGCGTCGATGGCCTCATCGGAGACGGCGTTGACGGCCGCGACCAGGTCGTTGACGCCCCAGGTGTTGACGGAGACCCCGAGCCGCAGCTCGGCCTCGGTCTTGTCGCCCTCGGTGACGGCCACGTTGCGCATGTTGTCGCCGAAGCGGGCCAGCTTGGTGTTGTGGAGCGAGGCCCAGCCTGCGGCCGCGCGCGCCCAGGTGCCGATCTTCGCCTGCACCGGTTCGGTGGACGCGTGACCGACGACGGTGCGGCGCGCCTTGCCGAGCCTGGAGGCGATGTAGGCGAACTCGCGGTCGCCGTGCGCGGACTGGTTGAGGTTCATGTAGTCCATGTCGATGGTGTCCCAAGGCAGACCCATGGACGCCTGCGTGTGCAGGTGCAGCATCGGCTTGTCCAGGGAGGCAAGGCCGAGGATCCACATCTTGGCCGGCGAGAAGGTGTGCATCCAGGTGATCACGCCGATGCAGGAGGGATCAGCGTTGGCGGCCAGCATCTCGGCGCGGATGGCGTCGCGGTCCTTCAGGGTGGGGCGGTGGACGATCGACACCGGGATGATCTCGGCGGCGTCGAGCAGGGCCACGACATCCTGCGACTGGGCCGTGACCTGCTCCAGGGTCTCCGGGCCGTAGAGGTCCTGGGAGCCGGTGAGGAACCAGATTTCCTTGCCGGCGAAGGGGCTTTCCATGGGTTCTCCTTGAGGGATCTTCGCTTCCGGCCGTTGTCACCGTCGATGGCACAACCTGCCGATGTGAACGTTCACAATCTACGCCCGTCCGGCGGCCGTGTCCAGCCGGTCGGCTCAGGTGACGAGGTGCCTGCCGAGGCGCTCTCTCGTGGTCTCGGCGAGGGGGGTCTTGCGACCGTCGAGGTCCGCGCAGACCAGGATGGTGCGGCCGCGCACAAAGAGGGTCCCGTCCTCCGCATCGAGAATCTCGGCAGCCAGGGTGATCGACGACGACCCCAGCGCCACCGGTGCGATTCGGACCTCGTAGGGCTCCATCCGGTGGTCCATCTGGGCCACGTAGTCCACGTCCTGGCGAGCCACCAGCCACAGATGCCGACTCCCCGCCGAGCCGGCGCGGGCCATGTCCGGATCCCACGCCGTCGTCGCAGAGATCCGCGCCTGCTGCAGGTAGTCGAACACCTTGGCGTTGTTGATGTGGCCGTAGGAGTCCAGGTCCGTCCAGCGCACGGGCAACGGCACCTTCGTCCCGCGACCCTCGAGCGACGGCGCCGCCAGCGCCCTGAGCGGCTCGGCCTCCACGCGATGGGCCTGAAGGAACTCCCGGTACTCCGGGAGGATCCGCGTGGGCGCCTGCGCCTCGAAATCGAAGGGACAGAGCAGCGTCCGGGCGACGACGGCGAGCTCGCCCGCCTGGCGCAGCTCATAGGACAGCGCGATCCGCGCCGCGCCGAGCTCCGCCACGCCGAGCCGGACGTCCACGCCGTCGTCCGAATAGTCGATGGCCCGCCGATACTCCACCTCGTGGCCGACCACGACCACCCCGGCGTCCAGGAGGTCGGAGGCCGGGCCGCTGCGGAGGAACGCCACGCGAGCCTCCTGCAGGTAATCCACCACGATGGCGTTGTTCACGTGCCCCTGCGCGTCCAGATCTGACCAGCGCAGGGGGCAGCGGACCTCGAACACTCAGCCTTCCTGCGGGTACAGGGAGTTGACCAGGTCCGAGTACTTCTCCGTGACGATGGAGCGACGGATCTTCATGTTGGGCGTGACGCCCTCGTTGTCCACCGTCAGCTCGTGGTCCAGGATGGCGAACTGCTTGACCGTCTCCCACCGCTCGAGCTTGGCGTTGACGCGCTCCATCCAACGCTCGATCGAGGCCCGGATCTCGGGACGCCGGCTGAGCTCGGCGTAGCTGAGCCCGCCGTGCCCGTGGTTGTCCGCCCACTTCTGCAGCATCACCGGGTCCAGCACCACCAGGGCGGAGACGTATTTGCGGCCGTCGCCGATGGCGATCGACTGCGCCACGTAGGGGATGTTGGCCTGGATGGCGCTCTCCACCTTCTGCGGGGCCACGAACTTTCCGCCGGAGGTCTTGAAGAGGTCCTTCTTGCGGTCCGTGATCTTGACGTGGCCGGTCGGCGTGATCTCGGCGATGTCGCCCGTGTGGTACCAGCCGTCGGCGTCGAGCGCCTCCGCCGTCTCCTCGGGAAGGTTGTGGTACCCGGGTGTGATGATGGGGCCGCGCAGCAGCAGCTCGCCGTCGTCCGCCAGCTTCCGCTCGATGCCGGGCAGGATGGGGCCGACGGTGCCGAAGTGCGGGTCACGCGGGAGGTCGACGCCGGCGATGGCGCTGGTCTCGGTGGCGCCGTAGCCCTCCACGATGAGGATGCCCGCACCGTAGAACCACTGCTGCACCTGCGGCGAGAGCTTGGCCGCGCCGGAGATCATGAACTTGATGTTGCCGCCCAGCTTCTCCTTGAGCTTGGAGAAGACAAGCTTGTCCGCGACCTTGTACTGCAGCGCCAGGGCCCCTGTCAGCGGGCGGCCCGCGAGGCGGTCGTCGATGGACTGGTAGCCCACGTGGAAGGCCCAGCGGGCGATCCTGCCCTTGAGCCCGGTGGACCCCGTCATGACGGCGGCACGGACCTTCTCGAAGATGCGGGGCGCGCCGCACATGAACGAAGGCTTCACGATGCCGAGGTTCTCGACGATCTTGTCGATGCGCCCGTCGACGGCGGAGGCGAAGCCGTAGTCGAGTTGAACGGCGATCAACGCCTTGCCGAAGACGTGGCTGAGCGGCAGCCACAGGTACTGCAGCTCGTCCGGGCCGATGATGTCCAGGTACTTGGTGGCCGCGCCCTCGTAGACCCAGGACATGTGGTTGAGCCGGACGCCCTTGGGTCGGCCCGTGGTGCCGGAGGTGTAGATCAGGGTGGACAGCGACTCCCGGTGGGTGGAGGAGACCGCCTCGTCGACGGCCTCGGGATGCTCGGCCAGGTAGCGCTCGCCGGATTCGCGCAGGTGCTCGAAGGAGATGATCCGGTCGTCAAGGGTCAGGCCTGTGGTGTCGAACACGACGATGGTGTGCACCTGCGCATCGAACTCGGGCGTGTCGGTGAGCTTGGCCACCTGCTCGGCGTTCTCCGCCACGAAGATCACCGAGTCGGAGTCCTTGACGATGAAGTGGAGGTCCCCGGCCTGCGTGTTCGGGTACACCGTGGTGGTGGCCCCGGCGGCGAGCGCGATCGCGAGATCCATGAAGATCCACTCGATGCGCGTGTTGGAGCAGATCGCGACGCGCTGCTCGTACTGCAGACCGCGTGCGAGCAGTCCGGCAGCCAGACGTTCCACGACGTCGTTGGTCTCCTGCCAGGTCAGCTTCGTCCACCCGGCCGGCATGTCGGCCGCCGCCTCGGGATACATGAAGGCGAGCTTGTTGGGCGTCGCCTCAACGCGCCGCCTGAACATGTGGCCGACGCTGTCGGCCGCCTTCTCCAAGATGTCTTCACGAATACCCACGGTGGCAGTCCCTTCTCACTTTCAGCCAAGACTATCGGGGGTGGCATTGAGCGGGTAGGGGTTTGAGCCGTGGGCGAAGTATCGGCAGGGATACTTGAAAGCTTAACAACCTGCTAGACTGACGGAATGTCCGAACCAGTGAACGGGTGGCTCAGCGAGAGCCAGCAACGCGTCTGGCGGAGCTATCTCCTGGCCAAGACCCACATCGAGGAATACCTGGAGGAGGCCCTGCGCGACTTCGGGCTGAGCCTCGCCGAATACGAGCTGCTCGTGCGCCTGTCCGAGTCCCCGGACCATACCATCCGGATGGGGGAGCTGGCCGCCTCGGTCGGGCACTCGAGGTCGCGCCTCACGCACACCGTCAAGCGGATGGAGCAGGCGGGCTTCGTCAAGCGGACGTCGTGCGCCTCCGACGGTCGCGGGGTCCAGGCCACCATGACCCAGACTGGGTTCGATCTGTTGAAGAAGGCCGCGCCTGCCCATGTGGATTCGGTGCGGCGCGTGTTCGTCGACGCCATGTCCCCGGAGGACTATGTTGCGCTCGGGCGCGCGATGTCGGCGGTGTTGGCGGTGGCAGACTAGGGCGGGTGACCACCACCTCCGCGCCCCACGCTCAGCTGCTCGACCGCCTCGGGGACCTCGCGGGGATCGTCGACACCTCCACGCTCACCCGCGCTCTGTACTCCAGCGACTCCTCGCTGTACCGGGTGGCCCCGCAGGCGGTCGCCCATCCCCGCACCACCGAAGAGCTGATCTCGCTGGTGCGCGCAGCCCTGGACACCGGCACCCCGATCACCGCCCGCGGCGCGGGCACCTCCTGCGCCGGCAACGCCGTCGGCCCCGGCCTGGTCATCGACACCTCCCGGCATCTCAATCGGATCCACTCCATCGACCCGCAGACCCGCACCGCCGTGATCGATCCCGGCGTGGTACAGGAGCAACTGCAGATCGCCGCCCGGCCGTTCGGCCTGAGGCTGGGCCCGGATCCTTCCACCTCGAACCGGTGCACCGTCGGCGGCATGATCGGCAACAACGCCTGCGGCCCCCGCGCGCTCGGCTACGGCCGGATGGCGGACAACGTGGTCAGCTTGGACATCATCACCGGGAACGGCGAGCTGCTGACCCTCGGCGCCGACGACGTGCCCGAGCTGCGCTCGCTGGTGGCGGCCAACCTCGGGGTCATCCGCACCGAGTTCGGCCGGTTCACCCGCCAGGTCTCCGGCTACTCGCTCGAGCACCTGCTGCCGGAGCGGAAGTTCGACGTGGCGAAGTTCTTCGCCGGCACCGAGGGCACGCTCGGCGTGATCGTCCGCGCGACCGTTCGCCTTGTAGCCGACGCCCCCGAGCGGCTCATGGTGGCGCTCGGCTACCCGACGATGGCCGACGCGGGAGACGACATCGCCAACCTGCTGCGCTTCAAGCCCACCGCGTGCGAGGGCCTGGACCGGCGCATCGTGGACGTGGTGGTCGCCAAGTCGGGCGCCGCCGCCGTCCCGCCACTGCCCGCCGGTGACGGCTGGATGTTCCTCGAGGTGGTCGGCGACGCCGCCGCCGAGGTCCGCGCCAGGGCTGAGGCGCTGGCGGCCGCCGCGAAGGCCGGAGAGGGCTGGGTGGTCGACGATCCGGCCCTGGCCTCCCAGCTGTGGAAGATCCGCGCAGATGGCGCCGGCCTCGCGGGCGTCAGCCTGGCCAAGCCCGCCTACGGGGGCTGGGAGGACGCGGCGGTCCCGCCCGCCCAGCTCGGCCACTACCTGCGCGCGTTCGACGACCTACTGGCCAGGTACGGCCTGCACGGCCTCCCCTACGGCCATTTCGGCGACGGCTGCGTGCACTGCCGGATCGACTTCCCCCTCACCGAACCCGACGGCGCCGCGCGGTACCGCGCCTTCGTCGAGGAGGCGGCCGCGCTGGTGGCGGGCTTCGGGGGCTCGATGTCCGGCGAGCACGGCGACGGACGGGCACGCTCGGCCCTGCTGCCGCACATGTACTCGCCCAAGGCGCTGGAGCTGTTCTCGGGCGTCAAGCAGATCTTCGATCCGAGGAACCTGCTCAACCCCGGGGTGCTCGTCGACCCCGCCCCCGTGGAGGCCGATCTCAGGATGGTGGCCGCCAGCCGGTCACCGTTGTCGCTGTCGGAGCCTGAGTTCGTCGAGCAGGTCCACCAGTGCAGCGGGGTGGGCAAGTGCCTGGCGGACACCACCGGCGCAGGAGGGGTGATGTGCCCGAGCTTCCAGGCCACCCGCAACGAGAAGGACTCCACGCGTGGCCGGGCGCGGGCGCTCCAGGAGATGGTCAACGGTTCGCTGATCACCCAGGGCTGGCGCTCCCCCGAGGTGCACGCCGCGCTGGACCTGTGCCTCTCCTGCAAGGGCTGTGCACGCGACTGCCCCACCGGCATCGACATGGCCGCCTACAAGGCCCGCGTCACCCACGAGCGGTACAAGGGCAGGCTCCGCCCCCGCAACCACTACGCGCTGGGCTGGCTCCCCCGCTGGGGTCGGCTCATCACCGCCATCCCCGGGCTGGGCTCGCTGATCAACGTGGTGGGCAAGACCCCCGGGCTCGGGCGGCTGCTGCGATGGGGGGCCGGCGTGGACGCCCGCCGCGACATTCCCCGCTTCGCCAACCGCAGCGCCCGGAGCCGGATGCCCGCGGTGCCCGCGGGCAGCAAGGGTCGGGTCCTCATCTGGGTGGACTCGTTCTCGGACTGCTTCGAGTCCACCTCGTTCGCCGCCATGGTCCAGGTGCTGGTGCGGCTCGGCTACGAGCCCGAGGTCCTGAACGAGAACGCCTGCTGCGGCCTGACCTGGATCTCCACCGGTCAGCTCGACGGCGCCCGCCGTCAGCTGACCAACGCCGCGGCCGTCCTGGCCCCGTACGTGCGAGACGGGGTGCCGATCGTCGGAGTCGAGCCCTCCTGCACCGCAGTCTGGCGCAGCGATGCCCCCGAGCTTCTCCCGGACAACGCCGACGTCGCCGCGCTCGACGGCACAGTGCTGACTCTGGCCGAGTTCCTGGCCACCGACGCCGACTTCCGCGCCCCGGACCTCACGGGTCACACCATCGTCGCGCAGCCGCACTGCCACCACGCCTCGGTCATCGGTTGGGGACACGACAAGGCGCTCATCGAGTCCACCGGAGCCACCCTGGTCGCGGTGGGCGGCTGCTGCGGCCTGGCCGGGAACTTCGGCGTGGAGCGCGGGCACCACGAGGTGAGCGTGGCTGTGTTCGAGCACGATCTCGGCCCCGCCGTCGAGGCGCACCCGGACGCGATCGTGCTGGCCGACGGGTTCAGCTGCCAGACGCAGCTGACGTCGCTGGCGGGACGGTCCTCGATGTCGCTGGCGGAGCTGCTCGCCACACACTGATCGCGGCGCGCCGGAAACTGAAATGCAACCGGCACCCTCCCCCCGGGCGTAGACAGGACACATCAGTCACAACGCCACAAAGGAGGGGGAGGGACGTGGACGAAGCCCAATTCGACCGGTTCTACGCGAACTCGTATTCCAAGCTCGTGGGCCAGGTCTATGCAATGTGCGGCAACCTGGCCGAGGCCCAGGACTGCGTCCAGGAGGCGTTCATCCGGGCGTGGGACCATCGCAGCCAACTCGACGTGCTCCGCAGCCCCGACGCCTGGGTCCGCACCACGGCCTACCGCCTGGCCGTCAGCCGCTGGCGCAAGGCGCGCCGCGCGTTCCGGCAGCCGGACCGGGCACTCGAGCCCGAGCGCACCCTTGAGCCCACCCCGGACCGGGTCGCCATCAACCGCGCCCTCGAGCAACTGCCTGACGCCCAGCGTCGGGCGATCGTGCTCTACCACCTGTGCGATCTGAGCGTCAGCGAGATCGCGCAGGAGGTGGGCTCCCCCACCGGGACCGTCAAGGCCCGGCTCGCCCGCGGGCGACAGACACTCGCCCGCCTGCTCAACACCGATCTGGAGGTTCGTCATGCCTGAACACATCCCCCAACTCGACGACCTCGCGGCCCAGGCTCAGGAGGCCCCCATGCTCCCCGCTCACGAAGTCCGTCGCCTCGGCGACCGCCGTCGCACCACGCGACGCGCGGGCCTGGCCGTGGCCGCGGTCGGCGCCGTCGCCGCGCTCGGCGTGGGCGTCTGGGCCGTCACTCCCCTGCTCCGCGGGGCCGACAACCCCGACTGGGCCGCCTCGCCCAGCCCGACCGTCAGCCCGACCGTCAGCCCCACTGCCTCGCCGGACCCGACGCCCTCGCCGAGCCCGACGGATGCGCCGTCGCCCACCGTGCCGGCCGTGCCGGTGCCGCCGACGTGGGCGAACGTGCCCACCGCCGCTCTGATGTACCCGTACGGCTCCTCACCGCTGGTCGGGGTGCTGTCCGAGAGCGAGGCGATGGGTGAGACCGCCAAGGGACTGTGCGACCGCGGTGAGTGGGGCAGTCCCACCACCACCCTGGTCCGCTCGTTCGGGATCGAGGGCGAGCTGCCCACCTACGCCATCGTGCTCGGGTACACCGACGAGGCTGCCGCCTCCGAGGGTTTCGACCAGATCCACACCGCCGCCGTCGAGTGCGAGTCGATCATGACCGAGGCCGGCTGGGACCGGGTGAGCTCGGCCGAGGACACGAGGCTGCCGTTCGACGGCTCCACCGTCGAGGAGGAACCCACGCGCGCCGCCTACTTCTTCGGCATGGCCGTCATGGAGGGTGAGGACGTCGGCGTGTTCAACGACACCCTGGTGATGCAGGCCGGCGAGCGCGTGGTGTGGCTGGTCAGCACCTTCGAGGGCATGGACAACAACTGCTCGGTCCTGGCCAACGACGACGCCGGCCAGTGCTCGTTCGCCAAGTCGATGCCGGAGGTGCTCGAGCTCCTCGTCAAGTAGCAGCCCGAAACACGAGCGGCGTTTCCCGGCCCGGACCGGGAGACGCCGCTCGTGCGATGGGGGGGTCAGGCGTTTCGGACGCTGGCCCGGCTCAGGAAGCTCCAGGCCCCTGCCAGCGAGACGGCGGCCAGCACCGTGAGAGCCACACCGGCCCACAGCACTGAGAACCACCCCAGGAACGCCTCCAGTCTCGGCATGACCAGCAGGATCCCCGCCAGGACCAGCACGACGAATGCCCCGCAGATGATCAACGGTCCACGGTTGCCGAACCTCAACCAGGAGGCGCCGGCCAGGGCGCCGAGGGCCAGGCTGGCCAACACCCCACTGGGGACCACGGTGAGGAAGTGCGCCCAGTCGCCGGCCCCGAGCGCCCAGATGTCGAGGGTGTGCGCGCCCATGAACCAGTGGTTCGTGGCCTTCTCCAGCGCAAGGAGCAGGGAGAGCAGGACCGAGAGGTAGGCGGTCTGCAGGAGGAAGTACAGGCCGGTCCCGATGACGTACTGCCGACGCGTCGTGCCCAGGGCCAGGGCAAAGGCGAAGCACGCCACCGAGGACTGCACCCCGAGCGCGATGAGGAAGCCGATGAGAGTCCAGAGGATGCCCTGGCTGTTGCGCAGCCCGTCGGCGATCTCCGGGTCGAGGGTGTCCACGCCGGCCAGCCTCATCGCGAACGTGATGACGACCATGACCGCGACCACCCCGAGGCTCAGCCAGAGCGGCATCAACCACGTCGTCGACCGGCGGGAGACGTGCAGCGCAAAGACGTCGAGCGCGCGCTTCATGACGAGACCTCCTTCGTGTGCAGCCCGTAGGCCGCGACCAGTTCGTGCAGCGAGGCGGGCTCCGTCGTCAGGCCGGCTGCGGCGGCCTCGTCTGCCAGGTCCGTCGTCGCGGTGACGACGGCTGTGCCCAGCACCCCGAGCGAGTTGCGGTGCAGCACCGCATGGTTGGCGGTGACGCGTTCGATGGCGTCCATCCGGCCGCTCAGCCGCAGCGCCCTGCCCCTGAGTTCGTCGACCTCGGCGTCCTCGCGCACCCGGCCGTGGTCCAGCACGATCACCCTGCTCAGCAGCTCCTCGATCTCGTCGATGAGGTGCGTGGACACGACGATGGTGCGGGGATGGGCGATGTAGTCGCGTAGGAGCAGGTCGTAGAAGAGCATGCGCGCCGTGGCGTCGAGGCCGAGGTACGGCTCGTCGAAGAACGTCAGGGGTGCCCGAGAGGCCAGCCCCACGAGGATGCCCACGGCGGACAACTGGCCGCGCGAGAGCTTGCGGATGTCGCGGTCCGTCGGAAGTTCGAAGGTGTCGACGACGCGGGCGGCGAGGTCCGCGTCCCAGGACGGGTAGAAGCGTGCGCCCGTATTCAGGAGGTGGGGCACACGGAACTCGTCCGGGTAACGCTGGTTATCGCGGACGAAGCAGGTCTGGCCGAGCACCCGTTCGTTCTCCCGCGGGTCCTCCCCGAGCACCCGGACCGTGCCGGACGTGGGTGTCTCATGGGCGGTGATCAGCGACATCAGAACGGTCTTGCCGGCGCCGTTGCGCCCGAGCAGCCCGGTGATCGCGTCGCGTTCAATGGAGAGGGTCACACCGTCTAGAGCGGTGACCGGCCCGTAGCGCTTGGTGAGGCTGCGGGCCTCGATGGCTGCACTCATGGGGTGGCTTCCTTTCGCAGCAGGTCGACGAGGGTGTCGGGGTGAATGCCGAGGGTGCGCGCCTCGGCGAGGAGGGGCACGACGAACCGGGCGGTGAAGGCTGTGCGGCGTGCGGTGCGAATGAGGTCCAGTGCACCGTCGGCGACGAACATGCCCACACCCCTTCGTTTGACCAGGACCCCCTGGTCTACGAGGAGAGAGACGGCCCGGTTGGCCGTGGCGGGGTTGATGCGGTGGAAGACGGCGAGCTCGTTGATGGAGGGCACCTGATCACCCTCCGCGTAGACGCCGCGCAGCACGTCGTCACTCAGCGAGTCGGCGAGTTGCTGAAAGATCGGTGATGCGTCGTCGAACACGTCCCGCTCCTTCTTGGTTACTTAGTACACCAACTAACCTAGCAACCATGTTGACGATCTGCAAGACCCGGGAACGCCGAAGGCCGTCCCCGAGGGGACGGCCTGTCGTACAGGGGTGGTCAGCGGGTGAGCCGCCGGTGGGTCGAACGGTGCGGGCGGGCCGCCTCCGGGCCGAGGCGCTCGAGCTTGTTCACCTCGTAGTCGGCGAAGTTGCCCTCGAACCAGAACCAGCGCGGCGTGCCGTCCTCGTCCTCGCCCTCCCAGGCGAGCATGTGGGTGGCGACGCGGTCCAGGAACCAACGGTCGTGGGAGATCACGACGGCGCAGCCGGGGAAGTCCAGCAGTGCGTCCTCGAGGCTGGAGAGGGTCTCGACGTCCAGGTCGTTGGTGGGCTCGTCGAGGAGCAGCACGTTGCCGCCCTGCTTGAGGGTGAGTGCCAGGTTCAGGCGGTTGCGCTCACCGCCGGAGAGGATGCCTGCCAGCTTCTGCTGGTCCGGCCCCTTGAACCCGAACGACGCGACGTAGGCGCGCGAGGGCATCTCGAAGTTGGCCACCTTGATGAAGTCCAGGCCGTCCGAGACCACCTGCCACACGTTGTCCTTCGGGTTGAGACCCGAACGGTTCTGGTCCACGTAGCTGAACGAGACCGTCTCGCCGATCTTGACCGAGCCCGAGTCCGGCTCCTCGAGGCCCGTGATGGTCTTGAAGAGGGTGGTCTTGCCGACGCCGTTGGGGCCGATGATGCCCACGATCCCGGCGCGCGGGAGGGTGAAGGAGAGGTCCTTGATGAGCACGCGGTCCCCGAAGCCCTTAGTCAGCTTCTTCACCTCGAGGACGATCGAGCCCAGGCGGGGGCCCGGCGGGATGTTGATCTCTCCCGTGTCGAGCTTGCGATCGCGCTCGGCCTCGGCCGCCATCTCCTCGTAGCGCTGCAGGCGCGCCTTGCTCTTGGCCTGGCGGGCCTTGGGCGAGGAGCGCACCCACTCCAGTTCCTTTTCCAGGATCTTGGCGCGCTTGGCATCCTTCTTCCCCTCGATCTGGAGGCGCTGGCGCTTCGTGTCGAGGTAGGTGGAGTAGTTGCCCTCGTAGGGATGAAGCTTGCCGCGGTCCACCTCACAGATCCACTGGGCCACGTTGTCGAGGAAGTAACGGTCGTGCGTGACGGCCAGGACTGCGCCGGGGTAGGCCTTGAGGTGACCCTCCAACCAGTTCACCGACTCCGCGTCGAGGTGGTTGGTGGGCTCGTCGAGGAGCAGCAGGTCCGGCTGCTGCAGCAGCAGCTTGCACAGGGCGACGCGGCGACGCTCGCCACCGGAGAGCACGTCGACGATGGCGTCCGGGGGCGGGCACTGCAGCGCGTCCATCGCCTGGTCCAGGCGGGCGTCGACGTCCCACGCCTCGTGCGCGTCGAGGAAGGTCTGGAGGTCACCCATCTCGGCGAGCAGGGCGTCGAAGTCCGCATCCGGCTCGGCCATCTCGTGGCCGATCGCCTCGAAGCGGGCCATCTTCGCCTTGATCTCGGCGACGGCCTCCTCCACGTTCTCCTGAACCGTCTTGCCCTCGGTGAGCGGCGGCTCCTGCAGCAGGATGCCGACGGTGGCCCCCTTCTGCAGCTGCGCATCCCCGTTGTTGGGGCGGTCCATGCCCGCCATCAGCTTGAGCATGGTGGACTTGCCGGCGCCGTTGGGGCCGACGATGCCGATCTTCGCGCCGGGGTAGAAGGAGAGGGTGACGTTGTCAAGGATGACCTTGTCGCCCACCGCTTTGCGCACGTTGTGCATGGTGTAGATGAACTCAGCCACTTGAAAGCCTTTCGAATTGACCGCACGCCAGTATGCCAGCAATCCCCAGGAGACCCGATTCGGCGGTGTGGCCTCAGAGCAGACGGTCCAGCGCGGCCCGGGCGGCGGCGTAGCGGGCCACCTCACCCTCAGCGGGCCGCAGCACCAGCTCGTGAGCCACCGTCGCGACGGAGGCCTCCAGCGCCTTCTTCGCCCTGCGGGCGGCGCGGTTGGCCGATGCGCCGATGGCCAGCTGCGACCCGAAGGACAAGAGGATCCCGGCAGCCACCCCGCCCAGCACAAGCACCGTGGGCAGCGGCACCCGCGGGCCGTCCGCGGGTCCGACGGGCGCCGTGGTCAGCTGCCCCAGCCCGAAGTAGGAGAGGACCACGTTGAGCGTGAGCCAGCCGAGACCCACCACGACGGCGCCGATCAGGAGCCACTGCAGGACGCGGATCACCTGCCACCACAGCGGCGTCCGCGACACCCGCAGGTCTGTGGCGACGACGGCGCGGTCCAACTCGTCGGCCAACGTGTGTTCGTTGCTGCGCACGGCCCGGCCAATGGCCTCCTGCCACACCGGCGGCATCCCCTCGCCCAGCTCGGCCGCGACTGCCCGGAGGCCGGAGGACTGCTGCGCGCCTGCCGCGGCTGAGCGGGCCGGCAGCGAGCTGCGCGTCAGCGCCGGGCCCTCCAGCTGCGCCTTCTCCTTCGGCGCGCCGAGCCGCAGTCGCTTGAGGGGGTCCGGCCGGAGCCTTCCGAGCCACTTGACCAGGGGCCAGCCGGTGTGGAGCTGGCCACGGTGGCGCACAGAGGTTCGCACGGCGTCGACGACGATGGGAACACCGGCGGCACCCGACAGGTCGGCGGTGAGTCGGCTGACGGTGCTCTTGTCCGCGGTGCCGACCCGTCCACGGCCGACGGCCTCGTCCAGCGCCCCGGCCGCGACACTCACGTCCGCGGCCAGCCGGGCGGCAGCGGCCCGCTTCCCGGCCGCCACTCGAGCCAGGTGGTCGCGCAGCTCGGCCACGCCCGTGCCGGTGACGGCGCTGGTGGCGATCAGCGGCACGTCGTCCAGGCCGTCGTCGACCAGCAGCCGGCGGATGTGGGCCAGGCACAGTTCGAGCTGGGCCGGGGTGAGCCGGTCCGCCTGGTTGAGCACCACCGTGATCACCTCGCGGTGCTGGGCAAGGGGGCGCAGGTAGTTCTTGTGCAGCGCCGCGTCGGCGTACTTCTGCGGATCGAGCACCCAGACGAACTGGTCCACCACACCCACCATGCGGTCCACCTCCACGCGGTGCGACGAGGCCGTGGAGTCGTGGTCCGGGAGGTCCAGCAACACCAGATCCGCCATCCGCGGCTCCGGCGGGGCCACCTCGTGGCGGCGTTCAACGCCGAGGAAGTCCAGCAGCGCGACGTTGGTGGCGGAGAAGCTGGCCGCCAGCGTGGTGGAGGTGGTGGGGCGGCGGGGGCCCTGTTCGGCCAGCCGCGCGCCGGTGAGCGCGTTGAACAGCGACGACTTCCCGGAGCCGGTGGCGCCGGCCAGCGCCACCACGGACTGCTCGCCGGCGGCGAGACGGCGCCCGGCGCGCCCGAGGACGTCCAGGGTTCGCCGCTCCACCTCCTCGGGAATGCGCCCGGCCACCAGGTCCAGCGCCTCGCGCAGCACCTCCAGCTGCTGGGCGACGGCGGCCATCAATCCATCCCCACGGGCTTGGTCAGGTCGTCGAACGCGTCCCGGGCGGCCGACCGGAGGGAGCTGCGGGCGGCCTCGAGCCCGGCCGCGGCCCCCGCTTCCACGGCCAGCGAGTCCAGCACCTCGGTGTAGCGGGCGAGCTCGAGCCCCAGGGCGCCGTCGACGCGGGCCTCCAGCTCCCGCCGCGCCTGCTCGGCCAGCTTGCGGACGGCGTCCTCGCCGAAGACGGCCTCCAGGAGGCGCTGGGCCAGGACCGAGGCGCCGCCCGCGATGCCCACCTCGGCGCCGGTGAGGCCGCCGGTGAGCGTGAACACGTAGATGATGAGCGCGGCGCCGACGGCGTTGGTGCCGAGCGCCAGGAACCGGGCCCGCATCCGCCGCCCGCGACCCTGCTCCTCGACGAGTTGAAGCACGTCGGACTGCCAGGCCCGGATGGCGGCGGCCGCGGCCTCGTCGAAGCCTGCCGACGCGGTGGCCAGCGAGGGTTCGGCGACGATGATGTCGCGGCCCCATCGGGTGTGCGACCACGCCATTGCGGTGGCCTCGGCGGCCCGCTCGCCGGCGTCCTTGACGACGGCGGCCAGGTTGTCCGAGATGGCCACCTCGACGGCTTGGACGCGCTCGTCGCCGGTGAACCAGCCGGTGATCCGGTCTCGGAGAGCGCCGATGCGCTGTTCGACGGTGCGCATGAACTCGCCGGTGCCCACCAGGTCCTGCCAACGGCTGAGGATTTCGCCGCGCAGCATGGTGCCATCGCCGGCGGCCTGGCTGACGTCCGCCGCGGACTGGCGGTAGGCGCGGGCGGCCTGCTCACGGAGCTCCTCGATGGCGGCCTCCTGGCGCGCCATTCCCTCGCCGAGGTCATTCAGCTGGGTGTCGATGGAGCGCACTGACCCCGCCAGTGTCTGTACCGCCACCTGGGAGCGGGCCTCGGACTGGGCGGCGAGGGACTCCAGCCAGTGCCGGATGCCTGCCACGTCCCCGGCCGGGAGCATGCCGTCCGGCGGCAGCGAGCGTTCCACGACGGCGAACAGCTTGGCCGAGGCCAGCCCGCGCTCGGCCAGCATCTCGGAGAGGTGGCCGGAGACCTCGCCGACGGCGCCGGGCGGGCACCGGTTGACGATGACGCCGACGACGGTGTTGCGCTCGGCGGCGGCGGCCAGGTAGTCCCAGGGCACGGCGTCGGCGTAGCGGGCGGCCGAGGTGACGAACAGCCACAGGTCCGCGGCCAGCAGCAGCTGGCGCGCCAGGGTGCGGTTGGCGTCGTCGACCGAGTCGATGTCTGGCGCGTCGAGCAGCGCCAGGCCCGGCTTGAGGTCCGGGAAGGAGACGATGTGCAGGGCGCGCGAGTCGTGCAGCTGGGTGTCGGTGCGCACCAGCGCGGGCAGCACCTGGTCGCTGCGGAACCAGGCCTCGTCTGCCGGGTTGCACACCAGCACCGGGGACTTGGTGGTGGGGCGCAGGACGCCGGGCCTGGTGACGGAGGCCCGCAGCAGGGAGTTGACGAGGGTGGATTTGCCTGCGCCTGTGGACCCGCCGACGACGGCCAGCAGCGGGGCGTCGAGGCGCGAGGCGCGCGGAAGGAGGTAGTCGCGCACCTGGTGACCCAGCGAAACCGTCAGGGCCCGCAGCTCCTCGGCTCCTGGCAGAGGCAGCGGGAACTGGGCGCCGCCGAGGGCGTCGTCGAGTTGGTGGAAGGCCCGGGCGAGGCTGTCTGCGCCGCTCATCGGGGCCAGTTCCCGCCCACGCCGGCGGGGCCGGGCGCCTGGGGTGGCGGATAGCTGCTGGTCAGCGGGCCAGGGGTGGCGCCGTCGGGCGGTGGGGGCGGCAGGGACCGGGTGCGGCGGCGCTCGATCAGGCGCAGGCCGGTGGTGTCGGTGAGGGCCTTGCCGCGGAGGGCGTCGATCTCGTGGACGAGGTCTCGGGCGTGCAGGTCCCCCGCCTCGTCGACGACGCCGCGCGTCATGGAGTTGCGGAGGTAGGCCAGCTCGGTGACGCGCCGCACCAGGGTGGCCGTGTGCCACCAGGTGCGGGGCCCTCTGAAGAGGGCGAACCAGAGCAGCTTGAGCCGCTTGAGGGGGCCGCCGAACACCGCGACATCCTGCTCGGTGAGCCATCCGGCGCGCTGATAGTCGGTGAGCCGGGCCCGGATCAGCTGGCCGTTTCCGACGACGCTGACGATCAGGGAGATGATGATCACACCGACGAGCGCGAGGGCGAGGTACCAGGCCCGCTGCAGCTGGTCCATGGGATTGGTGGAGGCGAGGCCGTTGAACAACATGTGGCCGGCGCAGGCGAGCAGGAAGCCGCCCACCGGGGCCAGGACGCGCACGATCCTGCTGCGCGCGCCCAGCCCGATGACCAGGCCCGAGGCCGTCATCAGGGTGAACAGCGGATGCCCGAACGAGGTGTAGACCCCGCGCAGCATGACCAGCTCCATCATGGTCTCGTCCGGGTTGGCGATGGTGATGTCGTTGGTGGCCTGCATCCACACGCGGGCGTAGTAGATGATGTTCTCCGTGAAGGCGAAGCCCGCCGCGGACAGGCCCGCCAGCGCCACCATGCTCAGCCGCGACACCAGCCGCCGCCGCATGAAGATCACCAGCACCACGAGGATCGTGGCCTTGGACAGCTCCTCGATGAACGGCGCCGAGAACACCGCCGCGCGTGATCCGGTGTCCGAGTTGGCTTCTGTGGTGGCCATCATCTCCGCGGCCCACGAGTTGACGTGGATGGACACCCAGGTGGAGGCGCAGGCTCCCCACAGGAACGTCAGCAGCCAGGCAACCGGCGATGATGCCCGGAAGCGGTCCAGCCAGATGAACAGCGCCGAGTAGGCCAGCGCCGTCCACATCGCCCAGAAGGCGGCCTTGCGGAACGCCTCCGTGGTGATGCCGAGGGTCTGGGTGCCGTCCTCGAACGTCTGCGGCGGAGCCAGAATCCAGTACTGGGCGTAGACGAAGTACGCGTAGGCCGGGAGGAGGACGAGCGTCATCCAGAACAGCGGATTGGCGAGCATGCGCCGGTACCACGGGCGGGCATCCGGCACGGGCAGCCCGTTGAGGCGTCGCTGCCTGGTGGCGATCTCCGCGGTAGTCATGATGGCGACAGCCTACCCGCCGCGCCTCCGGGACCGGTGAGATGCCGTTACGGTGTGGCCATGCAGAGCTTCTTCGCCTCCATGACGCCCTGGGACCAGCCCGATGGCTCACTCCACGTCTACGTGTTGCCCGACGACGAGGCCGCGGACCGCCTGGAGGACCTGCAGTCCCGGCTGGCCGGGGTGCCGAACCTCCCCGTGATGCCGCGCGCGTGGCTGCACTTCACCGTCAACCGGTTGGCCCAGTTCGACGATCTGTCGATGGCCGAACTGACGCGCCTCGGCGACGCCCTCACCGTCGAGCTGGCCGGCGTCCCGGCATTCGATCTGGAGGTGGGGGCGCCGGAGGTGCACGACGTCGCCGTCGAGTGTGTCGCGGGGTCCACGTCCGGGTGGGAGTCGCTGGTCGACGCGGTGCGCCGCGCCGCCCTGGCCACGTTCGGGGGCACGATGCCCGACCGCCCGTACGCGCCGCACGTGACGCTGGCCTATGCCACAGGGGAGGTCTCCGACGACGAGGTGCGGGGCAGGCTGACGGGCGCTGCGCCGGTGGGTCGGGTGCGGGTGGCGACGGCGCACCTGCTGTCCGTGACAGTGCGCCCGGAGCTGGGGTGGTTCGACTTCATCGAGTTGGCCAATTGGTCTCTGCCAACGACGGCGCCCCAGGCAGGACTCGAACCTGCGACCGGCTGATTAGAAGTCAGATGCTCTATCCGCTGAGCTACAGGGGCTGGTCACCTGAGTGTAACGGGCTTGGCCCGAGGGCCTAGATTTGGCTCCCATGAGCGAGAAACTGGTGTGGGTCGACTGCGAGATGACCGGCTTGGACGTCGTCGAGGACGCGATGATCGAGGTGGCCGTGCTCGTCACCGACGGCGACCTCAACGTGCTGGGCGAGGGTGTGGACATCCTCATCAAGCCCAGCAACGCGGCCCTGGCGCAGATGGGGGACTTCGTCCGCGCCATGCACACCAAGTCCGGCCTCCTGGACCAGCTCCCCCTGGGCGTGACCATGGCCGAGGCCACCGAGCAGGTGATGGACTACGTCCGGACCCACGTGCCGGTGGCCGGCAAGGCTCCGCTGGCGGGCAATACCATCGGGACGGACCGCGCGTTCCTCGCCCGCGACATGCCGGAGCTGGAGCAGTGGGTGCACTACCGCAACGTGGACGTGTCCACCATCAAGGAGCTGTCGAAGCGGTGGTACCCGCGGGTGCACTACGGTGCGCCGAAGAAGGCCGGCAACCACCGGGCTCTGGCGGACATCCAGGAATCCATCGAGGAGCTGCGCTACTACCGCGAGGCGGTCTTCGTGCCGCCGCCAGGTCCGTCGCCGACGGAGCTGCGCGCCATCGCGGAGCGCCATCGCGGGACCCTCACCGGGGCCGCAGGAGAGGCAATTTCGCAGGGCCACTAGGGGTGCGCTATTGTTTCTCAGTCGTCGCGCCCCTGTGGGCTTGACGGCAACATGGTGGGTATAGCTCAGCTGGTAGAGCACCTGGTTGTGGTCCAGGGGGCCGCGGGTTCAAGTCCCGTTACTCACCCCACGCAGAACCCGCCCCGAGCATCTCGGGGCGGGTTTTCTGCGCCATCGGCGCTCACACGGCCAGGTCGCGGTCCGCGAAGAGGCGATAGGTCCCGGCGACGGCAAGCGCGATGATGCCGACAGACAGTGCCACGAACACCGGGTCCAGGGCGCCGTCAGCCATCAGCGTGGCCGCGTCGAAGTACTTGAACGGCGTCAGGAACCTCAGGAAGGCGAGGTCCTCGTTGAGGTTGACCAGGTAGTAGACGAGGAAGGTCAGGAACATCACCGAGGTAGACCTTGAGGCGGCCAGCTTCGGGCGCCTCGATGCACCCGCCACGAGGGCGCCCACCGCCAGGAAGATGAGCTGCAGGAACAGCAGCCCCACCATCAGGACGGCCACCTCATCGCTGGAGGACCGCCCGTCGCCGAAGAAGCCGACGAAGTAGAGCGACGAGGCGGTGGTCACGAGGTTGAGGACAAGGACATTGACCAGGCCGGCGAGCAGCTTGCCGGTCAGCGCACGGCCACGGGTGATGGGCTTGGCGAACAGGAACTCGGAGGTCCTGTCCCGCTCCTCCTTCGAGATGAGGGTGGAGCCGAGGAGGACGGCGTGTACGGCCCCCATCACGGCCACGTACAGGAACAGCACACCGTAGAACCCGCTCGCCGTCGACAGATCGAAGCCGGTCATCCCGAACACCACCAGGACCGCCTTCGGCAGCGTGGCCATCAACTGCTCCACCGACTGGCCCGCCTCCTCGTAGCCGGCGAACTTCGCCATCCCGGCACCCACCAGTGCCACCATGCCCAGCGACCAGAAGAGCAACCCCAGGCGGTGCACCTTCAACTCGCGCAGAAAGACGTTCATCAGTTCCCCCTACGCCGACGCCCGCACGTCTTTGCGCACGTAGATCAGGTAGCTCAGAGCGATCGTGACGACGACGAAGGCAGCCAGGACGACGAGGGGCGCGGTTTCCAGGCTCGAGTTGGCGATGATGTGCCCGGTCTCGAAGTACTTGAACGGCGTCAGGAACCAGGCTTCGTCGTTGGCCAGGACGTCTCCCACCACGCCGACGATGTAGAACGCGAAGACAGTGGGCAGAGACACCGCGACCACCGACTTGATCCGGGGGATCGTGACGGCGAACAGCGTCCCGAGGGCTAGGAAAAACAACTGCACCAGGAACAGGGTGGACGCCATGAGAAGGAAGGTCCGAGCCGAGAAGCCCTCTTCGGACAGGACAGAGGCGACGGTGAAGGCGACCGCTGCGAAGACGAGATTGGTGAGGATGAGCAGCGCCAGAGCCGCGCCGAGCTTGGCGGTGACCACGCGGGACCTGGTGATCGGCTTCGAGAGCAGGAAGTCCGCCGTCTTCCCCGAGGTCTCCTTCGAGATGATCCCGGTCCCGAGATTCATCGCCTGGATCGATCCGGCGAGGATCGCGAAGCTGAGCAGGTAGCCGAAGAATCCGTAGATGGTGAAGAAGCTCGCCAGCGAGATGTTCAGGGCATCCATCACGACCGCCGGGAACTGCTCGAACACCTCCCTGGTCACCGCGATGTCGGCGGTGAACGCCGGATACAGGGCCATGAACGTCACGAGGATCGCCGTGAGCGACACCATCCAGGTGATGGTCGACCTCCCGTGGGCCCGCAGCTCCCTCAGGAAGACGTTCACCGCTCGTCCCCCCTCTGGTAGTAGTGCAGGAAGATCTCCTCCAGGTCCGGCTCCTCGACGAGGAGGTCGACGAGGTCCTGCTCGGCGAGCATCCGCGTCACCTCGTTGATCCGGCCGCGGTACAGGAAGCTCGCCGAGTGGTTGGCCACCACGAGGTCGCTCACGCCGTCGATCCGGAAGCGCGACGGTTCCGGCGGCCCGGCCAGCTCCACCCGGAAGCGCTTGGTCTGGTTCTCGAGCAGGGTCTTGATCTCCTCGACCTTGATGATCGAGCCCTCCTTGATGATGGCCACCCGGTCACACAGCCGCTGCACCTCCCCCAGGATGTGCGACGAGAACAGGATGGTGGCACCCCTCTGGTTCTCCTCCCTCAGCCGGTGGAAGAACTGCTGCTGGATGAGGGGATCCAGGCCCCCGGTGGGCTCGTCGAGGATGATCAGCTTCGGCTCGTGGGCAAGGCCCTGGATGATCCCGACCTTCTTCTTGTTGCCGTAGGACAGGTCGTCGATCTTCTTCTTGAGGTCCAGATCGAACATCTCGGCGAGCTCCCGGATCCTCGCCTCGGTGACCTTCCGGTCCTTGGCGTAGAAGCTCGCCGAGTACTTCAGGAGGTCGATCACCCGCATGTCGTCGTAGTAGAAGACTTCAGAGGGCAGGTATCCGACCTCCTGCCGGATCTCGGGACCGAATGTCGTGACGTCCTTCCCGAACACGGTCGCGGACCCGCTGGTGGGGTGGATCAGGCCGAGCAGGGTTCTGATGGTGGTGGACTTGCCGGCCCCGTTGGGCCCGATGAAGCCGTAGATCTCGCCGTCCAGCACCGACATGTCGACATCAACGATGCCGCGGGCGCTGCCGTAGGATTTGGTCAACTTCTGCGTCTCGATGACGTACATCTCAGCTCCGATGAGCGGTGGAAACCACCTCCAATCGTAGCCATCCACGGTTGACGGAGTGAGCTTCGGGCCACACTGGGATCATGACCGTGATCACTGCCGTGCTGGGCGACATCACCGAACAGAGCGTGGACGCGATCGTCAACGCCGCCAACAACCGGATGCGCGGAGGCGGGGGCGTCGACGGCGCCATCCATCGGGCCGGCGGCCCCGCGATCCTCCGCGACTGCATCGCCCGGTTCCCGACCGGGCTCGCCACAGGAGACGCGGGATGGACCACAGGCGGCGACCTGCCGGCCCGCTGGGTGATCCACACCGTCGGCCCCAACTACGCCGCCGGGCAACGCGACCGCGCCCTGCTGGAATCCTGCTATCGCCGCGCGCTGCAGGTCGCCGACGAGCTCGGGGCCCGCAGCGTGGCGTTCCCGCTGATCAGCGCCGGCGTGTACGGCTGGCCGCTGAGCGACGCCGTGGCCGCGGCCGTCGAGAGCATCGCGTCGGCGTCGACCCGGGTCGACGAGGTGAGGATCGTGACGCCCGCCCAGAGCACGCTGGAGGAGGTCCGGCAGGCGCTCGCGGCGGGGACGCCGCTGCGCATCCTCCGGGGGGTGCGCGCGCTGCACGAGCGCGGCTACCACCGCATCCGGGTCTGGCCGAGCATCAGCCCCTCGGGCATGCATTGGCGGGCCACCCTCACCGCGACGGATCCCGGTGCGGATCGACCGCCACGCGAGGTGCTCCGCTACACCACCGGCGACCTGACGGGATTCGCCGGCGGGGAGGTCACCCTCGCCGCCGGCCCCGAGGAGGTGGCCGAGCTCATCCTCGGCCAGTGGCCGGGGCTCAGCGCCACGCACGACGATCCCGCCTACGTCGAGTGGTTCGCCGGGCTGCTGAGCCGCGTTGAGGAGGCCGGACGGCTGCCCCTCGCCTCCGCTGACTACTTCGACGACTCAGCAGGCTGGGAGATCGGCTGGGGAAGCGGTGTTCGGTACCCCCACCCACCGGGCGGGGCTTGATGCGGTCAGAAGACCGGACGCCCGCCGGTGACCCCGATCACGGTGCCGCTGACGTAGGACGCATCGGCCGGGCTGGCGAGGAACACGAAGGCGCCGGCGAGCTCCGACGGCTGGCCCGCGCGGCCCAGCGGGGTGTTTCCGCCAAACGTGGGCATGCCCTCCCCCGGCTTCGTGGCCGGCTGCAGCGGAGTCCAGATGGGCCCGGGCGCCACCGCGTTGACCCGGATGCCCTTCGCGCCGAGGTCGGCGGCCAGGTTGACGCTGAAGTTGTTGATCGCAGCCTTCGTGGCCGCGTAGTCGATCAGCGGTTCCGACGGATCGTATGCCTGGATGGAGCTCACATTGATGATGCTGGACCCCCTGCCCAGGTACTCGAGTGCCTGTTGGGTCACCCAGAACAGGGCATACAGGTTGGTCCTGAACACGCGGTCCATCTCGTCGGTGGTCACATCGGCCAGCCCGTTCCCGCGGCGGGCCCACTGGAAGCCTGCGTTGTTGACGACGATGTCCAGGCCGCCGAGCGCGGAGGCCGCGTCGTCGACGATTCCGCGGGAGACAGCCTCGTCGGTCAGGTCCCCAGGCAGCAGCACGCAGGTCCGGCCCGCCTTCTCCACCCACGTCCGGGTCTCGTCGGCATCGGACTGCTCCTCGGCGAGGTAATTGATGGCGACGTCGGCGCCTTCACGGGCGTAGGCGATGGCCACGGCACGCCCGATGCCCGAGTCTCCTCCGGTGATGAGCGCCTTGAGGCCGGCAAGGCGGTCGCGGCCCACCCACGACTCCTCGCCGTGATCGGGGTACGGGTCCATCGGTGGGGTCAGGCCCGGGGGTTGCTGCTCCTGGGCGGGGAACCCGCCCTTCTCCCCTGCGAGCTCTCGAGCTGACTTGTCCACTGCGTACAGATCCATGGTCATCCTCCCGTGGTTCTCTCTGGTCGGAGCGTTGCCCCTGGAGGGGACGTACCCACTTCCTCTGAGTGGCAAACAACGTCCCGCCTCCCGATTTATGCGGCGCTACCATGAGCGAACCTGCGGGCGAAGGAGTTCACATGGGCAACTGGGGGCCGGGCAACGAGGATCAGGCGGTGGACGTGGACGCGCCAGCTGCCGCGCTACCCGGAAGCCATGGGGTACAGCAGGCCGCCGTCGGGCTGACCGAGGGCGAAGTGACGATAAACCGCGAACTCCTGGGAACGCTGCCTTACTTCCTCGACGGCGGGGAGACCGCGATCCTGGTGTGCGTCGGCCAGGTGCCGGTGGACAAGTCGCTGACGCTCGAGCCGGCGGCCATCGTGTTGACGGACCGGTTTCTCCGCATCATCCGGGAACCCGACGATCAAAGCACCGCGATCAGCATCGACTACCGGGCCCACCCCGATCTCAGGCTGACCTCCGCCCGCGGCATTCTGGCCGACTCGTTGGCCATCGAGTGGCAGGGGGCGGTGGCCGTTCAGGTGACGGACGTGTCGAAGAACGGACGCAACCTGGAGCCGGCGCTCCTGGAGCTCATCCAAGCGGCACCCTGAGCGTCACCCGGTCAGAGCCGGCCCGATTGGACTTCGCCGGAAGGTAGCGTCTACAGTTGGTCCTCGCGCGCACCGCTAGCTCAACTGGCAGAGCAGCTGACTCTTAATCAGCGGGTTCAGGGTTCAAGTCCCTGGCGGTGTACCAACGTCGTAGCCACGTGGCCCTCGCCCTTCGGGGTGGGGGCCACGTGGCGTTCGTGCCCCACGGGGCCCCTCTTCGATCTGGTCAGCGCCGGACTCATCATCGAATCGCGAGCGACATCAGGTAGCCACTCCTGTGCGCCCATCGCCTCGCGGACCCAGCACATTGCACCTTGTATCGACGCATGTCACTATTTATCTATGTCAATTTGTGAGCAGGTAGACCTACCTGATCCGCTCAGCCCGGAGCGCGCCTCCGAGCTCACCACCGCCCTCAAGGCACTGTCAGACCCCGCACGCCTGCGCATGGTGGCCATGATCGCCGCCGACCCGCGCGGCGAGGCCTGCGTCTGCGACTTCACCGGCTCAATCGACCTGGCCCAGCCCACCGTCTCCCACCACCTCAAGGTGCTGTTCGAGGCCGGGCTCCTCACCCGCCGCAAGGAGGGCACGTGGGTCTTCTACCGCGTGGTGCCCACCAAGCTGGATGAGGTCGCCCAGGCGCTGGGCTCCTTCAGCAAGGGGCCGGCGCCCGAGGTCCACGAATCCGCTCACCTCGAGCTGCCCTCGGCAGGAACCGTCGAGCATGTCCTGGCCCGCGGCGTCGACGAGCTCACCTACCGCTTCACCGGCACCTTCGCCCGCGAGACCGTGGACCGCTACGTCCACGAGTCCTTCCAGACGCTGTTCCGCACGGCACGGATCAAGACCTTCGTGCCGGTGCTGGCCGTCCGCTTCGCCCAGGAGCGGCTGACTGCTCTGGCGCAGTCGCAGGGCCACATCGCCAAGACGGTCCCCGAGGTGCTGTTCGTCTGCACCCACAACGCGGGCCGCTCCCAGATGGCCGCCGCGCTCCTCACCGCGATGGCCCCCGGCCGGGTGCACGTGCGCTCCGCCGGCTCGCTGCCTGCCTCCGAGATCAACCCAGCCGTGATCGAGTCCCTCGCCGAGATCGGCCTCGAGCTTGGTCAGGCGTTCCCGAAGCCCCTCACCGACGACGTGGTGCGCGCCGCCGACGTCGTCGTCACCATGGGCTGCGGCGATTCGTGCCCCATCTACCCCGGGAAGCGCTACCTGGACTGGGAGCTCCCGGACCCGGCGGGCCAGTCACCCGATGACGTCCGCCCCATCCGCGACCAGATCTCCGCCAAGCTTCAAGGCCTGCTCGTCGAGCTCGGCATCCCCACCACCTGAAAGGCCCCTGACCCCATGACCGACAAGCCCAGTGTCCTCTTCGTCTGCATCCACAACGCCGGCCGCTCCCAGATGGCCGCCGGCTATCTGCGCCACCTCGGCCAGGGAAGGATCGACGTCCTCTCAGCCGGCTCGGCCCCCGCCGACAGCATCAACCCGGCCGCCGTCGAGGCGATGGCCGAGGAGGGGATCGACATCTCGGCCGAGAGCCCCAAGATCCTCACCACGGAGGCCGTGCAGGTCTCCGACGTGGTGGTCACCATGGGCTGCGGCGACACCTGCCCCTTCTACCCGGGCAAGCGCTATGAGGACTGGGTCCTGGAGGACCCTGCCGGGAAGGGCGTGGAGTCCGTGCGCCCCATCCGCGACGACATCCGCCGTCGCGTGGAGGAGCTGATCGCCGAGCTACTGCCGGCTGCGTGATCAGCGGGTGAGGGCCCGCCGGGTGCGCGCCTCAAGGGAGGTGCGACGGTTGGCGATGGTGTTGATGGTCACCACGAACACCACCAGCCCGAGCACCGCCCCACCGATGGCGATCAGTCGGTCGGTGCGCCAGCCGCCCTCATCGTCGCGAACCTGGGCGGCCACAGCGTCGAACTCGGCCTTGGCGAACTGCTTGGCCTGGTCCACCCCAGCCCGGGCGATGTTCTGCGGCTTGACGGACTCCACCGCATCCGACGTGGCCTGAGCGAGCTTCGCGCGCGCCGCGGCCAGGTCTGCGCGGATCTCATCGACGGATCGTGAGCCATTAGACATGCGGTTCTCCTCAACTGACTGCCCCCAGCCTATTCAACGAAACCAGCCCGTGGTTGGGGGCCCTAGAATGTGGCGCATGACCGCACGCCTGACCACCGGCTCCGCCGCCCCCGCCTTCACCCTCCCTGATCAGGACGGCGCGAGCGTCTCCCTGGCAGATCACGCCGGCGGCACTGTGATCCTCTACTTCTACCCCGCGGCGATGACGCCCGGATGCACCACGCAGGCCGTGGACTTCTCCGAGTCGCTGGAGGAGTTCACCGAAGCCGGCTACACGGTGCTCGGCTGCTCGCCGGATCCGGTGGAACGCCTCGCCAAGTTCAAGCAGACCTCTGAGGTGGGGTTCACCCTCCTTGCGGATCCGGGCAAGGCGGTGCACAACCTGTACGGCGCCTACGGCCCTCGCAAGTTGTACGGCAAGGAGATCGAGGGCGTGCTCCGCTCCACCTTCGTCATCGACGTCGACGACGCTGGCGAGGGCATCGTGCGCGTGGCGCAGTACAACGTGAAGGCCACGGGCCACGTGGCCAAGCTGCGGCGCGAGCTGGGTGTCTGAGACCTCGTTCCGCACCATCGACGTCTCGCCGGGCGGTGGCGTCGACGTCGAACTCGAGATCAGGCGGTCGCGGTTCCTCACCCGGCTCCGCAGGGTGTCCACTGAAAACGCCGCCCGCGCCGTCGTCGAGGAACGGCGATCGGCACATTTTGACGCCCGCCACCACTGTTCCGCGTTCGTTCTGGGGGTGGATGGGCGCACCGCCCGTAGCTCTGACGACGGCGAGCCCGCCGGCACCGCCGGGCTGCCGATGCTGCAGGTGCTGCAGAAGAACGCGCTGACCGACGTTGTCGCGGTGGTGACCCGCTACTTCGGCGGCATCAAGCTGGGCGCCGGAGGACTTGTGCGGGCGTACTCCGACGCCGTCGCCGCGGCCGTGGAGGCGGTGGGCATCCGCGAGGTGCGGCTGAGCCGCCTGCTCAGGGTCGACGTGGACTACGCCGAGGCCGGCGCCTACGAGAACCAGCTACGGGGGCTGATCCTGCCGTCCGGCCTGACCGTGGTGGTCGACGGGGTGGAGTGGACCGACCGCGCACACATCACGGTCGCGGTGCAGGCCGGCGGCGAGTCCGACTTCGCGGCGGTGCTGGCAACGATCTCCGGGGGGAGCCTGACAGCGGCGCCAGCCGGCGAGCGCTGGATGGGATAGCTCGCGTATCAGGACGGCTGTTGCGCGCCTCTTCACGGGTGTGACCGCTGGCACGGCGGTCCCAGACGAGGGAGATGACCATGAGCTCCGAACCGATCCGCTATGAGCGCCTCGAACGCGCCGTCCAGGCCCGCGAGGCCCTCACATCACCGCCCGATGAGGGCGTGACCGAGACCCTGTTCCTCACCGGCCGCGAACCCATCCCGGAGGTGCGCCACGTCGAGGTGGTCGAGCCTGTGGTTGCGCTCAGCGACGACAAGACCTTCCGCGTGGACCTGACCATCCCTCGCAAGGCCATCGGCATCCACTCGTTCGGACCCGGCGTGGACAGCACCAAACTCTCCTCTCGACGACGGTTGTTCACGGAGGAGGAGCACTCCGACGCAGTGGTCGGTTTCCTGCCTGACCACCTGGATCTCCGGGTGAAGCCGGAGAAGCTGGACCGAAGGCTGCGCCGTCGACTCAAGGGCCGCATCCCCAGCCTCGATGACCCGGACGCGAAGTGGGCCACTACCGTCTTCGGTACCGACGACCGCTACGACTTCAGCGACACCGGCTTCCCGTGGTGCACCGCCGGAAGGGTGGAGACGTCCAACGGCGGCTGGGCGTCGGGGGCGATGGTGGGCCCCCGCCACCTCCTGACCTGCAGCCACGCTATCGGCTGGATCGTCAACCCGGACCCGCACGTGGCGGGCTGGATCAAGTTCATGCCCAGCTACTTCGACGGCAGCACCCCGTTCGGCACGGCATGGGGGATCCACATCTACTGGCAGGAGCAGGTGTTCGGGCCCACCATCGAGGGCACGGAGGAACGGCACGACTACGTGGTGGTGGTGCTCGACCGGCGGATGGGTGACCTGACCGGGTGGATGGGCTCGCGCACCTACTCGGACTCGTGGGACGGCGGCAACTATTGGAGCCACATCGGCTACCCGCAAGACATCGCCGGCGGCAGCCGCCCTTGCTTCGTCGGGGACTTCAGCCTCGACGGGCACGACTCCCAGCCGGAGACGGCGCAGGCCATCATGCACCAGGCCGACGTGATCCCGGGCCAGTCCGGCGGGCCCATGTTCGGGTGGTGGGAGGGTGAGCCGTGGCCCCGAGTGGTGGCCGACCAGAGTTGGCAGAACGCCTCCACCAATGGTGCGAGCGGCGGCTCACACATGGTGGACCTCATCATCCGAGCCCGCAACGACTTCCCCTGAGCAGCTCCGCTTAAGGAGCGGCGGGGCCTGTCCCCTTTCGCTCCCTGAGGAGGGCCGCCCGCGGAGCGGCGTGGCAGGTCGACTCCCGCTCCCTGAGGAGGGCCGCCCGCGAAGCGATGTGGCCGGTCGACTCCCGCTCCCTGAGGAGGCGCGCCGCCGAAGGCGCGGGTGCCGTCTCGAAGGGTCGTGACTACCACCTTCGTGCGAATCTCATGGCCGGGTGCGGTGAGCCGTGAGTCGATGTCCGGGCGGCCGTTGTCCATGCTCTTGCTGATCGCCGCCGGCCAATCTGTACTCGGGTGGTTGAGGCCGCCCGGGCATCGTCTCCCGTCTCCCCGCACTCGGTCCTCCTGTGGCGTGGTCTTGTCCTGGGTGCGGGCCGGCAGGGCGGCGTTGGGGCCGGGCTTGCTTGGGCGGGATGCCGGTTGGGTGATCGTCGGGTTGGGCACCGCTGCGCAGTGCCGCCCTGCTGTCCCCCACCCTTACCTGTCAGGCGCGGGCCCCTCCGTGATCGCAGGTAGCCGCCCGCGGTGCGGCAGCCGATTCCCGTTGGGTGAGCCGGGCCGAGCCGCGTAGCGGCGCAGCCCGCGTCGAAGCCAACCCGACCGTCGAGCAGGACCCGACCACAGTGTTCACATCGGGAACCACGGATGCTCTCGAACCGACTCAACTGTCGGTTGACAAGGCATGTCACTTCCTGGCCTCGACCTACGCGGCCTGCTCCCAGAGGCAACCAGAAATTGCCTGAATTTCTTTCTGCAGGGGCGGGGTTCTGGGCCCGTTTCTGTCAGTGGCCGGTGACAGAATTGTTCACATGAGCGAGACGGTGGCAGACCTGGGGCAGCGATACATCGCCGCCCTGTGGGACGCCGCCGCATCCATCGGCGCAGACCAGATCGCGATGCAACGCCTGGCCGGTCTGGTGGACTCCATCAGTGAGGCCGAAGCCCAACTGGCCGGACTCCGTCTGTACCTCCTCCACGAAGCCAAGCTCTCCGCCGCGGACGCGGTGATCGACGGGGTGCGGCAGTCGGTGCGCACCACCCCCGCCCAAGCCACCGCGACACTGCGCCTCGCGCAGGATTTGGGGGACCGGTTCCCGCTGATCGGCGCCGCGTTGAGTGAAGGCTCAGTGTCGGTGGCGCAGGCGGAGGCGATCGTCGCCGGGCTGCGCAAACTCCCGGCGCGCCTGACCCGCGCCCAGCTGATCGAATGCCAGGAACTGATCCTCGCCCACGCCGACACCCTCGGCCCCGGAGAGCTACGCATCCTGGCATCGCGGCTGGTCGAGGTGATCGACCCCGACCACTCAGATGCCGAGGACGCGACACGTCTGGCCCGGGAAGAGACCGCGGCGCGGCGCGACAGGTTCCTGCACTTGTCTCCCGATTTTCACGGGTCGATGCGGATCACCGGCCAACTCCCCGTCGCCGACGCCGCCCTCCTCGCCGCCCAGCTCGATGCCCTGATGCCCGCGGCCTCCACCTACGGCACCACCGGGGAGACCCCGAGCCGCGGCGCGCGCCGCGCCGACGCCCTGGTGCTGCTGACCCAGCACGCCGCCAGTGGCGGCACCCTCCCGTCGCATGGGGTGGACCGGCCCCAGGTCCACATCACCCTCAACTACGACACCCTCACCACCGGGCTGGGTGAAGTCAGCGTCCTCGGCGCCGGCGGGGTCGATGGTTTGTCGGCGGGGGAGGCCCGCCGCCTGGCCTGCGACGCGCGCCTGATCCCGATGGTGCTGGGCACCCCATCGCGGCCACTGGACGTGGGGCGCACGCATCGCCTGTTCACCCCCGCCCTCCGGGCCGCACTCGTCGAGCGGGATCAGGGCTGTGTGTTCCCCGGCTGCACCGCCACACCGGCCGGCTGTGAGGCGCATCACATCATTCCGTGGTGGCAAGGCGGCGCAACATGCCTCGCCAACGGCGTGTTGCTCTGCCCATTCCACCACCGCCTCGTCGAACCCGACCCCGCCAATCAGAGGAATCCCAATGGCAGGTCCACCTCGACCCCGCCACAGGTATGCCGTGGTTCACCCCACCCCGGCACATCGATCCGGCGCGCAGGCCGAGGCAGCATCAACGCCACCGGCTGCAGCAACTCACACCCCGCGTCGCGGGACCACCCTGCCCACCCGACCCCGGCCTGCCTGACTCGGTCTCGCCGATCGTGCCTGAGCGCCGTGCGCCGGATCTCGACGAACTCATCGG